>NZ_SMBR01000011.1:0-282920 GCF_004346455.1 Bradyrhizobium sp. R2.2-H
AATGGGTCGCACCATCGGATGCTGGCCTCCAGCCCAGCCAGCATCTTGAATCATATTCGCCCCAGATCCGGAATCCCTTCCGATTCAATAAATTCGTGAACCGCTCTAGTTTGGCACGAGCGATGCCCACTCACTTGCAGCCTACTTCGTCAGCAGCGCATACGCACCGGTCCAGCCCTCCGGCGGTGGATTGAGCTGAAACTCCTTGATCCTCGCCTCGTAGAGCTTGAACAGCTTCTCAAGCGTGTCGGCGTCCTCGCTGCGGCGGCCGCGCTCGATCGCGTCCAGTGCGCCCTGCCAGTTGCGGCTCCGGTAGCAGCCGAGCATCTCGATGGTGATATTGCGCAGGCGCTGGAACGCGCCCGAATGCATCACGTCCTCGCGGCCCGCGATGGCATAGATGACTTCCGGTTCGGTCTTGCCCTTGACCATGATGAAGTCGAGCTCGAGGATCGCGAACTTCTCCTTGGCCGCGAGCGCGGTCCTGGATCCGACGATGATCGGGAAGCCGTATTCCTTGGTCTGCCCTTCCAGCCGCGAGGCCAGGTTCACGCTGTCGCCCAGCACCGAATAGTTCTTCTTCAGGTCGGAGCCCATGTTGCCGACGACGCCGATACCGGTGTTGAGACCTATACCGACATTGAGCGGGATGTAGACGTGGCCGCCATCCGCGGCTTCCTGCTCGCGCTCCTTGTTCACCACGTCGATCTGCTCCAACATCTGGATCGCCGCCTCGCAGGCATTGACCTCGTGCTCGGCATCGTCGAGCGGCGCGTTCCAGAACGCCATGATGGCGTCGCCCATGTATTTGTCGATGTAGCCCTTGCGCTCGATGATCACGTCGGTCAGCGGCGTCAGGAAGCGGTTCATCAGCGCGATCAGCCCTTGCGGATCGTGCTTGTAGCTCTCGGAGATCGTGGTGAAGCCGCGCACGTCGGAGAACATGATCGTCATCTCGCGCTCCTCGCCGCCGAGCACGAGCTTTTCCGGCGACTGCGCCAGCTGCTCGACCAGCACCGGCGACATGTATTGCGCGAACATGCCGCGGATCTGCACGCGCTGGCGCTGCTCGCGCACGAAGCTGGCGAAGATCAGCGTCAGATAGATCGCGGTGGTCGAGAGCAGCGGATAGGTGAAGTCGATGAGGTAGCGGCGCTGCGCGTAGAAGAACCAGGACGTGCCGACCAGGATCGCTGCGAACGTCGCACCGGCGAGGACGAGGCGCACCGGCCCGAGATTCGGGGTGAAGATGATGACGAGCAGGCCGATGACGAGCGCGGCGATCAATTCGACGCCGAGCGCGTAGCTCGGCTGGGAAATCACCGCCTTGCTCAGCAGGCTCTCGAGCACCTGGGCATGGATCTCGACCCCGGGCATGGTCGAGGACACTGGCGTGGTCTTGATGTCGTTGAGCCCGACCGCGGAGGTGCCGACCAGCACCAGCTTTCCGGCGAGCTTGGCTGGCGGGACGGTGTTGTCGAGGACGTCGGCCGCCGAGACGTAGATCGAGGGGTCCTGGCGCGCATAATGCACCCAGAGCTGACCGTTCTTGTCGGTCGGAATCTCGACGCCCTTGAGGCGAACGGCCCGCACGCCGGTCTTGTCGGTCCGGATCAGCAGCGTCGGCGTGCCCGTGGCGACGCGCAGAATCTCGAGGCTCAGCGAGGGCATGATGTTGCCCTGGGCGCGCATCACCATCGGCACGCGGCGGATCAGGCCGTCGCGCTCGGTCTTGATGGTGAACAGGCCGCGGCCGGCCGCGGCCTTCTCGATGACCGGTACGTTGCGAAGCAGGCCCGGGAATTCGAACAGAAATCGCTCGGCGCCCTCCTCGCCGACCGTCGCGACGCCGGTGAAAGGCAGCGACTTGTCGATCTCGGACGAGATCGCCCGCTGCCCGGTCTCGCCCAGCACCACGCGCGAGCGCTTGATCGCTTCGGCGAGGATCTGGTCATTGGTTGGAAGCTCGCGCAGCTTGGCGCGGGTGGCATCGTCGAGAGAGCGCATCTGGTCCGCGACCAGGTCCGGATTGAGCCGGTCGGGCTCGGAAAACACCACGTCGAAGCCGATCGCCACCGCGCCGCTCTGGGTGAGGTTCTGGATCATATCGGCGATCCGCGTCCGCGGCCACGGCCACTGACCGAGCTTGGCGAGGCTCTTGTCGTCGATGTCGACGATGGTGACTGGCCGCACCGCCTTGTGGCGCGGATCGATCAGCTGGAACATGTCGAAGGTGCGCAGCCGCAATTCCTGGATCGGCGGCGGATCCCAGAGGCGGGCGCCGGCAAACAGAACCAGCAGGACGAGGCACATCAGCCGCGCAAGGCCAAGCTTCCGCGCAAACCACCGCCGCAGGATCTTGAGACGTTTCATGAGGGTTGGATATCACGCTTTCGCGGCGAACGGCAGCGCGGATCGGCTGTGCGGACGGTCGCAGCCCATCGCGCAGCGATCAGGCATGGACGATGAAGTCGCTCGCCTGGACCTGGGCGACACCCTTCAGGAGGAAGGTGTCCGTCGCATTGATCGTGATCAGGGTGTCAGCTCCTGAGGCCGCCACGTGCTGGGCTATCCATGCCGAGTCGATATCGGTCGTCACAACCGCCGTCAGGTCGATGTGATCTTGACCGTGCTCAAAATCGAGGATCGTGTCGTGGTTGGAGTCGGCGGCGAATACGAACTGGTCCTGATAGCCGGTCCCGAACAGCACATCCTTGCCGCTGGTGCTGGCGAGGGCGACCGGGCCTTGTTCGTTCAGGTTGAAGATCAGATTGATCGTATCGGTCGCGCCGTGACCGTCGGTCACCGTGACCGCCAACTTATCCGTCGCAGTCGCGCTCTGGCTCGGCTCCGTATAGATCAGCCCCTGGAGTGCTGAATTGACACTCGCCAGCGTATCGGACGTCGGTCCAGGCTCCACATAAGTGCCCGAATCCGCCGCCACGGTGAGTGCGAATGTTTCATCGGGAGCAGCGTCGGCGTCGATGACCGTGATGCCGTGGATGAAGACCTGGACGCCTTCCTGCGATACGCTGATCTGGTTCACGTCGATCACCGGTGCGGCGTTCCCGTCGTCCGCGCCGGTCACGTCCACCGTGAGCGTTGCCGTGCCGGTCGCACCATGCGCGTCCTTGGTCTGGACGGTGAACGTATCCGTATAGTCGCCCTCCGAAAGCGCGTTGATCGCGGCTGCGTCGGGAACGTAGCTGTAGCTGCCGTCGGGGTTGACCGTCAGCGAGCCGTACAGTCCTGCAACCGTCGTCACCGCATGGTGATCTGCGTTCAGAACGGCATAGGTCAACGTCGCCGTCTCGCCGCTGTCGACATCCGTTCCGGACAAATGGCCGGTGAGATCGGAGAAGGTGTCGGCCGCGGCAGTATCCGTGAGCGGACCAATGTCGAGATCGGCGAGGGTCGGCGCGTCGTTCGTGCCGGTGATCGTGACCGTCACGTCCTGAGAGACCTGGGCGCCATGATCGTCGGTGAAGGTGACGGTGTAGACCTGGGTGATGGTCTGGCCCTGCGCCAGCGACTGCAGCACCGCATTGCTGTTGTCGAGGCTGAAGTGCCAGCCCAGCGTCGCGCCGTTGCTGGTATCGGTGCTGGATTCGAGCACGGACTGATCGATCGTGAAGCTACCGATGTTCGCGCCGGCACCGAATCCCGGCAGGGCCGAACTGACGGACGATGACTTGAACACGGCTTCCGCCGTGTGGGTATCGATCAGGTCGAGATCCTGGATCGCCAGCGTACCGCAGATCGCCAACGTCGCACTGGCATCCTCGGTCACCGCTCCAGTGGCATCTGCGGCGCTGCTGGTGACGGTCGGCGCGTCGTTGATACCGTTGATCGTGACGGTGACGTCCTGCGTGACCATCCCACCGTGATGGTCGTCGATCGTGACGGTGTAGACTTGGGTGATGGTCTGGCCCTGCGCCAGCGACTGCAGCACCGCATTGCTGTTGTCGAGCGTGAAATGCCAGCCCAGCGTCGCGCCGTTGTCGGTGTCGGTGTTGGATTCGTACACCGACGGATCAATCGTGAAGCAGCCGAGCGGCGTGCCGTCGTCGAAGCCCGGCAGATGTACGCTCGACGTCGACGACTTGAACACGGCCTGCGCGGCATGAGTGTCGATCAGGTCGAGATCCTGGATCGCCAGTGTGCCGCAGATCGAGAGTGTCGGGCCCGTGTCCTCGGTGACACAGCCCTTCGCCGCGTCTTCATCGCTCGTGATGGTCGGGGCGTCGTTGGCCCCCGTGATGGTGACCGTGACGTCTTTGGTGACCGTTCCACCGTGGAGATCGTCGACCGTAACGGTGTAGACCTGGGTGATGGTCTGGCCCTGCGCCAGCGACTGGAGCACCGGATCGTTGTTGTCGATCGTGAAGGTCCAGCCCACGGCCCCTTTCGTGCCGGCGCCCGGGTTCTCGCTCACCGGTCCAAGCACGAACGTGCCAATATGCGAGGTACCATCGCCGAATCCGGGCAGATGCGCGCTCGACGTCGTCGACTTCAGGATATAACTCGCGGTGTGTGTATCCGTGAGGTCAGGATCGTTGAAGGCAATGGTACCGCTGGCCGTCAGGACTTCCGTATCCTCCGTCACCGCGCCGGTCGAGATCGTGTCGTCCTCGATGATCGTCGGTACGTCGTTGGTGCCCTCGACATTGACGTCGGCACCATTGATGGAAACCGTGAGCGGCGTGCTGACGATGCCGCCGTGCCCGTCATCGACCTGCACCACGTAATTGAGGATCAGCTTCTCGTCCTCGGCAAGGAAGTCGAAGAGATGGTCGGGAACGCTGTAGGTCCAGGTGGCCGAGCCGTTGTTGCCGTTCCCTGCACCCTGCACCACCGTCAGCGGCACCTTGACGGCTGCGATCGCGGCGAGTTGCTGCGGCGTCAGCGTGGCCGTGATGTCGTTGCCTTCGGCATCGAGATATTTGAACGGCTGGGTCGACGAGAGCTCAGCGCTCACGATCGGCCGATCCGTCAGATCGACGTCGGCGAAGGTGACCGTGCCGGTGATGACGTCCAGAGCCTCGTTACCGGTCCCGACCTGCTCGATGACGGTGCCACCCGACGTCGCGACGGTAGGCTTGTCGTTCGTCCCCGTGATCGTGATGGTGATCGGGATGAACCTGGACTCGGGGTTCACCACAAAATTGGTATCGACCCGCACCATGTAGGTCAGCGTCAGGGTTTCGCCGGCCGCGAGGAAGTCGAAGACCTTGTCGGGGATCGTGTAGGTCCAGACCGCCGAGCCATTGTTCTCGTTGGCGGGGTCGGCGACGACGCTGATCTGGATCTGCGTCGCTGCGATGCCCTGCTTCTGGAGCTCGGTGAGCGAGGCAGTAACGTCCTGCTGGCCGGCGCTCTTGTAGACGTAGTTCGGCGCTTCGGCGAGACTCACCGACACTGTCGGCCGGTCGCCGAGGTTTTGATCGACGAATCTGATCAGGCCGGTGATCGTATCGGCGTTCGTGTCGCCCGTTATGCCCGCGCGCTCAGTCAGCGCGAACGCCGTCTTTACATTCCCGCCGGCGTCGAAGCTTTGCACGATCGGCTGGCCGGGAATACGGGTGGCCTGCTGCGTTGAATTGCTGGGGCCGTCGCGTCCCTGCGGGCTGAGATTGACGAATGTCGCGACTGCGACGGGGCCGGACCCCGACTTGAACGCGAAGTCCAGGCTGATCGGCGTGATCGTGTCGGTGAAGTTCGTGGTCAGCTTGGTGTTGGTGTTGTTGTCGGTGAACTTCAGCGTGAACACGTCCGTGATCAGCTTCTGAATTTCCGGCGACATCAGCGCATTGCCGATCGAGACGTTGCCGCCGCTGATCTGGATCATCTGGCCGGCCTGGTTCACCGTCGCGATCGGCAGCAGCGTGACCTTGTCGAACAGGATGTAGGAGCCGGTCGTGCCGTTCGGCTCGACCAGTACCTGGAAGCTCGCCTGTGGCTGCGGATCCCCGCCGCCGGCGGGAACGACGAAGTTGATCTGGGTCAGCACCGCCGTGCCGCGGATGCCCATGGTGGCGACCGGCGTGTCGACCTTCATGTCGCCATGCTTGGCGGTCTCGCCGGCGACGAAGGTGATGGTGCCCGCAACTAGGCTGAGCAGCGAGTAGTTGCTCGACCCGTTGGGGTCGTAGACCATCTCGTTCAGCACCATCCGCGCATTGGAGGACAGGCCGAACACGGTGCCGTCGATGAAGGTGATGCCAAGCGTCGAATCGGCGCCGGTCGAGACCACGTCGCCCTTCTCGACATTGTCGCCGTTGTTCAGGATGACCGAGACGCCGTTGCGAATCGCGGTCGCACTGCCGGAGAGTTTTGTGACGTGACCGATGACCTGGGCCGCAGCGGTGCCGGGCGCGGCCTGGGCAACCTGGACGTGGCCGGTGAGGGCATTGACGATGTCGCCGGTGAGGTGGGCGCCGTCGGGCGAGGCGATTGCGGCGCGCTTCTCGCCCCTGAAATAATCGTGAACCACGAACTCCTGCCCTTCGTGGGACAGCACGAGATCGAGGCCGGCGCGCTTGAACTCGCCGTTGAAGATCAGGTTGGGGTCGGGAACGACGAACGCGCCATCAGGCACATGGCCATGTCCCTTTGCGATGAAGGGCTTGGCCGCAAGGGAATCGGCATGGACGTGGCCAGGCGTACCGGAAACCTGGCCGTCCAAGGACGTCGCGGCGTCGAATTTGCCAGCGTAGTTCAACCGGGGCACCGCAAAAGGGTTAAAATTTAAGTAAGTATCAATTGCCTAAGCTTGCTTAGCATTACCAAGTCCTTAGCGAAACCATCTATTGCTCGTGTGATTTCGCGTCACTTGGTCATAAGAGCCCCCGCAGGCTGGCGCACTCCCAGAGAAGCTGAAGTAACACTCCAAGCATTCTGAAGTCGAATTGAGCTTAGATGCACGCATTCCCCATCATCCCAAGTCGTTCATTGTAAAATTGGTCGAAGCGATACTTGCGTCATCTTCATTGCATGGTGCCCGGCAACATCCTGCGCCAGATATGGAACTAGATCTGTGACCTAGGTAACAGAACCCCCGAAATAGCGCGCTGTTAGCCATAGGACGCAGAATCAGCCACCTCGCAACGCCTGCCTGCAACGGGATCCATACCACGGCAGCGCCCTCCCTAGCCTCGGGACCGTAAAATTTTAGGCAATTTGGGCTGGCCTGCTTCAGCCTGTCCCACGGTTTTAGGACCCCTGCCGGGCGCGTTAAGCAGAACAGAACGGCCCGCCTCGCACTATCTCCAGGGAAGCAACACAGCCCGGCACGTCGAGATCGAGGGGATCTCGCGAAGCCTGGGAAGGGGATGTCAGATGGAGACCGCTGCTCGCTCGCGCGCCTGGCGTGCAATCCTGATCTTGTGCGGCTTGATCCTGCTGGGATCGGCCGCCGAGCTTCGCGCCGGCACGCTGCTGTCGCCCGGCGCCGGCGTCCTCGTACGCAAATCCGCCGAACCGTTCGGCGTGTTCGCCTTCGCCATCTCATCCGGCGGCCTCCAGCAGAAATGGTCCACGCTGAAGGACAAGCTCGACGACGACATGGTGCAGCTCGCGCTGTGCGACGGCGACCGGGACAATTGCGTCTCGCCCGCGGCCCTGAAGCTGCTCGCCATCGTCGACCAGGCCCGCGCCCGCGATGGCCGTGCGCGCCTCGGCGAGACCAACCGCGCCATCAATCTCGCCATCCACGCGGCCAACGACGGCACCGACGACGTCTGGAGCTCGCCGCTCGCGACCTTCGTGCGCGGCGCCGGCGATTGCGAAGACTATGCCATCGCCAAGCTCGCCGCGCTGCGGCTGGCGGGCGTAGCTGCGGAAGACCTCCGCATCGTCGTGGTGCGCGACACCCGCGCCGGCGAGGAGCACGCGATTGCTGCTGCACGTCTCGACGGCCACTGGCTGATGCTCGACAATCGCCGCATGGCGATGGTCGAGGACGACGCTGAGCGGAGCTATCAACCGCTGTTCGTGCTCCATCAGTCTGCGGTGCTGAAATATGCCGACCAGCCGGTAATGGCCTCAGTGCACTAAGCGATGAGATCGGGATAAATCATCGCGCTTTAGCTTCTTGATCGCGCATGATCTTTTCAGAAAACCGCTGCACACTTTGCGCTAGCGCGGCGCTTCGGGTCCGGATCATGCACCACGCGTTCACTCACATCGCTCATCGGAGCAGCTCGACCTTTGCCGCCATGTCCGGGGCACGCGAGACCCTGTAGGTCGCGTTGCTGCATTTGAGGACCCAGACAGCGTAGTCCGGCCGGGAGCGCTTCTTGTCCCGTGTTGCACCAAGCGCTTTTTCGCAGGCGAAACCTTGCAAGCGGATCTGGGCGGACAGCTCATCCTTCGGCGTTTCGGCCGCGACCTGTTGCGCCCTCGCCGGGTAGCCGCAAACAACAGCAATGATGGCCAACGACAACAGTGATGCAAGTGTCTTGTGCATGACTCCGAACCCCAAAACAGGCACCTCGCGCGCGCGTAGAACTATACACAAGAATGCCAGTGTTGTCCGCCGACAGTCAGAATCAGCGATGTTCTGATCAGGCACGGGATTTCTGCTTAACGCCCGACGGCCGGTTTTGCCCATCGCCGCGCCGCCCTTTTCCTGCGACAGCTTCTCGCCCACAACAGCCGGCTGTAGGGCGCGCCTCACTCTTTACTTCCTTCTCCGTTTTGGGAGGTGGCGCGCGCACTGCGCGCGCCGGATGAGGGGTTCTATCGGCGCGCTCGAAGGACAACGCCTCGCGGAGAGAACCGCTCACCCGGCTTCGCGTTGCGAAGCCACCCTCTCCCGCAAGGGGAGAGGGTGCACCGAGTTCTCCGCAAGAGAGCATCAGAACATCAGATTGTCCTTCACCAGCACCCAGCGGCCGCCCTTGACCTGCTGCACCTGGGTGATGGTGTTGGCGAGGTGGTCGGTCTTGGAGAACTTGGTCGGCGGCGAGTTGAAGATGTCGAGGAATTTCTCGCCCGACTCGAGCGCATCGAGCATCTTCTGCCCGGTGAGATCCTTGCCGGCCTTGTTGGCGTAGAACGCAAACGTCATCACCGCGTTGTAGCCGATGATGGCCTGGGTGTTGGCGTCGGTGCCGAACATCTTCTTGTAGTTGACCAGCCAGTCCTTGACCTTGCCCTTGGCGGTGTCCTCGTACGGGATCTCGAAGCCGCTTGCAGCATAGAGTCCCTCGACGGCCTCCTTGCCGAGCATCGGCACTTCCATCACGTTGACGGGTGTCGCGCCGAGGAAGGTGACGTCCCAGCCGAGCTTCTTGGCTTCACTCATTGTGCCGATCGGCTCACGGAGGACCGCGCCGAGCACGACGAGGTCGCAGCCGTCGGACTTCATCTTGGCGACCTGCGCCGAGAAGTCGGAGGCGCCGCGCTTGTAGCTCGTGATCGAGGCCGGCTGCACCTTCATGGCGGCGAGCTGCTGGTTGAAGCCGTCGAGCACGTTCTTTCCGTACTCGTCGTCCTGATGCATGATGCAGGGCTTCTTGAAGTTCTTCCACTCCATCATGTATTTCAACGCCGCCCGCGTGCTCTCGACGTAGGGAAGCAGATTGTTGAACTTCAGCCGCTCCTGCGGCTTGGCCGGGTCGAACTTGAAGGTGAACTCAGCCGCCGTCAGCGGGAAGAGCTGCATGACGCCGGCGTCGAGCAGGATATCCTGCGCGGCGAGTACGGTGGGCGATCCCATCGGCCCCACCATTGCGAAGATCTTGTCGCGCTCGATCAGCTTCTGCGAGGCCAGCACGGCCTTCTTCGGATCGTAGCCACTGTCCTCGACCACGAGGCGGATCTTCCGGCCGTGGATGCCGCCGGCGGCGTTGACCTCCTCGACGGCCATCTTCATGCCGTTGGAGACCGGCACGCCCCAGCCCTTGATCGGACCGGACAGGTCCTGATGGGTGCCGATGACGATCTCCGTTGCCGAGATGCCTTCATTGGTGACCTTGGTTTGCGCGACGGCCGGCAGACAACCGAGCGCGATAGCGCCCATAGCAAGGCCGAACGCGTGGAACGACTTCGACATTGACGTCTCCTCTCCTTTGGGCCCGTATTATGCGAAGGGCGGGGCCATCGCTCCCTCGCTTTTTCGAAAGGTATGATTCACGCCACTGCACGCTCGCGATACATCGCCTCGATCTCGGCGGCGTAGCGCTTGTTCACGAAGCCGCGCTTCAACTTCATGGTCGGCGTCAACTCCTCGTCCTCCGGGGTGAGCTGGCGTTCGATCAGATAAAACCTCTTGATGGTCTCGACGCGGGCAAAATTGCCGTTGACCTGTTCGATCTCGCGCCAGATCAGGTCCTGGATTTCCCTCGCCCGGCACAGGCTGGCGTAATTGGTGAAGGGGATGTCGTGATCCTGGGCGAACTTCTCGACGTTCTCCTGGTCGATCATCACGAGGCAGGTGAGATACGGCCGCTTGTCGCCGATCACCACGGCATCGGAAATGTAAGGCGAGAACTTGAGCTGGTTCTCGATCTCGGACGGCGTGATGTTCTTGCCGCCGGACGTGATGATGATGTCCTTCATCCGGTCGGTGATGCGGACGAAGCCTTCATTGTCGATGGTGCCGACGTCGCCGGTGTGCAGCCAGCCGCGCGGATCGATGGTCTCGGCCGTCTTCTCCGGCTGGTTCAGATAGCCCATGAACAGGAAGTCGCCCTTGATCAGGATCTCGCCGTCGGGCGACAGCGCGACCTCGCCCCAGGGCACCGCGGTGCCGACCGAGCCGAGCTTGATCCTTTCCGCCGGCATCATGGTGGCGACCCCGCAATTCTCGGTCTGGCCGTAGACCTCGTGCATGTCGATGCCGAGCGCCAGATACCAGCGGATCAGCTCCGGTGCGATCGGCGCCGCGCCGGTGAAGGCGATGCGGCAGCGGTCGAGCCCGATCATGCGGCGAATGTTGCGAAACGCGACCAGGTAGGCGATGCGGTTGGCGATCCGCAGCGACAGCGGCGGCGCCCTGCCCTCGAGCGGGCACTCGACCATGCGGTAGCCGATGCCGATCGCGCGCCGATAGACCCATTGCTGCAGCGGCGTCGCATCCTTCAGCGCGATGGTGATGGCGGAATAGAACTTTTCCCAGACGCGCGGCACCGCGAGAAAGACGGTCGGCTGCACCTCGCGCAGATTGTCCGGCACGGTCTCCGGGCTCTCGGCGAAATTCATCACCGAACCGAGCGCGACCGAGATGTAGTAGCCACCGATGCGCTCGGCGACATGGCAGAGCGGCAGGAAGATCAGCCGGTCTTCGTCCTCTCGCGCCGGGATGAAGTCGTTGGCATGACGCATCTGGTGCGTGACGCTGCGGTTGGCATGCATCGCGCCCTTGGGCGGACCGGTCGTGCCGGACGTGTAGACGAGGATCGCGAGATCGCCGGCGCTGCGGCTGTCGATCATCTCCTGCCAGAGCGCTTCGCGGCCGACCATGTGGTTGCGGCCGAGCGCGCGAAGCTCGTCGAGCGACAGCACCATGTCGTCGCAGAAGCCGCTGAGGCCCTCCATGTCGAACACGATGATCTTCTGCAGGGACGGACAGCGTGCGCGGCAGGTGAGAATCTTGTCGAGCTGCTCCTCATCCTCGGCGAAAATCACCCTGGTGCGGGAATCGTTGACGAGATACTCGACCTGGGACGCGGAATCGGTCGGATAGATTCCGGAAGAGACGCCGCCGGCGCACAGGATACCCATGTCGGCATGGACCCATTCCGGGACGGCGTTGGCGACGATGGAGGCGACGTCGCCGGGCATGAAGCCGATCGCGCGAAGCGCGTAGGCGATCTCCTTCGAGATCTCAAGCCATTCGCGCCAGCTCGTCGGTTGCCAGATGCCGAACTTCTTCTCGCGGATCGCCGGCCTGTCGCCCCGCGTCTCGGCGGCGCGCAGGAAGCTCTTCGCGATCGTATCAGCGACCGTCAGCACCGCCGGTCGG
The DNA here is from genome assembly GCF_004346455.1 of Bradyrhizobium sp. R2.2-H. Classification (NCBI taxonomy): domain Bacteria; kingdom Pseudomonadati; phylum Pseudomonadota; class Alphaproteobacteria; order Hyphomicrobiales; family Nitrobacteraceae; genus Bradyrhizobium; species Bradyrhizobium sp. R2.2-H. The sequence goes on from NZ_SMBR01000011.1 coordinate 11,969, forward strand.
GCCATGCGCCTCTCCTCCCTCCTTGTCGCCTGCCTCCGCTGCCTGCCTTGCCGGCGGTCTATGCTCGCGGATGGCAAGCTCATCTTACTGCCAGCTTGTCCTCACCGCCACGTCTTCTTCTTTTTCCAGCGCCGCTCGCCTCGCGCGCCCGCTTCCTTGGCGCCAAGGTAGAACTCCTGAATGTCCTGGGAATGCATCAAGCGGTCGCAGCTGTCGTTCATCACGATACGGCCGATCTCCAGCACATAGCCGTAATGTGCCGTCTCCAGCGCCACCTTGGCGTTCTGCTCGACCAGGAGGATCGACATGCCCTGCTCCTCGTTAACCCTGCGGATGATGGTGAAGATCTCTTTCACCAGCAGCGGCGACAGACCGAGCGAGGGCTCGTCGAGCAGCAGCAGCGTCGGCCGGTTCATCAGGGCGCGCCCGATCGCGAGCATCTGCTGCTCGCCGCCGGAGAGCTGTCCGGCCGGCTGGTTGATGCGCTCCTTCAGCCGCGGGAAATAGCCGTAGACACGCTCCAGATCCTCCGCAACGCCGTCCCGGTCCTTGCGCGGATAGGCGCCCATCATCAGGTTCTCGCGCACGGAGAGGAACGGGAACACTTCGCGCCCCTCCGGCACGTGGCTGAGGCCGAGCCGCACGATCCGGTCGGCCTCCATGCGTTGGATCGGCCTGCCCAGAAACTCGACCGCGCCCTTCTGCGGATCGAGGATGCCCGAGATGGTCTTCAGCACCGTGGTCTTGCCGGCCCCGTTCGCCCCGAGCAGCGTGACGATTCGGCCGCGCGGCACTTCCAGCGAGATGCCCCGGATCGCCATGATCGGCCCGTAATAGCTCTCGACGTTGGAGAGCTTCAGGATGGTGTCCGGGGTCGTGGCGGCATCCATCGGTCAGGCTCCCAGATACGCGGCGACGACGTCGGGGTGCTGCTGGACCTCGGCGGGCGAGCCCATCGCCAGCACCCGGCCGTAGTTCAGCGCGATGACCCGATCGGAGACGCGATTGACCAGCGACATGTCGTGTTCGACCATCAGCACGGTGACGCCGAGCTCGTTCTTCAGGTCGCGGATCCAGAACGACATGTCGCCGGTCTCCTCGACATTGAGGCCGGACGACGGTTCGTCGAGCAGGATCAGCTTCGGCTCCGAACACAGCGCCCGCGCCAGCTCGATCACCTTGCGCACGCCGTAAGGCAGGCCCGAAATCAGCTTGTCGCGATAGGGTTCGAGATCGAGGAATTCGATGACCTGCTCGACCCGGCGGCGATGCACCTTCTCGTTGGCCCGCACGCTCGGCAGAAACAGGAGCTCCTGCCAGAGCTGCGTGGTCGAGTGCCGGTGGCGGCCGACCAAAAGGTTCGACAGCACGGTCGCGTTCTCGAACAGCTCGATGTTCTGGAAAGTGCGGGCGATGCCGAGCCTGGCGATGTCGTAGGGCGGCTGCTCCGTAATGTCCTGGTCCTCGAAGAAGATGCGGCCCGAGGTCGGCCGGTAGATCCGCGAGATCAGGTTGAAGATCGAGCTCTTGCCGGCGCCATTCGGGCCGATGATCGAGAGAATCTCGCCCTTCTCGACCGCGAACGAGACCGCGTCGACGGCCTTGAGGCCGCCGAAATGCAGCGACAGGTTCTCGGCACGGAAATAGCTCATCGATTGCGCTCCGACTTCACGTAGATCTTCTGCCGCTTGAAGGTGGCGCGCTTGTAGAGCGGGAACAGCTGGAAGAAGAGCTTGATTTTGAGCCAGCGGCCGTAGAGCCCGAGCGGCTCGAACAGCACGAACAGCACGATGATGATGCCGTAGATCGCGCCCTTCAGACCGTTGAGCGAGGCGAAGGCCGCGACGTTCGACTGGATGTTTCCCGCAGTCGCCGGGCTCGCTCCGAAGGTCGCGGCGAGGCCGGCGATGATGCCGGGCATGTCGTCCTTGAGATAGGTCAGGAACGGATCGATCATCACGATGAAGATCGCGCCCAGCACCGCCCCGTGCAGGCTGAAAGTGCCGCCGATCAGGATCACGATGATGAACTCGATCGAGAGCTGGAGCGTGAACATCTCGGGCGAGATGAAGGAGAGCTTGTGCGCGAACAGAACGCCGGCAAAGCCGGTGATCGCCGCCGAGATGGCAAAGGACTTCACCTTGTAGAGCGCGACATTGACGCCCATGCTGCGCGCCGCCGTCTCGGAATCGCGGATCGCGACAAAGGCGCGGCCGGTCGGCGAACGCAGCAGGTTGAGCGTGCCGACGATGGTCAGCACCAGCACGGCAAGGCAGAGGTAATAGAAGGTCGGGCTGTCGCGCGGCACCGCGACGCCGAGCAACGACAGCGTCTTGACCCGCATGCCCTCGTTGCCGTGGGTCACGCTCTCCCAGCGCGCCAGGATCTCCTCGACGATCAAGGCAAAGGAGATGGTGGCGATGACGAGGTAGATGCCGGTGAGCCGCAGGGCAGGAAAGCCGACCATGGCGCCGATGATGCCGGTCAGGAGCCCGGCGGCGAGGAAGTAGACCGGGAACGGCACGTTGTATGTCTGCAAATAGGCCGCGGTGTAGGCCCCGATCGCGAGGAACGCGGCGTGCCCGAGCGAAGCCTGGCCGGTGAAGCCGGTCAGGATCAAGAGCGCCACGCCGACGATTGCATAGATGCAGACGAAGACGAGCTGGCTCATCAGATAGCTGGACAGCACATGCGGTGCGATCAACAGCAGGGCGAGCAGGACGCCGTAGGTGACGACGTAGCCCGAATGCGGAAACAGCCTGATGTCGTCTTCATAGTCGGTCTTGAACATGAATCGCATGGCGTTCAGACCTTCTTGCGGACGTGGAGGCCGAACAGGCCTTCGGGCTTCAGGAGCAGCACCGTCAGCAGCACGACATAGGGCGCGACGTCCTTCCAGCCCTCCGGCAGGTAGAAGCCGGCCATGCTCTCGATCACCCCGATCAGGACGCCGCCGACCACTGCACCGGGGATAGAGCCGAAGCCGCCGAGCACGGCGGCGGGAAATGCCTTCAGGCCGAGCGCGAGGCCGACATTGGAGTGGATGAAGGTGATCGGCGCCAGCAGCACGCCGGCACAGGTCGCGACCGCCGCGCTGATCGCCCAGACGACCGACACCACGCGCTTGACCGGAATGCCCATATAGTAGGCTGCCAGCATGTTCTCGGAACTGGCGCGCATCGCAGTGCCGAGCATGGTCTTGTTGAAGAACAGCCAGAGCAGCGCGCACAGGATCATCGTCGCCGCGATCACCGAGAGCTTGTCATAGGCGAGCACCAGCGAGCCCATGCGCAGCACGCCCTGGCTGAACGGCGTCTCGATCTTCAGGTCGTCGGTGCCCCAGATCATGCCGGCGACCGAGCGCAGGAAATAGCCCAGCCCGATCGTCGCCATGATGATCGAGAACTGAGGATAGCCGAGGATCGGCCGCACCACCACGCGCTCCGCCACCATGCCGAACAGCGCCATCGCGGCCACCGCGCCGGCAAAGCCGATCCAGTAGTTCAGGCCCATCATGCCGATGAAGGTGAAGGCGAAGAAGCCGCCCAGCATCATCAGATCGCCCTGGGCGAAGTTGACGACCTCGGTAGCCTTGTAAACGAGCACGAAGCCGAGCGCGATCAGGCCGTAAACGCAGCCGAGCGCAACACCGCTGACCAGCTGCTGAACAAAATCCAGCATCGACGCGTGTCCTCCCGATGCAACCCGCGGTTCTTCCCGACCGCCCTGCCGCATCTTGTGTCCAGTCGCTACGCAGTCGTCTCGCTGCGTTAGCGCCATTTGTCCGGAATCAATTCAGCCTGAACGCTCGCGCGCTGTCAACAAACGGTGACTTGCCTTTGGTCGATCCCGGATGAGGAATTTGAGGCAAAGCGATTCACCGTGCCGAAATATCTTCGGGTCATGGTCTCGGGCGATGCAAAACCGGATGGTGTGGCCGTCATGAAGCCGGACAACTCGGCGCTGGAAGTCCGAGGGTTAACGAAGCGTTTTGACCGTCCGGCGGTCGACGGCCTCGATCTCACCATTCGCGCCGGCGAATTCTATGCGCTGGTCGGCCCCAACGGCGCCGGCAAGACCACCAGCCTGCGCATGGTTGCGGGCCTGCTGCGCCCCGATGCCGGCGCGATCTCGATCTTCGGCATCGATGCGTTGCAGAGGCCCGCCGCCGCCAAGCAGGTGATGGCATGGGTCTCCGACGAGCCCATGATCTACGACAAGCTCACCCCGCTCGAATACCTCGAATTCGTCGCCGGCCTCTGGGGCATCTCCCCCTCGGCCTCGGAACCGGTCGCGCAAGAGCTGCTCAGCTCGCTCGGGCTCGCGCCGCACCGGCACGAGCGCTGCGAAGGCTTTTCCAAGGGCATGCGCCAGAAGGTCGCTCTCGCGGGGGCCCTGGTGCACGATCCCCGCCTCATCATCCTCGATGAGCCGCTGACGGGGCTCGATGCCGTCTCCGCACGCCACGTGAAGGACCTGCTCAGCGAGCGCGTCCGCGCCGGCTGCACCGTGATCATGACCACGCATATTCTGGAGGTCGCCGAGCGTATGGCCGACCGCATCGGCGTGATCGCGTCCGGACGCCTGGTCGCCGAAGGCACGCTGGCAGAGCTGCGTCAACAAAACGGCCATGCCGATACCAGCCTCGAAGATCTCTTCATCGCGCTGGTGACGCTTCAGGCCGCAGCATGAGCTCGGCAACCGCGCTGTCCTGGTTTGCCCGCCACGAGCTGCGGCTCGCCTGGCGCGAATGGTTCGCCATGATGACCGGCGGGCGGCGCAAGCGGACGCGCGCTGCCGTGATCGGCCTGCTCTGCTTCGCCGCGCTGCTGCACCTGCCGGCCTGGGCGGTGATCGGCCGTTTCGCCGGCCTGCAGCTGCCGCTCGACAAAACCTCGCTGATCGTGATTTCGGCGACGATTTTTCTCGCCTGGACCTTGATGCTGTCGCAGGCGATCGAGTCAGTAACGCGAGTGTTCTACGCCCGGGCCGATCTCGACCTGATCATGTCCTCGCCGGCGCGGCTCGCCAATCTGTTCTCGGTCCGCATCGCCGCGATCGCGCTGACCGTCACCGTGCTGGCGCTGCTGTTCTCGACGCCTTTCATCGACGTGCTGGTGATCGGCGGTGGCGCGCGCTGGCTTGCCGCCTTCGGCGTCGTCATTGCGATGGGCCTGTCGGCCGCGGCGATCGCGATCGCCGTCACCATTCTCTTGTTCCGCCTGATCGGCCCGGCGCGAACGCGCCTGATCGCCCAGGTCCTCGCCGCGATCATCGGCGCTGGCTTCGTGATCGCGCTGCAGGTCGCGGCGATCATGTCCTACGGCACGCTGTCGCGCTTCACCATCCTGACCTCGGGGAGCCTTGCCGCCTACGCGCCCGACGTGAACAGCATCTGGTGGTGGCCGGCGCGGGCGACCATGGGCGACACCGAGGCGCTGCTGCAGCTTCTCGCGCTCGCCCTGGTGCTGCTCGGCAGCGTGATGGCGATCTTTTCGCACCGATTCGCCGACACCGCGATCGATGCAGCGGCGTTCGGCACGTCCGGCCGCGCCCGCACGAAGGAGCGCCCGTTCCGCGGCGGATCGCGCCAGCAGGCGCTGCGGCGCAAGGAGTTCATGCTCCTGTGGCGCGACCCCTGGCTGATCTCGCAGACGTTGATGCAGCTGCTCTATCTGGTGCCGCCGGCACTCCTGCTCTGGCGCAACTTTGCCGACAGCTCCGCAGCGCTGACGCTGATCACACCCGTCATCGTGATGGCGGCCGGACAGCTTGCCGGCGGGCTCGCCTGGCTGACGATCTCGGGCGAGGACGCGCCCGACCTCGTCGCCACCGCGCCGCTGACGTCGTCCAGCGTCATCCGCGCCAAGATCGAGGTGGTGCTGATCGCAATCGCCGTGATCTTCTGCCCGCTGGTCGCCGCGCTCGCTTTCGCCTCGCCATTCCAGGCAGCCATCAGCGCCGGTGCGACCATCGTCAGCGCGGCCTCGGCGACGGCGATCCAGCTCTGGTTCCGGGTGCAGGCCCGTCGCAGCCAATTCCGCCGCCGCCAGACGTCTTCGCGGCTTGCGACCTTTGCCGAAGCGTTCTCCTCGATCGGCTGGGCCGCGACCGCCGCTCTGCTGCTCGCCCTGCCACTTGCCGGCCTCATCAGCGGCCTGATCACGGCCAGCCTCGTCGCTGCCACCTGGAGGTTCAGCCCAGGCGGGCGTGAAGGTGCGACACTGACGCGCTGTTGATCGCGGCCCATTGGCCATGCACCGCGTTGCGCGCTAGACTTGTTTCGAAGTCATCGGGGACGGACTCATGCGGCGACTGGTTTCGGCGGCCCTTGCGCTGTTCGGCGTATCCCTCGCACCTGCGCTCGCCCAGCAGCCATTTCAACGCAGCGAATGCTTGGCGATGGCCAACGCGGCGCCCCGCGTGATGCCGGCCGCATTCCGACAGGCGGCGGCCGTGGCCGAAGTCCAAATCACCTATGCCGGCCATTCCACCTATTTCATCGACACGCCCGCCGGCTTGCGCATCGCGACCGACTATAGCGGCGCATATCAGGTGGGACGGCTGCCCGATGTCGTCACCATGAATCGGGCGCACAGCACGCACTATTCCCTATATCCCGACAAACGAATTCCCCATGTGCTGCATGGCTGGAGCGAGGACGGCAAGCCGGCGATCGTGTCGGAGCGCATCAGCGATACGTTCATCCGCAACGTCACGACGGACATCCGCCGCTATTACGGCGACGACGCCGGCAGCGACATGATCCGCGACGGCAATTCGATCTTCATCTTCGAGGCCGCCGGCCTTTGCATCGGCCATCTCGGTCACCTCCATCACAAGCTGGACGACAGCCATTTTGCCCAGATCGGGCGGCTGGACATCGTGATGGTGCCGATCGACGGCACCTACACCATGTCGCTCGAAGGGATCTCGGACATCACCAAGCGCTTGCGCGCCTCGGTGGTGCTGCCGATGCACCGCTTTGCCACCCCGCTCGACGACTTCATGCGCCGGATCGGCCAGCAATTCGAGATCGACCGGCGCCTCGAGCGATCGTTCCGGATGTCGCGGGATGCGCTGCCGCCGAAGCCGACCGTGATCATCCTCGACGGGGTCTGAGGCGCAATTTTCTCCAAGCCCGATGTTGGCGTTTGGTGTTGATCTCCCCGCGACAGGAGATCGACATGACCGAGTTTGCGAGATTGTTGCACGCGGACGGACCGAATCCCGCGCACGCGGCGGCGCTTCAGCTTTATGGCCGTTTCGTCGGCGACTGGGATGCCGAGATCACGGCCCATGGACCCGGCGGAACGAAACACGTAGCGCCAGGCAATATCCATTTTGGCTGGGTGCTGGAAGGGCGCGCCGTGCAGGACGTCTGGATCATCCCCCGCGCTGCAGACGGGGCGGCTTTCCCGATCGCCGGAAACTGGTACGGCACGACGCTGCGCGTCTATGACCCCACCATTTCCGCCTGGCGAATCTCCTGGTTCGATCCCGCGCGCTGCGTGTTCCGCCAGCAGATCGGCCGGCCGCGCGGCAACGACATCGTGCAGGAAGGCACGACCGAAGCCGGCGAACTGACGCGGTGGAGCTTTACCGGGATCACGGACGACTGCTTTCACTGGCTCGGCGAATCCAAACCGGCCACGGCGGCCGACTGGCGACTCGTGGTCGATGTGAGGGCGAAGCGGCGCAAGGGCTGATGAAAGCGCCGCTGTGCTCGCGACGACGGACGCGGTTGCAGAACACGCGCTGCTGCGTGAAGAGATCAGATGCTAGGCTCCTTCCACAAGAACATAAAGGGAGCGAATGCCGATGGCCGCAAGCGGTCTTCCCGCCAACACGAGCGGACTATTCGTCGAGCCGCGCGAGGACTGGCTCGCGCTGCACCAGGAGGAAATCATCGATCCGGCGCGGCCGATCGTCGATCCCCACCACCATCTCTGGAATCGCGGCCATCGCTATCTGATCGAGGAGATGGCCGCCGACGTCGCGTCCGGCCACAACGTCACCGCCACCGTCTATGTCGATTGCCGCTCGATGTATCGCGCTCACGGACCTGAGGCATTCCGGCCCGTCGGCGAAGTCGAATTCGCCAATGGCGTGGCGGCGATGAGCGCCAGCGGAGGCTACGGCCCGGCCGCGATCTGCGCCGGCATCGTCAGCCACGCCAATCTTCTGCTGGGAGACGCCGCCAGGCGGGTGCTGGAAGCCGAGATCGCGGCGGGCAATGGCCGCTTCCGCGGCATCAGGCATTCGTCGGCCTGGGACGAAGACCCTGTCGTCGCGGGCATGTATGCGAATAGGCCGAAGGGGCTGTTGCAGGATCCGAGCTTTCGCAAAGGCTTTGCCTGTCTGGCGCCGCTGAACCTCAGCTTCGATGCCTGGCTGTTCCATCCGCAGATCGGCGAACTGACCGAGTTGGCGCGCGCCTTCCCCGAGACCAGGATCGTGCTCGATCATTGCGGCGGCCCAGCCGGCGTCGGACGCTTTGCGGGCCGGCGCGAAGAGGTGTTTGCGCAGTGGCGCGCGTCGATCCGGGAGATCGCGACGTGCGAGAACGTGGTGGTGAAGCTCGGCGGGCTCGCAATGTGCCTGCTCGGCTACGACTTCCATCTGCGCGAGAGACCGCCGTCATCCGAGCAGCTTGCCGCAGCGTGGCGCCCCTATATCGAGACCTGTATCGAGGCATTCGGCGTGAAGCGGGCGATGTTCGAGAGCAATTTTCCGCCGGACAAGGGCCAGTGCAGCTACCAGGTGATCTTCAACGCGTTCAAGCGTATCGCCTCGCCCTTGAGCGAGGCCGAGAAGACGGCACTGTTCTCGCAGACCGCGACCGAATTCTACCGGCTCGAGCTGTCGTCATGACGAAAAGAGGGGCCGGGATGTTGTTCCCGTCCCCTCTTCATCGTGGCCGCTGGGAAGCGTCCTTGAAACCTTATTGTCCGATCTAGCCGGCACCCATCAGCGAGGCCGGCCGGCGTTCGCCGGTGGAGACGAACATCTTCTTCAGCTTGTTGACGACGCGGATCAGGAAGCCGATCATGACCGGATTGGTCTTGCGGCAGAAGGCGATCTTCTTGACGTGCCCTTCGACGTGCCATTTCGCATGCGCGCCGTCGCGGAAGAAGATGATGTCGCCGGGACCGTAGCGCTTTGGCGGCATGCCGTCGCTCTCGAGCACGATCGATCCCTCCATGATCATGATCGTCTCGTCGATGTCGTAGTACCAGTTGAAGCGCCCTTCGGTGCAGTGCCAGATGATGGTCTGGGCTGTGCCATCGGCGCTGGTCGACACGACGCGGGAGCTTGATACCGGATTGCCCTCGATGATCCAGGACGGCTCGATCGGCCGCAGCTCGAGGTCCACATTGAAACTACCGACTTCAATCAATGCCATCTGCTTCCTCGGGAAAATGATATTTGCAGCCGAATCCCGGCCGGGATTGTCTCGAAAGATGCTCGGACGCTAGTCGCCCGTTTCTAATTCTTTCTTACATCGATTTCGAGAATCGGCCGGAAGCGACAGGTGCAAACGGTTAACGTCGCAATTCCCTTGCGAATCCGCGGACATGACCCGGTCCTTCCCGGGTGCGACAAAGTGCGCAACGGCCCTGGGACAAAGCTCGACGACGCCGGTGCTCCGGCCACCGGCGGCGGCGCGGCTCGTCGACGATCGAGAGAGTTACGCCGCCTACTTCGCCCACTCGCCCTTGCGGAACACGGGCACCTTGCTGCCATCGGCCAAAATGCCGTCGATGTCGGTCTCGGCCGAGCCGATCATCCAATCGATATGGATCAAGCTCTGGTTGCCACCTTGCGCCGCGATCTGCTGCGGCGTGAGCTGGGCGCCGTTGACGAAGCATTTCGAATAGCACTGGCCGAGCGCGATGTGAGACGCTGCGTTCTCGTCGAACAACGTGTTGTAGAACAACAGGCCGCTCTGCGAGATCGGCGAGGAATGCGGCACCAACGCCACTTCGCCGAGGCGCCGCGCGCCCTCGTCGGTGTCGAGCACCTTGTTCAGCACCTCCGCGCCGCGCGAGGCTTTTGCGTCGACGATCTTGCCGTCCTCGAAGCGCACGGCGATGTTGTCGATCAGCGTGCCCTGATAGGACAGCGGCTTCGAGCTCACGACATGCCCGTAGACCCGGCGGCAATGCGGCGTGGTGAAGACCTCTTCGGTCGGGATATTGGCGTTGCAGCTGATGCCGTTCTTGGAGAGCGAGGCGCCGCCTTCCCATTCGTGGCCGTCGGCCAGTCCGATGGTGAGATCGGTGCCGGGACCCGAATATTGCAGCGCGCGAAAGCGCTGGCCGTTGAGCCAGTTGGTGCGCTCGCGCAGCACCGCGTTGTGGCTCGCCCAATTGCCCATCGCGTCCTCGCGATCGACGCGGGACGCGGCGAAGATTGCATCCGCGAGCTTGCCGACCGCGACGTCCTCGGGATCATCAGGGAACACCAGCTTCGCCCAGGACGGGCTCGGATAGGCGATGATGTTCCAGTTGGTGTCGAAGTTGACGATCTTCTCCAGCGCGGGCTGATAGGCCATCGAATTCGCCTTGCTCGCGCGCGCCACCTTGGAGGGATCCTCGCCCGACAGCAGCATCGGGTTGTCGCCGACGATGGCGAGCCGTGCGGTGTTGTCCGAGAAGGCCCTGGCCATGCCCTCGTAGAGCCAGCCGGCGGCACGATCGAAACTGGCGTCGTGGCCATGGCGGTAGCGCGCCAGCGTCATCTCCTCGTCCGACAGGATCGGCGTCACGAGGCCGGCGCCGGCCTTGTAGGCATGCACGGCGATCCGCCGCACCAGCGGCAGCGCGATCGCGGGCGCCGTCAGAAGCAGATCCTGTCCCGGCCGCAAGCCCAGGCCCACCTTCACCGCCACCTCGGCCAGCCGGTCGAGCTTCGCGGGATCGATGGGAGTTGAGGTGTTGCGTTGATCAGTCATGCCGGGCCCTCTGCCGAAAGTCTCTCGCTCAATCTAAGTCTAGCATCGCAAGGCACAAGTGTGCGAGCGTCTTGCAACGCACGAAAGATACGCAGTTTCACGCATTTTGGTTTTCAACGCGTTGCCGATGTCAGCACCCGGTCGACCATGGCGGGCGCGAGCCCGAGGTAATTTTTCGGTGAGGTGAGTGCCTCGATCGTGGCACGGTCGATGCGGCTCGATATCCGTGAATCTGCGGACAGCGCATCGGCAAGGCTGATTCCCTTCTCGTTGGCCTGACGGCATGCATCATAGACCGCGTCATGCGCCTCCTGCCGCCCGATCTGCGGCGCCAGCCCCATCATGACCGCTTCGGCCACAATCAGGCCGCGGCTGAGGGCGAGATTGTCGTTCATCTTCGCTTCGTCCACGATAAGGCCTGCGAGCGCGAACTTCGCCTGGTGCAGCGCGCCGGCGGTCAGCACGAAGCTTTCGGGGATCGCCATCCATTCAGCGTGCCAGGGACCCGTGGCGCGCTCGAAATCCTGCACCATGGCGTCGAGCATCAGGCCGGCGTGCTGGCGCACCGCCTTGGACGCCGCAAGCATCAGTTCGGAGGAGATCGGGTTGCGCTTCTGCGGCATGGTCGAGGAGGCGCCGCGCCCCTTGACGAAGGGCTCGTAGACCTCGGCAAACTCGGTCGAGGCCATGATCATGATGTCGAGCGCGATCTTGCCGAGCGAGCCGGTGACGAGAGCGAGGAAGTTCACTGCCTCTGCAAAGCCGTCGCGCGCAACGTGCCAGGTCGAGGCGGGGACGCCGAGCTTCAGCTCCGCACAGAGCGCCTCCTGCACCTCGAACCCCTTGTCGCCGAGCGAAGCCAGCGTGCCGGCCGCGCCGGCAAACTGGCCGACCAGTACGCGCGGCTTCAGCTGCGCCAACCGCTCGGCGTGGCGATCGAACATCGCGAGCCAGATCGCGGTCTTGTAGCCGAAGGTCACCGGCAGCGCCTGCTGGAGATGGGTTCGGCCCGCCATTGCCGTGTCGCGATGGCGCTTCGAGAGGTCGGCAAGGATCTTGCGCAGCTCGGCGATGTCGCGTTCGACAATCTCGAGCGCGGCGCGCAGTTGCAGCACCACGGCGGTGTCCATGATGTCCTGCGTGGTCGCGCCCCAATGCACGTAGCGGCCGGCCTCGCCGCATTGCTTCACCATCTGATGCACCAAAGGGAGGATCGGATAACCGACGACATCGGTCTCCTGCCTGAGCAGATCGAAATCGAGGGCGGCGACGTCGGTCCGCGCCGCGATCGCTGCGGCCGCCTCCTGTGGGATCACACCGCACTTCGCCTCCGCCTTCGCCAGCGCCACCTCGACCTCGGCATAGCGTGCGACCGTCGCGACGTCCGAGAACACCTCGCGCATCTCAGGCGTGCCGAAGGCGTCGCGAAACAGCATGGAGTCGAGCACGGTGGTGGAGGCGGGGAAAGCTGGCATGGGCGTTTCTTCGTGGTTGGTGTTTTGTGTGGCGGCAGCTTACGCAGGCCGCGCATTTCGGCAATGGACATTCATCGTTCGCTACATTTGCCGCGCCACGACATTATGACGGCACGTCATCCTGTTACTTCGTCATCCCAAGGGGCGAGCGTGCGATGCGGAGCTGCGCACGAGAGCCTCGAAGGATGACGGTGCTGGATCGGCGAGCATGGTCCCGGCCCCGCGGAGATCCGCCGGCCGCAACATTCCAGCTGCGGTTGTATTCCCCTCCGGAATGGGCATAGCTGCCCTCACGCGATCGCGATGAACCAAGCGCCCCCTTCGAGAGACACACGGTTTTCGACCTAAATTTCATTTAGTCATTTTGCTTGCCCGATTTCACAATGAGGCCTGAGTTTTCGACGTGCAGTTTCTGTTCCGGGATCACCTTCTCGATACCGACCGGCGCGAGCTGAGCCGCGAGCAGGTTCCCATTGCCGTGGAGCCGCAGGTTTTCGACCTCGTCGTCCACCTCATGCAGAACCGCGACCGGGTGGTCAGCAAGGACGAGTTGATCGACAAGATCTGGCACGGGCGCAGCGTCTCCGAATCCACCCTGACCAGCCGGATCAACGCGGCGCGCAAGGCGATCGGCGACAATGGCGCAAGCCAGACGCTGATCCGCACCATCACCCGCAAGGGTTTTCGCTTCGTTGGTGACGTCCAGACACAGCACGGCGCGGTCGCACCGGAGCCGGTTCGTGTCGCCCAGAATCAGACAGCCTTCGCGCTGCCCGAGCGGCCCGCGATCGCCGTGCTGCCCTTCACGAATATGAGCGGCGAGGCCGGGCAGGACTATTTCTCCGACGGCATCAGCGAGGACATCATCACCGCGCTGTCGAAGCTGCGATGGTTCTTCGTCGTCGCGCGCAATTCCTCCTTCGTCTACAAGGGCCGCGCCGTGCACATCCACGAGGTCGCGCGGGAACTCGGGGTGCGCTACGTGGTCGAAGGCAGCGTGCGCCGGAGCGGCGAGCGGGTGCGCATCTCGGCTCAGCTCAACGACGTCTCGACCGGCAGCCATCTCTGGGCCGAACGCTACGACCGGGAGCTCGCCGACATCTTCGCCGTGCAGGACGAGATCACCGAGGCGATCGTCGCCGCGATCGAGCCGCAGCTCTATGCCGCCGAAAGCTTCCGAGCCCAGCAGAAGCCGCCAGGCAGCCTGGATGCATGGGACCTCGTGATGCGCGCCCTGTCGCATTACTGGCGCATTACCCGCGAGGACAACGCCGCCGCGCAAGGGCTGCTGGAACAGGCCGTCACCATCGATCCCGCCTATGGCAAGGCACTTGGCCTGCTTGCGACCAGCCATATGTTCGGCGCGCATATGGGCTGGGCCGACATGGCCGCGACCTTGCCGCTTGCCGAACGTGCGGCGCTCGCGGCAGTGGAGGCCGATCGCGAGGATGCCTGGGCCCATCACGGCCTCGCCTACACCTATTTGTTCCGCCGCCGCTTCGACGACGCGCTGGCGGAATTCGAATTGGCCCTGAGGCTCAATCCGAACTTCGCGATGGCGCATGCCTTTCACGGCGTGACGCTGTGCTATGCCGGACGATGGCAGGACGGCGATGCCGCCGCCCGTCGCGCGCTGCGGCTGAGTCCGCGCGACCCGCTCGCGGCGATCTATTGCGGGGTTGCGGCCTATGCCCGGTTCGTCGGCCGCGACTACGAAGGAGCCGTCCAGATGGCACGGGAATCAATGCGCCAACGCGGAGATTTCGTCGGCGCACATCGCGTGCTGACGGCCGCCGCCGGCATGCTGGGCGATCCGGCGCTCGCGGCGTCCGCCCTGGAAGGCCTCCTCCGCGCCCAGCCCGAGGTCTCGCTCGCCTGGATCACCCGCGAGCTGCCGATGCTGCGGGAAGAGGACCGTGCGCACTATCTCGAAGGCTTGCAGCGCGCGGGCATGAAGTAATGGCGGGGCGACAATGACCGCGCACCTTCTCCCATTGCAGCTTGCGATCCTGGGCTAAGCGCTATCCTGGGCTAAGCGCTATTCGTCATCAGGCCCGAACAGCCTGATCTGCGGAAAGCCGCTGCGTAGCCGGCCTGCATGGTCGCGCGCATCGGAGTCTTCGCGGACGTTGCGCGCGACGTCATCCCAATCGGTGCGGTCGCGCATGCCGCGCGGTTCGCGCAAGTCATGGTGCCGGCGCTCGGCCCAGCGCTCGCGGCGCTCCGCCCGGCGCCGTTCGGCCGCCGCACGCTTCACGTCGGAATCCCTCGCCTTGGCAAAGGCATTGTTCGAGGAGGATGATGGCTCGGTCGAGGCCTGCGGCTCGGCAGGTCTTGCCGCCTGCGCGGGCGCTCCCGGCACCGGCTTGGGCGGCTCGACTGCAGCGGCTTGCGAAGGCTGCGGTGCCGGCGGTTCAGCATTCGCCTGGGTGGTTGGCGTGTCAGACTTTGCTTCGGCCCGCGCTGGCGCAGCGATCATCGCCCCGAAGGCTTGCGTGCCGGTGAGATAGTTCACGCGCTCCGAAGGCGCGTTCGTCGTCGCCGGCGTGGCGGCCTCGGTGCGCTGTGCCATCTTGCTGGTGTCCGGGCCCTGCCTGGACGCGACCGGATGCATGATGTTGCCGGCAACGATACCGCCACCGAGACCAATGGCGATGGCCGCGATGATGGTTCCGGCACCGACAAAATAGGCTGTCGAGGCGCGCATTCATCCACTCCCTCTTTTGGAGCGGGCAACGCGTGGGGATTGCCGGATGTTCCTGATGGCCGCGGCTCCTGAAACAGGAAACCGCGCCGGGTCAGATCTGCTGCGCGACCTTCTCGAGCCCGATGAGACGAGCGAGCTTGCGCACTTCTTCCTTCTGGTCGTCACGCAGCTGGAACAACAGCGGCATCGCGGCCGACTTCAACTGCTGCACCTCGTCGCAGTTCGGGTCGATCTGCGCGCTGGGCGGCGCATTCGGATTCGACAGCTTGTTCGCCTGGATCTTGCGGGCGACGTTGCGCAGCGCGGTCTCGACCGAGGGCCAGTAATATTCCTGCGACGACGACAGTTTCAGGCGGTCCCTGATGCCTGCGATCTGCCCGTCGGACAGCAGCGAATAGGCCTTCTGCGGTTGCGGCTTGGCGACGACCTTCGGCTTGGCCGGAACCTCGATGGCAGGAACCTCCGTCGCGGCGGGCGCCTCGTGCACGCTTGCCTTCGGCATCGGGAAATCGGAGGGCGTGGCGGCGGCGAAGGCCTGACGCAGCGGCTCGGTCAGGACGGGCGCCTGGGAAAGCTTGTCGGCGGCCACCTGGACCGGCTGGATCGCGGCCGAGGCCAGCGCGAGCGTCGGAACCAGACGGTCGGCCTTGGCGGCGCGGTTTGTTGCGAGCGGCTTGGCCGGGGGCGTCTGGTCAATCATCTCGGCGCTGACGCTGGGCACGCTGTCGCGGCCGAGAATGGCGGTGGTGGCGGCGCCGAGGACGAGGAAACAGGTCAGCGCGACGATGGTGATGGCTTTGGACAAACGTCTCTCCGCGTCCGACTTCAAGTCCACGTGATCACTGCCCCGAAACTGGGCGATAAATAAGGCTTAACCGTGTAATTGCAGCGGCAATCGCGCGGACTGCGGCGACACCGCGCGAAAAGCTCAACGAAATCAGGCCGCTGCCGCGAGGTCATAGGCGTCCTGGATGTCGGCCACGATCTCCGAGGCTTCCCAGACCGCGCGCGGCTCGACCGATTGCAGCGTCACCGTCCAGTTGCCGCCACGGCGGGTCCGGGGGACGCTGACGACGTCGAAGCGGACGTTGCGGCACAGCGGGTGACGGGCCAGGGCATGGGCGACGCGGACGCGGATTTCGTCCATCGTCGCGGCTGTCTTGCTGTTGAGAAAATCGAAGTCCATCGCCTGTCCCCTCTCGGTCCTGGTTGGCGGCCGTGAAGGGGATTCTTGGCGGGCGATGGTTAATCTGCCGTTAAGTGCGGGCGCGCAGGGGCGCGCTCGATTAACTGTGATCGGGGGCGGCCCCTCGATATTCCGCACGCGTTCGCGCGACCAGATCGTCGACCGCGAGCACCTCCGTCACCCCAGATGCGGAGTGCCCGGCGCTCCAGATGTCGCGCCAGCGCTTCGGCCGATTCTCGCGCGCGGCGACGTCGATGTCCTTGACGATGTCGATCGCGCCGCGCGCCGGCAGGTCGTCCGGATCAAGTCCGGCGGCGACGATTGACGGCCGCAGCATGCTGGTCTGCAAGCCCGTGAACGCGGTGGTGAGCAGGACGTCGTCGGCGCCGCTCTCGACCAGCATCCGCTTGTAGCGATCGTCCGCCATGCTCTCCTGCGTCGCAATGAACTTCGTGCCCATATAGGCGAGATCGCAGCCGAGCACTTCCGCCGCATGCAGCGCATAGCCGTCGCTGATGCCGCCTGCCAGCACGATGATGCCATCGTAGAATGTGCGCACCGCGCGAACGAAGGCGAACGGGTTGAGCCAGCCGGTCTGGCCGCCCGCGCCCGCCGTGAGCAACACGAGCCCGTCCGCGCCGGCTTCCGCCGCACGCTCAGCGTGACGGATCGAGGCGACATCCGCCAGCACCAATGCCCCGGCATCATGGAGCGGCCTCAACACCTGCGCCGGCGATCCGACCGAAGTGATGACGACCTCCGGCCCGTGCCGCAGTAGCACGGCGAGATCCTCTGCGAGCCGCGCATTGGAACGGTGCACGATCAGGTTCGGACAGAGCGGCGCGACCTTGCGGCCGGTCTGATCTTCATGCCGTCGCAGCCGCGTGCCGATCTCGGTGAACCATGCGTCGAGTTGTTCCGTGCTGCGGCAATTCGCGGTGGGAAAGCTGCCGATCACGCCGTTGCGGCAGGACGCGACCATGAGTTCGACGCCCGACACCAGAAACATCGGCGCCGCGATCAGCGGCAGCGCGAGACGATCGTGGAAGCGTTGCAGTCGATCCGATGGCATGCATGCCTCCCTGCGCGGGCTTTGTCGTTTCCTCCCGCATTCGCTGTGCTAGCGTCATCGGCAACATTGGCACGCCAGAAGCCGGTGACAAAGCAACGAGGAAACATATGTCTGATCCGCTCCACGCATCGCCTCCAGCTTGTGCGCAGACGCTACGGGCGCTGTCGCGCTATCCCGACCGCACCGCTTTCGCCTGGCCCGAGGGATCGCTGAGCTATCAGGGCACCATCGACCTGATCGGACGCATCCAGGGCGTGTTCATGCGGCTTGGATTGCAGCCCGGTGCGCGCGTCGCCTTCCTCACCGCGAACCGCGCCGATACCTGGTGCGCCGGTGTCGCCGCGCAATTGGCTCGGCTCTGCATCACCTGGCTGCATCCGCTGGGATCGCTGGAGGACCAGCTGTTCCAGCTCGAGGACTCCGAGGCCGAGATGCTGGTGGTCGATGCCGCCGCCTTCCACGACCGCGGCGGCGAGCTTGCTGCGAAGGCGACCCGGCTGAAGGCAGTCTTCACCGCGGGTCCCGCCGGCTACGGCGTCGATCTGCTGGCCGCCATCGAGAATGCAGGACATGCAAGCCCGCAATGCCTCGCCGGCCCCGACGATCTCGCCACGCTGAACTACACCGGCGGCACCACCGGCAAATCCAAGGGCGCGCTGCGCTATCATCGCGAGAACAGCGGGGCTGCCGGCGCGATCCTCGCCGACTTCGAGATTCCCGAGGCTGCGCGCTATCTCACGGTCGCGCCGATCAGTCATGTCGCCGGGACGAAGGTGCTGCCGACCCTGATGCGCGGCGGCACCGTGCACATGCTGAAAGGCTTCGATCCCGAGGCGGTGTTGTCGACGATCGCGCGCGAGCGCATCAACTTCACGCTGTTCGTTCCGACCATGATCTATGTGCTGCTCGATCATCCCGCCCTGGACAAGACCGATTTGTCCTCGCTCGAGCTCGTGCTCTATGGCGCCTCCGCGATGTCGCCGAGCCGGCTGCTCGAGGGCATCGAACGCATCGGGCCCGTGTTCTCGCAGCTTTACGGCCAAACCGAATGCTATCCCGTCTCGGTGCTGCGCAAGGCGGATCACGATCCCAAGAACCCCGACCTGTTCCTGTCCTGCGGCTTTCCGATCGCGGCCTGCGAGGTCAGGATTCTCGACGACGACGACCAGGAGGTGAAGACGGACGAGCCCGGCGAGATCTGCGTGCGTGCCCCGCATGTGATGGCGGAGTATTGGAAGCGGCCGGACATCACCGCCGAGACGCTGAAGAACGGCTGGGTCCACACCGGCGACATCGCGCGCAGGGACGAGCGCGGCTACATGTTCATCCTCGACCGCAAGAAGGACATGATCGTCTCAGGCGGCTTCAACATCTTCCCGCGCGAGGTCGAGGACGTGCTGTCGCAACACGCGGACGTGGCGATGGTGGCGGTCGTCGGCATCCCCGACGAGAAATGGGGCGAGGCCGTTACCGCCGTCGTCGTGCCGCGCGAAGGCGCAAAGCCAGATCCGGACGAGCTGATCAACCTGGTCAAGACGCGAAAGGGCTCGGCGCATGCGCCGAAGCAGATCCAGTTCGTCAAGCAATTGCCGATGACCGGCGTCGGCAAGGTCGACAAGAAGGTGCTGCGCGCGGGCTTCTGGAGCGGGCGGGACCGGATGGTGGGATAAGCACCCGGAATTCTACGGGGGCTTTGTGGCCCGGACACCACAACACGCAACGGAGTGGGTGGCGGCGACGTCCACGTAATTGCCGGCGAATCAGGGAATCACCTAGACCGCTGTTGGGGCTGGGAAGCGGAGTGAGAGATGAGAGTCGCTTCCCTGGAAAGTGCAATCGCCGCGATCGCGTTGATCACGGCGATCGTCGTGGTGCTGTGGGAGATCAAGATCTTCTACGGAATGTGAACTGGCAGGATGCCAAGCATCCCTTCCGCGGCGGCGGAAGCCTGCCGTTCAATCGGCTCCAAGAGCGACGCTCGCCGTCACGCTCACCGCTTCTCGATCACCAGGCTCTGCACCGCGCGGCCGAAATAGCCCCGCCGGTCCGCCAGCCGAGACATCGCAAGGCCGGCACCGTCGGGACCGATCCACGATTCGCCATCGAGCAATATCCACTCACCGATGGGTTGGCGCGAAAAGTTCACGGTGAGATCGGCGTTGATGTAGGTCCAGGCGCGGAAGTCGAGCGTCGAGGCGGTGCCGTTGGAGAAGTCGGCGGCGACCACGGCGCGCATCGCCTGCGAGACCGCTTCACCGGCGATCAGCGGATGGTCGACGCGAAACCAGATCGCGCCCGCGCCGGCCTGGCCGAAGCGCCCGCGCGCGGCACGCATCGAGACCGATCGCACGAACGGGCTGGTGGCGGCGTGACCGTCCTCGACCAGCGAGTCCTCCGGAGATGGCAGCGTGACCGGCAGCTCCCTGACCTCGTCCGGCAGAGGCTGCGCCTCGTGCCTGATCTTGAGCACGGTGGCGCCGACCACCTGCACGCCGTCGGCGAGCAGCTTGACCTCGCAGAGCTGGATCTTGCGGCCCTCGCGCAGCACCTCGGTCGCGATCGTGAGCGGGGCGACCGGCACCGGGCGCATCAGATCGATGGTGACGCGCGCGATCTCCATCGGCACCGCCGTAGGGATGCGCTCGGCCGCCCACGTCACCAGCGAAGCCGGCGCCGAGCCGTGCTGCATGCGTCGGTCCCAGGGACCTGCCGCATCCGGGCTGGTGTGGACGTTATCGCCGTCGACGCGGTAGATGGCGGTCATATGTTCTCTGTGGTGCACGATCAGAGTTCAGAAAAAAGTGCCGTCCCCGCGAAGGCGGGGACCCATATCCCCAGGGAGAAGTGGCGGCGCGAAACCAGTATCCACGAGTCTTCGCCAAACTACTCCCTGTGGTTATGGATCCCGGATCTGCGCTTCGCTTGTCCGGGACGACAATAACTCATAGCGGCGGATCGATCGCTTCGTCGTATTCCTTCTTGAAACGCGCGATCAGGTCGGCCGCCGGCACGACCTTGTCGATGCTGCCGATGCCTTGTCCGCTTCCCCAGATCTCCTTCCAGGCCTTCGGCTTGGCGCGCTCGCCGGAGGCGTCGGTGCCGAAATTCATCTTGGACGGATCGGAGGTCGGCAGATTGTCGGGATCCATGCCGGCCGCGAGGATCGAGGGCTTCAGATAATTGCCGTGCACTCCGGTGAAGAGGTTGGAATAGACGATGTCGTCTGCGCTCGAGCCGGCGATCATCTCCTTGTACTTCTCGACCGCGTTGGCCTCCTTGGTCGCGATGAAGGCCGAGCCGATATAGGCGAAGTCGGCGCCGAGAATGCGTGCTGCGCGGATCGCCTTGCCGTTGCCGATCGCTCCCGACAGCGCGATCGGACCGTCGAACCATTTTCGCGTTTCGGCAACGAAAGCCAGCGGCGAGATGGTGCCGGCATGGCCGCCGGCGCCGGCTGCGACCAGGATCAGGCCGTCGGCGCCCTTCTCGATCGCCTTGTGCGCGAATTTCTGGTTGATCACGTCGTGGAAGACGATGCCGCCCCAGCCGTGCACGGCCTGGTTCAGCTCCTCGCGCGCGCCGAGCGAGGAGATGATCATCGGCGCCTTGTACTTGGCGCAGAGCTGCATGTCGTGATCGAGCCGGTTGTTCGACTTGTGCACGATCTGGTTGACCGCGAACGGCGCCGACGGCCTCTCGGGATGGGCGCGGTCATACGCCGCAAGCTCCTCGGTGATCCGCGCCAGCCATTCGTCGAGCAGCTCCGGCGGCCGCGCGTTCAGCGCCGGAAACGAGCCGACCACACCCGCCTTGCATTGCGCGATCACGAGATCGGGCACCGAGATGATGAAGAGCGGCGAGCCGATCACCGGGATCGACAGGCGCCCTTTGAACAAGGCAGGCATGGACATTGCGAAACGATCCTCTGTTGACGGTCAAATCGAAGGTTGGAGTCATACCAACAAGGCAATCTTTCCACTGTCAAGTATTGCGTTTTGGCGCCGTGGCGGAGGCGACGATCGCAATTCCAACCAACGGAATTCTTCTTCCGTCATTCCGGGGCGACGCGCCAGCGTCGAGCCCGGAATCCATCGGGCGTCAGTACGCGTAGTAAAATGGATTCCGGGTTCGCGCTTCGCGCGCCCCGGAATGACGAGAGGAGAGACCTGTCCCTACCCGATCATATCCGGATTGATCAGCCGCTCGAACGAGAACATCTCGTCCCACTTCTCCTGCGTGAGCAGTTTGCGCTCGACCACGACGATCTGGTGCAGCGACTTGCCGCTCTTGTAACCTTCGCGCGCGATCTCGGCGCACTGCTTGTAGCCGAGCAGCGGCTTCAGCACCGTGACGATACCGAGAGAGTTCAGCACCATGTTGCGGGTGTGCTCCTCGTTGGCGGTGATTCCGACCACGCAGTTCTCGCGCAGGCTGTTGACCGCGCGCTCCATGGTGCGGATCGAGAAGAACAGCGCGAACGAGATCACCGGCTCCATCACGTTGAGCTGGAGCTGGCCGGCGGAAGCCGCGAGCGTCACCGTGGTGTCGAGCCCGATAACCAGGAAGCTGGTCTGGTTGACGACCTCGGGGATAACAGGATTGACCTTGCCGGGCATGATCGAGGAGCCCGGCTGCAGCTGCGGCAGGTTGATCTCGTTGAAGCCGGCGCGCGGGCCCGAGGCGAGCAGGCGGATGTCGTTGCAGATCTTTGTCAGCTTGCTCGCCGTGCGCTTCAGCACGCCCGAGAGCTGCACATAGGCGCCGGTGTCGGAGGTCGCCTCGACGAGATCGCCGGCAAGCACGAAGTCGACGCCGGTCAGGGCGCTCAAGTGCCGCACGGCAAGCTTGGGATAGCCGACCGCGGCCGTGACGGAGGTGCCGATTGCGGTGGCGCCGAGATTGATCTCGCGCAGCAGCGCGCGCGCTTCCGAGATGCGCTCGACCTCCTCGCCGATGGTGGTGCCCCATCCCCGGAATTCGGCCCCGAGCGACATCGGCACCGCGTCCTGGAGATGCGTGCGGCCCATCTTCAGCACCCGGTCGAATTCGCGCCCCTTGGTGAAGAAGGCCTCCTGGAGCTGTCGCAGCGCCGTCATGTAGCTCTCGAGCCGCAGGATCAGCGCCAGCCGAAAGGCGGTCGGATAGGTATCGTTGGTCGACTGGCCGTAATTGACGTGATCGTTGGGACTGACATGCTGGTAGTCGCCCTTGGCAAAGCCGAGCGCTTCCAGTGCGAGGTTCGCGATCACCTCGTTGGCGTTCATGTTGGTGGAGGTGCCGGCGCCGCCCTGGATGAAGTCGGTGACGAACTGATCCATCATGTCACCGGCGATGACGCGGTCGCAGCCGAGGATGATGGCGTCCGCGACCTTGGCGTCGATCGCACCGAGATCGCGATTGGCCATCGCGGCAGCCTTCTTGACGTAACCGAGCGCCTTGACGAAGTAAGGCTCCTGGCTCATCGGAATGCCGGTGATGTGGAAGTTCTCCTTCCCGCGGATGGTCTGGACGCCGTAATAGATGTCGTCGGCGATCTCACGCTGCCCGAGGAAGTCCTGCTCCGTCCTGCTCATGGGCACTCCTTGTTGCTCGCGCGATGTCCTCTAGTTCTGGCACAGCGCACTGGTCACGAACGTATCGGTGCGGCAGTCATCCGGTTTGCGTTGCCTGCCCGGAATGAGAACCTTGGCCGAGCATTTCTCCGCGGAGTCGGCGTTCAGGCTCTTGCCCTCCTTGTAGCCCTTGCCCTGGCAGAGCTGGTCGGCGGCCTGCTTGCAGTCCGGCGCGCCGTTCGACGAGATGGGGCAGACCACGCGCCCTGATACCATGGTCGAGGGCGTGGCCAGCCGCGACAGGTCGTTCATGGTCTCGCTCGGGCTTTTGATCGGCGGCAGGATCGAAGGCAGCTTGTCGAACAGCTTGCCCATTTCATTGATCAGCCCGGGATTTTCCTCGCGCGCCGGCAGGGCGGAAGGAGCCGGCGTCGAGGGCGACGGCGCGGCCTGGCCCCCCTGCTGCTGGAGGCCGAGCGATGGCGGTGCAGATTGCGTCCATCCGATGCCGCCGCCACCGAGAAGGAGCAGCAGCGCCGCTGACATCAGCGTCCCGAGCCGGACCGCCGGATTGCCGGATCGAACCATCATGGCGGCAACCGTAGCCGAAGCCGGCCCTGCGGCAAAGCCGCCAGCGCCTAGATCAACTTGACCGCCACCACGAAGCCGAGCACCAGCACGATGGCGCCGAGCGCGACCCACAATCCGAGATGCCGCTCGATCCTGACCCGGATCCAGTCGCCGTAGCGGTTAAGCAGGATCGCGACGACGAAGAAGCGTCCGCCACGCGCGACAATCGAGCAGAGGATGAACAGGATGATGTTGTAGCCGGCAAAGCCCGAGGTGATGGTGACGAGCTTGTAGGGGATCGGCGTCAGCCCCTTGAGCAGGATGATCACCGCGCCCCATTCCGCATAGGAGGCGCGGAAGGCGTCGACCTTGTCGCCGAGGCCGTAGACCTGGATCAGCCATTGGCCCACCGAGTCGAACAGCAGCGCTCCGATGGCGTAGCCGACGATGCCGCCAAGCACCGACGTCGCGGTGCAGACCGCCGCATAGAGCCAGGCGCGCTGCGGGCGCGCCAGGGACATCGGAATCAGCATCACATCCGGCGGGACCGGAAAGAATGAGCTTTCGGCGAAGGAGACGACACCCATGATCCAGAGCGCATAGGGCTTGTGGGCGGCGTCGATGCACCAGTCGTAAATACGTTTCAGCATGGCGCCGCGATGAAGCACCATGGGACGGATTTGTCCATGCCGAGATTGAGGCGAATTATGACGTTTCTAGTGGCGCTTGCGCGCGGCACGGCTCTCGAGCGCGACAATTGGCCGCCTGGCCGCAGCGCGGGGTGACGCGACTTTGGGCAGTTTCATCGGCGATTTCGGCAGCTTCTCGGCAATGCCGAGCATGTCCTCACGCCGCGTCATCTCCCGCCAGACGTCCTCGGGGCGTACCCCGGCCGAGGCCCACAGCACGGTGAGATTGTAGAGCAGATCGGCACTTTCCCGGATCACGGCCTCGCTATCGCCGTTGACCGCATCGATTACGACCTCGATGGCCTCTTCGGCCAGCTTCTTCGCCATTTTGGAAGGGCCGCGCTGAAACAGCCGGGCCGTGCGCGATGTTGCCGGATCAAGATCTCTGGCCGCGAGCACAGCCAGATATAGCCGCTCAAGCGAATCACTCATGGTACTCAAACTACTCTAAACCAATGGCGAGCGCGTTAACGCGCGACAATAAAAGCAGAGAACGGGCCGGCGCGGCAAGCGCGACGGCCCGTCATGGTCAACCCATGAATGCCGGGCTAATAGCAGTTCTGATAGTAGCCTTGGCCGCAGAGCTCGGACGGAGCCGTGCCGCCATAGCGCTGATACTGGTAGTTCGGGCCCGGACCATAATAGGGACCGTAGGCCGGAGCGCTGTAATAGACTGGACCGCCGTAATAGCCGTAGCCCGGACCGTTGTCATAGGCGTAGGCATTGCGGCTGGCCGCGATGGCGAGACCCGTGCCGATGGCGGCGAAAGCCGCAGCTGCGGCCGCGCCGCCTCCACCGCCATGCCAGTGGCGGCCGCCCGCATATGAAGCGGTCGGGGCGATCGTGGTCAGCGCCAGCACCGCGGCGGTGGCAAGAACGGCCTTTCGGCCCGCAAATTGGGAGACTCGCTCGAACATGTCTTGGCCCTCCTTTGGGACCTGGAATGGACGCCTGCGGACAGGCTCATGCCTCTCAAAACCCGCATAACCTAAGTTAGGTTCCCCAAACCCAATACAAGCTGAACGGGGTTGCGTAACGATGCCGCAACGCCGCTCATCCTGCGTTCATGTTGGCGCGCGCACGGTCGCGGGCCGCGCGCTGCAAGCGTCACGAAACCATAACAATGCGGGACCGGCGCAACCGATGTCAGGATTCAAGACGACCGCACTTCACTGCCTGATGGCTCTCTCGATCTTGCTTGCAACGCTGTTTGCACGCGATGTCAGCGCGACCGAGACCACCGCGCCCGTTGCGATCCACTTCACCTTCGACCGCCCGCCGGACGCAAGCATGGCGCCGTTTTTCCTTGCGGCAAAGGACGGCAGGTTCGGCGCCGAGCGCCTCAACGTGGCCTTCAACAGCGCAAGCGGATCGCCGGAGACGCTCGCACGTGTCGCCAAGGGCGACAGCGAGCTTGCGCTCGTCGACATCAACGAGCTGATCCGCTTTCGCGACAAGGACGACGCGGCGCCGATCAAGGCCGTGTTCGTGCTGTTCAACAGCGCGCCCTACGCGATCGTCGCGCGCAAGAGCCGCGGGATCCAGCTGTTGACCGATCTCGACCGCAAGGCCGTCGGCGTCGCCGACAGCGATCTGTCGATGCGGCTGTGGCCGGCGCTGGCGCGGCAGAACGGAATCGATCCATCGCGCGTCAAATTCCACAAGATCAGCGCGGCGGTGCGCGAGCCGATCCTCTCCGCGGGCCAAGTCGATGCGGTCGCCGGCTTCAGCTATCTCACGGCGGTGAACCTGCGCGACCGCGGCGTGCCCGGAGCCGATCTCGTCGTGCTGCGCTACGCGGACTACGGCTGCGAAGCCTACGGCTTTGCCGTGGTGGTCAATCCCGCCTTTGCCGCAGCAAAGCCGGACGCCGTGAAGGGCTTCGTCCGCGCCCTGATGGCCGGCATCACCGCGACCGTCAGGGAGCCGGGACGAGCGGCGGAGGAGGCGGCGAGCCGCATCGACGGCGGCGACCCCAGCCTGGAGCTCGAGCGCCTGCGCGCCGTGCTCGCCGACAACATCCTGACGGACGAAGTCAGGCGCAACGGCCTCGGCGGCGTCGACACGGCACGCTTCGATCGTTCGATCGGCCAGATCGCGCAGGACTTCAAATTCCGCAAGCTGCCCACGGCGGGTGATATCTTCGACGACCGGTTCCTGCCACCGGTTGCCGGGCGGCTGATCAACTGAGCAAAACTGGCAGCTTCCGCTATATCTCCCGCACGATCCCTGCTTAGAATGCGGGCTCCGTTACTCGCCCGAGTTCGTCCCCGCATGTCCATCCTCCGCCTCTACACCCGCGTTCTCGAGCTGCTCGGCAAGGAAGCGCGGCTGGGCTGGCTGCTTGCGGTCGCCAATCTCCTGCTCGCCGCCTCGCAATTCGCCGAGCCCGTGCTGTTCGGCCGTATCGTCGACGTGCTCTCGGGCAAGACGGTGGCTGGGTCGAACTCGGCCTGGCCGTTCCTGGCTGCCTGGGTTGCGTTCGGGCTCTTTACCATCGCGTGCAGCGCGCTCGTGGCCCTGCAGGCCGACCGGCTCTCTCACCGCCAGCGTCAGGCGGTGCTGACGAGCTATTTCGAGCACATCCTGCAACTGCCGTTGACCTTCCATTCCGGCACCCATTCCGGCCGGCTGATGAAGGTGATGCTCAACGGCACGGACGCGCTGTGGCGGCTCTGGCTCGGCTTCTTCCGCGAGCATTTTGCCGCGATCCTCTCGGTCGTGGTGCTGCTGCCGCTGTCGCTCTACCTGAACTGGCGGCTGGCGATTCTGCTGTTCGTGCTCTGCATCGTCTTCACCGCGCTGACCACCTTCGTGGTGCGCAAGACCTTCGGCATGCAGATGGCGGTCGAGGAGCACTACAGCGAGCTCTCCGCGCGCGCCTCCGACGCACTCGGCAATGTCGCGCTGGTGCAGAGTTTCGTGCGCGTCGAATCCGAGGTGAAAGGGCTGCGCTCCGTCGCCGACGAGCTGCTGGCCGCGCAGATGCCGGTGCTGTCGTGGTGGGCGCTGGTCACCGTGATCACACGCGCCTCCACAACCATCACGGTGCTCGCGATCTTCACTTTCGGCATCGCCCTGCACGACCAGGGGCTCACCTCGGTCGGCGACATCGTGATGTTCGTGAGCTTCGCAACGATGCTGATCCAGAAGCTCGAGCAAGTCGTGAGCTTCATCAACAACGTGTTCATGGAAGCGCCACGCCTGCGCGAGTTCTTCAATGTGCTCGACGCCGTGCCCGCGGTGCACGACCGGCCCGACGCAATCGACGCCGGCCGGCTGTCGGGCCTCGTCGAGTTCAACGACGTCACGTTCTCCTATGACGGCAAGCGGCCGGCGATCGAGGACCTCACCTTCACCGCGCTGCCCGGGCAGACCATTGCGCTGGTCGGCCCGACCGGCGCCGGCAAGTCGACCGCGATTGCGCTTTTGCATCGTGCGTTCGATCCGCAATCCGGCGTCATCAGGATCGACGGCATGGACGTGCGCGGCGTCACGCTGACCTCACTTCGGCGAAACATCGGCGTGGTGTTCCAGGAAGCGCTGCTGTTCAACCGCTCGATCGCCGACAATTTGCGCGTCGGCAAGCCGGACGCGACCGAGGCCGAGATGCGCAAGGCGGCGGAGCGCGCGCAGGCGCTCGCGTTCATCGAGCGCAGCGGCGGCTTCGAGACCAATGCCGGCGAGCGCGGCCGTATGCTCTCGGGCGGCGAGCGCCAACGCCTGTCCATCGCGCGTGCGCTGCTGAAGGATCCGCCGATCCTGATCCTGGACGAAGCCACCAGCGCGCTCGACGCCGTCACCGAGGCCAAGGTGAATGCCGCTCTCGACGAAGTGATGAAGGGCCGAACCACCTTCGTGATCGCCCACCGTCTGTCGACCATCCGCAACGCCACGCGGATCCTGGTGTTCGAGAATGGGCGCGTGATCGAAAGCGGAACTTTCGATGAACTCGTGGCCAAAGGCGGCCATTTCGCCGAGCTCGCCAAGGCCCAGTTCATGGTTCAGGAGACCGCGCGGGCCAGCCTGACGGCGGCCGAGACTGCCGCGGCGGCCGCAATATCCCCATAGCAAGTCCCCACGGCGTCGTCGAAATTCGGCCTATTTCGTTGCGGAATACCGCGCCGATCCCCCTATTCTCGACGCACGAGCCGGTATAGGTTTGCGACGCCGCAAGCGGCGGCGCTGGATTTCAGGAACCGACCATCAGATCACGAGAGCCGACCGTATCAGGCGGATCTCCAAGGACCGGAATCGGATAGTGCACGCCCTTCGCCCGCTGCTTCGCAAATCGCTGTTCAACCTGTTCGCCGCGAGCCTCGCATGCGCCGCATTGCTCGCGCCTCGCGCCGCGAGCGCCGAGGCGCTGCTGCTGATCGAGGCCGACAGCGGCAAGGTGCTGCAGGCGGACAACGCGACCGTCCCCTGGTATCCGGCCTCCGTCACCAAGATCATGACTGCCTATGTCACGCTGAAGGCGGTCAAGGACGGCAGGCTGACGCTCGACACGCTGCTCACAGTGTCGCCGACGGCGGCCTCGCAGTCGCCCTCGAAGATGGGCTTCCGCCCTGGGACGCAGCTCACCGTCGACAACGCGCTGAAGATGATGATGGTCAAGTCGGCGAACGACATGGCCGTGGTGCTCGCCGAAGGCGTCGGCGGCTCGATCGACGGCTTCTCCGCGATCATGAACGACACCGCGAGGAAGCTCGGCATGACGCAAACGAGCTACGTCAATCCGAACGGCCTGCCCGCCGACGGCCAGATCACGTCCGCGCGCGATCTCGGAATCCTGGCGCGCGCCTTCCTGCGCGACCTGCCGGAATACGAATACTTCGTACACATCCCGGCGATCCGCTTCGGCAAACGCGTCACCGGCAATTTCAACAAGCTGATCGGCCGCTATCCCGGCGCCGACGGTTTCAAGACCGGCTTCATCTGCGCCTCCGGCTACAACCTCGTCGCCTCGGCCACACGCAACGGCCGCCGGCTGATCGCGGTGGTGCTCGGCGCCAGTTCCGGCACCGCGCGCGCGGTGAAGGCGGCGCAGCTGCTCGAGCGTGGCTTCGCTCAGGACAACCTCACCTGGCTGCGCCCCTCGCTCGGCACCGTCGACAATCTCGTGCCGGTCGACGCCTCGCCGCCGAACCTGCGCGACGAGATGTGCGGGCCCCACCGCAAGCGGCCGGCCAGTGACGACGACGATGCGCTGATTGCGGCCAATGGCGGCGCGACCGGATCGGCCTCGGCCACCGGTGGAGAAGCCCAGGTCACCTTCTTCACGGCGGGCCTGCAGCCGCCCCTGATGATGAAGGCTTCCGAGCTGATGGCCTCGGCCCCCGCGGCGGCCGAACCCGTGCTGGTCTATACCGGCCCGACCCGCACCGGCGCCGCCCTGATCGCGGCGGTCGCGGCCGATGCCGACCAGCAGGCCGCGTCCAAGCCGCGTGGCAAGAAGTCGCGCGTCGCCAAGAAGCCTGACGCCGACAAGTCCAAGGATGGAAACAAGGATGGACACAAGGACGCAGGCAAGGACGCCAAGACGGCGGCGGTGAAGCCGGACCCCAAGTCCGAAGCCAAGCTTGGAGGCAAGTCTGAATCCAAATCCAGCGCCAAGGGGGACGCCAAGACCGCAGCCAAGCCGGCCGGGTCCAAGCATGCCGCGACCAAGCATGATGCGGCAGCGAAGCCCGCCGAGAAGCCTGCGGCAAGCGGCGATCAGGCGGCCAAGCCCGCCAAGCCCAAGGCCGCGACCAAGCCGGCCGCAGCCGCCAAGCCGGCGAACAACAGTTAACGTTCCTCGGGCCTAAACCGCAGCCCGCGTTTCGCACCCGCGGCAGGGCGCTTTGCGACGATTCCAGTAGCTACGCCCGGACCTTTGCCCTAAGCCACGACGGCTTGCCACCAGTTCCGGCAGGCAGGATACTGGCGGCAAT
Organism: Bradyrhizobium sp. R2.2-H; assembly: GCF_004346455.1. Classification (NCBI taxonomy): domain Bacteria; kingdom Pseudomonadati; phylum Pseudomonadota; class Alphaproteobacteria; order Hyphomicrobiales; family Nitrobacteraceae; genus Bradyrhizobium; species Bradyrhizobium sp. R2.2-H. Next base: position 42,113 of record NZ_SMBR01000011.1, read on the forward strand.
GCGGCAAGCCCGTGACACAACGGGCTCTGGTCAATGAGGGGAGTTTTCCATGGAGCGCATCTGGCTCAAGCAATATCCGCCCGGCGTGCCCGCCGATATCGAGCCGACACAATACGCATCACTGGTCGACCTTCTCGAGGAGAGCTTCACTGAGTTCGCCGACCGCAAGGCGTTCATCTGCATGGACAAGTCGATCAGCTATCGCGACCTCGACCAGATGTCGGTCGCGCTCGCCGCTTACTTGCAGGGCCGCGGGCTCCAGCGCGGCGCCCGTGTTGCGATCATGATGCCGAACGTACTGCAGTACCCCGTCGCGACCGCCGCCGTGCTGCGCGCCGGATACGCGGTCGTGAACGTCAACCCGCTTTACACCCCGCGCGAGCTCGAGCACCAGCTCAAGGATTCCGGCGCCGAAGCCATCATCGTGCTGGAGAACTTTGCCCACACGGTCGAGCAGGTGATCGCGAAGACGCAGGTGAAGCACGTCATCGTCGCCAGCATGGGCGACCTGCTCGGCTTCAAGGGGATCATCGTCAATCTCGTCGTCCGCCGGGTCAAGAAGATGGTACCGGCCTGGTCGCTGCCGGGGGCGGTGGCCTTCAACGACGCGCTCTCGGCCGGCCGCGGCATGACGTTCAACAAGCCGAAAATCTCGCCGGGCGACGTCGCCTTCCTGCAATATACCGGCGGCACCACCGGTGTCTCCAAGGGCGCGACGCTGCTCCATCGCAACATCGTCGCCAACGTCCTGCAGAACGACGCCTGGCTGCAGCCGGCGCTCGCCGCGCCGCCGCATGTCGACCAGCTCATGATCGTGTGCGCGCTGCCGCTCTATCACATCTTCGCGCTGACGGCCTGCTACTTGCTCGCGGTGCGCGCCGGCGGCTGCAATCTCCTGATCCCCAACCCGCGCGACATTCCCGGCTTCATCAAGGAGCTGGCGAAATACCAGGTCAACAGCTTCCCGGCCGTGAACACGCTCTACAACGGACTGATGCATCATCCCGACTTCAAGAAGCTCGACTTCTCCAAGCTGAAGATCTCCAACGGCGGCGGCATGGCGGTGCAGCGACCCGTTGCCGACCAGTGGAAGGCGATCACCGGCTGCTTCATCGCCGAAGGCTACGGCCTGTCGGAGACCTCGCCGACGTTGACCTGCAATCCGGCGACCGCGACCGAGTTCTCCGGCTCGATCGGCATCCCCGTGCCATCGACTTACATCTCGATCCGCGACGACGACGGCAACGAGGTCCCGCTCGGGCAGCCCGGCGAGATTTGCGCCAAGGGCCCGCAGGTGATGTCGGGCTACTGGAACAGGCCGGAAGACACCGCGAAGGTCATGACGGCGGACGGCTATTTCCGCACCGGCGACATCGGCATCATGGACGAGAAGGGCTACACCAAGATCGTCGACCGCAAGAAGGACATGATCCTGGTCTCCGGCTTCAACGTCTATCCCAACGAGGTCGAGGAAGTGATCGCGAGCCATCCGGGCGTGCTCGAATGCGCCGTGATCGGCATCCCCGATTCCAAGTCCGGCGAGGCAGTGAAGGCCTTCGTCGTGAGGAAAGACCCGAACCTCACCGCCGAGGCCGTGATCGCGTTCTGTCACGAGCAGCTGACCGGCTACAAGGTGCCCAAGCACATCGAATTCCGCACCGACCTGCCGAAGACCAATGTCGGCAAGATCCTGCGCAGGCAGCTCCGCGACGAGAAGAAGGCGGAGGCGGCGTAACGCGCGCCTCCGTTCATGGCTGACGCCCGCGACATCACGCCATCAGGCGTTCTCGCCTTCTGGCGAGAGGCCGGGCGCGAACGCTGGTACGAGCGCAGCGATGCTTTCGATGCGGAGATAAGACGCCGCTTTCTCTCGCTGTGGCAGAGAGCGGCCGCTGGCGAGCTGGCATCGTGGGAGGCGAGCGACGACGGCGCGCTCGCGCTCGTCATCGTGCTCGACCAGTTTCCCCGCAACATGTTCCGCGGCACGCGGCAAGCCTTTGCCAGCGACGCGCTGGCGCGCGACGTCGCCCGCCGTGCCATCGATCGGGGCGTTGATCGCAGGATCGACCTCATCCTGCTCGAATTCCTCTATTTGCCCTTCATGCATTCCGAGCACCTGCCCGACCAATTGCACTGCATCGCGCTGTTCCAGAACACCGACAATACCGAAAACCAGAAATACGCGCGGGATCACGCCGACATCATCCAGCGGTTCGGCCGCTTCCCCCACCGCAACCGCATCCTCGGCCGCGACACCACCGAGGAAGAGCAGGCCTTCCTCGACGGCGGCGGATTTGCGGGCTGATGACATCACGGTGAAAGCCACAGGCCCTGCCGCTTTCCCCGCCGGCAATATTGTGCAGGCCGGCCGCCCGGTCTAAAAAGCGGGACCGATTTTCAGGGAGACTGACGATGGCGATCCAGATTGGCGACAAGCTGCCCGAGGCGAAATTCCGCGTGATGACGGCGGAAGGCCCGCAGGTGAAGACCACCGACGACATCTTCAAGGGCAAGAAGGTGGCGCTGTTCGCGGTGCCCGGCGCCTATACCGGCACCTGCCACAAGATGCATCTGCCGAGCATCTTCCTCAACGCCTATGCCATCAAGGACAAGGGCGTCGACACCATCGCTATCATCTCCGTCAACGACGCCTTCGTCATGAACGCCTGGAAGCGCGACACCGACCAGCGCGACGAGGCCGTCTTTCTCGCCGATGGCAACGCCGACTTCACCAAGGCGATCGGCATGGAGCTGGACGCCTCCGCCAACGGCCTCGGCATCCGCTCCAAGCGCTATTCGATGCTGATCGAGGACGGCGTGGTCAAGAAACTGAACCTCGAGGCGATGCCCGGCAAGGTCGAAGTCTCCGGCGGGGATACGCTGCTCGGGCAGCTGTAAGAATGATGTCATTCCGGGGCGCGAACCCGGAATCTCGAGATTCCGGGTTCGGTGCTTTGCACCGCCCCGGAATGACGAAACAAAAACTCTACTCCCTCACCCGCTGCTGCAAGCGCGCCATCGCGACGCCCTCGCGCGCGAGCTGATCGGCGCGCTCGTTCTCGGGGTGGCCGGCGTGGCCCTTGACCCAGTGCCAGCGGACCTCGTGCTGCTTCAGCGCGGCGTCGAGGCGCTGCCATAGCTCGACATTCTTCACCGGCTTCTTGTCGGCGGTGCGCCAGCCGTTGCGCTTCCAGCCGAAGATCCAGCCGGTGATGCCCTGCCGGACATACTGGCTGTCGGTGTAGAGATCGACCGTGCACGGCCTCTTCAGCGCTTCGAGCGCCGAGATCGCCGCCATCAATTCCATCTGGTTGTTGGTGGTGTGCGGCTGGCCGCCGTTCAGCTCCTTTTCCTTGTCGCCGAACCTCAGGATCGCGCCCCAGCCGCCCGGCCCGGGATTTCCCGAGCAGGCGCCGTCGGTATAGATCGTGACATTGGGAAGCTCGCTCACGCCACCAGCCCCGACGGGGTTAGCCCATAGTCCCGCGCACTCGTCACGCTCTGGTGGAAGCGCAGCTTGCGGAAATATTCCAGGGGATCCTTCGGCCTGACCAGCGCGCCCGGCGGCACGTTGAGCCAATCGACCAGCCGCGTCAGCAGGAAGCGGATCGCGGCGCCGCGCGCCAGCAGCGGCAGCGCCGCCTCTTCGGTCTCGGAGAGCTTGCGCACCCGGCCATAGGCGTTGAGAAAAGCGCGCGCCTTGGTGACGTTGAAGGAGTGATCCGGCTCGAAGCACCAGGCGTTGAGGCAGATCGCGACGTCATAGGCCAGCATGTCGTTGCAGGCGAAGGTGAAGTCGATGATGCCCGAGAGCTTGTCGCCGAGGAAGAAGACGTTGTCGTTGAAGAGGTCGGCGTGGATCACGCCCTCCGGCAGATTGGACGGCCAGACGCCGCTCGAGAGATGATCGAGCTCGGCGGCAAGAAAGTCGCGCAAGCCCGGCTGCACCTCGTCGGCGCGGCCTGAAGCCGCGTCGAACAACGGCCGCCAGCCGGAAACCGATAGCGCATTGGTGCGCTTGATCGCAAAGTTCGCGCCCGCCAGATGCAGTTTCGCCAGCCCGTCCCCGACCCCGGCGCAATGCGTCGCGTTCGGCTTGCGCGGCCAGACGCCTTCGAGAAAGGTGATGATTGCCGCGGGCCGGCCTGCCAGCTCGCGCAGCGCCTCGCCGTCTTTCGCCTTCACAGGCAGCGGACAATTGACACCGTGCTCGGCCAGATGCGTCATCAGCGCGAGGAAGAACGGCAGATCGTTCTTCGCCACGCGCTTTTCGTAGAGCGTGAGAATGAACGAGCCCTTGCTGGTGTGCAGCAGGAAGTTGGAATTCTCGACACCCTCGGCGATGCCCTTGTAGGAGAGCAATTCGCCGAGATCGTATTGTTTCAGGAAATCCGCAAGCTCGTCGGCGGCGACGTCGGTGTAGACCGCCATAGAGGTCTACTCGGCGGCAGCTTCGGGGCGCACCTGACGCGGCAGCGGGAAGAACTCGTTCTCCTCCGCGGCCGAGACCGTCTCCACATGCAGCGTGTAGCGCTCGGCGAAGGCGTCCATGATCTCCTCGACGATCACTTCGGGCGCAGAGGCGCCCGCCGTGATGCCGAGACTGGCGATGTTGCCGAACCTGGTCCAGTCGATGTCGGTGGCGCGCTGCGCCAGCACCGCGATCTTGCAGCCCTCGCGCTCGGCAACCTCGCGCAGGCGCTGCGAGTTCGACGAATTCGGCGCACCGACCACGATCAGCGCGTCCACCACCGGCGCCACCTTCTTCACCGCGAGCTGGCGGTTGGTGGTGGCGTAGCAGATGTCTTCCTTGTGCGGACCGTTGATGTTCGGGAAGCGCTCCTTGAGCAGCGCCACGATCTCCGCTGTGTCGTCGATCGACAGCGTGGTCTGGGTCACGAAGGCGAGGTTGTTGGGGTCCTTCGGCGTGATCGTCTTGGCGTCCTCGGCGGTCTCGATCAGGGTCACGGCACCGGGCGGAAGCTGGCCGAGCGTGCCAACCACCTCGGGATGGTGGGAGTGACCGATCAGGAAGATCTCGCGGCCGCGCTTGAAATGAATCGCGGCCTCGCGGTGGACCTTGGTCACCAGCGGGCAGGTCGCATCCAGCGAGAACAGATTGCGGGACTGGGCGTCAGCCGGAACCGACTTCGGCACGCCGTGGGCCGAGAATACCACCGGTGCGGTGGCGTTTTCGGGGATTTCAGCCAGTTCCTCGACGAAGATAGCACCCTTCTTCTTCAACCCGTCGACGACGTACTTATTGTGCACAATCTCGTGGCGAACATAGACAGGCGCGCCGTATTTATCGAGCGCCCGTTCCACGGTGTCGATCGCCCGGACCACGCCGGCACAGAAGCCGCGGGGAGAACAAAGCACGATCTTGAGGTCTGGTTTGGCTGACATTGAGCGATCTCGGGACCGAATCACCCGTTTCGCCTTCTGGCGGGGGCGGTCGATGGATTGAACAGGGGCTTAAAACGGTCGGCTTGAACCCTACAGCGGTTCAAAGGGAATTGGGCCCCCTTTCGGGCGGTGTCAAGGCACTATCTATAGCAGAACCATTGCGTGGCTGCCCCCTCCCGGCTTATATAGCGCGAATTCCCTGTCATCGCTGATGACCACCGGTTTCGCCTCCAGAGGGGTGGGCGAAGCACAAAGGAGATTTGCCATGAGCAACGCACCTCTGATGCCCAAGGCGACCGCCGTCTGGCTGCTCGACAACACCGCGCTGACCTTCGACCAGGTCGCCGATTTCACCAAGATGCACCCCCTCGAGGTCCGCGCGATCGCCGACGGCGACGCCGCCCAGGGCATCAAGGGCATGGATCCGCTCTCCAACGGCCAGCTGACCCGCGAGGAGATCGAGAAGGGCGAGAAGAACCCGGATTACCGGCTCCGCCTGCAGGAGAGCAAGGTGGTGCTGCCGCCCCAACCCAAGCGCAAAGGCCCCCGCTACACCCCTGTCTCGCGCCGCCACGAGCGTCCGAGCGCCATCCTCTGGCTGCTGCGCAGCCATCCGGAACTCAAGGACGCCCAGATCATGCGGCTGGTCGGCACCACCAAGAGCACCATTGCCAGCGTGCGCGACCGCACCCACTGGAACACGTCCCAGCTCACCCCGATCGACCCCGTCACGCTGGGCCTCTGCTCGCAGATCGAGCTCGATTTCGAGGTGCAGCGCGCCGCCAAGGAAAAGCCGATCGACGCAACCTATGGCGGCGCGACCCTGCTGCCGGCCTCCGAGACTACCCGCAAGGACGAGTACGAGCCTGCGGAAAAGTCCAGCGACGATCTCAATGTCGACGCCGTGTTCGCCAAGCTGAAGACGCTCGGCGGCAAGAAGCACGACGAAGAAGAGGAGTGAGTTTCCTCCCACCGCTGGACACTAAACGAGTGCGACAGGGGTAACCCTGCCGCATTTTCTTCGCGCCTCCGCGGTTCCTCCGCGCGGTCCTGACGCTCAGGGTATAATGGTCGAAGCGGTTCGCAGGCCAGCCGCCAACCCGACGGGTCCGATCTCCAACATCTTCTCATTCGGCTTGCACGACCAACTGGTCGCATCCTTGACTGGACCTGATCCGTCGTAGGCAGCCATGGTTGGGTAGGAACAGAGCGGCATCGCGCGCGCTTCGGAGCCAGATTGGCCAGGAGGGCTGACGGGGGTGGCCGCGTTGATTGCTTCCGGAGGTGTTCCCTTTTCGATCCATGCGTCCAGCGCCGAGAGCGTGTCAAAGCGGCTGGGCCCTGGGCCGCCTCGACAGTGCTGCATCCCCGGGACTGCGAAGAAGCGCGCACTCTTCTTCAACTCGTCGTAACCGCCGCGGTGCTTGGCGAGGTCTTCGTAGTAGCGGACAGTTCGAAACGGGCTAAGGGCGTGATCGGACATGCCGTGATAGAGGATGAGCTTGCGTCCTGCGTCGAGAAAGGCGTTGATCGCGTCGAGCTGATTGCCATTTCCGCCTTGGGTTCGAGCGAGAAACAGCGCGAGATCTTCGGATTTGACGCGTCCGTCGGTCTTCACTCCGAATTCCCTCACATTGAAGTCGGGATTCCGCATCACGATGTGCTGAACGATATGATCGGAAAATGCCCATTCGAGCGGCGCCGGTGCAAAGCCCTTGTTGCCCCAGGGCTCCGCGGCATTGATGTCGATCGGAGGAGTGTTTCCGCCCATGAAAAGCGCAAACTGGCCTTCCATATCCGTAGGCGAATAGCCGGGATAGACAAGCCGTCCGTTTTCATCATGCACGGCCGTGAAATAAGTGCGAAGCGATGTCGCTTGTTCGGAGGTCAGGCAATCAGCCTCGCTGCCAGCCCTGCAAATCATCGTGGCGGGATCGAAACCGCAGGCAGCGGGGTTCTGGATCAGGCCGTCCCGAACACCGTCTAGCGCATCGCAGCTGGCGCGAACCGCCTTGTCGATCTTCGGCAGCATGGCTGCAGGTATGTGGGCCCGCACGTCTGACAATTGCTGCTTCTGAAATTTCATAATCGGCAGCATAGAGGATATGTCGAAGAACGGCGCTCCGGCGATGATGCCGTCGTAATCTTCGGGAAAGCGGGTCGCTTCGACCATCCCCTGCCGTCCGCCGTTCGAGCAGCCATCGAAATAGGATCGCTTGATCTCGGCGTCGAAGTAGCCCTTGGTGATCGCCTTAGCCGCGATGGTCACAATATGCGTGGCCCGAAAGTAGTAGTCTGCAAGCTTTGCCTCATTGGGCCGACCCGGCGCGGACAGGGCCCAGGCGGCGTCAAGACCTGACGCGGTGTGTCCCTGATCTGTGATCGCCACAGCATAATGATCGGCAGTCGCCACCGCGATATCCGTCTCATTTGCTGACAGGTTGTTTTCGAACAGGCCGCCCGCCAAGCCACCGACGCCGACGAAGAGGAATTTTCCATTCCAGCCGGATGGCAAGCGCAGCTGGAACAGGGCATTGCCATCGGGCGCCCCTTGGCCGGTCGTCTTCACCGATCCTGCAACAAAGCACAGGCTCTCAGTATCACGCCAGTTAACCTCAGTGATCCTTACGTCAGACGGCGCCAACGCCCGTAGCGACTCCAGCGAGCATTCGGCCGGCGCCGAAAGCGCCTTCTCTGAAGCATTCGCGAGGAAGAAGCAGGCAAAGGCACTTACCAGAGGACGCGTTTTCAACTTCATTGGCCCTCGCATTCGATCCCGTCGTTCGACGACCAAATGTCTTGCGGACCGTCCACACTGTCAAATATCATTTGTAGGCAAACGACATCATTTGCAGGCAAACAAATGCTGCCGTCGTGAGCACGCACGATCGAGACAGGCATATCGGCGTTGGCTAACGCCGCCGCTCCTACCCGGCCGAGGCCCGAAGCTCTCGGCCAGGCCAGGATGATTGCCTGTACTCGCGGACTGCGAGCTCAGAACTTGTACGTCACACCCGCGCCGACCAGCCACGGATCGATATGCGCGGTGCCGGTGACCGGGATCGCGCCGTTGACCGTGGCCGAGTAGTTCGGCTGGAGCCACAGCTTCTTCACGTCCACGTTGAGGCCCCAATGCTTGTCAAACATGTAGTCGAAGCCGAATTGCACGGCGCCGCCCCAGGCGTTGCTGACATGCAGGTTGGTGACGGCAAGGCCGCCGAACGGAATGTTGGACGCCGAATTGTTGAAGAACACGGTGTAGTTCACCCCGGCGCCGATATAAGGCTTGAAGGCGCCGAAATTGGTGAAGTGGTATTGTAGGGTGAGCGTCGGCGGCAGCAGCGTGGTCTTGCCGATATCGAGCCCCTGGAGCGTGCCAGATCCGGTGAGGTGATGCCGCGTGACGCCGAGAATCAATTCGGCCGCGATGTTCGGCGTGAAGAAATAGGAGATGTCGAGCTCGGGAACGACCTGGTCGCTGATATGAAGGCCCGAGTTCGGCGAGGACAGCGCAGGCACACCCGCGACATTGACCGTGCTACTACCGCCGTCCGGCAAGACGCCGAGCACGCGCAGACGGATCATCCAGGGATTCCAGGCCTCCACCGCCGGCGGCGCCTTGGTATAAACCGGCAGATCCGCAGCTTGCGCCGATGCAAGCGCGCCGCCGAATGCAGCGGCGAGCACTGCGATCCGTGCGGTGTTCCGAATAGTCCTTCGCATTGAATTCCCCTTGAGAGCCATGCGCGCCCCGTTGCGCGATCACAGCTGTCAGAGCAGAAACCAGGCGCCCTCGGATTTGACCTGAATCAAAATTGGACTGACGCGCCATGAATCAGGTCCGGCGTTGCACATCTGCCACGGTAGACGACAATGCGAGGGACTTGCACGGTAGTTGAGTGGGGCGCGCGACAATGGCCGCGGAGAACCGCGATCGCTTCAGTTCGGCACGTGCAAACGCGCTCAGACCGCTACGGCCGCACGGGATTGTTCAGCATGTACTCGCCGAGATCGCGCTGGCGGCGGTCGGCGCGGGCAATGGCAGCATTGCGCTGGACGTCACGGTCCTTGCGGCAGGCCGCGTATTCCGGCGAGCCCTGCACATAGCCCCGGCTCTGGCAGACCGCGTCATCATCGTCGCCGCCCATCGCCACCGGCGTCTGGTAGCGCGCGGAGCAGGCGGAGAGAACGATGGCGAGAGCTAAGGCGATCAGCAGGCGCGGCGCGGCGGAAAGCGGCATCAGGGGTCCCTTGTTGGCCGGCACTGTTTAGCGCGGAATGCGGAGAATGTAAGTCCCTGGACGCCGCTCCCCGTTCGCGGTCATTCCCCGCGAAGGCGGGGAATCCAGTACGCCGCGGCCTCTCGGCTCCAACCTCACCGTCTCTGGAATACTGGATCGCCCGCCTTCGCGGGCGATGACAGCAGCAATTGGTGGGACGGCGTCACGCCTCGCGGGCAAATGGCGTTAGCCTCACACCCTCCCCTTCAGCGCCTCCCCGATCTCCTCGAGCGCCTTGGGATCCTCGATGGTCGCCGGCATGGTCCAGGATTCGCCGTCGGCGATTTTCTTGATGGTTCCGCGCAGGATCTTTCCGGAACGCGTCTTGGGCAGACGGCCGACGGTGATGGCGAGCTTGAAGGCGGCGACCGGGCCGAGCTTGTCGCGCACCAATGCGATGATCTCCTTCTCGATCTCGGCGGGCGGGCGCTTCACGCCCGCTTTCAGCACCAGGAAGCCGCAGGGTACCTCCCCCTTGATCGCGTCCTTGACGCCGAGCACGGCGCATTCGGCAACGTCGGGATGCGAGGCCAAAATCTCTTCCATGCCACCGGTGGAGAGCCGATGGCCGGCGACGTTGATGATGTCGTCGGTGCGGCCCATGACGAAGACATAGCCGTCCTCGTCCTTGTAGCCGGCATCAGAGGTTTTGTAATAGCCGGGGAATTCGCTGAGGTAGGCTTCCTTGAAGCGCTCGTCCTGATTCCACAGCGTCGGCAGACAGCCCGGCGGCATCGGCAGCTTGATGACGATCGAGCCCATGGTGTTGGCGCCGACCGGCTTTGCCGCTTCATCGACGACATCGACCTGGTAGCCCGGCATCGGCACCGTTGGCGAGCCGTGCTTCACGGGCAGCATGCCGAGCCCGACCGGATTGCCGGCGATGCACCAGCCGGTCTCGGTCTGCCACCAATGGTCGATCACCGGCACCTTCAGCTGCTGCTCCGCCCACTCCACCGTCGGCGGATCGGCGCGCTCGCCGGCAAGGAACAGCGTGCGGAATTTGGAGAGGTCGTACTGCCGGATGAATTTTCCCTCCGGATCGTCCTTGCGGATGGCGCGGAATGCGGTCGGAGCGGTGAAGAAGGCCACCGCCTTGTGCTCGGAGATCACGCGCCAGAACGCGCCGGCATCGGGCGTGCCGACGGGCTTGCCCTCGTATATGATCGTGGTCGCGCCATGAAACAGCGGTCCGTAGACGATGTAGCTGTGGCCGACCACCCAGCCGATGTCGGAGCCGCACCACCAGACCTCGCCCGGCTTGACGCCATAGAGGTTGAACATCGACCATTTCACCGCGACGAGATGCCCGCCATTGTCGCGCACGACGCCCTTCGGCACGCCGGTCGTGCCCGAGGTGTAGAGGATGTAGAGCGGATCGGTGGCGGCGACGGGCACGCAAGGAGCGCTCTTGCCGTCGTTCAGCGCCTTGCGGCGCAGGCTGGCCCAGTCATAGTCGCGGCTTGGCGTCATCTCGCAGGTGAGCTGCGGACGCTGCAGCACGATGCAGGCTTTCGGCTTGCTGCCGGCGAGCCTGATCGCCTCGTCGAGCAGCGGCTTGTAGTGCACGATACGGCCGGGCTCGATGCCGCAGCTTGCGGAAAGGATCAGCTTCGGCTGCGCGTCGTCGATGCGGGTGGCGAGCTCTTTCGCCGCAAAGCCCCCGAACACGACCGAGTGCACCGCGCCGATGCGCGCGCAGGCCAGCATCGCGACCACCGCTTCCGGCACCATCGGCATGTAGAGGATGACACGGTCGCCCTTGGCGACCCCGAAGTCCTGCATGACGGCGGCGAGCGCCTGGACCTCGCTCAGCAGTTCGGCATAGGTGAACTTGGTGACCGAATTGGTCAGCGGCGAATCATGGATCAGCGCGACCTGGTCGGCGCGGCCGCGTTCGACATGGCGGTCGAGCGCGTTGTAGCAGCTGTTGACGACGCCGCCGGCGAACCAGCGGCCGTAGGTTCCTTGCGAGGGATCGAAGATCCTGGTCGGAGGCTCGATCCAGTCGATCTCCTTCGCCGCCTCGGCCCAGAAGCCGGCGGGATCGGCCAGCGAGCGCGCATGGACCTCATGATAACGACTTTTGCCGTCGGCGTTTCCTTGGACGTTCATTCCCGCGCTCCCGTGCCTTTATTCGCCTGCCCTTGACCCTTGTGGCAGGACAGGCGCCCCGCCATGACCAGGATCAATTGCCGGCCTTGTTGTGAAGCTATTTTCGCGGGAACGGGCCGCGGTTCAAGCTCAAAAGGATGGGCCTTTCGGGGAAGACACAACTACCGCCGCGCGGGCGGTGCGCCCTCTCGCCCCGCTTGCGGGGGGCAGGGGTCTCCGGAAGGACGGTGGCGGTTCGACTCGAGGAGAGACGACGAGGGCGGAACGCTTCTCAGCTTTCCATCGCGTTCAGCTTCTGCAACCGCTGCTGCATGATCTTCTTCAGATCATAGTCGGGGCGGCCGAAGCTGGCGTTGCGCGTGGCGAGGAAATCGCGCTGCGTCCTGCGCAATTCGCCGGCCGAGCGCTTGTTCGCCAGCTTCAGCACGCGCGCGTAGGCATCGGCGATCCGGCGGTCGAGCACGCCGAGCTGGGGATCGGCGCAGATCACCTTCTCGACCTCGCGCTTCGCCGTCGCGCAATCGAACGACGGGCCGTTGCCGGAAGCCGCATTCAGCGGACGCAGCGGCTCGGCGCCGAACTTCGCGATCTCGGCGGTCATGGCGCGGCGGCCGTTGGCTGCATTCTCGTTGCCGGGATCAAGCTTCAGCGCCGTCTCGTAATCCGCCAGCGCCTTCTTGCGCTCGCCCATCTTCTTGTAGAGCACGGCGCGGTTGTTGTAGGTCTTCGCAAAATTCGGATCGAGCTCGATCGCGGCATCATAGTCGCTCAGCGCCGCCCCTAGCTCGCCCTTGAACTGGTAGGAATCGCCGCGGTTGGTCAGGAAGTTGGCGCGCCGCTCACGCCGGATCGCTTCGTCGTAATCGGCGATGGCCTTGTCGTACTCGCCCATCGCCGCATAGGCGAGGCCGCGATTGTCGTAATATTCCGGCTGCTTCGGATCGAGCCTGATGGCCTCGGTGTTGTCGGCAACCGATTTGTCGTTCTGGCCGAGCTTCTTCCAGGCCGCGCCGCGGTTGGTGTAGGTGCGAGGCCGGTTGGGGTCGAGCCGCAGCGCCTCGTCGAAATTCCTGATCGCCTTTTCGTTGTCGCCGCCAAGATAATAGGTCACGCCGCGGTCGGACCAGGCCTGCGCATCGTCCGGCTTCAGCCTGATCGCCACGTCGTAATCGGCGAGCGCGCGGTCGAGCCGACGCTGATTGGTGTAGACCACGCCGCGCGACTCGTAAGCCTCCGCATCCTGCGGATCGAGCTCGATCGCTTTGGTCAAATCCGCCGCAGCGCGGCCGAGATCGCCGCCGGCCTCGCGCAGGAGGTCGCCGCGCAGGCGCCAGGCCTTTGCGTTCCTGCCGTCGAGCGCGATGGCGCGGTCCAGATCGCGCAGCGCCTGCGATTGCCCTCCAAGGGTTCGCGCATTGGCTTCGGCGCGGACGACGAGGGCCGCGCTGCGATCGGAGGCTGGATTTGCAGTCTTGTCGATGATCGCGCTGCACGCCGGAATCAACTCTGCCGGGGCAGCCTTGCTGCCCAGCACGCACTCTGTGCTCGCCGCGGCTGGGGAAGCGAGAACAAGGCTGATCGCCGCGCTGAGGAAAAAGGCGCGAAGCGAGATTTTGGCGGGCGAAGGCGCTTGCGCGGAGGCTTGAGTGCCGCACATGACATTGGGCTCCGTGACGTCGGGTTCTCACCGTTGTCGCCGCCGGCAAGGGATGGGTTCAATGAGGCGCTGTCAGGGGAGCACCGGCGCCTCTCTCCCTCGCCCCGCTTGCGGGGAGCTATGGCACATGGTGCACACGGTGCGGCGGCATCGGCACTGGGCTCCCTCTCCCGCAAGCGGGAGAGGCGGAGCAAGCCCTCGGACGATCCCCGTGAAATGCATATGCGATTGCCCTGCCGCTTGCGGGGAGAGGCGAAGAGCTCAATACCCATCCACCCCGTTCAGCTTCTGCAATCGCTCCTGCATCGCCTTCTTGAGATCATAGCCCGGTCGGCCGAAGCCGGCATTTCGGCGCGCGATGAATTCATCCTGTTCGCGCTGGAGTGCCTTTGCTTCATCCGCATTGCGCGCCGCGCGGATCACGCGCGCGTTCGCTGCAAAAATCTCCCGGTCGAGATCGGCAAGCTCGCGATTGCCGCAGATCGCCCTTTCAACCGCGCGGCGCGCTCGCGCGCAATTGAAGCTGGGCTTGCCGGCAACCGCCATCTGCGCGCCGATCCGCTCGAGCTCGCGCGCCATCGCCTTGTGATTGGCCCTGGCCTTCGCATGGTTCGGATCGATCTTGAGTGCTGCGCCGAAATCCTGCACCGCCTTGGGCTTGTCGTCCTTCTTCAGCCAGAGCTCGCCGCGTGCGTTGAAGACATCCGCAAGGCCCGGATCGAGCTCAAGAGCACGGCTATCGTCGGCGATGGCACGGTCGACCTGGTCGTGCCTCGCCAGCAGTGCGCCGCGCGCGATCAGCACCTTGATCAGGTCCTCCTTCGCCGTCTTCTCATCGTCGATCACGGCGGCGCAGGCGGTGCCCGCCTTGTCCATGTCGTCGGCCGCGGTCGCCGCAAGGCAGAGCTCGACATCGACCTGCGTCACCGCAATCGACTCGCCGCCGGTCGCAGCATCGGCCGGGGCGAGCGAGAGTGCGTAGAGCAGCCCGGCGCCGAACAGGTGAATGAAAGAACGCATGCTCGTTGCTGTCGGAGGGTCTTGTCTCAGGATCTTGTCTAAAGGTCTTGCCTTGACGCTGCACTATCCATCATACGGCCGGATTGGTGCTAGCTTGTGGCGCCGCTCAGGTCGGTCTCGGGGATCATCGTGTCGACATTCGAATGGATCATCGCGCTTCTGCTCGGCGCTGTTGCCTTATCGGCGCTCGCGCGGCGGATCAAGGTCCCCTACCCGACCTTTCTCGCCATCGGTGGCGCTCTGATCGCCTTCGTGCCGTCCAGTCCGTCCTGGGCGCTGGAGCCGGACCTCGCCTTGGCCCTTTTTGTCGCACCGGTCCTGCTCGATGCCGCCTTCGACACCTCGCTGCGCGATCTGCGCAACAACTGGGTTCCGGTCTCGACCCTGGTGGTCGCCGCAGTCGGCCTGACCACGGCCGCCGTGGCCTATGTCGCGCACCGGCTGATGCCCGACATGCCCTGGGCCGCCGCGGTCGCGCTCGGCGCGATCGTGGCGCCGCCGGATGCGGCCGCTGCCGTCGCGATCCTGAGCCAGGTGAAGCTGCCTCACCGCATGGTGAAGGTGCTGGAGGGCGAGAGCCTGCTCAACGACGCCAGCGCGCTTCTGATCTATCGCATCGCGGTCGGCGCGGTCGCCACCCAGCATCTGACATGGAGCCAGGTCGCACCGACCATGGCGCTGGCGCTGGTCGGCAGCGTCATCGGCGGCCTTGTCGCAGCACGCATCATCGCGCCCATGATGGAGCGCGTGACGGAAGCCCCGAGCGCGATCATCGTTCAGTTCGCCACCACCTTCATGATCTGGATCGGTGCCGAGCATCTCGGCCTGTCCGGCATCCTCACCATCGTGATCTACGCCATCGCCCTCGCGCGCACCGCGCCGGCGCGCATGCCGGCCCGGCTGCGGGTGCCGTCCTATGCGGTGTGGGAGACGATGGTGTTCGTGCTCAACGTCCTCGCCTTCATGCTGATCGGCATGCAGATGCGGCCGATCTGGACGCGGCTCGATGCCGACGTGCGCTGGGAATATTGCGTGGCTGCCGCCTGGATCCTGCTCACGGTAATCCTGGTACGCCTCGGCTGGGTGACGTTCTATCGCACGACCCTGCGCGTGCTGATCGCAAACGGACTCTATCATCCGAAGGATCCGAAGCAGATCGCTTCGCCCAAGGGCGGCCTCATCATCTCCTGGTGCGGCATGCGCGGCCTCGTCACGCTCGCGACCGCCTTTGCCCTGCCGGAGGGTTTTCCCCATCGCGACTTCATCGTCTTCATCGCCTTTGCGGTGGTGCTGGGATCGCTCATCATCCAGGGCCTGACGCTGCGGCCGCTGATCCTCGCCTTCAACCTCGAGGACGATGATCCGGTCGGCGTCGAGGTCGCGCGCGGGCGCGCGGTCGCCTATCGCGCAGCGCTCGATGCGATCGAGAGCGATCCGTCGGAGGAGGCGGAAATCCTGCGGCTCGAATATCGCGCCATCCTGATGCAGGCCGAGACCGATCCGAACGGTGGAATCGCCAGCGGCGAATTGCCCGCCGACCCCCTGCGCCGCCGCGCCATCGAGGCCGCACGCAAAGCGATCTTCGATCTCCGCGCCACCGAGGTGATCGGCGACGACGCGTTTCATCGGCTGGAGGAAGAGCTCGATCGCGCGGAATTGAGCGCGGGCGGATGACGCAACTCCGCGATACAAACTCGGTGTCGTCCCGGACAAGCGAAGCGCCAGACAACGCGCAGCGTTGACTGGAGCGGAGAGCAGATCCGGGATCCATAGCCACAGGGAGGGGTTTGACGAAGACTCGGAGTGACCAGCCTGCCCCAAGCGTGACCCGGTGATTATGGGTTCCGGATCGGCGCGCGCTTAAGGCGCGCTTGTCCGGGACGACAGCGGAGGGTGAATAGCCGGGTTTGAACCAAACGCCACCTTTCCAGACTCACTCCTGATGACGACCCTGATCGACGACCGTCGTGTGCGCGCGCGTGAGGCGTCGCCTGCACGATATTTTTATTTCCACATGGCCCTGGCCTGCGCGGCCACCGCCTTTCTCGGCTTCGCACCGACCTATTGGGTGCCGCTCGCGCAGCGGACATTGTCGGCAAGTCCGGTGATCCACTTTCACGGACTCTTGTTCTTCACCTGGTCGCTCTATTTCGTGCTCCAGACCTGGCTCGCGGCCTCGGGCCGCGTGGTCAATCACCGCTCGCTCGGCATCGCCGGCGTATCGCTCGCGACCGCGATGACGATCTTCGGCTTCCTCGCCTCGGTGCACGTGATGCAGCATTCCGCAGCGCTCGGGCAGAAGGAAGCCGGCATCGGCTTCTCGATCGTGCCGATGAGCGGAATCGCGTTCTTCGCCGTGGTGTTCGTGCTGGCGATCATGAACACGCGCAGACCGGAGATCCACAAGCGCCTGATGCTGCTGGCGGCGGTCTCGATCCTCGATGCCGCGATCGCGCGCTGGTTCCTGACCTTCCTCGCGCCTCCGGGACCGGCCGGCCCGCCGCCGGTGCCCGTGACGATTGCGCCGGCTGTCGTCGCTTCCCTGCTGCTCGTCGTCGCCATGGTGCGCGACTGGCGCACCGAAGGCCGCGTGCATCCGGTCTACATCTACGGCACGCTCGCGCTATTGGCGGTGAAGGTGCTGAACTGGCCGGTCAGCGAGACGGCGGCATGGCACGCGTTCGCCGGCGGGATCCTGGCGCTGGCGCAATAGGCAACCCGACACTCAGCTGTCGTCCCGGACAAGCGCAGCTCTGGACAACGCGTAGCGTTGTCTGGAGCGAAGCGCTGATCCGGGACCCATAACCACAGGGCGATGTGGTTACGAGGACTCGGAGTTACCGTTTAGCAAAACAACTTTATCCTGTGGCTATGGGTCCCGGATCGGCGCGCGCTTTTGGCGCGCTTGTCCGGGACGACGACGGAGGTTGAAGCTACGCCCCCGCCTTGCACGTGATCCCGCCGTCGACCACGAGCTCGATGCCCGTCACGTATTTCGACTCGTCCGAGGCCAGGAACAGCGCTGCATTCGCGACGTCGAAGGCATCGCCCATATGGCCCATCGGCACCTGCGCATCGCGCGCGCGCCACATCGCCTCGACGTCGCCCTTGGCGTAGCTGGCAGCAAGACCCGCTGAATGCTCGACCATCGGCGTCTTCATCAAGCCGGGCAGGATCGCGTTGACGCGGACATGATGGCGCGCGAACTCGATCGCCGTGGTGCGCGTCATCTGGTTCATCGCCGCCTTCGAGGTGCCATAGGTGACGTAGGAGATGCCCATGTGGCGGATCGAGGCGATCGAGGAAATGTTGATGATCGAGCCGCCGCCCTGCTTCACCATGACGGGGATGACGTGCTTCATGGCGAGATAGGCGCTCTTGAGGTTGACGCTGAAGACGCGGTCCCAGCTCTCCTCGCTGACCTCGACCACGCTGCCCATCTCGGCGATGCCGACATTGTTGTCGAGCACGTCGATGCGGCCATAGGCCTTCAGGCATGCCGCGACCATCGCCTCGATCTCACTTGCGCGCGACACGTCGGCCGTGAACGCCGTCGCCCTGCCGCCTTCCTCGGTGATGATCTTCGCGGTCTCCTCGGCCGCGGTACCATTGCGATCGACGCAAAACACCTGCGCGCCCTCGCGCGCGAAGGTCACCGCGGTCGCCTTGCCATTGCCCCAGCCGGGGCCGATCGAGCCGGCGCCCACCACCATCGCAACCTTGCCCTTGAGCCTATCCATCGTGATCTCCCTTTATTTCTCTTGTTGTTCGCAGATGCTCATTGTGGTGGCGTTAGCACCGATCGGATGGCCGACAATCTCCGACAATGTCCGGCACTTCCCGTCATGGCACAACCGCCATTCCCCGGCCGCACCGGAATTACCGAGCACGACCTCATGCATCGGCGGACGCTGCGGCCGCCATTGAAACCAGCCATCGACGAGCCGCGCCTCGGGCGGCGGCTCCATGCCGGGGCCGGTGCCCTTGACGCGGGCCTGCACCAGTTCGAGGCCGGCGGGCGTGACACGCCAATCTTCCTGCCATTCGACCTTCGCGACCGAATGCGTCCAGGCCAGCGTGAAGGCGGACAGCGCCAGCGCCTTCACGCCTGATGCCGTTGCGAAGCAGAGGCTCACGCCGCCTCGACCGCCGTCGGCGGGCGCTGCCGCCATTGCCACAGCACCAGCGCAGCAGCGAGCACGAAGCCCGCGGTGTCGCTGAACGGGAATTCGCCGAGCAGGCAGAACGCGGCGCCGAGCGCGACCAGGCGCTCGATCAGCGTCAGCCGCGTGAACAGGAAGCCGATCGCGACCATGCCGAACAGGCCGATCGCCACCAGCGCCTTGGTGGCGGCCAGCGCCACCGCGCCGTAGAAGCCGAGCCTGGCCGCCATGGGATCGCCGGCCTGCAACAGCAGCGCCGGCGAATAAACGAAGATGAAGGGGATGACGTAGCCGGCGATCGCGATGCGCATCGCCTCCCAGCCGATCTTGTCCGGATTCTCCTTGGCGATCGGTGCGGCGGCCAGCGCGGCCAGCGCCACCGGCGGCGAGAGGTCGGCCATGATGCCGTAGTAGAACGCGAACATGTGGCTCGCGATCAGGGGCACGCCGAGCTTCGCCAGCGCCGGCGCGGCGAGCGCGGCGGTGATGATGTAGGTCGGGATGGTCGGAATGCCGGTGCCGAGCAGGATCGACAGCAGCATGGTCATGACCAGCGCCAGGAACAGGCTCTTCTCGCCGAGACCGATCACCCAGCCGCCGAAGATGGTGCCGACGCCGGTCTGCGACATCATGCCGATGATGACGCCGACGATGGCGCAGGCCATGCCGACGGTGATGGCGGATTTCGCGCTCTCGGCCAGCGCATCGCGGCAGGCGCGCAACGCCGCAAACCCTCCGCGGACGAAGGCGGTGATCACGATCAGCCCGACCACGACGCTTGCGACCGGCACGATCTGCAAGCCCTCGCGCGACAGCGCGGCGACCACGAGCGCAAGTCCGATCCAGAAGATGTAGCGAATCGCCGTCGCGGAGACGCCGGCCGTGATGGCAGTGCCAAGGATCAGCGTCACGGTCAGCGCGAGGCCCATGCTGCCGGCATAGAGCGGCGTAAAGCCTTCGAACAGCATGTAGACGAGGGCGGCGAGTGGCAGCACGAGGTACCAGCGCGCCACCAGCGCCTTCCAGGCGCTCGGGATTTCCGAGCGCTTCATGCCGACGAGACCGTGCTTGCCGGCTTCCAGATGCACCATCCAGAAGGCCGACGCGAAATACAGGATCGCAGGGATCGCCGCTGCCTTGACGATCTCCGAGTACTGGACGCCGAGCGTCTCGGCCATGATGAAGGCGACCGCGCCCATCACCGGCGGCATGATCTGTCCGCCCATCGATGCCGTCGCCTCGACGCCGGCGGCGAAGGCGCGGCGGTAACCGAACCGGATCATCAAGGGAATCGTGAACTGGCCGACGGTGACGACGTTGGCGACGCCCGAGCCTGAAATCGTGCCCATCATGCCCGAGGCGAACACCGCGACCTTGGCAGGTCCGCCGCGGGTGCGGCCGAACAGGCCGAGCGAGACGTCGGTGAAGAGCTGGATCATGCCGGCACGCTCGAGAAACGAGCCGAACAGGATGAACAGGAAGATATAGGTCGCCGACACGTAGATCGGCACGCCGTAGAAGCCTTCGGTGCCGAACGACAGATGCGTGACGATCTGGTCGAAATCGTAGCCGCGATGGTTGAGCGGCGACGGCAGGTACTGGCCGAAGAACCAGTAGACCAGGCACGCGCCGCACATCAGCGGCAGCGCCGCTCCCATCAGGCGCCGCGTGCCCTCGAAGATCAGCACCGCGAGCAGCGTGCCGACCACGAGATCGAGCCGGGTCGGATCGCCGTCGCGCGCGATCAGGTCGGCGTAGAAGATCCATTGGTAGAGGCCGCAGAAGAAGCCGGAGCCGCCGATCACCCAGCCGAGCGCACGGCCGAAATTGCTCTTCGCAGTGAAGTTCGCGATCAGGCCGAAGGTGAGCAGAACGAGGAAGCCGACATGGACGCCGCGCACCACCTGGCTCGGCAGATAGTTGAATGCGGCGACATAGAGCTGGAAGGTCGCGAACGCGATGCCGATCCAGTAGGCGAGCCGTCCCCACCAGCCCGGGCCGAAGCCTTCCGGGAAGCCATGCTCGAAATTGTCGAACTCGACCTTGACCTTGTCGGGCGCCGTCTCGGTACCCTCTGCCTTTTCCAGCATCCAACTCGTCCCCAATCGTCGAGCGCTTATAGCATTGGCACGGTCCACCCGAGCCGTCATGCCCGGGCTCGTCCCGGGCATCCACGATCTTTGTCGCCAAACCTAAAAACGTGGATGGCCGGGACAAGCCCGGCCATGACGAAGCGTGGCGAGAGCCGACCTTACTTGATCAGCCCTTTTTCCTTGTAATAGCGGATCGCGCCGGGGTGCAGCGGAACCGGGCTGCCATTGGCTGCGGTCTCGAGCTTGATCTCCTTGCCGGCCGCATGGGCGTTGACGAGCTCAGGGAGCGACTCATAGACCAGCTTGGTCATCTGATAGGCGAGATCGTCCGACACCGCGGAGCTCGTGACCAGATAGTTGATCACGGCCGCAGTCGGCACGTCCTTGTCCTGACCGGTATAGGTCTTGGCCGGAATGATCGCCGAAACGAACGGCGGGCCGATCTTGTCGACGGTCTCCTTCGGCACCGACACCACAGTGATCGGGCTCGAGGTCGACAGGTCCTTCAGCGAGGCGACGCCGAGCCCGGCCGATTGCAGCGTGGCGTTGAGCTGCCGGTTCTTCATGAGATCGACCGATTCGGCGAAGGGCAGATATTCGACCTTGCCGAGATCCTTGTAGCTCATGCCGGCGGCCGCGAGGATCGCGCGCGAGTTCAACTCGGTACCCGACTTCGGCGCGCCGACCGACAGGCTCTTGCCCTTGAGATCGGCGAGCGTCTTGATGCCGCTGTCGGCGGTCGCGACGATCTGGATGTAGTTCGGATAGATCGCGCCGATGGTCCTGAGCTTGTCGAGCTTGGTCTTGAAGCCGGCCTCCTCCTCGCCGTCCCAGGCCGCTTTCAGCGAGTCGCCCAGCGTGAACGCCAGCTCGCCGCGCCCCTGCTGCAGCAGGATCAGATTCTCGACCGACGCCTTGGTGGCCTGCACCTGTGTCTTCACGTTCGGAATCTTGTCGCCGTAGATCTTCCCGATTGCGACGCCGAGCGGATAGTAGACGCCCGAGGTGCCTCCGGTCAGCACGTTGATGAAGGATTGCGCACGCGCGCAAGGCGCCGACGCCGCCAGAGCAAGAGCCGCGGCCACGCCGAAAATCGTCCGTTTCATGGTTGTTGTTCTCCCCAAACCGGCGGCGAAATTGGCTGGATGAGGGGCGCGGGTCAACCCATCCAAAAGACAAAACAGGACTGCGGCGAACGGCCGTTCCCGCCGGGTTCTTTGGAACCGGATGGTGCGGCGAGGTGGCGCAGCGTGACTGGAGTCGCGTTAGGTTCGAGCCGGAGCGGCTTGCTCGGTCACCTCTCCCGCAAGCTTGCGGACGAGGTCGCGCCCAGCGGGTCGCGCCAACGGCGCGCCCGACGACAGGCTCCGGCGCGGGTGAAGGTTTTCTCCTCCAGGGGATTGTCCCCATGCGGAGGCACCCTCTCCCCAACCCTCCCCGGAAGCGGGGGAGGGAGCCCACCGCTTACGCAGTGGCGATCGGGGCTCCCTCACTGGAACGTCATGTCCAGGCACTTC
The DNA here is from genome assembly GCF_004346455.1 of Bradyrhizobium sp. R2.2-H. Classification (NCBI taxonomy): domain Bacteria; kingdom Pseudomonadati; phylum Pseudomonadota; class Alphaproteobacteria; order Hyphomicrobiales; family Nitrobacteraceae; genus Bradyrhizobium; species Bradyrhizobium sp. R2.2-H. The sequence goes on from NZ_SMBR01000011.1 coordinate 64,364, forward strand.
GAGATGTCGGAGCCGAGGCCGGAGGAGATGGTGATGCAGCCGCGGATCTTCTGCGCGCCGACATCGGCGGCCCAGACCGAATAGCCGCCTGGGCCGAAGAACGAATTGGTGTTCGGCGGCTCGGTCTCGGTGGGGTCGAAGTCGTAATGTCCGTCGGTCTCGAAGATGCGCGGCTTCTTGGTGCAGCCGCCGTCGGTCTGGACGTTGATGACCTCCTTGTTGTCGCGGGTCAGAGCCAGGGAAACCTGGCAGCGGAAATATTCCGACGTCTTGGTATTGAAGAGATAGGTGTAGGACTTGCAGGTCGCCGTGTTCAGCTTGCCCGGGGCGAGGCCGCGGCTGCAGGAAATGCGCTGATTATGGCTGAGCTGGTAATCATCGGCCCGGGCCGCCGGCACCATCGCCGCCAGCGACAATACAGCAGACCAGCAAAACTTGATCACATGGCGCATCCGAATCATCCCTACCAGTAATTTTGTCGAATTGCGTTCTAGACTGAAAGCGGAACATAGTCGCGAGGGGACGAAGGGAAAATCACAAGCTACTGGGCAAGACGTGATGCGCTGCGGCGCTTTCGCAAATTGACCCGGCCACGCCGTTCGTGATTTGTTCAAGCCTGGAATGTCCCGACTGTGGGAGGATGGGATGACGGCATTTTCAACCAAGACAATTGCAATCGTAGCCGCGCTCGGCGCATGCGCAGGGCCCGCATTGGCGCAAACCGGAGCGACGCCCTGGGAACTCAAGCCCGACATGGGCTATGCCTATGACAGGGCCGGCAAAACCTATTCCTACAAAATGGGTACCAGCAACGCCGGCGAGCTCCTGAAGGGAGCCAAGAAGGTGCCGAAGGGCACGCTGTTCTTCATCGGCCAGAACGGCCAGCTCTACATGCGGAGCGGCCCTTATCTGGAGGGCGACGGCAAGTTCAAGTTCGGGCCGGATCAGTAGGGGCGCGGGCTGGCGGGCGATTGCAGCACCACACACTCGGTGTCATCACCCGCGAAAGCGGGTGATCCAGTATTCCAGAGGCCGCAGCAATTGAATCGAGAGGCCGCGGCGTACTGGATGCCCCGGTCGAGCGGGGCATGACAGCGGAGAACGTGGCGAACCAAGGCCTAAAACGCCCCCGCGAGCTCCCGCGCGCCGGCTTTGTTGCTGTTCGAGTCCATCCGCTCGTCGGTCACGGCAAGCAGCTTCGCCACCGTGTTGTGGCGGATCGCGACCGGATTGCGCTCGTAGCCGCCGCGCTGGAAGAAGTTCGAGGTCGGCACCTTCTCGCGCATCGCCTGCGGCATCGTCACCATGTCGAGACCGGTGCCGTCGCCGGTGAGGTTCATCATTTCGAGCTCGGCCGCGGAGAGCGGTCGGCTGTGGCCCTTGGCGCGGGCGAACAGCACCGACGTCAGCAGCTTGTGAGTTTGAAGCATCGGTCCAATGTCGACGTCGAGCACCATCGCATGCATGGCCCAGCCCTGCGGCGTGTTGCCGATCTTCTCGTGCTCCGACCAAGTGTCGGGCACCGACTTCGCATGCGCCACCATTTTCTTCAGGACAGCGAGCTTGTGCTCGAGCGCATGCCGCGCCGGCCCAGAGGTCCGCGCCACCTTCTCGGAAAGCGCACGGATGAGTTCATGGCCCTGCTCGGCCAGCAGCTCGACGCTGTTGGTGGTCAGGAGCTGATTGTAGCCCATCGCGGTCGAGATCGCGCGCTTGCCGCCGTGCTCGATGCCCGCCTGCACGTCGTAACTTCCGGTGCCGCCGGTTTCGAACGAATAGACCCGCACCGCCTGCTCACGTGTCAAGCCGTGGGCCAGCGCGTAGCGCGCATAGGCGCGCTTGAACTCGAGCTCGCTGGACGGGCGCTGCGGCGTGAACTGGTAGAGCTGCTGCGCCGCGCGCAGGAAATCGGCAACCACCGGAATAGGCTTTCGCGGCGGCCGCTCCGGCGTTTCCTCCGGCTCCGGGTTCACCGGGCGCTTCGGCCCGTTGTAGAGAGGCGGATGCTCCAGCACGTAATCGTCGAGCGTGACCTGCTGCCCGCTGCGCCGCTTGGCGTTGCGGCCGCGACGCTTCTCGGAGATCTTGCTCCAATAAGCGCCAGCCTCGGCGTCGAAGGCGGCGCGCGCCGCCTGGTATTCGGCAAGCTTGCGGCGATATTCGAGCACGGCAGCCGAGGCGCCACCTTGCGCGAAAAACTGCGACAGCAGCTGGGCCTTGGCATCGCGGATCGCCGGCGGCAGCGCGTCGGCCTCGCCGCTGCGCGCGGCCGGCGTGATCAGGACGAGCGCAAGTGGAACCAGCGCCAATGTGTTTCGAATCGAATGATGCATGCTGCCCTCTTAGCAGGCATCCGGTAACCGTCACGTTAACGCGCCGTTTACCATGTCACTTCCAGGCGAACACCGGCTGTTCCAGGTCGGTGACGCGGGTCTGCCGCCCCGCCAGCACCTCGCGGAACTGGTAGATCAGCGCCGCCGTCGGCGCGTGGATCAGGCTCATCTGGTGGTGGAAGCGGATCACGCGGCGGCTGCTTTCGGGAATGGCGACGAAATCGAAAGCGTCCTCGCGCTCGATCGTCGCCAGCGCGATGCGATGCACGGACGCGACCTCCTCCGGGTTCGGCCGGATCGCGGCGCTGGCTGCGGCCCAGACCACGACCGGCGTGATCAGATAACCGGACCGCGTCGGGTAATCGTCGAGCGTGCCGAGCACATCCGCATTCGTCAGGCGAAGGCCAAGCTCCTCGTCGAGTTCGCGCAGCGCCGCTTCGACCGGCGTCTCGCCGGGATCGCATCGGCCGCCCGGCAGCGCCCATTGACCGCGATGGGCGCGCAGATGCGACGCGCGCAGCGTGAGCAGCAGCGCAGTGTCGTCGCCCTCGCTCGCGGTTAGCGCGACCGCCACCGCGGCGCGTTTCAGCGTCGCTTGCGCATCATCCTCCTGCAGGCGCGTGAAGGCCGCGCAGGCATCCGCGATATTCCGCCGTGTGGCATCATCGAACGGTCTCATGATGCTTGACTACACCACGTCCGGCCCCGATGAAATGCGCTCGCAAGGCCCACGCAGGAACGGACGACGACATGACCACCAAGGCCGCCGCAAGGCTGAAATCAGACGGCTGGAGCATCCTGGAGACCACGGGCTTCCTCCACCTCGTCGGTCCCTTGTGGGAGCGCAAGGTCGACGGCCATTACGAATTCGCACTCGCCACGGAGGACAAGCACCACAATCGCCGCGGCATGGTCCAGGGCGGCGTGATGATGACCTTTGCCGACCGCACCTGCGGCATGACGGCCCGCTATGTCTCCGGCAAGGAATATCTGGCGACGGTGCAGCTCGACACCCACTTCGTCGAGGCCGGCCAGATCGGCGACATCCTGATCTCCCGCCCGCGCGTGGTCCGCTCGACCCGCAGCCTGATTTTCATGAGCACCGAAGTCAGCGTGGACGATCGTTGCGTCGTGATGGCGAATGGCGTGTTCAAGATATTGAAGGGGCCGGCGTAGGCATAAGTTAGGCAGCCCCCGCTGTCGCCAAACACTCCGCTGTCGTCCCCGCGCACGCGGGGACCCATAACCCCAGGGAGTAGATATAGCGCGAGACAGGTCACTCCGAGTCTTCGCCAAACAACTCCCTGTGGTTATGGGTCCCGGATCTGCGCTCCGCTTGTCCGGGACGACGCGAGGAAATCGGGCTGCCTTCCTCACCTCGTCATTGCGAGCGCAGCGAACCAATCCAGAATCCCTCCACGGACACATCTCCCGATTGCTTCGCTGCGCTCGCAATGACGGGCGTTGCTGGCTATGCTGCTCTCACGAAGAAGCAGCAAGGATAGCCCATGCAATACCGTCAGCTCGGCCGTACTGGCCTGAAAGTGTCGCCGATTTGCCTGGGCACCATGATGTTCGGCGGACCGACGGATGAAGCCACGTCAAAACGGATCATCGACAAGGCGCACAGCGCCGGGATCAACTTCATCGACACGGCGGATGCCTATTCGAAAGGTGGCTCCGAAGAAGTTGTCGGCCGCGCCATCGCCAGCAATCGCAACGCCTGGGTGCTCGCGACAAAACTCGCCAATCCCATGGGCGGCGATCCCAATCGCGGCGGGCTGTCACGACGCTGGGTCTTGCAGGCCGCCGACGAAAGCCTGACGCGGCTCGGCACCGATCACATCGACATCTACTACCTGCACAAGGAAGACCACGCGACTCCGTTGGAAGAGACGGTGCGCGCGATGGGCGACCTGATCCGGTCAGGCAAGGTGCGCTATTTCGGCGTCTCCAACTACCGCGCCTGGCGCGTTGCCGAGATCTGCAACATCTGCGACCGGCTCGGCATCGATCGACCCGCGGTGAGCCAGCCTTACTACAACGCCATGAACCGCATGCCGGAGGTCGAGCACTTCCCGGCCTGTTCCTATTACGGTCTCGGCATCGTGCCCTATAGCCCCCTGGCGCGCGGCGTGCTCACCGGCAAGTACAAGCCAGATGCAGCCCCCGACAAGGAGACGCGCGCAGGCCGCAACGACACCCGCATGATGCAGACTGAATGGCGGCCGGAATCGCTGCGCCTCGCGCAGGAGATCAAGACTCACGCGGAGAAGAAGGGCATCACCGCCGGACAGTTCGCGGTCGCCTGGGTGCTGAACTCCGCCTTCGTCTCGTCGATGATTGCCGGTCCCCGCACCGAGGAGCAATGGGACGGCTACATCAGCGCGCTCGACTATCGTTTCACCGCGGATGACGAGGCGCTGGTCGACCGGCTGGTGACGCCAGGCCATCCCTCGACGCCGGGCTACAACGACCCCGCCTATCCGATCGAAGGCCGCCGCGCGCGGACGGTCAGCTTCTAGTCGCGATTTTGACGACGAACAAAATGGTGCAGGCAATACGACGTTGCATTGCAGTATAGCGAGCCCAACAAAGCGCGCCTCAACTCCTTGACAACTTGAACAACTGCTCGCGATGGTTGCGCATAGATTGGTACCATTTCATCTAGGCTAACTACATGATTGCTCCACAAGCAGAGCCTGTCGTTCAAGCGCCACTTTATGCACCCTATTCTGAGGTTGCCTACGCCATTCGTCTACTCAATGGCGAGCCCGTTCAGCGGGTGCGCGACATGATCAGCGCAATTGCCGACCAAACGGGGACACCACAAAATCCTGTTGATTGGTCGGATCCCGACACCTGGATCGGAGAGCGCCTTTCGGGCGACCTGCAAGACCTGGCGCGCAAAATATGGGAAGGGAGCGGCAAGGAGCTGAATCCTCGCTACCTGAGAGGGTGTTATCTTTTCATCAACAGAATGAGGCTCCTGGATCGAGTTGGTGGCGTTTATCAGCTTGGCGATAGGGGCCAGAAGTTCTTAGCGAGGGACGAGGCCATTCTTCGCGAACTTGATGCTGCAGAAGGTATACCCAAACTACTTTCCCTCGTTGCCGAGCGCTCTCCCTGCAAGAGAGGGGATATTCTTCCGGCCTGGTCTGATTATCTAAAAGCCGTCTCACTATTTACGACGCCAAAGAATTTTGCTGACACCCTGCGTCGTAGGCTGATGGCGATGGCCGAACGCAGCTTGATCACTCGTGAGGGAAATTACTATACGATCACCGAAACTGGATTGCATTGGCTGAAAGGCTTTTCCCAACCAATCGAAGCTAGCATAGCCAGCACGGCGCCTTCCTCGAAGCGCACTACAGTTGCGGAAGCTGCTCATGCGCACAATGAAGAGCAATTGATTGCGTTTCGAGCCCGTCTGATGCAGTTGGAGCCGACTCAATTTGAGCACTTCGTTAAAGAACTGCTTGATGCAATGGACTATGAAGACGTCCGCGTCACAAAGGTCAGCGGCGACAAGGGCGTTGATGTGGTTGCTCGTGTTCAATTTGGTATAACAGAAATAACCGAGGTGGTGCAGGTCAAGCGCACCGAGAATACAATTACTCGCCCTAAAGTCGATGAGCTGCGTGGAGCGCTCCCATATTTTAAGGCCATTCGCGGCACAATTATCAGCCTTGGCGGCTTCGCAAGAGGTGCGCAAGAGGGGGCTCTATTTATTGGAGCCGCACCAATAACTCTAATTGACGGGAAACGCCTTCTTGATCTCTGTATAAAGCACCAAGTCGGTATTCGACGCAGCCCTGTTGAGATTTACGAAATTGACGACGCCTTCTTCGCAGAAAAATTCACTCAGGAAGACGTCGAAGAGGAAGGGCCGATCGTCGGCAACATTGAGGATACATAGGCGCACCAGATGTTTCCCGAAGACCGCTACGGCCTGCCGCTCTCCACCACCTCGCACGAGGCGGCGGCCGCGTATCGCGAAGGCGTCGACCTCATGCTCGCGGGCTGGACCGGCACGGCGGAGACGCTGGATCGCGCGATCGCGACCGACCCGGAATTCGCACTTCCCCATATCGCCCGCGCCCGCGTGCATGCCTTCTACCAGCAGGGTGATCTCGCGCGGCAGAAGGCGACGCTCGCGCGCGAGCTGGCGGCCAAGCGCGGCACCGAGCGCGAGCGCTCGCATGTCGAGACGCTGGCGCTCGCGATCGAGGGCCGGCTGCTCGAAGCGATCGCGTCGACGCTGAAGCACATCGACGTATGGCCACGCGACGCCGTGGTGCTGTCGCTGCCGCTCGGCGCGTTCGGCCTGTTCGCATTCTCCGGCATGGCCGACCACGATCGCGCCCGGCATGAGCTGTGCGAGCGCGTCGCGCGGCATTATGGGGAGGATTGGTGGTTCCTCACCATGTCCGGCTGGGCGATGACGGAGAATGGCGACGTCGCCCGTGGCCGCGCCGTCACCGAGCGCGGTTTCAATCTGCGCCGGCAGAACGCCCACGCCATGCACGCGGTGCTGCATGCGATGTTCGAGGACGGCTCGATCGATGCGGTCGACCGTCTCGTCGACGAATGGATCCCCACTTACGACCGCGCCGGAATCCTGCACAGCCATATCCGCTGGCACCAGGCGCTCGGCGCGCTCGAGCATGGCGATGCGGCGCGGGCGCTGTCGATCTATGCCGACGTGCTCCAGCCCTCCGCCACGCAGGCGCCGCCGCTCAACGTCGTCACCGACAGCGCCTCGCTGCTCTGGCGCCTGTCTGCCTACGGCCATGCCGTGCCGAAAGCGCTGTGGCGCGAGGCTGACGCCGCCGCGCAAAAGCTGTTTCCGAGGTCAAGCCTGTCCTTTGCCGACGTCCACATGGCGCTGTTCGCAGCCGCCACGCAAAACCGCGAGGCGCTCGCCGCGCGCCTTGGGACGATCGAACAGCGGCTCGCTGACGGCAAGCTGCCCGCCGGTCCCGTGGTACCGGCAATCTGCCGCGCGCTCGCGGCGTTCGCCGATGAGGATTACCGGACTTGCGTCCAGGTGCTCGCGCCGGTCCTCGGCGAGGTCGTGCGCATCGGCGGCAGCCATGCCCAGCGCGAGCTGATCGAGGACACCTTTATCGTCGCGCTCATGCGCAGCGGTGAGCTGCCACGCGCCCGCGCCGTACTGGATGCCCGCCTGCACCGCCGGCCCTCGCTTCGGGATGCGCGCTGGCAGGCCGCGACAGGCTAGCTCCGCCACGAAAAAAACACTGCCCTGATGGCATGTGCTGGCCATACGGGTTGGGCAATTTGGGCAAAGCGCCGTCGGGGGTGACGCGGTGGTATTCCAGGCGGGAATTGCGGTGCAAACGGGATCGCAACGAATTTGCGGTTCGATGGTTGTCGGACGGACCTTTTCCGCCGCTACAGCCCCCTGGCACACGAGCCCGACGATGCGCCTCTGCCGACCGGTCCTCGCCGCCCTGATCATGGTCTTGGCAAGCCCTTGTTTTGCCGAGACTTCTGGACCCATTCCGGTCAACAATCCGCAGCCGCAGCAGAACGCCTTTATCGACCTCCTGGCGCTGATCTCCGGCCACTGCAAGACGTTCAAGGTCGCAGGCCGTACCTATGCCTGCAAGACGGTGGCCTACGCCCATGGCGACAGGGGCCGGGTCAATTTCGCGGTCGCTGTCGACAATCCGTCCGATGACAGCCACGTCGTGTCGTTTTCCGGGGAGAACGGCAAGCGCGCCGACGACAATTCCTACGAGCTGCCGATCGACCGCATGCTGCTGAACTCAAAGGACCGGCCCAGGGTCGACGGCCTGCCGGTGCCGGCCGAGCAGACCTCCACCGGTGTCTGCCGCCAGACCGGCAATTTCGCCGCCCGGAAGGTGAACGACGTCACCTGCTCGGCGACCGACAACCAGGGCCGGAAATACGAGCTCGTGTTCGTCTCCGACGGCTCGCCGGTCAGCGTGCGCCGCATCCGCCAGTCGGCACCGTCGATCCAGGACCCGTTCAAATAGCCATCACGCGAACGCCTTCTCCAGCGTCGCGAAGATCACGGCAAGCGACTTGTCGTGCCGCGTCACCGGCGGCACCGGGCGATCGATCTTCATGAGCCGATAGACCGCCGTCTGCGCCGCACGCACCGAATATTCGACGGTGAACACGACGTCATCGGGGATCTCGACGAACTGGCTGACGAAGGCGAGATTGACGGAATTTTCGGGCACCGGCAGCGGCCGGTCGGTGGCGTTGCGCGGCATGAACATGCTGGTGATGTAGGGCATGCGGCAGGGAATGCAGATCGCATCCTCGAACACGGCGGGATCGAAGTTCAGGTGACCGCAAAGCTCCTTCAGGATGTCGGCGCCGCCGCAATCGGACATCGGCTTTGCCACGAAATTGCCGATGCGGTCGGGATGCAGCGCGTAGCCCCAGAACACCTGCACGTTCTTCGGCTGGCCCGTGAAATGCGGCTGGTGATAGAGCACGACCGACATCAGCCAGTTTGAGTCCTTGAACGTGACGAGACCGCCGGTGCCGGCCCTGTTGCCGGAGAACGCTTCCATCCGGTCGAAGAACCGGGGATCGCGGCAGGTGACGGTGAAGGACAGCCAGTAGGATTCGGGGATCGAACTGTTGAACGCGGACGGATTGCCGAATTCGGGACGTCCTTGCGCGATCGTCTCCCACAGCGCCCAGCCCTGACTGTCGGCCTTGGTCAGGCGCGGCGGCGGCTCGGTCATCGTGCCCAGGCTCGAAGCGTCCGTCATCGAGCCGTTCTGGAAGAACACGATGTCGTCGTCTTCAAGCCGGACATTGGCGGTGCGGCTGTCGCGGTCGAGCGTGAGCTGACGCACGCGCAAGCGCGCGCCGTCGGCCTCGAACGCCATGTCGGTGACGCGCGTCCCGCGCACGAACTGTACGCCCTGGCGCTTGAGCCAGTCGGCGAGCGGCCGCACGATCGCGTCATACTGATTGTAGACGGTGCGCTTGACGCCGCCGAGCGTCTCGATCCGCGGAAACTCGCTCATGAAGCGGTGCAGATAGCGCTTCAGCTCGACCGCGCTGTGCCAGGGCTGGAAGGCGAAGGTGGTCTGCCACATGTACCAGAAATTGGACTCGAAGAATCCGGGCGACAGCCAGTCGGTGATGCGGCTATTGCCGAGCGTCTCCTCCGAAGCTTCGGTGAGCCGCAGCAGCTCGATCCGGTCGCGCGCGGAAAAGCCCATGTGCGAGACGTCGACCTTGAAGCGGTTGCGGTCGACCAGCCGCGCGCGGGAATGCGCCGGGTTCTCTTCGTTGAAGGCGATGGTCTCGTCGCGCACGCTGAGGCCGGGATGTTCGAGCGAGGGAATGCTCGAGAGCAGATCCCAGGTGCATTCGTAATGGTCGGTGGTGAGCATGCGCCCGCCGCGCAGCGAATAGGCGCCGTTCGCGAGCTGCGCGCCGTCGAGGCTGCCGCCCACCAGCGGCTGCGCCTCGTAGATCACGATGTCGCGCCCAGGCAGCTGCGCATCGCGAACGAGGAACGCCGCGCCTGCGAGCGATCCAATGCCACCGCCGATGAAATACACCTTCATGATCTGCCTCGATTGCATTTCGAATGTCGCGGCCACATTGCATCGGGCGGCGGCGGCCGAAGTTGCGCTGGATCAAGGGCAGCCGAAGGCGGAATCACGTCGCCGTTATCGGCGCCGGCTTCCCGGCGTAGATCTGCTCGATCTCGGCGGCGAAGCGGCGCTCCAGCGCGGGGCGCTTGTTCTTCAGCGTCGGCGTGAGCAGGCCGCCGGCAATGGTCCACGGATCCAGGGTCCACCAGACCGCGCGCGGCGTCGCGTAGGACGGATAAGCCTTCACGGCGGCCGCAATTCTGGCCAGCAGCACGGCCCGCTCCGCCGCAGCGCCTTGCTTGTCGCTCGCCGCGAGCCTTTCCTTTTCCTGCGCCCAGGCCTTTGCATTCAGCACGACCAGCGCGGCGAGGAACGGCCGCTGTTCGCCGATCACCAGTGCCTGCTCGAACAGGGGATCGGCGAGGATGGCGGTCTCAAGATCCACCGGCGCGATCTTCTCGCCGGTCGAAGTGACCAGGATGTCCTTGATGCGACCGGTGATGGTGATGCGCCCGTTCTCGATGCGGGCCTGATCGCCGGTGTGCAGCCAGCCGTCGGCCTGCTTGACCCTGCGCGTCTCTTCCGGCTTGTGCCAGTAGCCGAGCATCACGCTCGGCCCGCGAACGAGCAGCTCGTCGAGCTCGCCGAGCCTGACCTCCAGACCGTCCAGGACGCGGCCGACCGAGGACGGATCGTTGTCGTCGGGCGTATTGACGGAAACGACCGGCGAGGTCTCGGTCATGCCGTAGCCCTGAAGGATGTCGAGCCCGAGCGCGAGAAACAGGCGGATGACCGGCTCGGCAATCGGAGCCCCGCCGGAGACCGCAACGCGCAGGCGGCCGCCGAACTGGGCCAGCACCTTGTCGGCGACGAAACGCTTCAGGAGCGGCCAGGCGAGCCGGTCGAACAGCGTCTGCGAGCCCCGCCCCTGCCGCGCATCGAAGCGCCGGCCCCCGACGGCAAGCGCGAGATCGAGCAGCGCGCGTTCTGCGCCGCCGGCCGCCGCGCGATGTTGCATGATCAGGGCGTAGATGCGCTCGTAGATGCGCGGCACCGAAACAAGCACCGTCGGCCGCACCATTTTCAGGTCTTCCCCGAGCTGCGGCACCGAGCGGGCATAGGCGACGCAGGCCCCCACCGCGATCGGATAATAATAGCCGCCGGTGCGCTCGAAGGTGTGCGAGAGCGGCAGGAAGGACAGGAAGACGTCGTTGGGCACGGCCGCGATGCGCCGCGCGACCGCCTTCACGTTGGCGACGATGTTGCCATGCGACAGCATCACGCCCTTGGGCCGGCCGGTCGTGCCCGAGGTATAGACGATGGCGGCAAGATCGCCCGGCTCGACCGCGACGTCAGCCAGCGGCGCGCCGGCGCTGCGGGGCTCCGCAAGCCAGCGGTCGAGCGCGACGATACGGGCATCGGCAGCACTGAGCCCCGCCGCATCCGCGCAGACGATGCGCTTGAGATGGTCGAGCGGCTGACCAGTGGCGGTGATCGCCTGCCAGCGCGAAAGCCTATCCACGAACAGCAGCAGCGCACCGGAATCGGCGAGGATGTAGGCGATGCTGTCGGGGTTGTCGACGGCATGCATCGGCACCGGAACGAGCCCGCGCGATAGCGCCGCCTGGTCCATCGCGACATGCGCAATGCCGTTCGGCATCAGGATGGCGACACGCTCGCCGGCCGAAAAGCCCTCCGCAGCCAGCGCCCGCCGCCAGCGCTCGAATTCCGCATCGATGTCCTGCCAGGACTGGCTGACCCAGCACCCGGCAGCGCCGTCAAAATGGCGATAGGCCTCCGCCGCCGGCGTCGCATGGACGCGCCAGCGCAAGAGCTCCGGCAGTGTCGTCACGTCAGCGAGCGACTGCGGTTGACTGATCGGCCCCGGCATGGCGTCCTTTCTTCTTAACTCTATCGATCCCCAACCATCTGGGGCCTCGACACTAGGCCGGCCAGACCGCGCCGCCTTGATCCTCAGCAAGGCGGCCATGCTTCGGAGCGACCCATGACGCGCGACCGCCTGTTTCTGCTGCGCCCCGGTTTCGACGATCCGGCCTTTCCGAATCGCCGGTTCTATTGCTGGCATTGCGCGCTGATCGAGGGCGTGCTGGCCTCGTTTCCGGCGCTCGCCGAAAAGCTCGACGTCGAGCGGATCCCCTGGCCGCTACCACGGCAAGCCGTGATCGCGCTGGTCGGCGAGGAGAACCAATCGTTGCCGCTGCTCGTGCTCGCGACTGGCGCAACTTCGCAGCACCAGACCGGCAGCCATCATGGCCGCGCCTTCATCGCCGACAAGGACGCGATCCTCGCCGCGCTCTCCGAGCGCCACGGCTTTCCCGATCCGCATCCGTGAAAGGTGTGCGAAAATCTGCGTACCCGCTCTCGTGTCCCGGACGCGCTGCAGCGCTCCTTGCGCTGATGTGCAGAGCCGGGACCCATGCAGCGGGCACACCAAGAACATGTGCCCCGGCTCAGCAGCGCATCGTCGAAGAGACGCTGCGCTGCGTCCGGGGCACGAGTCGCGAGGCAACGCATCGTCATGCGACAATAGAACGCGCGGCGTTCAAACATCGACAGACGTTAACGCGCGTTAATCGGAACTCCACATCTGCGTCGTTTCGACGCCAGCACTGGCGGGAACGCGCCGGATGCTCATGTGTTGTCACTCGACATTCAACTGGAGTGATGACATGAAGTATCTCATTGCCGCGATCGCCCTCGGTGCTGCGGCGTTCGCCGGCGGATCGGCGGCCAACGCGGCAGGCAGCGTGAGCGCCAAACAGACCGCGCAGGAAAGCCGGTCCACCGATATCAGCGCGCACCGCAGGCACCATCGCTGGCACGGTCACCATCATCGCTGGCGGCATCATCACGGCCACTACCGGCCCCATTACAGAAGCTACGGCTACTATCCGCGGCACCACGGTTATTACGGCGGCGGACCGTACGGCTATTATGGCGGCGGTCCCGGCGTGACGTTCAGCTTCGGCGGCGGACGCTGGTAAGACAAAAGGCCCGCAGAGATGCGGGCCTTTTCCGTTATCCCTGCAAGATTCTCTCCGCCGTCTCCAACCCACTCGCCAGCGCCGCCTCGACCGTGCCCATATCGCGGCCGCGATAGAGCGCTTCACCCGAAAACAGCACGCGCCCGTCGGCACGTGCGAGGATCGCCTGTGCCTCCCGCGTCCGCGGCGTCGCCCAGGAATAGGCACCGCGCGCGAATCGATCATGCGCCCAGTTGATCGCAGCCGCCGCCACGAGCTCGCGCACGATATCATCGCGCGGCAGGCCGAACATGGCGGCGAGCGAGCCGAGCCCGGCATCGATCAGTTCTTGCGGATCGAGGCTTTCCAGCTCCGCCGTACGCGGGCCGCCGAACCAGCCCGTGAGCACGGGCTGCTGGTCTGGATAGCGCGTCCACCACACCGGGATCACCTGGTCGGACAAGAGGAAGGTCATGTCCGCGAGATTTTCCTTGCGCTCGCGCCACCATGGCCGTGCGAAGCGCAGCAGGATCTTGATGACATTGCCGAAGCCGATGTCGTCGGCAGCGGCGAGCTTCGCGCGCGCCTCCGCCGGCAGCGCGATCTCGCGCAGCAGCGGCAGCGGCACGGTGAGGATCACGCGATCGCAGGCGTGCACATCACCGCCGGCGCAGCGAACGGTCACCGCGCCGCCCCCCTCCGCGAGAGCCGACACGACACAGCCGAGGCGGATGGTTGCGCCGTGCCTGCGGCAGTCGGCGGCCAGCACGTCGATCATGGCGCCGTATCCGCCGTCGATCCGCGCCAGCGGAGCGTGTCCGCCATCCATCCATTCCGCGCGCAACGCCAGCGTGGACGCGCGCTCGGGGTCGGCCGCATCATAACCCTCGACCATCCGTTCGATCGAACGGCGCATCGGCGCATAGTCGTCCCCGGCAAAATGCCGGCGCAGGAAGTCGGCGACCACGAGATCGTCCTTCAAGCCCCGCAGCGTGGCTTGAAGCTCTGCCTCATGGAGATCGGGGCGATCCTCGCGCGCGAGCCTCGCCCCGTCAAAGCTCCATTGCTCGCCTTCGATCTCCTGGAGGGACAGCCCGGCGTCGCGCAGGAGTGCGCGCGTGACCGGCGCCTCGCCATGAACGAATTCAGCGCCGCCATCGGCGCGATAGCCGAACTCCGAGGCCGGCAGCGGATGAATGCGGCCGCCACAGCGCTCGCGTGCCTCCAGGATCGTCACCTTCCGGCCGGCACGCGCCAATTCGCGCGCCGCCATCAGGCCGGCCGCGCCGGCGCCGACAATGACGATGTGCTCGGATGGATCGGACATGCCGCGCTTACCGGCTCGCTGCCTGAGGGTCGTTCTTGATCAGATATCGCAGCAGCAGGACGCCGCCGCCGAGCTCGCGCGTGCTCTCCAGCGTCATCGCGGTGATCGGTGCACGCCGGTCGCCGTGCGCCTCTGTCGAATCGAACACGAAGGGTGCGCCTTTCGCGCCGTCGATTGCCGGGCTGAGGATCAGGTTGAACTCGTCGATGAGACCGGCGCGCAGGAACGCGCCGTTGGCGACGCCGCCGCCTTCCACCAGCAGACGCTTCACGCCCAGCTCGCGGGCGAGGATGTCCAGCGTCAGCCCCAGGTCGATCTCGGACTTGCCGGCAAAGATGTAGGACACGCCCTCGCCGCGAAGGCCGGCGAGATGCGAATCCGGCACACGCTCGGTCAGCACGACGACGATCGGGTCGCCGCCGATGTCCGAGCGCCCCCAGCCGATCTTGCCCTGTGCATCGAGCACCACGCCATAGGTCTTCGCATCGCGCCGCGCAAACCAGCTTTGGCGCGGGAACGTTGCCTCCGTCGCGGGATAGGGCTTGCCCTTGGCGAACTCCGCCCCGGTGACGCGGCCGATCACCCAGGCATCGCCGCCGAGTTCGTCATGGATCTTCTCGAACCAATCCGTGCCTGCCCCCTTCGGACGCCAGCGGCTCGGATGCGTGCGGCCGTCGAGGCTGGAGTGCATCAGACAGATGACATACGGCTTCATGCAATTCTCCGGATAGCGCTCAGGCCGCGGATCCACCGCCGGCTGCCGCATTCTCCTTGGCGCGATCGCTCGCGATCACCGCCAGCGGATTGAGCTTTGGCGGCGCGACGAGCTGGAGCGTGTTGGTGTCGCGATGATTGAACGGCGCGCCGCGCACGAACAACTCGGTCTGGATCAGATAGGTCCAGCTGCCATCGTCGTTGAAGGTGATGTCGCAGCGGTAGGTATCGGTGCGGAAGGCCTGTTCCAGGAAGTCGGTCGAGCAGATCCCGTAAGCGGTGTCGCCGCGTTTGGCGGTGACCGTGATTGTCCTGTCATCCGGCCCGGCCTTGCCCGAGGCCAGCAGCACCTGGCCGCGCGGGATCGCCAGCGTCTGCATGATCAGCCCGGTCGCGGGCTCCCACAGCCAATAGCCGACCTGGTCGTGGAAGGTGATGTCTTCTTCGGGCGTGTTGATGTGGATGTGATAGCGCAGGCCGTACAGCAGCTGCGGTCCGTTGGCCTGCGGATCGATCGGGTCCATGCGGATGCGCTCTATGAAGGTTCGCCGCTCCGGCCCTTCCGCCTTCGGATTGACGTCGATGCCCTTGTCCGCCTGCCAGGTGCCGGCGAGCCGCCGCAGCGGGCCGAGATTGGCAAGGCCGTCGGGCGAGACGTCCTCGGGCTCGGTGAAGATATCGGCGGGAATGGGGAGCATGAGGGCCTCGCGGGATTGCGGAGGCCAGCAATATCACAGCCAGGCGCGGCGTGAATTCAACTCATGCCCCGACAAGCGCCGGGGGCATTCGAGCCATGCGACGATGCTCGTTGCATCCCGTGCGCCGACGGCCCGTGGCGCGGCCGCCGGCCCCGATACTGCTCTCAAGCCGCTTCCGACATTGATTTCGCGCGCTGCTCGAGCACGCCGATCGTCGACACCAGGTTGTCGCGTCGTGTGCGCAGGTTGAGCGCGAGCAGCGGATAGGTCGGCTGGTTCACGTCGAACACCCTGGCCCGAGCTTCCTCCTCGAGGATGTCGGTGTTCAGGAGCCGAACGCGCCACCACAAATCGGCGATCAATGCATCGAGCCGGAGTTCACCGGCAGCACCAGAACGGGACATTTTCTGCATCACTTGCCTCAACCTGAAACGGCCTCTCGCCGAGACCTTGGCTTGGCTCCTGACTGAGCAAGCAGAGTGCCAGGATGGGCCGGGTGCAGGCATGCGGGTTGGAACCAACAATTGGGCACTGCACAGTGATCCGGGGCCTGTTCCCGCTCGTTCTCAGCCTCGGAGATCGCTTGTCGAGGCGCTATGATCGCTGCTATCCGGGCTATAGATGTGCCAATCCGGGCTGAAGCTCGCGTGCCCCGGCGGGGTGAGGCGCGGCTGTCGATTGGTGCGAGCAAAGGGCCGAAGGCAAAGGTGGATTGGGCTGATTTGATCGGACGCGTCGCCTCTCACGGTGACCGGGCCGCTTTTAAGCGGCTATTCGAGCATTTCGCGCCTCGCATCAAGGGACTGATGCAGAAAGCCGGGTGCAGCTCCGACGAGGCGGAGGAGATCGCCCAAAATGCGATGATCGCCGTGTGGCGGAAGGCGAGCCTCTTCGATCCTGCGACGGCTGGCGCGGCGGCCTGGATATTCACGATCGCGCGCAACCTGCGGATCGATTTATTCCGTCGCAGAGCGCGGGCAAACCGTCTGCATGCCGATTCCGAGCTGCCCGATGCACCGGACCCAGCCGAACCGGCAGATGCCGTCATTTCGCGGGTGCAGGATGCCGCACGGATCGAGTCGGCCATCAAGCAACTCTCGACAGAGCAATCCATGGTGGTGAGGCTGTCGTTCATCGAGGAGAGGGCGCATCCGGAAATCGCGAGCCAGCTCGGTATTCCGCTCGGAACGGTCAAGTCTCGGATCAGGCTGGCGATGAACCGGTTGAGAGACATATTGGACGAAGAAGCATGACGATCAGCCACCACCCGCCTGAATATCTTCTGGCCGATTTCGCGGCCGGCAAGCTGGAAGAGGCCCATCAGCTGGTCGTGGGAGTTCATGTGGCAGGTTGCGCGCGGTGCGCCCGCTTTGTGCGGGCCATCGAGCAGCTTGCGGGAGCCGCGCTGGAGGATGTCGAGCCGGTGCCGATCGCACCAGATGCGTTCGACCGCGTCATGTCGCGAATTGACAGCGCTCCGGAAGACGAAGCGGCGCCACCCCTCACGTCCGACGCCAATCATGATCTTCCGCCGGCACTGCGAAAGTATCGCATCGGCAAGCGCCGGCGCATCGCGCCGGGTCTGAGCATGCGGCCGATCGAGCTTTCCGGTTCGGGCAAGGCGCGCGCCTTTCTGCTTCGGTCCGCGCCAGGCTCACGCATGCTTGAACACACGCACACCGGCACCGAACTGACGCTCGTCCTCGAGGGCAGCTTCAGTCACGAGGGCGGACGCTTTGGTCCTGGTGATTTCGATTACGGTGATGACGAGATCGAGCATCGTCCCATCGTCGGGGACGAAGGCCCATGCGTCTGCCTGGTGGCGATGACCGGCGACCTGCGCATGAACGGTTTTCTCGGCCGACTGATCGGGCCATTCGTGCGGCTTTGATTCTCTCGAGTCCTTCTCCCCGGGGGTGATCCAGACCCGCGCCCGGAGCGTTTCGAAACAAACGCAAGGGAGACAGGACATGGCCGGTTCAAGCCTGGCGAGTCAGGTGCCGAGCGAGAGGCTGCCTGAACTACTGGCACGCGTTTCCGCAGGCGAGACACGTGCCTTCGCAGAGCTCCACACGCTGACACGAGGCCGGCTGCGCAGGATAGCGCTGGCCGTTGGAGCTTCACCTCACGACGTCGACGACATCCTCCAGGAGACCTTTCTGAAGATCTGGCGCAAGGCTGGTCGGTTCGATCCCGGACGCGCCCCGGCGATGGCCTGGATGTCCGCGATCGTCCGGAATACCGCAATTGATCATCGGCGGACCAGAAGGCAGCAAACTTACGAATTGGACGAAGCGCTCTTGGTTCCGGCGGGAGCCGGCGCGCCATCGATCGAGGATTTCGACTACGCCAGTGCCGAGCCGACTGCGCGCGGAGCATTGGCTCGTTTGCCGGAAGATCGCCGCAGGCTGGTGGCTCTCGCTTATCTCGAAGGCGAGAGCCGCGCCAGCCTGTCACGACGCTTCGGTGTGCCGGTCGGCACCATCAAGACCTGGCTGCATCGAACCATCCTGGCGGTGCGCAAGGATTGCCTCGCGGCTGCGGCCTGACGCCGGAGAACGCGCATGGCTGCAGAGATCATCGCGTTTCCGGAGTCCGATCGCGGGGACCGGCTCGTCTCCTCGATCGCACGGCTCGAAGCGGTTTTGAGAGATGTCGAACGTGTCGGAGCCGACGATCCCGGAGCCAACCTCGATCAGCTGCTTGCTGCCATGGAGCGCATGAGCGATCAACTGGTCGATCTCGCCTGCCTCCTGCTCGACGAAGATGCGAAGCTGCAGGCTCAAAGCACATTCAGGTCCTTGTCCGACAAGATCGCGGAAACCAGAGACACGTTCGACCAGCTCGGAGGGCGAAGTTGTACCTAGCTCGGCCTGCCACGCTTGCTCACGCTTAGTCGGCCAGCTTTCGAGCGACGAGAAATCCGATCCATGCACTGACGCCGGCAAGAAACGATCCCCAGCAAACATCCGCAAGTGTCAGCCCGGTCGACCAATTCCGCAGGGTCGCCTGATTGGTGAGATCATAGGTCGCATAGCTGAAGCACCCGAGCATCACGCCGGACATGAAGGCGCGCAGCGCATTCCCGTCTTGCTGCGCGGGCAGCACGGCGAACCAGATCAAACCGATGGGATACAACAAGTAAAATGCCGCAGCGGCCGCCAGATTGGGCTCGGCCCGCAACATACCCCCCAGCACCGGCCGGTAGAGCCTTTCGACCATGATCTTGAGCCAGACCATGTCGATTGCAACGAAGGTCAAGGCCACCGAAAGATAGGTGAAGAGAAGATTCATGTCCGCGTTCCCGTCCGATTGCATCTGGCCGGCTTGTCGAACCCGGCATCGGATTAACGACCGGCGAACCACGCCGGATCATATCCGCGCACTCGCGCCCGCTTGCGTCCAGCCAGCACAACAGCCACCGGCCATCAATGTGCGTGTTTCGGCGGCCACGGGACGAATGCATTGGTTCGCGCCTGATACTCCCGATACCGGTCGCCGCGCGATTGCAGCATCTGCTCCTCAAGCGGGGGTATCCCCGTCACATGCACGAGTATCCAGTACATCATCGCCGGCGCCGCCAGGCTGACCCACCCCCATGCATATCCGGGCGACAGCGCGATGACCGGGTAAGCCCACCACCCCAGCCATTCGAAGAAATAGTTCGGATGACGCGACCAGCGCCAAAGGCCGGCATCGCAGACGAGCCCGGCGTTGGATGGGCAGAGCTTGAACCGGCGCAATTGCCGATCCGCCAATGCCTCGCCTGCGACGGCTGCCAGAATGATGACGGCTCCGGCGTAGTCCTGCAGTCGCAATCCGGGCTCGGGAGCGTGCGCCGCGAGGAAGACGGCGAACGGCAGCGGCACCGAGACCAGCGCCTGCGATTGCAGAAAGAGGAACATCCGGCGAGGAGCCGCAGCCCCCCACTGGCGCGCATAGTTCGCATACCGAGGATCGTCGATGCCTGCCGCGGCCCGGCGCGCAATGTGCGTGCCGAGTCGCACCGACCAAAGCAGCACGAGCCCTGCGACGAGCACCCGGCGTGCCAGCGTGTCGTCGGCGAGAGGCCACAGAGCGGCGACCGCGCCAACGAGGCCGGTCGCGTAGGACCAGATTGCATCAACCCATCCGGAGTTTCCCGTACGCTGCTGAACGACCCAGGCCAGTCCCATCAGGAGACAAAGGGCCAGCGCAATGCCGCCTATTGCCTGAACATGCACCAAAACCATGCCCTCACCAGAATTGCCCTCTCCTCGATACGTCGGCTGCAGGAGCCGGTTTCGCGCTCGGCGGCGGGTCGGCCGATGGTCCGCAAGGTGATCCGCGCCATCTCGCCGAACGTTTCCTTGCGCAGCGACCGTATCGAGCACCGTATTGACGGTATCCAGTGGGGGCGACAGAGAATGCGTTTGGCCGTGATCGGGACCGGAATTGCCGGCAATGCTGCCGCGTGGCTCCTGTCGAAACGCCATGCCGTGACGGTGTACGAGCGCGAGCTGCGCCCGGGCGGACATAGCCAAACCGTTCGCGTCGACTATGATGGCGAAGCCGTTGACGTCGATGTCGGCTTCATCGTGTTCAACGAGGCAAATTATCCGCAATTGACGGCGCTGTTCGCGCGGCTGGGCGTGAGGACCGTCGAGACTTGCATGAGCTTCGCCATGTCCGCCGATGATGGCCGGTTCGAATGGCGGGGTGGCGGCGAGACCTTCCTGCAGACTGTTTGCGGCCTGTTTGCACAACCGCGCAACCTCTCATCGCCATCCTATTTTCGCATGCTGGCCGAGGTCCTGCGATTCAACAGGCAGAGCGCGGCGGACTTGCGCGCCGGCCGGCTGCACAACCTGACGCTCGGCGAGTATCTGCGCAAGGAATCGTTCGGGCCGCGCCTGTTCTCCGATTATCTCGGACCGATGGGGGCGGCCATCTGGTCGTCCTCGTCGGCCGACATTCTGTCTTTCCCAGCGGAAAACTTCGTCGCCTTCTTCGACAACCACCGGCTCCTGCACCTGGACCGGCCGCGCTGGCGGACCGTGGAGGGTGGCAGCCGGCGCTATGTCGACAAGCTCACCGCTATGTTCAAGGACAACATTCGGCTAGGCTGTGCGGTGACGTCGATCCATCGAGCGGAGCATGGCGTGACGATCCGCGACAGTCATGGTGGTGTGGAGACTTACGATGCCGTCGTGATGGCCTGTCACAGCGATCAGGCCTTGGCGGCGCTGTCGGATGCCGATGCCCAGGAGCGCTCGGTTCTCGGCGCGATCAGGTATGCCCCCAACACCGTCTATCTGCACCGCGATCGCAATCTCATGCCCAGGCGCCGCCAGGCATGGGCATCCTGGAACTTCCTGCAATGGCCGCGACAAACGCCCGTCCAGAACGACGTCGCGGTGACCTATTGGATGAATCGGCTGCAGGGCATAGACGACCGCAAGCCATTGTTCGTCAGTCTCAACCCGCCTTTCGAGCCGGCGGCCCATCTGACGTTTGCAAAATTCAGCTTCGCCCATCCGCAATACGACCTGGCAGCGTTCGCGGCGCAGCGACGGCTCCCCGCAATTCAAGGGCGCCGCCGGACGTGGTTCTGCGGTGCCTGGACCGGCTATGGCTTTCACGAGGATGGCTTGCAGTCCGGCATCTCCGTTGCCGACGCGCTTGGCGGCCAGGTTCCATGGCGTCGGTCCGACCCGTTGCTGGTCCAGGCTGCCGAGTAGCACGATGGTCCAAACCAAACCGACGAGAGCGGAGAATGCGATAGCGCCCGCCGCGCTCTACCGGGGAAAAGTGATGCACGCGAGGTGGCGGCCCGTGCAGCACAGATTCAGCTACCGCGTGATGAGCCTGCTGATCGATCTCGACCGGTTGGGCGAAGCAAATGGCCTGTCCAGGCTGTTTGGCGTCAATCGAGCGGCACCCTTCAGCTTCCACGAGCGCGATCACGGCGAGGGCAAGAGCGCCAGCCTCGGCCAGCACGTCCGAGGACTGGCAGCGGAGCGCGGCATCGATCTCTCCGGAGGCCGCATTCTCCTTCTCTGTTATCCCCGGGTTCTGGGCTACGTGTTCAACCCGCTTTCGGTCTATTTCTGCTACCGCGCGTCCGGCGACCTCGCACTGTTGATCTACGAGGTTCGCAACACCTTCGGCGACATGCATTCCTACATCCTGCCCGTGCAGGGTGCGCGACCGGGCTGCACAATACGGCAGAGCCAGGCGAAGGAATTTTATGTTTCGCCTTTCATGGCGATGGAAACACATTACCGCTTCAGCATTTCTCCACCGGAGCGAGATGTGAGGGTCAGGATCGTGCAGACGAGCGAGCAGGGCGCGATGTTTGCGGCGGCGTTCCGCGGACGACGCCGCCCTCTGACCACCCACTCGCTATTGGCGGCGCTGTTCGGTCTGCCCTTCCTGACGTTCAAGGTGATCGCAGCCATCCACTGGGAAGCGATGCGGCTTTGGCTGAAAGGTACTCCGTACGTGCCCCGTTTGAAACAACGCGAGACTTGAACCATGGACCTCGCAGCCACGCATCAGGCCGTTCAATTCGATGGTGTCCCATTCCTTGCCCGACTGGCTCTGCGCCTTGCATCGCAGATCAGATACGGCACGGTTCACGTGCGCCTTCCCGACCAGAGAACCGTCACGTTGCGCGGCCGCCTTCCGGGTCCGTCGGCCACCATCGAGCTCAACAACTACAGGTTCGCGCGCAGCCTCGTCATGGGCGGCGACATCGGCATGGCCGAGGCCTACATTCGCGGCGATTGGAGCACGCCCGATCTCACCCAGCTTCTCTACGTGTTCTGTCTCAACGAAGAGCTGGTCGACAGTGCCTTTCCCGGGAACATGCTGGTCCGGCTGTGCCGGCGGGTGCTTCATCGACTGCGCCGGAACACCAGACAGGGGTCGAGGCACAACATCCACTCGCACTACGATCTCGGAAACGAGTTCTTCGCTGCGTGGCTCGATTCGAGCATGACCTACTCGTCGGCTTTGTTTCCGGCCGAGACAGCCGACCTGCCCTCTGCCCAACAGCACAAATACGAACAACTGGCGAAAGCTATCGAATTGCGGCCCGGTCAGAGCGTGCTCGAGATCGGATGCGGTTGGGGCGGCTTTGCCGAGTTTGCCGCGAAGACTTACGGCGCCAGCGTGGTGGCCCTCACCATCAGCAAGGAGCAGCACGAGTTTGCCCGTCGACGAATCCACGAAGCCGGGCTCGCCGAAAAGGTCAAGGTCCGGTTGCAGGACTATCGCGACCAGGAAGGTCATTTCGACCGCATCGCCTCCATCGAGATGATCGAGGCCGTCGGCGAGCAATTCTGGCCAACCTACTTCGATCAGTTGAATCGGCGGCTCAAGCCCGGCGGTCTGGCAGGCATCCAGGCCATCACGGTCCGCGACGAGCTCTTTGACAGCTATCGGCGGCGTGTGGACTTCATCCAGAGCTACATCTTTCCGGGAGGGATGCTCCCCTCGACGACTATCCTGCGCTCGCTCGGCGAACGCTTCGAGCTGCCTGTCATTCGCGAGCGCGTGTTTGGGCAAGACTATGCAAAGACGATCGCGCTCTGGCGAGAGAACTTCGGACAGGCATGGAGCGACCTGACCTCGCTCGGGTTCGACGAGCCCTTCCGCCGGCTGTGGGAATACTATTTGTGCTACTGCGAGGCAGGATTCAGGGCCGGAAAGATCGACGTCCGGCAGCTGGTTTTTGCACGCCAAAGCTGACGAGGCTCAGGGGACAGCGGCCCCCGCCAGCAGCGTGCGGTATTTCAATGCATGATCCGGAGAAAGTGCGCAGCGGTTTTCCGAAATGATCATCCTCAAACAAACATCCAAAGCGCGATGACGATTCATCCCAGTCTCATCGCGCTTCGACAGTGCTGACGGTTTCGGGCCTCACACTGCGTGCGCGAGAACGATCGCGCCGGACAGGATGAGGATCCCGCCTGCCACATAGCTCAATCTTCGGCCGAACGGCAGCAGCTTTTCGCCGGCGACATAGAGCATGAGCCCGACGATCCAGACCAGATTCATCACGCCGCCGACAAACAGCAAGACCATCAGAACCCAGCAGCAGCCGACGCAGTAGCTGCCGTGGCGCAGCCCCATGCGGAATGCCCCGCGCGTGCCGGGCCGCCAATGCCGGCTGAGAAACAACAGCGGGCTCTCGCAGTACCGCAGGCAGGCGCGTTTGAAGGGCGTGAACTGGTAGAGTCCCGCGGCAAGCAAGATGACGCCGCCCAAAACCGCGCTGGTGCTTGCCATCGCCATCGACAACAAGCCGAGGCGTTCAAGCGTCCATTGTGCCAGGACTGCAGCGAGACTGAACCCAGCCCATGTCACGAGGTACCCGGCGAGAAAGATCCAGGCATCGATTGCTGCGCGGGATGCAGTCTCGTCCTTTTGCCTGATCGTCGCATACAAGAGGACCGTAGGCCCCGCGCTCGGCGCCATCATCGCGATCATCATCACCCACCACATGGCGAACAGCAGCGCGGCAGAACGCAGCGTCCACGGCATTGGCGCCATGTCCGGCATCTCGGCCATCATGGCGGTGTCCATGCCGGCGCCGCCCATGAGATAGGCCCAGGCCAGCGCCGCCACGACGGCGGTCCCGATCGCGACGATCAGGCGATCGCGGTGGAGCAGATGTTCCAGTATCGCACGCCCGTGCATGGGTTAATCCGCCAGCGTAGTGACGAATCCCGGGGCCGGATCTTCATCCGTCGCGACGCGCGCGTCGCGCTCCCGGAAGACAACGAGTTGACACCGAAGCTGCGGCCTCGATGTCAGCGCCGCATCACGCCGCGACGCCCTCGGGCGTCTGCACGACATTGGCGAGTGAGCTGTGCGTACCCTGCGTCTCGAATGGGATCGCACCGGCCGAGCGGATGTTGGCGGACGCGACCTCGGCGGCCCTGTGCTCGAAGCCCTCGGGCATGACCACTTGAATTCGATGTGGCGCACCGGTCACCGGATTCTTGATCGGTTCCACCTCGGTCTCGAGCACGCTGCCGGCGACGAGTTTTGCGACACGGCCATCCTTGTCGAAGGAAAATTCGAACGGCGCGAAGATCGGATCGTGAATGGTCGTCACGATCAGGCTGAAGATGTGGAACAGCGTGCCCTCGGCCGAATACTTGCCCGACAGGATATTGAACAGCGCCTGTCGCTGCTCCGGTGTGGCGCGTTCGTCGACGATGGGCTGCATCTTGCCGTTGCCTTGATGCAGCGCGCCGGGGAAATCCACCACGACCGCAAAACAAAGGCCGTCGAGCTTGACGTCCTCAAAATGCCCCGTCGTGATCCGCATGCCGACCAGGCCCTTGCAATAGCCGTTGGTCGGTAGAGCGTTGAAATCGCAGGGGCAGCCAAACGCGCAATTGCAATTCTTCATCCATTCGCCTTCGAGACGCCAGTCCGATGCAGCCATGGCACATCTCCCAATGTGAACGGGGACGCGGCAGCCGTTGACGAATTTGTTCAGCGTTGTTGTCGAGGCAATGCGAAAGGCGCGAGCGGGATCGAGGTCCGATCAGAAGGCCGGCATCGTAGACGAGTTGATGGCGAGCTGCCGTTTACCGTCCGAGGATCATATCAGCCGCCACCGGCCACGTATAGTGAACGAGGGTAGTGCCTCATAGGCAGCCACATCTCGGGGATGTCAGGGAAATGGTGCCCAGGGGCGGAATCGAACCACCGACACTGCGATTTTCAGTCGCATGCTCTACCAACTGAGCTACCTGGGCGTGCTCCAAGAGAGGGGCCAAAGCCCATCGAGCGGGCGGTTTATAGTGGGCTCGGGGCGGCCTGTCCACCCGGCTTCGCCAAGAGGCTTCGCCGGGCGCCGCCCGGCTGTGCACAAGCTGCGGCGGCCCGCATGGGGCCGGCCGGCACCGCTTTCAAGCAATTGAAATTATTGGTCTATTCTACGTCGTCGACCTCATCATCGCGACCGGGGATGACATAGGAGCCCTTCAGCCAGCGGTTCAAATCGACGTCGCGGCAGCGGGAGGAGCAGAACGGGCGGGTCTTCTCCGACTGCGGCTTGCCGCAAATCGGGCAGGCCTTCCGCGGGCCGGTGGGCTTTTCAACTTGGTCATTCATGACATCGGCAGCTTACACGAGGTGAAGGGCTTCAAGCGCCTGTCGGCAAACGGGTTCCCGGGGCGGCAGCGCAGGGGGCCGTCGCGGCCCTTCTACTGTGCATGGGGTTGTTTTCGCGGTTTTGTTCGGGCCGCGGCCTTCGGCTCACACCGCGGTGGTGTTGAGCCAGCCGAAGCGGATCGGAAAACCTTCGCCGCCGAGCAGCGTCGTGGTCTCGTACAGCGGCAGGCCGACGACGTTGGTGTAGGACCCCACCATCTTCACCACGAAGGAGCCGGCGATGCCCTGCACGGCGTAGCCGCCGGCCTTGCCGCGCCATTCACCGGAGCCGATATAGGCCTGGATGTCGTCCTCCGACAGACGCTTGAAGCGCACGCGGGTTTCGACCAGGCGCTGGCGGAACGCCTCGCGCGGCGTGACGAGGCAGATCGCGGTGTAGACGCGGTGGTTGCGACCCGACAGCAGCCGCAGGCATTGCGCGGCCTCATCCACCAGATTGGCCTTGGGCAGGATGCGCCGACCGACCGCTACCACGGTGTCCGCGGCGAGGATGAAGGCGCCGCGCAGCTCGTCGTCCAGCTGCACCGATTTCAGCGCCGCATCGGCCTTGGCCCGGGCGAGGCGGTTGGCGCAGGCGCGCGGCAGCTCGCCCCGCTTCGGCGTCTCGTCGACGTCGGCCGGCCGGAGCGCGTCGGGCTCGATGCCGGCCTGGTTGAGCAGCGACAGGCGGCGCGGCGAACCGGAGGCAAGTACGAATTTGGGGCGGCCGAGCATCAGGTGATTTGCGGGATGAAGCGGAGGGGTGAATTGCGCGCGGAACCTATCGGAAGGGGGCCGATTTCACAACCGGGAACCGGAGGTTTGGTGATTCGAGGTGTCCGACATGCCTGTGCCTGCGCTCTGTGACGCGGGTGTTACGGCTTCTTCGCCTCTCCCCGCTTGCGGGGAGAGGCCGGAATTCAAGCGTGCTTGAATTCCGGGTGAGGGGGACTCTCCGCGAGTCTCACTGTCACCGTCCTCGCGGAGACTTCCCCTCACCCCGACCCTCTCCCCGCAAGCGGGGCGAGGGGGAAAAGCCGCTGCGTCCGGGGCGCGCGCCCTACCCGCTCGCCGCGCCCGCCTTGGCGAAGCGCCGGCGGATGCGCATCAAGAGCTGATCGCAGACCTCGCGATAGGCAGCGAGCTTCTGGTCGCGGCTGCCTTCGGTGATGGTGGGGTCCTGCGTCGGCCAGTATTCGACCTCGGCCGCGAGTGTCCGTGTCAGCTCCAGTGCCTTGTGATGCGCCTCGGGCGAGAGCGTGATGATGAGGTCGAAATTCAGCCCCTCCCAGTCCTCCAGCTCCTCGAAGGTCTGAGGCTTGTGGGCCGAGATGTCCTGGCCGAGCTCGGCCATCACGGACACTGCGAACGGATCGAGCTCACCCTTCCTGGTACCGGCCGACTTCACGTAGAGGCCCTGCGGAAACATGTGCAGCAACAGGCTCTCGGCCATCGGCGAGCGCACGCTGTTCATCGCACAGGCGAACAGCACCGATTGCGGATCGCGTGCGCGTGGGGGCGCAGCCATCCGCGTTTAGCCTTTCCAATGCAGGACGGTAATGAGGGTGAACAGGCGGCGCGAGGTCTCGAAGTCGACCCGCACCTTGCCCTTCAGTCGCTCCTGGAGCGTGCGCGACCCCTCGTCATGAATGCCGCGGCGGCCCATGTCGATGGCCTCGATCTTATCGGGGGTCGCGGTGCGGATCGCCTGGTAATAGCTGTCGCAGATCATGAAATAGTCCTTCACGATCCGCCGGAACGGCGTCAGCGACAACAGATGCGCGACGACAGGCGTGCCGTCCTCGCGGCGGATGTCGAACATCAACCGGTTGCCGGTGATGCCGATATGCAGCGTGAACGGGCCCTTCCCCTCCGCGCCCTCGGGCGCGAACAGATTCTGTTCGATCAGATCGTAGATCGCGATCGCCCGCTCATGCTCGATGTCCGGCCCGGAACGGCCGATCGAGTCCTCGTCGAGCGTGACGCCGACGATGCGATTGGCCGAGTCGTCCTGTTCGGGCGGCTTTGTCATGACAGATTGAGGCGCAATCCAATCGAACGCGAATGGGCATCCAGCCCCTCCGCCTTGCCCAGCGTCATCGCGGCCGGACCGAGCGCACGCAATTGATCGGGTCCGCATTTCAGGATCGAGGTGCGCTTGATGAAGTCATGCACCGAGAGCCCGGAGGAAAATCGCGCCGAGCGCGCCGTCGGCAGCACGTGATTGGAGCCGCCGACATAGTCGCCGATCGCCTCGGGCGTATGGGGCCCCAGGAACACCGCGCCGGCGTTACGGATCTTTTCGGCGAGCGCCTCCGGATCGGAGGTCATGATCTCGAGATGCTCGGCAGCGATGGCGTCCGCGAGCGGGATCGCCTCGGCAAGGTTCTTCACCATGATGACGGCGCCGAAATCGGCCCAGGAGCTGCCTGCAATCGCCGCGCGCGGCAGCGTCTTCAACTGCGCCTCGACCGCCTTTTCGACGTCGGCGGCAAGGCGTGCCGAGTCCGTGATCAGGATCGACTGCGCGCTCGCATCGTGCTCGGCCTGTGCCAGCAGGTCGGCGGCGATCCAGTCGGCGTTGCCGGTATCGTCGGCAATCACCAGCACCTCCGAGGGACCGGCGATCATGTCGATACCGACCTTGCCGAACACCAGCCGCTTTGCGGCGGCGACATAGGCGTTGCCGGGGCCGACGATTTTTGCGACGGGCTCGATCGTCGCGGTACCGTGCGCGAGCGCGGCAACGGCCTGAGCGCCGCCGACACGGTAGATCTCGGTGACGCCGCCGAGATGCGCGGCGGCCAGCACCAGCGGATTGAGCTTGCCGTCGGGCGAGGGCACCACCATCACGAGGCGCGAAACGCCGGCGACTTTCGCGGGCACCGCGTTCATCAGCACCGATGACGGATAGGCCGCGGTGCCACCAGGCACGTAGAGGCCGGCAGATTCGATCGCGGTGTAGCGCCAGCCGAGCTCGACGCCGAGCGGGTCGGTGAAGCGCTCGTCCTTTGGAAGCTGACGGCGATGATAAGTCTCGATGCGGTCCCGCGCGAGCTCGAGTGCATCCAGCGTCGCGGCATCGCAGGCCTTCACGGCGGCCTCGATCTCGGCGGCGGTGACGCGCAAGGAGGATGCATCCAGCGTCAGCCGGTCGAACTTGGCCGTGGCTTCGAGCAGGGCGGCATCGCCACGCCTGGCCACGTCGTCGACGATCGCGCGCGCGGCGGCCTCGACATCGGCCGAAGCCTCGCGCTTGGCGGCGAGGAAGGCGGCGAATCGCTGGTCAAAATCGGCGCTGCTGCGGTCGAGGCGAACGGGCATGTTTCGCTTGGCTTCTGGCTGGTATTTTGGGGCGGATCGGCGCACCGGGTCCCCTGCTCAATGGCGCGGCGGGGAAGCTGCGTCAACCCTCGGCAGATGCCGTTCGGGCGACGGCCTCAGCCCATTCGACTGGTATACCGGCCACCTTACCCCTCCCCCTCGATCCCCGTTCCCAGCGCATCGTCCCCGAGGTCGGTCAGCTCGCATTCCAGGCACTCGACATCGAGGCGGATGGCGCCGCCCTGGGCGAACAGAAGCAGGGCGCTGCCGCCGGGCTCCTCATGGCGCCCGTCCTGGGAGTGAAATTCAATGCCGACGAGGTCCAGCACCTTGTCCGGCGCGGCGAGATCGATGTTGCGCGACTTGCAGGCGAGCACACGGTCGAAACGGAGCGCGGCGACCAGCCGGCGTGGTTCGGCCTCGCCCTCCAATGTCTGCTCCCAGTCCAGCCGGCTCATTCCGACCACGAGCCGCTTCTCGCCCTGCCGCCAGATAATGTCGGAGGTCTGGACTCGGGCGTCCTGGACATGGGTCGAGATCACGGCGAGGTCGTCGGCGTCGAGCGCGATCAGTTTGAGCTGGGGCGACATTTCCGACGCTTCTCCATTGGAGGGGTCTGGGCTCAACGCGTGCGGGCCCCGAAATTTCCGCGCAAACTAACCGGCCGGCAGGTTAGAGGCTATTGATATCCTCCATCTCCAGCACCCTGCGCGGACACCCCTCCCCCGCAAGGCAGGGCCATCGCATGTGCACATTTGCAGAGGTCGTCATGCCCGGGCTTGTCCCGGGCATCCACGTTCTTGTGCTGCGTGGAAACGCGTGGATGGCCGGGACAAGCCCGGCCATGACGCTGTAGAAACAGTCGGTGCCTCACACCTCACATGCGATGGCCCTGCCCCGCAAGGGGAAGGTAAGAGTCACTCACTCCCTGAAGAACGCCAGCAGATCGGCGTTGATGGTTTCGGCGTGCGTGGTCGGCATGCCGTGCGGAAAGCCCTTGTAGGTTTTCAGGATGCCCTTCTTGAGCAGCTTGGCAGAGAGCGGCGCGGAATCGGCGTAAGGCACGATCTGGTCGTCGTCGCCGTGCATCACTAGCACCGGCACGTTGATCTTCTTGAGGTCCTCGGTGAAATCGGTTTGCGAGAACGCGACGATGCCGTCGTAATGCGCTTTCGCCCCGCCCATCATGCCCTGGCGCCACCAGTTCTGGATCACCGCTTCCGACGGTGTCGCGCCAGGACGGTTGTAGCCGTAGAACGGGCCGGCGGGGAGGTCGCGATAGAATTGCGTGCGGCTGGCAGCGAGCTGCTTCTGGAGGTCGTCGAACACGCTCTTCGGCAGGCCGCCCGGATTGGCTTCGGTCTGCACCATCAGCGGCGGCACCGCCGAGAGGATCGCGGCCTTCGCAACCCGGCTCTCGCCGTGACGGGCGATGTAGTGCACGACTTCGCCGCCGCCGGTGGAATGGCCGACATGAATCGCGTTCTTGAGGTCGAGATGCGCGGTGAGCGCGGCGAGATCGTCGGCATAGTGGTCCATGTCGTGGCCGTCGGCGACCTGCGCCGAGCGGCCGTGCCCGCGGCGGTCATGGGCGATGACGCGGTAGCCGCGCGTGACGAAGAACAACATCTGCGCGTCCCAGTCGTCCGCCGACAGCGGCCAGCCATGGCTGAACACGATCGGCTGGCCAGAGCCCCAATCCTTGTAGAAGATCTCGACGCCGTCTTTGGTGGTGATGGTGGGCATGGATTGCTCTCTTTCGGTGAAAATTCAATTGCGTGGCGCGCCGACGAGCACGCGCCAATGCCGTGCAGATAGCTACGCGAGATTCTGAATGCGATGCCTCGAATCAACGGGGAACGTTGAGAATCGTGTGATCAGGCAAACGCCATTGGCCTGAAGCGGCGCCAGGCGCCGATGGTCAGCACCACGAAGAACACCAGCACGATGCCCTGCACCACGGCGAACACCGGACCGGACGGCGGCGCCGGCGGCACGGCCGGTGCGAGGGCGGCGAGCGCCGGCACCTTCAGGAACGACTGGATGACCAGCACGAAGACGTTGAAATAGAGCGAGATCATCGCGGTCACGATATAGACCGGGCGCCAGACTCCGGCGAGCTTCATGCCGTACAGCGCGACGCAGGCGATCGCGAGCAGCACCAGCGAGATGATGCCGATGATATGCGAGGGCAGCAGCTCCTTGAACGGAAACAGGAAACCGGTGGCGCTGGTGAGGATCGTGGTCAGCAGGAAGATCGCGGTGAGGGCCGGCATCGGCTTCGAGCCGAGCAGGCCGAACATCACGACGAGGCCGGCGACGATGGCGATCAGGCTGATGATGACATGGATCAGCGTAAGGGCGGGCAGACTCAACCCAAGGACCATGACATCTCTCCTGTTCTCCGCATTGAGATGTTGAGAGTAGTATTACGGTCCTCATGGGATTGCCACCTGCGTTGTCGTCACACGCAGAGGCGCGGCCATGCGTCATCGTGCGAATCGACAAACGCGTGGCCGATTTATTTCGCGTCGCCGTCACGGCGGACGGCCGTTTCCGACGAAAGTCGAATCGATCCTTCACACGTCCTTGGTGTCGAAGATCAAGAGGTCGGCACCGCCGCTGGCGAACTTGGGCACGTCGGCGCCGGTCGCCTTGCCTTCGGGGCTGGCGAATGCCGCCTGAATGTCGGCCACGCTGTCGAAGGTGAGAATGGCGACGAGATGGATCCCGGAAGGACCTGCCGGAGATGCGACCGGCCCCTTGCTGACGGCGTATTTCTTCAGACCGGGAAGTTTCTTGGCGAGCGGGATGTGCGTCTCGGCATAGTACTTGTCGAAGGCGGCAGCGTCCTTGGGTGTTTTGTACAGCACGACGATTTCAGCCATTTGGTCCTCCCTTGGGAATCTTTGTTTTTCTACGCGCGGTTGGCCCCGCGACGAAGCGATAGTCTGTGGGACGCAGCAAGATGGCAAGCCGGATTCGGCTTGCCATCTCCTTGTCTTCTGCGTGCCTAAAGCGCCGGTTTTGCGACGTCGCCGAGATAGCCGTGCAGGGACGCCACGACCTGCGCGCCCTCGCCGATGGCGCCGCCGACGCGCTTGACCGAGCCGGAGCGGACGTCGCCGACGGCGTAGACGCCGGGCACGGAGGTTTCCAGCGGCGCCACCAGCTTGCCCTGGTTCTGTTCGGACTGCGCACCTGTCACGACGAAGCCGCCGCGATCGAGCGTCACGCCGCAGCCGTCGAGCCAGGAGGTGGCGGGATCGGCGCCGACGAACAGGAAGAGATTGCGGATGTCGGCAGAATCCTCGTCGTCCGACAACCGGCTCTTCCAGCGGATGCGCCGCAGCAGCGAGGCCTCGTCGCCCTCGAGCGCGGTAATCTCGGTGTTGAACATCAGTTCGATGTTCGGTGTCGCTTCGATGCGCTCGATGAGATAGCGCGACATGCTGGCGCCCAGGCCGCCGCCGCGGATGATCATCAGCACTTTCCTGGCGTGGCCCGACAGGAACACGGCGGCCTGTCCTGCCGAATTGCCGGCACCGACGAGAGCCACCTCCTCGCCGGCGCAGAGCCGCGCCTCGACCGGCGAGGCCCAGTACCAGACGCCGCGTCCCTCGAACTTGTCGAGGTTCACGATGTCAGGCCGGCGATACCGCGCGCCGCTCGCGACCACCACGGCGCGCGAACGCAGGGGATCGCTGCCCTCGATCGTCACCGAAAATGCGCCATTCCCGCGCGTGCAGTCCAGCGACTTCACCGTCACCGGAATCATGATGTCGGCGCCGAATTTCTGCGCCTGGGTGAACGCACGCGCGGTCAGGGCCTGGCCCGAGATGCCGGTCGGAAAGCCCAGATAGTTCTCGATCCGCGCGCTGGCGCCGGCCTGGCCGCCGAAGGCGCGGGTGTCGAGCACGGCGACCGACAGCCCTTCGGACGCGGCATACACGGCGGTGGCGAGCCCTGCGGGTCCGCAGCCGACGACCGCAACGTCGTAGATGCGGTCACCCTTTGCGCCGCCGATCATGCCGATGGCGCGCGCGAGCTCGGTCTCGTTCGGGTTGCGCAGCACCGCGCCATCGGCAGTGACGACCAGCGGCCAGTCTTCGGGCTTCGGCAAATACCGCGCGATCAGCTCAGCCGCATCGCGATCGCGATCGGGGTCGAGCAGATGATGCGGCTGGCCGTTGCGGGTGAGGAACCCCTGCAACCGCACCACCCCGACGGAGTTCGACGGTCCGATCAGCACGGGGCCGCCGGCGCCGTCCTGGATCAGATTGACCCGGCGCAGGATCAGCGCCCGCATGATGCGCTCGCCGAGCTCGGCCTCGGCGACCAGCAGCGCGCGCAGCCGGTCCGGCGGCAGCAGCAGCGTCTCGACATCGCCCTCGGCGCGGCCGTCGACCAGCGCAGGCCGGCCGGAGAGCTGGCTGAGCTCGGCCAGGAATTGCCCCGGCCCCTGGTCGATCACCGGGGTGACGTGGCCCAGCCCGTCGCGCTGGGTGATGGCGACAAGGCCCTTCAGCACGACGAACATGCCGGGGCCGGGCTTGCCGGTCTCGAACAGCAACTCGCCATCCGCGAAGGTGCGGATTTCGCCGAAGTGCCTGATCCGTTCGATCTCGGCCGGTGACAGCGCCGGAAAGGTCTGCTCGGGGCGAATGAAACGCGACAGCTGCGCGTCACGGTCGGTTCGTTGTGGTTCGTCCTGCCCCATGGCCACCTTATGCACTCCAAAAATTCCAGCCGCCGCCTCAACTGCCGGTCTTGCCGGCGGCCCCCTCATTTAGGCAACCATCGTCCTTCTGCGAGGGGTCGGTGCTTGCGGCGCGTTCGCGCGCCTGCACCTTCCGCCGCTTCAGGTTCTCGCGCAGCGCCGATTTCAGCCGGTCGTCGCGGGATGCCCGCGCCTTCCTCGCGCTCTTGTCGTTCTGGTCGGTCATCAAGGGCCCATTCACGGAAATCGGGGACAGGATGCCACCGAAGTGTGGCAGCTCAAGAGGCCGACGCGATCCGATCGTGCGAAACGCGAAATGGAGCAAGTCCAGTGTCCCGGGCAACTGGCCAGTTGGCCGGGATATCGGGCCCCGAATCGGCGGAAAGTCGGTGATTTCTCATCAAATGAGGCATTTTGGCCCCGATATCGGCTCGATTTTCTCGTTTCGGCGGGGCTTGCAAGCTTGCACAGGAGGGGGGCTTGTGGCAGATATCGGCCCGCTTGGTAGGCCCCCTCGGGCGCCCGATTCTTTCACCAGCACATGCTGCCGTAGCTCAGTGGTAGAGCACTCCATTGGTAATGGAGAGGTCGACAGTTCAATCCTGTCTGGCAGCACCAGCTTCTCCCATTGAAGCGAGCCCTATTGAAACAAGCCTTGCGCCTGGCCAGCGAGCCCGCAACTCCCCGGATGCCATCGTGATCAAACGTTCCCTGCCCTACGAAGGACTGCTCCACGAGATCGTCGAGCATAACGGCGTGCTCTATCTCGGCGGCATCGTTCCCGAGGATCCGGGGCTCGACATGGCGGGCCAGGCCGACGATGTGCTGCGCCAGTTGAAGACGCTGCTCGAGGGGGCCGGCTCCGATCTCTCCTGCGTTCTGCAGGTGACCATCTTCATGGCTGATCTCGCCGACAAGGCGGCGTTCAACCAGGTGTGGAAGCGCTATTTCACCGCGGACCATCTGCCGGCGCGTGCCGCGATCGGCGTCGCGGACCTCGGCCCGGGCGTCAGGCTGGAGCTGACGGCGATCGCCGCCCGCCGCTGATCCTCGAGCGGCATCGGCGAGGCAAGAAAGCTCGGTCGTTCCTGTGTTCACACATGAAGCAGGGTTCTCGCGGCGCGAAGCGTCCGAGTTTTGCTGGTTTCCTTGACCCTCTCCATGTGAAGAGGGCGCAGGGAAAGCCGGGTGCCGGCTGGCACCCACGATCCGCTGCGCTCAGGTATTTGCACACGCAAATGCGCAGGCGGACAACAGGTGGGCCGGAAAACACCCGGCCTTCCCTGCGCGATGGGTTGACGGCTTATGCGCGCTCTCCCCGGAGCCGAGTTCCTTCTGGCCTCCGTCACCTCGCGAATTGGCGATGTTCCGTGACCCGGTTGGGCCCCGATCCGTCTCCGCAAGGCTTGACCGTAGCAACGACGGTCAGGACGACGCGTTTTCGCCGTACGCAGCTTCCGGCTCTGCCGAGAGGCTTCGCCGGATGTTGGCGCCGTCCGTCCGCACGCTGTTGGACCTCACGAGGTTCATCTCGCCCTGGTCCCGCCTCGCATGCCCGACGCAGCCGCGTCCACCGCACCCCCACCCACGTTCGTTGCGACGTACGATCGCCCCTCTCCTCGGGCCGGGATGCGCGATGGATACCGTAATTCCGAATTTCGGTAAAGGAGAATATTTTCGCGGAAGGGGATTGACGGGATTGGGGGGGGTTTTGCCCGAGGGCCAGAAGCGTTGCGGCCGACATCAGCTTGCGGTTGCGCCTCTTCGAAAATTGCAGTCACACGGCACGTTGACCCCTCATTTCCTGGTGATAGTCTTTTCGCTCGCGACATGTCCGGGAGGACACAATGGGATGGTTCGACCGCCTGTTTGGAAGGATGTCGGAGCCGACGACCCCTTTCTTTGCGAGATTTCGGCGGAAATCAAAAGCCCCGACCGATCCTGATCTTCTGAAAATCGCCAAGGACCGGAAGGGGCATGTGTCCCGCAGAGCCGTCCGGGACGAGTATAATCGGCTGGTCCTGGAGAAGTACGCGCACGATAAGTCGTGATGCCAGGGCCCGTCGAGGATCTCGGTAGCCGTAGGATGGGTAGAGCGAAGCGAAACCCATCGGCTCCCTTCGAGCCTCGAAACAGGATGGGTTTCGCAAGGGCTCTACCCATCCTGCGGGCTGCGCACCATCAATCGTTGCCATTCCTCTGCAGGGCCGCGAAACGATCGTCCGAACGGCGCAGCCGGCGGCACAGCTCGCGATTGATGTTCTGCAGGACGATCACGTAGGCATGGATGTCCGCCTTGTAGCAGGCGTAGAGCTTCTGGGCCGTCAGCTCGTACAGCACGGTCGGGCTCTCCGCGACCACCGTGGCGGAGCGGTTCTGCATTTCGATCAGCGTCATCTCCCCGAAGAAATCCCCTCGCTCCAGAACGGAAATCGGGATGACGCGGTCCGCCTTGGTCCGTTTGCTCACCGCCAGCCGGCCGGATTCGACGATGAACATCGAGCGTCCCGGCTCGCCTTCCGCCACGACGGTGCTGCCTGCCTTGAAGCGGCGCTCGACCAGCATTGAAATCAGGAAGTCGAGGCTCGGCTCCGGGAGACCGCCGAAGAACGGTGTGGCGAGCAGGAAGGCTTTCAGATCGGGATCGCTGGCGGCCATTGCGCAAGGATATGCGCCCTCGCCATCTGCGGCAAGCAGAGGTCACCGGCGCTGACGTCGCCCAATGAATGCCGCTCAATGTGTTAGATCAAGTGTGTTCGATCAAGCAGGTCTGCGACGCGCGGTCAGTTCCGCGCGCTTACTGCCGCGCAACACTCTCGCCGCGCAGCGTCCGTCGTCTCCAGAGATCGATCATGACCTTTACGGTCACCGCGAGGACAGCTGCGCACAGTGCCGCTTTCGAGATCGTTTCCATCGTCCCCTCGATCAGCAGGCAATGCACCACGCTGCCCGCGACGATGACGATCGCGAGGGGGATATGGACGATGCGCCAGGTTCGCAGCCGCAGTCCCAACCGCCGGCGCAGCAGAGCCAGCAGCGCGACGATGAAGATGGCCCACATCGCGGTCACGCCGAAGGGAGAGAACGGCGTTGGCGATGCGTAGGTCAGGGCATCGATCATGTCGGGCGGGCTGGTGAACCAGAGGCCGGCGACGTGGATCACCACCGCCACCACCAGCGCACCGCCGATCCAGTGATGGGTGCGCCGTCCGCGATAGGCCGGCAGGCCCGGCAGATATCCGCCGATCAGCAGCGGCTGCACCAGCACGAGGCCGAGGGCGATGATCCCGGCGAAGCCGGCAAGAATGTAGACCGGGCCGCGCCATGCGAGTTGCTCGCTTGTTGCAGCTGCGGCGATCGGCACGCAAATGGCCAAAGCAAGGGCGACCCAGATCAGGACCGCCCGAGCCGATCTCCATCCCCTCATTTGCAGAGTCAGCTCAGGCCGGCTGCAGCACGAAGTGCGCCTCGAGGCTGGTTTCCTTGGCGCTCCGCATCACCGGCCGCAGGAAGACGGTTTTGAATTCGCCGCTGTCATAGGCGAGGTGGCCATGCGGCTGGCCGAAGATCGGAATGATCTGCGGCATCTCGAGCCGGAACTTGCCGTCCTTGTCCGTGAGCGTGGCGCCATGGCTCTGCGGCTCATGCTCCTGTCCTTCGACCGTGTGCGCCCAGATCTGGATGCGCTGCCCGGCCAGCGGA
This sequence comes from Bradyrhizobium sp. R2.2-H, assembly GCF_004346455.1. NCBI lineage: Bacteria > Pseudomonadati > Pseudomonadota > Alphaproteobacteria > Hyphomicrobiales > Nitrobacteraceae > Bradyrhizobium > Bradyrhizobium sp. R2.2-H. Next base: position 101,937 of record NZ_SMBR01000011.1, read on the forward strand.
GCGCCATCGCCGGCGCGGCGAACGGTGCCGCTCATCCAGAAGCCGCCCTTGCCGATCCGCTCCACGATCGCCGCGCCCTTGCGATAGTTGTTCGCCCCGCCCGACATCGACTGGGTCGGTGCGAGGCCGTCGGCGCGGGCGGGCAACAGGAGGCCGGGGAAGGCCGATACCAAGACCCCGGTTGCGAGGACGGTGCCGCCGGCGGCGAGGATGCTGCGGCGGTCGAGTGCGACGTTGGTCATGTCAGTTCCTCCCGGCAACGGGGCTCTTGCTCGAGCAAGCTACAACAACAGGCGCAGAACGCCCAGTTGAGAGGGAGGGGACCATCGGTCGCAATAACAGTGTTGTGAACCGGGGCATTCGCAGCTCATGGCGGCCAGGCAGCTCTTGGCGGGCAGGATGGGTCGCGTGGCGGAGAACCCACCAGCCCCTGGTGACGAAACATGCGAGGGCTCTACCCATCCTGCGCGCCGCCACTACATGTCTTTCCTCAAGACGCGCATGATCGCGCAGCCCTCCACACCGGCAGCCCCCGTATGATCCCCTTCTCCGTGCTCGACCTCGCTCCCATCCGCCAGGGCGGCGATGCGGCGCAGGCTTTCCGCAACTCGCTCGACCTTGCCCGGCATGCCGAGGCGTGGGGCTACAAACGGTTCTGGCTCGCCGAGCATCACAACATGACGGGAATCGCGAGCGCGGCGACGTCGGTCGTGATCGGCCACGTCGCGGGCGGGACCAGGACGATCCGCGTCGGCTCGGGCGGGATCATGCTGCCGAACCATTCGCCGCTCGTCATCGCCGAGCAGTTCGGCACGCTGGAATCGCTCTATCCCGGGCGGATCGATCTCGGGCTCGGCCGGGCGCCCGGCACCGACCAGTTCACCGCGCGGGCATTGCGGCGCGACCTCGCCACCACCTCCGAGAATTTTCCGCACGACGTGCTGGAGCTGCAGGCGCTGCTCGGCGACGTGCAGCCGAACCAGGCGATCCGCGCCGTGCCCGGCATGGGGACCAAGGTGCCGCTGTGGATCCTGGGATCGAGCACCTTCGGTGCGCAGCTTGCCGCGATGCTCGGGCTGCCCTTTGCGTTCGCCTCGCATTTCGCGCCGCAGATGATGATGCCGGCGCTGCGCGAATATCGCGCGCGGTTCGAGCCCTCGGCGCAGCTCGACAAGCCCTACGCGATGATCGGCGTCAACGTGTTCGCCGCCGACACCGACGACGAGGCACAGCGGATGTTCTCGTCGCTGCAGCAGCAGTTCATCAATCTGCGCCGCGGCACGCCGGGGCCGCTGCCGCCGCCGACTGGCGACATGGACGCGCTGTGGTCGCCGGCCGAGAAGGCCGGCGTCGGCCAGTCGCTGTCCTGCTCTGCGGTCGGCTCGCCTGATGTGGTGGAAGAGAAGCTGAGGGCGCTGATCGCAGAGACCGGCGCGGACGAATTGATGACGACGGGGCAGATCTACGACCACGCCGCGCGGCTGCGCTCGTTCGAGATCGCAGCCGAGGTGCGGGAGAGGTTGGCGAAGCAGCCGGCGATGTGAGGCGCAATCGCGCCCCGACGGAGGTGCGCTCCCTCCCCCCTTGTGGGGGAGGGTTAGGGAGGGGGGTAGCCCAGGAAAAGGTATCGATTGTTTAACGAAGTATCAGGGCCGGTACGTAACGGATGGAATCCCCGTGTGGCCCCCCTCCCTGCCCCTCCCCCACAAGGGGGGAGGGAACGGAGAGAGCCTGCTCGTGGCCGAATTCTATTCCGACTAATCCGCAAACCCAAACAGCTTGGCCGGATTGTGCACCAGGATCTTCTCGAGCTCCGCCTGGTCCGGCGCGTAGCGGTACATCAGCTCGAGCAGGTCGGCATCGTTCGGCGGCTGCTTCACCGAGACCGGATGCGGCCAGTCGCTGGCCCAGACGCAGCGATCGGGAGCGGCCTCGATATAGGCGCGCGCGATCGGGATTACGTCGTCGTAGGGAGCCCCGGTCTTCGAGGTCTTCTCGCCGAGCGACAGCATGACCCAGAAATTGCCCTTGCCGAGCAGCTCCAGCATCTTGCGCAGGTTCGGATCGGCCTTGCCGGCTTCGGGATCGGGGCGCGCCATGTGGTCGATCAGCACGGGCACGCCGAGGTCTTCATACTTGGCGACGCTCGACATGATGCCGTCCTTCTCCGGCTGGATCTTGGCGTACCAGCCGAGCTCGCGGATGCGCGCGATAGCGCGGGCGAAATCGGCATCGGAGAGCACGGCACCAAGCTCCTGGCGGAAACTGAAGCGTGCGCCGCGAACGCCGGCATCATGCAGCTTGGCGAGGTAGGAGTCGCTCGCCTCGGCGAACACCAGCGCGTTGGCGCAGCCGCGATAGTTCGGGCCCATGGCTTTGAGCCCGTCGAGCACGACGGCATGGTCGGCACCGTAGGTCGTGGTCTGCACGATGATGCCGCGCTCGATGCCGAGCGCCTTGTGCATGCGCAGCGCCGCTTCCCAGGTCGCGGTCGGCATCCGATAGGCGGCGCCGGGACGCTCCGGATATTTGTCGATGGGACCCAGCACGTGAAACTGGCTGTCGACCGTCTTCGGCGGCGGCGCCTTGCTCGGGTGGCGCGGATTGGGATCGAACGGCAGATAGGTCGGCATGCGCAAAACTCCTCAGTCGATCACGGCGGTGAAGTCGCACTGCACCAGCGCGCCGCCATCCATGTTGTCCATCGGCAGCGCGTGGCGCGCCGGGCGCGAATGCTCGTCCGGAAACATCTTGAGCCACTCGACATTGACGGGGCCGCGATTGCCGCGGTCCTTCAGCCACACCGTCATCTTGATGATGTCGTCGGTGGTGCCGCCGGCAGCCTCCACCGTCGCCTTCATATGCGCGAACATGTTGGCGCATTGAGCGTCGAGGCTCTCGGGCATTGCATTGGTCGCGGGATCGCGGCCGAGGATGACGCCCGACATCACGAGATTGCCGATGCGGCAGGCGTTCGGAATCGGATTGACGTGCTTGAAGCCGCCGATGTGGATGCTCTTGCGCCGCGTTTGACCCGTCATGGTGCGCTCCCTGATTGTTGTTGCTTCAGACGAACTGGCACGACACCGAGCCGAACGCGCCGTAATCGGCATGAAACGTGTCGCCGCGGCGGATGTCGACCGGACGCGTGAACGAGCCCGCCAGCACGACCTCGCCGGCTTTGAGATGCTCGTCATGCGGCGCGAGGCGGTTGGCGAGCCAGGCGATGCCGTTGGCGGGATGATTGAGCACGCCGGCGGCAAGGCCGGTCTCCTCGACCTCGCCGTTGCGGAACAGCAGCGCGCCGATCCAGCGCAGATCCGCATCCATCGGGCGGATCGGCCGGCCGCCGAGCACCAGCGCGGCATTGGCCGCGTTGTCCGAGATCGTGTCCATGACTTTGCGCGCCTTGCCCGTCTCCGGATCGACGCGATGCATCCGGGTCTCCAGGATTTCGAGCGCGGGCGTGACGTAATCGGTGGCGTTGAGCACGTCGAAAATGGTGCAATCGGGCCCGCGCAGCGGTGCCTTCAGCACGAAGGCAAGCTCGACCTCGATGCGCGGCGCGTGGAAACGGTCGAACGGAATCGGCGTCGCATCGGCATAGAACATGTCGGCGAACAGCACGCCGTAATCGGGCTCGGAGATGCCGACCGCGTTCTGCATCGCCTTCGAGGTCAGGCCGATCTTGTGCCCCTTGATGACGCGGCCGCGGCCGAGCTGGAGCCTGGTCCAGGCGCGCTGCACCGCGTAGGCGTCCTCGATACTGAAATCCGGGTACTCCTTCGTGAACATCGGGATCAGCGATTTCGTGCGCTCGGCTTCGTCGAGGCGCGCGGCAAGGCGTTCGATCGTCGCAACATCCAGCATGATCTATTGCTCCGCGGCCACGGTGTTACGGAGCACGCCGATGCGGCTCGACTCGACCTCGACGACGTCGCCGACCTTCAGCCAGCGCGGCGGATCGAACCGCGCGCCCGCGCCGGTCGGCGTGCCCGTCACGATCATGTCGCCTGGCTTGAGCGTCGCGAAGGTAGAGAGATAGGCGATCAGGACATCGAACGGGAACATCAGCCGCTCGGTCGTATCCTGCTGCCGCACCTCGCCGTTGACGCGCGTGATGATGTCGTGCGGCCCGCGCGGATCGAGCTCGTCCGCGGTGACGATCCAGGGACCGATGCTACCGGAGCGGTCGAAATTCTTGCCTTGCGTGACGTTGAACTTGCCGTGGCGCAGCCAGTCGCGGATCGTGCCCTCGTTGCACAGCGTCATGCCGAAGATATGCGACCACGCTTTCTCGCGCGGGATGTGGCGGCCGCCCTGCCCGATCACGATGACGAGCTCGCCCTCGTAGTCGAGCTGCTCGGAGACCTTCGGCTTCTCGATCGGCTGGCCGGAGCCTGATATCGAGGACATGCTGCGCACGAACAGGCTGGGATATTTGGGCAGGTCCGAACTGTCTTTATATTCGGCGTTGCGCTCGGCGTAGTTGACGCCGATGCACCAGAGCTTTTCCGGCGCCAGTACCGGCGGTAGCAGGACGAGTTTTTCCAACGGGTAATCGGGCTTCTGCCCGGCCGCCGCTTCCTGCGCATCGGACAGCGCGTTGGCTGCGATGAGCGCCTTCACATCCGAGAAATCGCGACCGATCCGCCTGGTCAGATCGATCACACCACCTTCGACGGCCGCTCCGTAGCGCGGCTCTCCATCCAGGAGATAGCTCAGGAGTCGCATTGTATTTCCTCCAATGATCTTGAGGCAGCTGGGCCCGAGACAGACCCGCGCACTCAGTCTTTCGACTTGGGAGTCTGGAATACGGTGTTCAGCGTCACGATCTCGCCGAGCCGGGCGTAGCGCGGCCCGCCGATCCGCGCGATCGGGTCGAGCGCCTTGGTCTCGACCTTGCCGTCATTCACGAGGCCGTCGCGTAGATGAAACATCACGACCTCGCCGACGATCAGCCTGCTCTTGGCCTCGCCGAACTCGAGGCACTGCCGGAAGCGGCACTCCATCGCGACCGGCGCGGCAGCGAGCCGCCGCACCTTGATGAGGTCGCAGGGCAGTGTTTCGAGTCCGAGATGCTCGACCTCGCTGATTTCAGGCGGATGCTCGACCGAGCTGTCGTGCACCGCATTCATCAGCGGGGTATCGGCGATGTGGATGACGTATTCCTCGGTGTCGAGGATGTTGTGCGCGGTGTCCTTGTAATCGGCGCCCTTGCGGCCGACGCTGATGGCGAGCATCGGCGGCTTCTGCGAGACGAAGGTGAAGGCGCTGAACGGGGCGAGGTTGAGCACGCCCTTGGCAGACAGGCTCGTGACCCACGCGATCGGGCGCGGCACCACGATGCCGGTCATCAGCCGGTAGATGCGCTCGGCGCCGAGTTCGGTGGGATCGATCCGCATTGATCAATCCGCCCTGATGTTGGCCTTGCGCACCACCGGAATCCATTTGGCGTCCTCGCGTTCGAGATAGGCCTTGAACTCTGTCGGCGTCATCGGCGCAGCCTCGCCGCCGAGCTTCTCGAACTTGTCGACCACGGCAGGATCCTTCAGGATCGCGACCAGCGTCTCGTGCAGCTTGTCCACGATCGGCGCCGGCGTGCCGGCGGGCGCGAACAGGCCGGTAAAGGTCTGGCCGTCGAAATCCTTGTAGCCGAGTTCGGCGAAGGTCGGCACGTCGGGCAGCGACTTCAGCCGATGCGGGCTGGTGACCGCGAGCGCGCGGAACAGGCCGGCCTTGATGTGCTGGAGGCTGACCGTGAGCTGGTCGAACGCGAACTGCACCTGGCCGCCGAGCAGATCGTTGATCGCCGGCGCATTGCCGCGATAGTGCGCGGTGACCCATTGCACGCCGAGGTTCGACTGCATCAGCTCGCTGAGCAGGTGGTTGGTGGTGCCAGGGCCGGGCGAAGCCATGGTCAGCTTGCCGGGCTCACGCTTGGCGAGATCGATGAACTCCTTGAGATTCGTCGCCTGCACCGACGGATGCACCTCGAGCACCAGCGGCGTCATCGAGATCGTCGAGATCGGCAGGAAGTCCTTCTTCCAATTATAGGCGTCGCGCTTGTTGATCTCGGTCGCGAACAGCACCGGACCGTTGGCGCCGACGAACAGCGTGTAGCCGTCAGGCGCGGATTTCGCGAAGGCTTCGCCCGCGATCATGCCGCCGGCGCCGGCCTTGTTCTCGATGATGAAGGGCTGGCCGAGCTTCTCCTGGAGCTTGTCGGCGACGATGCGTGCGGCGCTGTCGACATTGCCGCCGGCGGGATAAGGCACGATCAGCTTGACGTTGCGCGCCGGCCATTGCTGGCCCGACGCCGGCCCCGCCAGCATCGCAGTGACGGCAGCTATGGCAATCCAGATTAATCTCATGTTAACCTCCCGGCAGCGCTACGAACTCAGTTCGAATGCCTGGCGCCTCGCATGGCATTCCGATTGGGCCGCAATCTCCAGATGCGCGCTTGCCCTGTCGAGGGAATTGTGGCGTTCTTGTCCATATTATGGACAAGAGGCGTTCGACGAAATCCGCCCGCGGCGCCATGGAACCGCGACAGGGCGCGCAGGCGATCCGGCGCGCGCTCGCAGTGCTGCGCATCCTTGCCGCAGGCCGCGAAGACGGTGTGCCAATGGCCGAGGTGGTGCGCGCCACCGGCCTCACCCGTCCGACCGTGCATCGCATCGTCCACGTGCTGATCGAGGAAGGCATCGTCGAGCGGCATGGCAAGAGCGGCCGCTACGCCATCGGCAACCAGGTGCCTGAGCTGGCGCTCGCGCGGCCGCGGCCCTCGCGGCTCTTGGTCGCCGCCAATCCGTCGCTGCAGCGCGCTTCTGCCGAGATCGGCGACACGCTGTTCCTGACGGTGCGCACCGGCAACGACACGCTCTGCGTCGATCGCCGGATCGGCGTCTATCCGATCCAGGTGCTGTCGATCGAGGTCGGCGCGCGCCGGCCGCTCGGCGTCTCCAGCGCCGGCGTTGCCATCCTCGCTGCGATGCCGGCGCCGGACGCGCGAAAGATCATCGCGGCGAATGAGAAGCGGTTCGAGGCCTACCGGACCGACGTGGGCACCGTGACGAGCCAGGTCACTGCAGCGCGGCGGCGGGGTTACAACATGAGAGAGATCGGCCTCGTGCAGGGCACCAAATCGATCTCGACCTGGATCAAGACCCCGGACGGACAGCCAACCGCCGCGATCACGGTCTCCGCCGTTCGAACCAGGCTCGGCCCCCGCCGCGAGCAGGAGGTCGCGGAGATTCTGTTGCGGGAGGCGCGCGCCATCGAGCAGGCGATCCGGGGTTAGGCGGCGCTGTCAATGGCTGACTTCGCACGCGTTTTTATGGCACAAGAGCCGCCATCGCCGACCGACCAACGAGGCCACGCATGCCCGCGCCAAAACCGCCTGCCTTCGAGACCCTGAGCCTGCATGCGGGCCAGCATCCGGACCCCGTGACCGGCGCCCGCGCGGTGCCGATCTACCAGACCACGTCCTACGTGTTCCAGGATTCCGATCACGCCGCGGCGCTGTTCAACCTGGAGCGCGCCGGCCACATCTATACCCGCATCTCCAATCCGACCACGGGCGTTCTCGAGGAGCGGCTTGCGGCGCTGGAGGGCGGCGTCGGCGCCATCTGCACCGCGAGCGGCATGGCCGCGCTGCATCTGGCCATCGCCACGCTGCTCAATGCCGGCGACCACATCGTGGCGTCGAGCTCGCTCTATGGCGGCACCATCAACCTCTTGGCGCACACCCTGCCGCGCTTCGGCATCACCACCACTTTCGTCAAGCCGCGCGACCTCGACGCGTTCCGCGCCGCGATCAAGCCGAACACCAAGCTCGTGATCGGTGAGACCATCGGCAATCCCGGGCTCGAGGTGCTCGACATCCCCAAGGTCGCGCAGATCGCGCATGACGCAAAGATTCCGCTGCTGATCGACAACACCTTTGCCACGCCCTATCTCAGCCGCCCGATCGAGCTGGGCGCCGACATCGTCATGCATTCGGCGACCAAATGGATCGGCGGCCACGGCATCGCGATCGGCGGCGCCATCGTCGACGGCGGCCGCTTCGACTGGCGGGCGTCCTCCAAGTTCAGCGTGCTGACCGAGCCCTATGGCGGCTATCACGGCATCGTCTTCGACGAGCAGTTCGGCACGGCGGCCTTCATCATGCGCGCCCGCACCGAGGGCCTGCGCGATTTCGGCGCCTGCCTGTCGCCGACCAACGCGTTCCAGCTGCTGCAAGGCGTGGAAACGCTTCCTGTGCGCATGGACCGCCACATGCAGAACACGCATCTCGTGCTGGAGGCACTGAAATCCAGCAAGGCCGTCGACTGGGTGTTGCACCCCTCGCTGGAGACCCATCCCGATTATCAGCTCGCCAAGCAGCTCTTGCCGCGCGGCGCCGGCTCGATCGTCTCTTTCGGCATCAAGGGCGGCCGACCGGCGGGGCGCAAGTTCATCGAAAGCTTGCGCATGATCAGCCATCTCGCCAATGTCGGAGACGCCAAGACGCTGGTGATCCACCCGGCCTCGACCACGCATCAGCAGATGGATGCCGAGCAGCTTAGGGACGCCGGCATCGGCGAGGAGCTGGTGCGGCTGTCGGTCGGCATCGAGACGGCAAGCGACATCATCGACGATCTCGCCCAAGCGCTGCGCATTTCGCAAAAGGTCTGACGCCATGAAGCTCTCCGTCAACGGCACTGAAGTGTTCGCGGCGACCGGCGGCCGCGACTTCGACAAGTCGCTGCCCGCGGTCGTCTTCATCCACGGCGCCGGCTTCGACCATTCCACCTGGGCGCTGCACACGCGCTGGTTCGCTCATCACGGTTTTGCCGTGCTGGCGCCCGACCTGCCCGGCCACGGCCGCTCCGCCGGGCCTTCACTCGGCAGCATCGCCGAGATGGCCGATTGGACGGCGGCGCTGCTGGATGCGGCAGGCGCCACCAAGGCGCATCTGATCGGCCATTCCATGGGCTCGCTGATCTCGCTGGAGACGGCGGCGCGCCATCCCGACAAGGTCTCCGCGCTGAGCCTGATCGGCACCGCCGCGACCATGACGGTCGGCCCGGATCTCCTAAAGGCGGCCGAAGCCAATTCGCAGGATGCAAACGACATGGTCTCGATCTGGGGTCTCGGCTTCAGCGCCGAACTCGGCGGCAGCCTCGCACCGGGCCTGTGGATGCATGGCGGCGCACAGGCCGTGCTTCAGGCTTGCGAGCCCGGCGTGCTGTTCAAGGATCTGTCGGCCTGCAATGCCTATGCGAATGCGCTTGCCGCCGCGGCGAGCATCAAGGTGCCGACGACGCTCATTCTCGGCGAGCGGGACATGATGACGCCGGCGAAGGCGGGCAAGGCGCTTGCGGCCGCGATCCCGCATGCGAAGACCGTCGTGGTGCGCGGCGCCGGTCACATGATCATGGCCGAACGTCCGGACGAGCTGCTGGCGGCGCTGAGGAACTGACTGGATCGATCTTCTGCCTTGCGCGTTGCGGTGAGACATCCTTCTCAATCAAGAAGGGAACTCGACCATGCCAAGACAGGAAGTCATTCGCAAAGCCAAACAGGACAAGCGCGCCGGCAAATCGCCGAGCACGCAGGCCGGCGAATTCGTCAAGGACGAGATCGACAGGATCAGGAAGGGCAAGCACGGGGCGCGCTCGACGAAGCAGGCCATCGCTATCGGCCTGTCCGAGGCACGCCGCGCCGGTGTCGATCTGCCGCCGCCACGCAAGGGGCGCACCAAGAAGGCGACGCGCAGCAGCGCCAAATATGCCTATGAGGTCGGCCAGGGTAAACGCACGCCCAAGCGCCGCCCGCGCGTCTCGCGTGCGGTCGAGAACGTCCTGAAGAAGGAGCCGCGCTCGACCGCATCACGCAGTGCGCTGTCGAAACAGGGCAAGCGGGCCGCAAGCCGCCGAACCGCGGCGTCACGTTCGGCCGCCGCGCGGAAAGCGAGCCACACCAAGGGCGCCAAGGTCCGCTCCGCCGCCGCAAAGAAGGCGGCGCGCACCAGGGCGCGCCGCAGGAGCTGATGTCCTGTAGCGACCTTGTGAGTTGAATGCCAGCGGCTGCCGCCTGACGATCCGGCCGTCCATGAATCGATCGGAGCTTTCATGTCAGAGACTCTCAAGGGGCGCACCGCGCTCGTGACCGGCGGGTCGCGCGGGATCGGCGCCGCGGTCTGTCGCGCGCTGGCCGAAGCAGGTGCTGCCGTGGCGATCAATTGCCGCGAGCAGATCGGGCAGGCCGAGCAGCTGGCTGGCGAGATCGGCAGGCAAGGCGGCCGTGCCATCGTCGTCGCCGCCGACGTCTCGCAAGCCGAGGCCGTGGCCGGAATGGTCGAGCGCGTGACGGCCGGGCTCGGGCCGGTCGACATCCTCGTCAACAATGCCGGCATCGCCATCACGCGCGGCATCGACGATCTCACCGAAGACGATTTCGACCGCACCATCCTGGTCAACCTGAAATCCGCCTTCCTGTGCACGCAGGCCGTGCTGCCGTCGATGCGCGCGAGGAAGTGGGGCCGCATCGTCAACATCTCCTCGGGAGCTGCGCGCGGCGCCGGCTCGATCGGCCCGCACTACAATGCGTCCAAGGCCGGCATGGAAGGTCTCACACGAGGCTATGCCGCGCGGCTGGTGAAGGAGGGCGTTACCGTCAACGCAGTGGCGCCGTCGCTGATCGAGACCGACATGATGAGCGGTCAGCCTCAGCTCGTCAGCCGTATCCCGCTCGGCCGCTTCGGCACGGCGGAGGAGGTGGCGAGAGCGGTGATGCTGCTGGTCGACAACGCCTACATGACCGGGCAGACCGTGGCGCTCAGCGGCGGGATGGCGTTTAACTAGGGGTAGCCGTCGCCGCGGGCTCTCTTTCCTTCTCCCCTTGTGGGAGAAGGTGGCGCGAAGCGCCGGATGAGGGGTATCTATCCACAAAGCAAAATCGCGAGAGATGTGCTTGCGGAGAGACACCCCTCACCCGTCTCGCCGCTATCGCGGCGAGCCACCCTCTCCCACAAGGGGAGAGCGTCAGAAGAATCACCACATCGTCGCGGCCGCGCGTTCGGGCCAGATGCGGTCGTACTCCGCGCCGCCGACCTTGTTCTCGCTCATCTCGGCGAGGATCTGGCCGGGCGTCGGCAGCGTTCTTGGATCGACGCGCTTGTCGGGATTCCAGAGGTCGGAACGCACGATGGCGCGGGCACACTGGAAGTAGATTTCATCGACGTTCATCACCATGACGCTGCGCGGCGCCTTGCCTTCGACCTTGAACGAGGCCAGCAGCTCCGGATCGATCGAGAGATGCGCGCGACCATTGGCGCGGACGGCGTTGCCGGAGCCGGGAATCAGGAACATCAGCGACACCCTGGGATCGCGCACGATGTTGCGCAGGGAATCGACCCGGTTGTTGCCGCGGCGGTCCGGCAACATCAGCGTCTTGGGATCATGGATGCGGACGAAGCCGGGGAGATCGCCGCGTGGCGAGCAATCGATGCCTTCGGGCCCGATGGTGGCGAGCGCGGCAAACGGCGCCTTCTCGATGAAGATCCGATAGAGCGGCGTGACGTGGTCGGCGACTTTCACGGTCGAGGCGTCATTGGTGGCGCCGTAGATGGCTTCCAGCTGTTCGACCGTTGCGACCACCGTCATTCCATTCTCTCCTCGTTGCATCGGCAGCTATTCCTGCCAGCCTTCGTTCCTGATCACGCGCACGAGCTGGCGGCCGTGATAGTCCGCGCTGCCGGCGTTGAGGATGGCGACGTCGGCCCGCTCCGACGCGTCGCCAACATCGCGCGACAGCCGCTCGGCGATGTTTCCGTCGCTGTGCCGCGCCCGCGCGGCAAGCCGCTGCGCCAATACGTCCGGCGGCGCCGTGATTGCGACGACCACGACGTTGACATAGGCTCGGCGCAGCGCGGCGATCACCGTGCGCGAGACGTTGGCAACGACGGCTCGGCCGGCCCGGATGTCGTCGTTGATCTCGAGCGGCAGGGCATAGGAGTGCCCATGCGCCTCCCAATGCACGGCAAAATCGCCGTGCTCTCGCACGCGGCGGAATTCTTCCTGGCTCACCGCAATGTTGTCCTCGTCGGCCGAGGACTCCCGCGTCACGACCCGGCGCGGGAAGATGATGTCGGGATCATCGGCGCAGGCCGCTTGCGCCAGCCGCAGCAAGGTGTCCTTGCCTGCGCCGCTGGGACCGACCACGAGCACAAGCCGCCCGGGACCGATCGCACCCGCCTCGTCCTGCGCCGTGGTCACGGTCTCGCTCATGCGACGCGGTTCCCTTCGCGCCAGACGCTGCGGACGACGGGAACGCTGCCGGCAACGTGCACGCGGATCAGGTCGGCGCGCTTGCCGGTCGCGATCTCGCCGCGGTCGGTGAGGCCGACCGCCTCGGCGGGCGCTTTCGTCACGGTGCGAACTGCCGCCGGGAGGCTGATGGCCGGCACATGCTCCGGCAGTTGCAGCGCGCCCATCAGGAGGCTCGAGGGGATGTAGTCCGACGACAGGATATCGAGCAGGCCTTCGCGGGCGAGATCGACCGCAGCGATGTTGCCGGAGTGCGAGCCGCCACGCACGACGTTCGGCGCGCCCATGAGAATGTCGATGCCGGCCTGGTGCAGGCCGCGCGCGGCCTCCAGCGTGGTCGGGAACTCCGCCACCGAGACGCGATCGCGCACCGCGTCCGCGACGTTCTCCTCGGTGGTGTCGTCGTGGCTCGCCAGCGGGATCTTGTATCGATGCGCCAGGGCCACGATCTCGCGCATGTTGTTCGCCGCATACTGCTTCTGATACTCGAAGCGCTTTGCGAACAGCTCGTCGAGCTCGGCATCGGTCTTGCCGCCGCCCTTGCCGCGATAGTAGTCGCGCAGCTTGATCTCGTCGCGGAACTGACGCTGGCCGGGCGTGTGATCCATCAGCGACATCAGCTTGACGTCGGGGCGGTCGATCAGCTCCCTGGCCTCCTCGACCACGCTCGGCATCGGGATCTCGCAGCGCAGGTGCAGGAAGTGGTCGGCGCGCAGCAGGCTTGCCTCACGCGCGGTGGTGATCGCGGCGGCGAGCACTCCGGCGCGGCCGTCGACTTCCTCGGCGCCGTCCTCGCGCCAGACCCGGAGCGAATCGAACACGGTGGTGATGCCCGAGGTCGCAAGCTGGCCGTCATAGGAGATGACGGCCGCGACCGGATTCCAGAACACCTTCGGCCGCGGCACGTAATGCGCTTCGAGGTGGTCGGTGTGGAGCTCGATCAGGCCGGGCATGATCAGGTCGCCCCCGGCGTCCTCGGCACCCGCAGGCGCCCTGTCCTCGCCGATCTCGGCGATGCGCCCGTCGGCAAGAGCGAGCCAGCCCTGTTCGATCACCCGTTCGGCCAGCACGATCCTGGCGTTGGCAATGATGGCGTCCTTCGGCTTGGGGTTCATTTCCTCTTCCTTCAGGCCGCGGCAGCGAAGCTGGCGACGTCGACGATGCGGTCCGCAATCAGATGACGGATTTCGTCGTCATGGACAATAGCGACCATGGCGACGCCCTGACGCTTCTTTTCAGCGACCAGTTCGACCACGACGGCGCGATTGGCGGCATCGAGGGAGGCAGTCGGCTCGTCCAGCAGCAGGATCGGCAGGTCCGAGATGAAGCCGCGCGCGATGTTGACGCGCTGCTGCTCGCCGCCGGAGAATGTGGCGGGCGGCAGCTGCCAGAGCCGCTCGGGGATGTTGAGACGATGCAGCAGCTCGCCGGCGCGCGCCTGTGCGTCGGCGCGTGCCATGCCGTTCACGATCAGCGGCTCGGCAACGACGTCGATGGTGGCAACGCGCGGCACTGCCCGCAAAAACTGGCTGACATAGCCGATCGTGGAGCGGCGGATGTTGAGCACCTGCCGCGGCTCGGCGGCGGCGAGATCGACCAACGCGCCGCGATGGCGGATGCCGATGCGGCCGCTATCGCAACGGTAGTTGCCGAAGATCATCTTCAGGATCGACGATTTGCCGGCGCCCGACGGCCCCGACAGCACGACGCACTCGCCCGGATTGACGTGGAACGTCACGCCGCGCACGACCGGCAGCTCGATGCCGCCTTGCAAGTGCATCGTAAAGGTCTTTTGGGCATCGGCAACGTCGATCATGGCGGTCATCGAAAAGCTCATGGCGGGAGAATCGAGGAGACGAGGAGTTGGGTATAGGGCTCGCGGGGGTCGTCGAGCACCTGGTCGGTGAGACCGGTCTCGATGACGCGGCCGCCCTTCATCACCATCACGCGATGTGACAGGAGGCGCGCGACCGCGAGATCGTGGGTGACGATGATGACGGCGAGATGCAGCTCGGCGACGAGACTGCGCACGAGATCGAGCAGGCGCGCCTGCACCGACACGTCGAGGCCGCCGGTCGGCTCGTCCATGAACACCAGCCGCGGCTCGGTGACGAGGTTGCGGGCGATCTGAAGACGCTGGCGCATGCCGCCGGAATAGGTGCGCGGGGCATCGTCGATGCGCGCGACGTCGATCTCGACGCGGGTGAGCCAGTCCGACGCGGTCTCGCGGATGCGGCCGTAGTGGTTCCAGCCCACGGCCATCAGCCGCTCACCGACATTGGCACCGGCCGAGACCGCCATGCGGAGGCCCTGCGCGGGGTCCTGGTGCACGAAACCCCAATCGGTGCGGAACAGGAAACGTCGCTCGGCTTCACCGAGCGTCGTGAGATCGCGCGTGACGCCGTCGCGCATCCGGTAGGACACATGGCCGGCGCTCGGTGCCAGCTGGCCCGACAGCATCTGCAGCAGCGTCGACTTGCCCGAGCCCGACTCGCCGACGATCGCCAGCACCTCGCCGGGATAGAGCGCGAAGGAGACGTCGCGGCAGGCGGCGATGCGACCGAAGGACTTGCTGAGGGACTGCGCCACCAGCAGCGGCTGGTCGTTTTCGAGCGTATCGCGATCGGCCAAGCCTTGATCAACCATGTGAGCCCGCCTTCTCCCTGTACGGCGCAGCGCTGAGGCTGCCGTGATGGCCAGCGGCCTGGCGGCCCTCGCAATAATCGGTGTCTGAACAGACGAACATCCGCCCGCCCTGGTCGTCGGTGACGATCTCGTCGAGATAGGAGTCTTCCGCGCCACAGAGCGCGCAGGGCGCGTTGAAGCGGTAAGGCTCGAACGGATGATCCTCGAAATCGAGCGAAACCACCTGCGTATAGGGCGGGATTGCGTAGATGCGCTTCTCGCGGCCGGCGCCGAACAATTGCAGCGCAGGACAATTGTCCATCTTGGGATTGTCGAACTTCGGCGTCGGGGACGGATCCATCACGTAGCGCGCGTTCACCTTCACCGGATAGGCGTAGGCGGTCGCGATATGGCCGAAGCGGGCGATGTCCTCGTAGAGCTTGACGTGCATCAGACCGTACTCGGCGAGCGCGTGCATGCGCCGCGTCTCGGTCTCGCGCGGTTCGAGGAAGCGTAGCGGCTCGGGGATCGGCACCTGATAGACCAGCACCTGGTTTTCATTCAGCGCCGTCTCCGGGATGCGGTGGCGGGTCTGGATCACCGTCGCCTCCGCCGTCGCGGTCGTCGTCGCAACGCCGGCGGTCTTGGCGAAGAACTTTCGGATCGAGATCGCGTTGGTGGTATCGTCCGAGCCCTGGTCGATCACCTTCAGCACGTCCTGGGGACCGAGGATCGCGGCGGTGACCTGCACGCCGCCGGTGCCCCAGCCATAGGGCATCGGCATTTCGCGGCTGGCGAACGGCACCTGGTAGCCGGGAATGGCGATCGCCTTCAGGATCGCACGGCGGATCATCCGCTTGGTCTGCTCGTCGAGATAGGCGAAGTTGTAGGCGGGCGCGTTCATTCCGCGGCTTCCTTCATGGCATCGGGCGCATTGGCATCCACGAACTCCTGCCGCAGCTTGCGGAGCAGGCCGAGCTCGGACTGGAAGTCGACGTAGTGCGGCAGCTTCAGATGCTCGACGAAGCCTGTCGCCTGGACGTTGTCCGAATGCGACATCACGAACTCCTCGTCCTGGGCGGGAGCGAGTGCCTCCTCGCCGAGCTCGCGGGCCCGCAGTGCGCGATCGACCAGCGCCATCGACATGGTCTTGCGCTCGCTCTGGCCGAAGGCAAGGCCATAGCCACGGGTGAAGCACGGCGCTTCGGTCGCAGAACCCTTGAACTGATTGACCATCTGGCACTCGGTCAGCTCGATCGAACCGAGCGGCACGGCGAAGCCGGCGTCTTCCGCGATGAATTCGACCTCGACTTCGCCGAAGCGGATCTCGCCGGCGAAGGGATGGTTGCGGCCATAGCCGCGCTGGGTAGAATAGCCCATCGCCAGCAGGAAGCCTTCGTCGCCACGCGCCAGATTTTGCAGGCGCAGGTCGCGATCCGCCGGGAAGTTCAGCGGCTCGCGGGTGAGATCGCCGACCGGCGCGCCGTCCTCGGCCTGGGGCGAGGATTCGATCAGCCCATCGCGGCCGAGAATGTCGGTCACGCGCGGCGTAGGCGCGGTGGGCGCCTCAGCCGTCGCTGGCGCGTCGGGAACGAAGCCTTCGGCGAGCGAGGGGTCGAGCAGGCGATGGGTGTAGTCGAAGGTCGGCCCGAGGATCTGCCCGCCGGGAATGTCCTTGAAGGTGGAGGACACCCGCCGCTGCACCCGCATCGCGCCGGTGTCGACCGGCTCGCTGGCGCCGAAGCGCGGCAGCGTGGCGCGGAAAGCGCGGACCAGGAAGATCGCCTCGATCAGATCGCCGCGCGCCTGCTTGATCGCCAGCGCCGCGAGCTCGCGATCGTAGAGCGAGCCTTCGCTCATGACGCGGTCGACGGCGAGGCCGAGCTGCTCCGAGATCTGGTCGATCGTGACCTCCGGAACGCTCTGGTCGCCCCGCCGCTTATGCGCGAGCAGGCGATGGGCGTTCTCGATGGCGCGTTCGCCGCCCTTGACTGCGACATACATGGTTCAGCTTCCCTTGCTCACGACGCGCGTAGTGCGCGGGATCGCAACCACGGCGTCATCGGCGACCAGCACCACGTCGACGCCGCGCGGAAACAGCGCCTCGTTGATCCGCAGGCGCTCGAACAGGTCGAAAGGCTTGATCGACGCCTGCAGCGTCGCGACACCGTCGATGCCGGGGCCATGCAGCTCGAAGCCGCGCCCGGAGGCCAGGCCGTCGACCTGAATGATCACCGTGGTCGAACGATCCGGGTATTCGCTCGTCCCGAGCGCAAAACGGTCGAGCGGCGGAAGCGCCGTGCCGTCGCTGATCAGCGCGAAGCTCGCGATCGAGCAATCCTGCACCACCGGCGCGCCGGTATGAAATTTCAGCCACTTCACCAGGTCGGAGCTCTCGGCCATCCGCACATCGAGCCAGAGCGGCGTGTCGTGGTCGAACAGCGTGAGCGCGATCGCGGCGGTGCCGCGCATCATCGTATCAGGCGCTCCCGCCATCGGCACGATGCGCTGGACCGAGCCCGGCCGCGCCATGGCGTCCATGACCGAGCGAAAGGTCGATTGCGCCGACAGCACCTTGTCGGCAAAACCCGGCGGCAATTCCGCAATCGTGGTCATGATCTCAGCCCTCACCGCGCACCATGGTGTAGAAATCAACCTTCGTCGCGGCGGTCTCGGCCGCCGCCTGCTTGCGCCGAATCATAAGCTGCTCTCGCAAGGGCACGATGACACCCCGCTCCACCGCGCCGCCGTAATCACGGGACTGGACCAGCGCATCGCACAACGCGATCAGCCGCGCCTTGTCACCATCACGGCCGAGCGTGTAGCCGAACCCGACCTCGCCGCTCGCAAGCCGCACCGCGGCACGCGACACCGTCGCCTCGCCGAGATTGAACGGAGCGCCGTCGCCGCCGACCCGGCCGCGCAGCATGACGAGGCCGTTTTCGGGCGCGCGCAGATCCTGATGGGCCGGAAGGGCCGAGTCCAAGGCCAAGTTGCGGAGGCGAGCGGCGATCTCGCCCGCCTCCGCTTGCGCCAGCACCGCCATCGCGGCCCTGCGCTGGGCTTGCTGATTGTTGTGCTGCGTCACCTGATCCACCAAACTTGCCGCATCGAAGTTGTCTATGATAATAGACAACTTCATACGGATACGCCATGACTGTTTCGTGACAATGATGTGATTTCTGGAGTAGGTTTCCCGCGACATGAGCATGCAGGACACAGCCTCCTCGGGCGTCGCGCTATGGCGCCTCGTTGCCGACGGCATCGAGCGCGGCATCGCCGATGGCCGCTTTGCGGCCGGCGACAAGCTGCCGGGCGAGATGGAGATCGCCGAAACCTACCGCGTCAACCGCCACACCGTGCGGCGCGCGCTGGCCGCCCTCGCCGAGCGCGGCCTGGTGCGGGCCGAGCGCGGCAGCGGAACCTATGTCGAGGCGCAGAAGCTCGCCTATCCGCTGCGCTCGCGCACGCGTTTTTCCGAGATTGTCGGTGCGGGCGGCCGCGAACCGCATGGGCGGCTGATCGATGCGACCGACGATGTCGCGACGCGCGAACTCGCGCGGGAGTTGGGACTGAAGACCGGCGCGCCTTTGATACGGATCGAGGCGATCCGCCTCGCCGACCGCACGCCGATCTGCGTGTCCACCACCTGGCTGTCGGCGGAGCGGTTTCCGGACGCCGGCGCCGTGTTCGCGGCGACGCGCTCGATGACCAAGCTTCTCGCGCATTACGGCGTGCGCGACTATCGCCGCGGTGCGACCCGGATCACGGCCGGCATCGTCGATGCGACCGATGCCTCACGGCTGGATCTGGCGCTGGGCCGGCCGATCCTGGTGGTCGATGCGACCGACCACGATCTCGAGGGCAGGCCGCTGCTGACGAAGCACTCGCGCTTCGCCGCGGAACGGGTGGAATTTGTGGTGGAGTCGTAGCTCTTCCCTCTCCCCTTGTGGGAGAGTGCCGTAGGGTGGGCAAAGGCGCACTTGCGCCGTGCGCACCATCTATCCTGTTCTCGGTAGAAATGGTGGGCACGCTGCGCTTTGCCCACCCTACGGCATCGACGTTCAGGCCACAGCCCGCCTGCCGATGATCGCAAAGCGCAGCTTGCCCGAGATGAAATCGATCGCGGCCACCGCAATCAGGATCATCAGGATCAGGAACGAGACCTTCTGCCATTCCAGCACGCGGATCTGCTCGGCGAGCTGGAGGCCGATGCCGCCGGCGCCGACGATGCCTATGATGGTGGCCGAGCGCGTGTTGGATTCGATGTAGTAGAGCACCTGGCCGGCGATGACGGGGAGCACCTGCGGCATCAGGCCGAAGCGGATCTCGTGCAGGGCACTGCCGCCGGAGGCGCGGATGCCCTCGACTTCCTTCTGGTCGGCGGTCTCGATCGCTTCCGAGAACAACTTTCCGAACGCGCCGAAATCCGACACCGCGATCGCCAGCACCCCGGCAAACGGCCCGAGACCCACGACATTGATCCAGACCAGCGCCCAGATCAGCGTGTCGACGCCGCGTATCGAATCGAGGAAGCGCCGGACCGGGAAGCGGAAGAGACCCGACGGCACGATGTTGCGCGCCGCAAGCAGGCTCACCGGCAGCGCGAACAGTGCGGCGAGCGTGGTACCGAGCAGCGCGATCGACAACGTCTCGCCGAGCGCCTTGAGATACAGCGGCAGCGATGAGCCGGGATCTGGCGGGATCATCATCATCGTGATCCAGCCGAGCTGGCTGACGCCGGCAAGGAGACGCGACAGCGAAAAGTCGAGGTCGACCAGCCCGAAAACCAGAATCGCGAGCGCGGCGGCGATCATCGCCGGCGTCGCGAGACGCGCGGACGCCGGCCGGCTGAAGACATCGGGATAGCGCGCGCGAAGCTGTGTCGTATCGATCTCGGGATGGCGGCTCATGTCCGTGCCTCCTTGCCGAACAGGCGGCTACGCAACCAGCCGGTGCCGATGTCGATGAGGAAGACCGTGACGATAATGGTCAGGAGGATCGCGCTGACGTCGGAATAGTAGAACTTGCGGATCGCAACAATCAGCTCCATCCCGATGCCGCCGGCCCCGACAAAGCCCATCACCGAGGCTTCTCGCACGTTGATCTCGAAGCGCAGCAGCGCGTAGCTGACATAGCCCGCGATCACCTGGGGCAGCACGGCAAAACGCATGCAGGACAGCCAGCTTGCCCCGGTCGAGCGCACGCCTTCGACCGGCCTCATGTCGGCATTCTCGACGATCTCGGAGAACTGTTTGCCGAGCGCGCCGGTCGAATGGATGGCAATCGCCAGCACGCCCGCCATCGGTCCCAGACCGAAGGCGATGACGAAGATCAACGCGAACACGATGCTCGGCACGGTACGAGCGAATTCGAGCAGACGGCGCACCACGAACAGCAACCAGCGCGCCGGCGCGGTGTTTTCGGCGGCGAAGAAGTTCAGCGCGACCGCAAAGATCGCTCCGATCAGCGTGCCGACATAGCTGATCAGCAGCGTCTCGCCCAGGAGCTTCAGCCATTTGTGCCAGCCCCAGAACCATTCGCCGATGTCGGTCCAGACGCGCTGGCCATTGTCGAGCGTGAAGATGCGATCGAAGTAGCTGACGAAATTGCCGAAATGGGCGAAGAAGGTGCGCAGGTTCACTTCGGCGCCGATCGCAGCGACGAGCAGCGCGGCGATGAACAGCACGGCGCCAAGCAGCAGGCGCAATCGCTTGCGCGCGACCGCCTTACGGTAAGCCGCATTCAGCGCAGCCAATTGTTGCTCGGGAAGGATCGAGACGGCGATGGTCATTCGGTCGGAGGCGAGCCAGTCATGGAAAGAGCCGGGTCGATTGACCCGGCTCGAGGTGCGTTGTCCCGAACGATCAGGACGCCTTCTTGCGCAGATGGTCGACGAACTTAATCAGCTCGATCGTCTTGTTGTAGTCTTCGTTCGTGACCGGATCCCAGGGCTTGTTCTTGCCGTCGGAGAGCTTCTTGAAGGCTTCGGGGTCCTTCTGTGCTGCTTCCAGGAACGCCTTCCTGATCGCGGCCTTCATGTCGTCCGGAAGGTCGCTGAGATAGGCGACGGGCGAGTTGATGATCATGTCCGACTTCACGATGACGCGGAAGTCCTCCTTCTTCATCGGCGTACCGTCGGCGCTCTTCACCATGCCTTTGTTGAGCATGCGGGTCAGGTTGGAATCGTCATCGGCATTCCACCAGTTGGCGGCGACGTCCACGGTACCTTGCGCGAGCGCCAGCACCGCATTCTCATGGCTGCCGGTGAATACGACCTTGGAGAAGTAGGCCTCGGGATCGACGCCCATCTGGTTCAGCTTGAATCGGGGCATGTTGTTGCCCGACGTCGAGTTCGGGTCGACGAGCCCGAGGTTCTTGCCCTTGAGGTCCTCGACCTTCTGGTAAGGCGATTTCGCCAGCACATAGAAAACCGAGTAGTAGCCCTTTGAGCCGTCAGCATTGACCTCGATCGCGAAAGCATCGGTCTTGACACCGGTCAGCCGGGCGCGGGCGAAGGCTGCAGGGCCGTAATAGCCGATCTGGATATTCCCGGCGCGCTGGCCTTCGATCACGGCGGCGTAGTCGTTGGCGACGCGCAGCGTGACCTTCGTGCCGAGCTCCTTCGACAGATAGTTGATGAAGGGCGTAAAGCGCTCGGTGACGCCGGAGGCGTTCTCGGCGGGAACCACGGCGAGAGTGATCTCCGGGTACTTCTTCCGCCAGTCTTCGGCGGAGGCGGAGGTGGTGAAGGCCAGGGCCGCGGCACCGGCAAGAATCAATCGACGAGTAATCATGATACCCCTCTTCTTCAGCTGGAGTTCGTTTGACGCGAAACGTTGAGTGTGTGCTTCCGCCGCTCAGGCGGCGGCAGCGCTGCCGAGCGCAGGAACCTCCTCGGGCGCGGCGGCCGGCGCAGCGCCCATGGCCTCGTTGGCCTCGAGATCGTAGAGCTCGCGCGCGACCTGGTCGGTCAGTGCCGACGGCGCGCCGTCGAACACCACGCGGCCCGCGGCCATGCCGATCAGGCGGTCGCAATAGCTGCGGGCGAGATCGAGCGAATGCAGGTTGCAGAGCACGGTGATGCCGAAATGCTTGTTGATGCGCAGCAGCGCATCCATCACGATCTTGGTGTTGCGCGGGTCGAGCGAGGCGATCGGCTCGTCGGCCAGAATAATATCGGGCTGCTGCACCAATGCGCGGGCGATCGCCACGCGCTGCTGCTGGCCGCCCGAGAGCTGATCGGCGCGCTGGGCGGCGAGCGAGGCGATGTCGAACTGTTCCAATGCGGACATCGCCAGCGCCTTGTCCTGCTCGGGCCAGGCCTGCAGCAGCGAGCGCCAGGCCGGCATCGTCGCGAGGCGTCCCATCAGCACATTGGTGAGCACGTCGAGCCGGCCGACCAGGTTGAACTGCTGGAAAATCATGGCCGAACGGGCCCGCCACTGCCGCAGCTCCTTGCCGCGCAACGCGGTGACGTCGAGGCCGTCGAACAGGATGCGGCCCTGCGACGGTGCCGCAAGGCGGTTGATCGTCCGCAACAATGTCGACTTGCCGGCGCCGGATCGCCCGATTACACCGACGAAGCCGCCGGGGGAAACCTCAAACGAAGCGTCGTCCACCGCGGCTTTCGCGCCGAAGCGACACGTCAGACCATCGACCACCAGCATGCGGGACTCCAGAGTAGCTGGAGCCAATCGCTAACGTCCATGCTTAACACTTGTGTGACACGGCCGTTGCAGCGCAGCGATCCTGCACACGCCATCCCCCGTCATCTCCACGTCATGACATTGTCATGAATCCACTCGAAGAGGAACGCCCGCCCTCGCAGCTCGGATGCAACATGGCCGTCAAAGCTCTTTCGGTTCAGCCGACCATCGACCCCTCGGCCAAACTGCATGAGACCCGGCTCGGCGCCTATACCGAGGTTGGCGCGCGCACGATCCTGCATGAAGTGGCGATGGGCGATTACTCCTATGTCGTCAACGATTCGCAGATCACCTACACCACCATCGGAAAGTTCTGCTCGATCGCGGCGATGACGCGCATCAATCCCGGCAACCATCCGATGCACCGCACGACACAGGCGCACTTCACCTACCGCTCCAGCGCCTATTTCGACGGTGAGAGCGACGATGCCGAGTTCTTCGACTGGCGGCGCCAGCATCATATCCATATCGGCCACGACGTCTGGGTCGGCCATGGCGCGATCGTGTTGCCGGGTCGCAACATCGGCACTGGCGCGGTGATCGCCGCCGGCGCCATCGTCACCAAGGACGTGCCGGCCTACACCATCGTCGCCGGCAATCCGGCCCGTATCGTGCGGCGACGGTTCTCGGAGGAGATCGCCGGGCGCCTTGCGAAGCTCGCCTGGTGGGACTGGGATCACAACAAATTGCGCGAGGCGCTGCCCGATTTCCGCAAGCTCGGGATTGAAGATTTTCTTTCGACATACGAAGCACGGGCGAGCTCTCTCACCAATCTTCCCAGCAAACGAAGCGCGATCGCGTGACAGACATATTCCTCGAAGGCGGCCGGGCCCTGATCGGCGCCGAGTTCGTCGAAACCTCAATCCTCGTATCGGGAACGGATATTGCGCGGGTCGATGCTTCGCGCGGACGGGCGCGGCTGGCGATCGATGCCCGCGACCTGCTGGTGCTGCCCGGCATCGTCGATCTGCATGGCGATGCCTTCGAGCGACAGATGATGCCGCGCGCCGGCGTCGATTTTCCGATCGACGTCGCGCTCGCCGACAGCGACCGCCAAGCGATCAGCAACGGCATCACCACCGTCTTTCACGCCACGACCTGTTCCTGGGAGCCGGGCCTGCGCAGCGCCGACAATGCGCGCGGCCTGATGGAGGCGATCGAGCGGCAGCGCCCGCAATTCGCCGCTGACACCCGCTTCCATCTGCGGCACGAGACCTACAATCTCGACGCCGAGGCCGAGATCGCCCAGTGGCTCGCCGAGGGCCGCGTCGACCTGTTTGCTTTCAATGACCACATGGACGGCACCGTCGCCGACATGGCCAAGCCGCGCAAGCGCAACCGCATGGTGGAGCGCACCGGACTTTCAGCTGAGGAATTCGACCGGCTGGTTGAGCACGTGGTTTCTCGCGCCGACGAGGTGCCCGCTTCGATGTCGCGCCTCGCCGCTTCTGCGCGCGCGGCCGGCGTGCGGATGCTCTCCCACGATGACGCAACGCCGGCGATGCGCCGGGAGTTTCGCGAACTCGGCGCTGACATCGCGGAGTTTCCGATCAACGAGGAGACGGCGCGGGCGGCAGCGAGCCACGGCGATGCCATCGTCTACGGCGCGCCGAACGTCGTGCGCGGCGGCAGTCACACCGGCTGGACCAGGGCATCCGACATGATCGCCAAGGGGCTCTGCTCGGTGCTGGCGTCGGACTATTATTATCCCGCACAGCTGCTCGCCGCGTTCCGCCTCGCCGCCGATGGCGTGGTGCCGCTGGCACAGGCCTGGGATCTGGTCTCCGCCGGCCCGGCGCGCGCGACCGGCCTTGCCGATCGCGGCATGCTCGCGGAAGGACGCCGCGCCGACATTCTCCTCGTCGACGACAGCGTGAAGCTGCGGCCGCGGCTGATCGCAGTGATCTCGGGCGGCAAACTCGTGCACCTCACCGACGCGACAAGGCTGCTCACTGCCGTAGCGGCGCCGCGCGAGGCTGTCGTCGCGGCTTAAATTGGCTATGCTGAGGTGATGACAGGTTTCCCCCGCTACGCGATCTATTTTGCCGCCGGCGCCGACGGCGCCCTCTCCCGCTTCGGCGCCGAGCTGCTCGGCTATGACGCCCGCACGGGCGACGAGGTGCCGTTCCCGCGCGAGGCGCTGCAGATTGCTCCGGACTGGCACGACCTCACCACCGATCCCCGCAAATACGGCTTTCACGCCACGCTGAAGGCGCCGATGGCGCTGGCATCGGGCAGGACCGAGGCCGAACTCATGGCGGCCTGCGCGACGTTCGCCGGCCAATCGCGGACAATTCCCTTGATCCGCCCCGTCGTCGATACCATCAGCGGCTTCATCGCCGTCATTCCTCCCGAGCCGGTCGACGCTCTCCAGCAGCTTGCCGCCGATTGCGTCCGTGAATTCGACTCCTTTCGCGCGGCCCTCACCGCGGAGGATCGTGCGCGGCGCAAGCCCGAAAAACTCACCGAGCGGCAGCGCGATTATCTCGACCGCTGGGGCTACCCTTACGTGATGGAGGAATTCCGCTTCCACATGACGCTCACGGGACGGCTGGATGCAGAGCGCCGCGGGCCGATTCTGGAGATGTTACGGGCCCGGTTTGCGTCGCTTCATCTCGGCGCGCTGACGATCGACCGCCTCGCATTGTTCAAGCAGGACGAGGCGAAGGCCCGCTTTCGCATCATCGGCGAGTGGGCGTTGACGCGGTAGGCGCCGCACTCTCAGCTCCCGAGATTGAAGGCGAGCGCCACGGCTCCGACCAGGACGAGGCTGGTCGCCCAGACCGCATCCAGATTGAACCAGCTTCGCGAGACGAACTTCAATCCCAGATAGCGGTAGACCAGCCAGGCCAGACATCCACCGGCGCTGACCATCGCGATAACGTGCACCAGCGACACCAGCACCGCCATTCCGACATTTGCTTTCATCAACTCGCCCGCCGCCTGATGGCCGGCATCGAGCTCGAAGGCCCGGCATAGCCCGAGATAGATCGGCACCAGCATCAAGGCGGCGCCATGGGCAATGGCGACGGCAAATGACCACAGCGCCAATTGCGTCGGCGGAATTCGTGCCAGCGCACGCGGATGACGCCGGTCGACCAGCCGATAGACGCCGAAGCCGATGACGAGAAGGCTCGCGACCAGCTGGATCGGACGCTGCCACTCCGCCAGCACGAGCAGGAACGCAAATGGCAGCAGCACGAGAAGCGTTGCAAGGAGATGGCCGGCCGACAGGGCCCACAGCGCGTGGAAAAGCGCGCGCGGGCTCTTGTCCATGAGCCCGGCCGAAACAGCGAGCGGCCATCCCATCCCCGGATTGATCCCGTGGTAGAGACCGCTCGCAACAAGCACGAGCCACAGCCAGCCGAGTGCCGGGCTCGCGTGTCCCCAATCTAGACCGACGGGTAGCAAAAGGAGTCCGTCGAACAATCGCCGCCCTCGAGCCTGATCTGGTGCGCACGATATCCGTCGGGGAAGCTCACGAAATAGTCCTTGTCGAGCTCGAGGCCGCCGTTGCGACCGACATTGGCCATGACCTCCACGCCCGGAACCCCATCGGGATAGAACTGGTCATCCCAGGTGGAATAGAGGGAATTGGTCCAGTAGACGCGCCTGCCATCGCGGCTGATCTCGACCATCTGCGGACCCGCCGCAAATGCCTTGCCGCTCGGATGCGGCGTGCGGCGCGCGATACCGCCGATGTGGACCGAGCCCGCGTGCTTCGGCTTGCGCGGATCACTGACGTCGTACTGGCGCATTTCACCCGTGCCCCAGCACGAGACATAGAGAAACCGGTCATCCATCGACAGGTCGATGTCGGACACCAGCGGCGGCACGGCGCCAAATCCCTGGAGCAGCGGCGGGAGTTTTTCCTTTGGCGCGGGCTCGGGTGGGATCGTCGCCGTCTTCTCCGCATGGAATTTCCCGCCTTCTCGCCACCACGTCCAGATCGATGCTTCGAGATTCGTGGTGTCGACCACGACGCCGACGAAGCCGTACTCGCGAACCGGATCGTGCGCCGGTCGTACCTCCAGCGCCATTTGATGATTGGCGCCGAGGTCAATGGTCTGGACGTTGCGGCGTGCACGAAGATCCCAGAAGTGGAGACGATGTCCATATTTGTTCGCAAGCAGATCTTCCGGGACGATCCCGTTCTCGAATTGTGGCGGCAATGCCCATTCGCTCGTCACCATGTAGTCGCGCGGCAGATTCCACCAGAAATCATAATGCAGCGTCTGTGGACCGCGGTCGATCTCCCATCGTCCGAGGACCTCGAAGGTCTCGCAATCCATGATGAAGACGCCGGGAGGGCCGTCGGTGCCGTCCTTGCCGCCGCCGCCCAGCGTGCTCACGTAGATGCCGTCCGGCCCGCAATGGATCGTGTGTGGCCGCGAGTAGCCGGTCTTCTTGAAGACTTCCTCTGGCTCGATGATCTTGTGGATCTTGGCTTTGGTCGGATCGGGCTTGGTATCGATGATGTAGATGCGCGACGAACGCAGCCCGGGAATGATGAGATAGCGCCGCTCGATGAAGGCATGTCCGGCGAGCGGTGACAAGGCGGAGGAGCACGCATTCCAGCCGAAGTGATGAAACTCATCGCCCTTGTTGGGCATCGTTACGGTGTGGACGATCTGGCTATAGGTCGGCGATCCCGGCTTGACGTCGATGACCGCGAGAGCATCCGGCTTCGAGAAGTCCGGACTGAGCAGCAATGTGTAGGCAAAGTTCTCCGCAGGTGCTTCCATCGCAAGCTTGGGCGATGCGTGAAAGGTGGGATCCGGCCTCATCGTCATGGCACTGCCTCCCTGTTCTGTCGGTTTGCGCCAACCTGACTTGGGATAACGGCATAGTGAAGAGGTGTTTCGATGTGTCGAGATTGCTCCGCAGGGCCGGTTGGCGAGCGTTACAATACGCCACCGCCGGGCTGCGCGAAACTGGCGGAATCGCGTTAATTCGACGCCCTACAGCCGAATGAAAGCCGGCGAGATCAGACGGGGCGCGCGCCTCACACTCAGTGTCGTCCCCGCGAACGCGGGGACCCATAACCCCGGGGAGTGGTTATGAAGCGAGCTGCCACTCCGAGTCTTCGTCAAACTTCCCCTGTGGATATGGGTCCCGGATCTGCGCGCGCTTTGGGCGCGCTTGTCCGGGACGACAGTGGGGCTTACCTCCCCCACCGCAGTGCCAGTGCATCGCGCTCCCTGGCGAGCTCCAGCAAGCCCGCGCGCGTTGCCGGATGCAACGGCTGGAGCGGATGCCGCACGGCTTCCGACTTGATCACACCGCCGGCCTGCATCATGACCTTGCAGGCGATCAGGCCGCATTGGCGGTTCTCGTAGTTGATCAGCGGCAGCCAGCGCTCATAGGCGGTCTTCGCCTCCTCGCGCTTGCCGGCGAAATAGGGATCGATGATCTGGCGGATACCGTCGGGATAGCCGCCGCCGGTCATGGCGCCGGTGGCGCCGGCGTCGAGATCGGCCAGCAGCGTGATCGCCTCCTCGCCGTCCCAGGGGCCTTCGATATCGCTGCCGCCCGCCTCGATCAGGCTGCGGAGCTTCGAAGCCGCGCCTGCCACCTCGATCTTGAAATAGCGGATGTTGGCGAATTCGCGCGCCAGCCGCGCCAGCAGCTCGACCGAGAGCGGCGTGCCGGCCACAGGCGCGTCCTGGATCATGATGGGGATGTCGATCGCGCCCGAGAGCACCTTGAAGAATTCGACGATGCCCTTCTCGGGGACCCGGAAAGTCGCGCCGTGATAGGGCGGCATCACCATTACCATGGCGGCGCCGGCCGCCTCGGCCTGCTTGCTGCGCGCCGCGCACACGGCCGAGCTGAAATGCGTGGTGGTCACGATCACGGGAACCCGGCCAGCCACATGATCCAGCACCGCATGCATCACGGCCTCGCGCTCGGCGTCGGTGAGCACGAACTGCTCGGAGAAATTGGCGAGGATGCAGATGCCGTGCGAGCCGGCATCGATCATGAAATCGATGCAGCGACGCTGGCCCTCGAGATCGAGCTCGCCGCGCTCGTCGAAGATGGTGGGCGCGACCGGGAACACACCGCGATAGGGGCGCTGGGACTTGTGTTGGGGCGTGACCGGCATCGAACTCTCCATCCCTGATATGTCTTACGTCTGTCGCCACGCTCGCGGAGCGAGGCGGCACAGATGTACCCGCCACGCGGACCGGCGGCAATGCCCGCGCGACGTTGGATGGTGAAAGAGCGAAACTACGCGGTCTTCACGGCGCCCAGGAAGCCCTCGACCGCGACGCGCAGGCGATCGGCGTCGGCCGACATCTTCTTGACGGACTCCGACAGCACCGTGCCGGCGTTGCCGGTCTCCTGGTTGAGCCTCGCGACGCTGCCGATGGTGTCCGTCACCTCACGGGTGCCTTGGGCGGCCTGCTGGAAGTTGCGCGAGATCTCCGTGGTCGCCGCGCGCTGCTGCTCGACCGCGGCCGCAATCGCCGTCATCTTCTCATCGATGCCGCCGATGGCGCCGCCGATCGAGCGGATCGCGGCAACGGCCTGGCCGGTGGCGCCCTGGATCTCCTCGACCTGGCGCGAGATCTCTTCCGTCGCTGCCGCGGTCTGCGACGCGAGGCTCTTGACCTCGCCCGCGACGACGGCAAAGCCGCGGCCGGCCTCGCCTGCACGCGCGGCTTCGATAGTGGCGTTCAGCGCCAGGAGGTTGGTCTGGGCGGCGATCGCATTGATCATCTTCACGACCTCGCCGATACGGCTCGCGGTCTGGTCGAGGATCTCGACCGTCGCGTTGGTCTGCTCGGCCTGCGCCACGGCCTCGCGGGCCTCGCGGGCGCTCGACTGCACCTGTGCGGAAATCTCGCCGACGGACGCGGACAGCTCCTCGGTCGCGGCCGCGATGGTCTCGAGATTGTTGGTGGCCTGCTCGGCGGCGGACGAGACCGCGGCGGTCTGGCTGCTGGAGTCCGAGACCAGCGAGCGCACGCCGGTCGCGGTGGCGTCGAGCTCCCGCGTCGAGGCCACGACGCTCTGGATGACCGCCTGCACCGTATCATCGAAACTGCGGCAGGCGGCATCGACAGTGCCCGACCGGGCGAGCTGAAGCGCCTGTTGCGATTCGCGTTCCAGGCCCAGCCGTTCCGCAGTCGCCGCGCTCTCGCGCAGGCTCTCGAGCGCGGCAGCCATGGTGCCGAACTCGTCGGGATGCCGGGATTGCGGCACCGGCGTCGCATAATCGCGCGCGCTGATGCGGGCGATGGCATCGAGGATCGCGCGCACCGGACGCATCAGGCGGTGGCGCACCACGAACACGCCGGCCACGGTCACGGTCAGCGCGAGCATGAACGCGAACGACTGCACGACGAGATTGGTGAGGGCTTTCGCCTGAACCGTCTCCGCACGCGCGATCGACAGGTCGAGCGCCTTGCTGGCGACCGCGACGATGGACGCGAACGGCGACTGGCACAGCGCATTCCATTCCGAGGCGGGCAGCGCGGGACGGCCGCTGCCGTCGAAGCCCTTGGTGATCTCGCCGATCTGCTTGAGGGCGCCGTCAGTCTTGGCCTTCGCGTCCTTGGCCGCGTTGACCAGGTCGGCCGGCACGTCAGGCGCAGCCAGCAGCTCCTCCATGCCGGTCCAGCCGGCGGTGACGACGCCGTTCCATCCGGCCACGGTCTGCTTCTGGGTGTCATCGAGCGGCTTGCTGGCGTTGACGTTCGGCCGCAGGGTCGAGCACTGGATGCCATAGCGGTCGCGCACCTGCCAGGCGAGGCGGCGGGCCTGGATCATGCGGGCGATGTAGGGATCGTTCATCCAGGCGCGGTTCGACACCGCGGTGGACGCGAGATTGGCGGTCTCGATCACCTTGGTGATCGCATCGTACCAGGGCGCGGTACGCTCCAGCTTGCGTTCCGCGCGCGTCAACTTGGCCTCGTCATAGAACAACTGGAATTTTGGCGCGGCCTCGCTCCAGCGCTGCTTCAGCGTGCTCGCGAGCTCCTCGCGCCGGGCGAATTCGATGGTGGAGAGCGCGGCGGCGATGGCGTCGAAGCCGGACTGCTCGGCCTTCTCGACAACGCCGAGCTTGGCGCGCGGATCGTCCTCACCGAGCAATGCGCTCTGGGCATCGCCGCGATTGCTGCGCAGGGCGACCACACCATGGAAGATCGACTTGTCGGCATTCGCCAGCCGTTCAGTCTCCAGGCTGTCGCTGTAGCGGTCGAAGGCGCCGCCCATCTGGATCGCCGTGCTGATCAATGCTCCGGCGGCCAGCAGGGTCATCAGGACCAGGAGGAGTGTGCTTACCGAATTCTTAAAAATGGACATGGGTCAAGGGACCTAACTCTCGGGAGAGGCCACCTTGCACCGCGACATGCCAATGTTTCGTTAAGGTTTTAGTTGAATCCGTGCGATCCAACCTGCACGCATTCGGGATCCCTTTATGCGACCTTGGTAAAATCCGGCGCCCGGCGCTCGGCGAACGCCGTGAACGCCTCGCGCGCCT
The DNA here is from genome assembly GCF_004346455.1 of Bradyrhizobium sp. R2.2-H. NCBI lineage: Bacteria > Pseudomonadati > Pseudomonadota > Alphaproteobacteria > Hyphomicrobiales > Nitrobacteraceae > Bradyrhizobium > Bradyrhizobium sp. R2.2-H. Next base: position 133,076 of record NZ_SMBR01000011.1, read on the forward strand.
CCGCGGTGCGCAGGCGCTGCGCGAACTGCTCGCCTTCGGCCTGCATCTGGGCGACCAGCGCCTCGCCGTTGCGCATCAGCTTCTTGGTGGCCGTGAGCGCGCCGAGCGGCTGACGGGCGAGACGCTGCGCGAGGGCGAGCGCCTCGGCATCGAGCTTGTCGAGCGGTACCACACGGTTGGCGAGGCCCCATTCAAGCGCCGACTTGGCCGGCACGGTCTCGCCGAGCGCGAACATCTCATAGGCGCGCGCATAGCCGATGCGCGCCGGCATCAGCAGGCTGGAGGCGGCCTCCGGCACCAGCGCGAGGCTGACGAAGGGCGTCGACAGCTGCGCGTTGTCGGCGAGCACGATGAGATCGCAATGCAGCAGCATCGTGGTGCCGACGCCGACGGCACGGCCCTGCACGGCTGCGACCAGCGGCCGGGTGCAGCGCGCCAGCGACTGGATGAAGCGCACGACGTTGCGGCTGCCTTCGGATTTGCCGGCTGCGACCGCGGCGAATTCGCCGACGTCGTTGCCGGCGGTGAACATGTCGCCCTCGCCGCGAATCAGGATCACGCGAGCGGACGGATCGAACTCGGCGGATTCGATCGTGTCCGCCAGCTTGCCGTACATCGCATCGGTCAGCGCGTTCTTCTTGTCGGGACGCGCCAGTGTCAGGGTGAGAATTCCGCCGTTGCTCTCGATTCGGACGTGCTCGGTCATTCGTCTGCTCCGTGTTGTTCGTTTGAACTTCTTGGAAACTTGTCCTGAATGCTCGTCAGCCAGCGTGCGACGATGTCGATCTCCGCGGCCGTAAATCCCTCCGTCAGCGCAGCGTTGACCTCCGCCGCCGACGTCTTCGCATGCGCCAGCGCGCTGCGCCCTTTGGGCGTCAGCCAGATGCGCCAGGCGCGGCCATCCTCGCTATCGGCGCGCCGCTCGATCAGTCTTGCGGCTGCGGTACGGTCGACCAGGCCGGAAATGCCGGCCGGCCCCATATCGAGCGCCGCGCCCGCCTCGCCGATCAGGACGCCGTCCTGCTTGCCGAGGATGAACAGCAGCCCGGCCTGCGCCGGCGTCACCGTGCTCTGCGGCTGCGCCGCCATCCAGCGCTGCAGGCGCCGATGCGCGACGCTCAGCAGGTAGATCAGCCGATGATGCTTCGCTGCGGCCTCATTATTTCGCATGCGAAGTATATAGCCGGACGGATCCGGATTGTCAAAGGGCGCCGCTAGGCCGGCGCCGCGCGACAGCCGTCGAGGAACAAGGCCGCGCAGGTCTGCACCCGGCGCTCGATCTGCTTGCGTGACGGCAAAGGCAGGCCGCCATAGATCGCCGCGCGCTGCGGCGCCGATGCGACCATGCCGATCAGCATGCCGGCGGCTTCCTCGGCATCCTCGATCACGACTCGCTTGCGCCTGACCTGGACGCGCAACCAGCCGGCGAGTGCCGTCACGGTGCGGGAGATGCCGTTCCTGTAGAAGTTCGCTGCGAGATCGGGAAAGGCAGCCGATTCCTGCAGCACCATGCGCTGCAACGCCACGACCTCCGGATCGAGCGCGAGATCGGCGCAGGCGAGCAACGCGGCGCGCAAGCCGGTTTCGATATCGACCTCATCGCTTCCTTGCAGGTCGACGGCGGAGAGCAATCGCTCCAGCCGGTCGGCGCACATCGCCTCGAACAACGCAGCCTTGCCCGGAAACAGCCGATACAGCGTCCTGGTCGAAATGCCGGCGCGGCGCGCCAGCTCTTCTGTGCTGGTCGCCTCATAGCCGTCGCGGGCAAAGGCGTGCCGTGCGGCGTCGAAGACGATCCGCCTGGTCTCGTCGTCGCTGCGGACCGGTGGCCGCCCGCGCGGACGAACTTCGCTGTCCAATCTTGCCTGAGCCATGCCTTTAAATGACGCCTGTCATTCCATTGACAATTCCAAAGCTAGTCTCATTTTGGAAATTATCAAGTTTCCTAATTCAGGGGAGCCGGCCATGACCGTCCACACCACCCCATCCGCCGCCGCCCAGGCTGCTGTGACAGCAACCGCCCTGGAGGGCGTCCTGCCCGCCGCGCCGGCCCACGTGAGCCACGAAAATCCCAACCTTCGCAAGCTGTTGCTGATGGCGGCCGCGGCCGTCGCGCTGGCCGGCACCAGCTGGTACGGCTACGATTACTGGACCGTCGGCCAGTACCTCGTCTCCACCGACGACGCCTATGTGAAGGCCGACAACACCACCATCGCGCCGAAGGTCAGCGGCTATCTCAACCACGTTCTGGTCGCCGATAACGAGCATGTGAAAGCCGGCCAGGTGCTGGCCCGGATCGACGACCGCGACTTCAAGGTCGCGCTCGACCAGGCTCGCGCCGACGTCCAGGCGGCGAACGCGGCGGTCGTCAGCAAGGCGGCACAGCTCGAGGTTCAGCAAGCCGTGATCACTGCCGCCAGGGCGACCATCGATGTCGACACGGCCGCAAAGACCTTCGCGCAGCAGGAGAACAAGCGCTACACGGATCTCGCCAGGACCGGCTATGGCAGCGTGCAGAATGCGCAGCAGGCCCAGGCGCGCGACGCCGGCGCGGACGCCGCGATCGCGCGCGATAGCGCCAACCTCATCTCCGCGCAGAAGCAGGTCGATCTCCTCAAGGCCGAGATCGCGCAAGCCAAGGCCACCGCCGCGCGCGCAGCCGCGATCCAGCAGCAGGCGGAGCTCAATCTCGGCTACACCAGGATCGTCTCGCCGATCGACGGCGTCGTCGGCAATCGATCCTTGCGCGTCGGCCAGTTCGTGCAGGCGGGCACGCAGCTGATGTCGATCGTGCCGACCGATGCCGCCTATGTCGTCGCCAATTTCAAGGAAACGCAGCTCACCCATGTGCGGGCGGGACAGGCCGTCGATATCGAGGTCGACATGTTCCCGGGCCAGGTCCTGCATGGTCACGTCGATTCCATCTCGCCGGCCAGCGGCCAGGAATTCGCGCTGCTGCCGCCCGACAACGCCACGGGCAATTTCACCAAGGTGGTGCAGCGCATCCCGGTCAAGATTGTGCTCGACGACAAGTATGGGCCTGCGATCGCGCTGCGGCCCGGCATGTCCGTGATCCCCACCATTGCAACACGTTCGACCGCGCCGGCCGCGAATGCGGCCGTGACGCCCAAAGCCAAGCTCGTCTCCGGAGGGTCGTGCCATGTCAAACAGCCTCTCAATCTCGACGCAAGCAACACCGGCCGCGACGCCTGATCGCTCCGCGAGCGATCCCGACCGCGCGAGCCTCGCAACCTGGACCGCCGTGCTCGCCGCCATGATCGGCTCGTTCATGGCGATCCTGAACATCCAGATCACCAATGCCTCGCTGGCCAATATCGAAGGCGGCATCGGCACCGGCGCCGACAACGGTTCCTGGATCTCGACCTCGTATCTGATTGGCGAGATCATCGTGATCCCGCTGACCGATTACCTTAGCCGCGTGTTCACGTTCCGCCGCTACATGCTGGCGAGCGCAACGCTGTTCGCGGCGTTCTCGGTCGCCTGCGCCTTCACCCATGATCTCCCGTCGATGATCGCGATGCGCGGCCTTCAAGGCTTTGCCGGCGGCGTGCTGATCCCGATGGCCTTCACGCTGGTCCTGACCAAGCTGCCGAAGCCGCAGCAGCCGGTCGGACTCGCCATCTTCGCGCTGTCAGTCACCTTTGCACCGGCAATCGGCCCGACCATCGGCGGCTATCTCACCGAGACCTATGGCTGGCGCACCATCTTCTTTGTCAACGTGATCCCGACCGCCGTGATGGTCGCTGCACTCTATTTGACGCTGGAGCGGCAGAAGATGCAGCTTGGTCTCCTGAAGGAAGGCGACTGGGCCGGCATCGTCACCATGGCGATCGGCTTGTCGGCGCTGCAAGCCGTGCTCGAGGAAGGCAACAAGGACGACTGGTTCTCCTCCCCTTTCATCGTCAAGCTGGCGATCGTCGCAGCCGTCAGCCTGACGCTGTTCGTCGCGATCGAGCTCAGAATCGAAAAGCCGCTGATCCGGCTGCGCCTGCTGACGCAGCGCAATTTCGGCTTCGGCACCGTCGCGATGACCATGGTCGGCTTTGCGCTGTTCGGTTCGGTCTACATCCTGCCCGCCTATCTCGGCCAGGCGCAGGGCTACAATTCCGAGCAGATCGGCAACGTGCTGGCCTGGACCGGCCTGCCGCAACTCGTGCTGATCCCGCTGATTCCCAGGATGATGCAGCGCTTCGACACGCGCTACATCGCCATCACCGGCCTTCTGATCTTCGCCTACAGCTGCTTCATGAACACGGCGATGTCGCCGGACTATGCCGGTGACCAGCTCTGGATTCCGAACATCGTGCGCGCGATCGGCCAGGCCATGGTGCTGACGCCGCTGACCTCGGTGCTGTCAGGCGGCATCGCGCCGCAGGATGCTGCCGCGGCCTCCGGCATCAGCAACGTGTTCCGCAATCTCGGCGGCGCGATCGGAACGGCGACGCTCGCGACGATCATCACGAAGCGCGAGCAGTTCCATTCCAACATCATCGGACATTCGGTCACGCTCGGCCGCGAGGAGGTCCGCAGCCGCATCACCCAGATGACGGACTATTTCATGGCCCACGGTGTCCCCGATCCAAACGCCGCACGCGAGCAAGCCATCATCGCGCTCGGCAAGACCGTAAGACGCCAGGCGCTGGTGATGGGCTATTCCGACACCTTTGCGGTGATCGGCGCCGTGCTGGTCCTGGCCGCGATCGCAGTGCTGCTGACGCGGCGCGTGAAGGCAGCCGGCGGGCCCGCGCATTAGCGGGAGGTCGCCGTGCCCTGGGCTTGTTCCGGGCATCCACGTCAGCCGTGCGGCGCGACAGGAGCGCGCTGGCCGCGGCGAGCCCGGCCATGACGCTGCGGCGACCATCCGTGCCTCACGGCGCACAGGCAAAGCTCGACGCCTCCGTCACCGCACCCGCCTTGTAGTGCGGCCAGGCCGGCCAGCGGCACAGCGGCAGCGCGCGCAGCGTCGCGAACGACGGCGCCTCGACCTTCTGCTCGCTGACTTCGAGATCGCCGGGCGCCTTGCCGTTCTCGACCCAGTCGACCAGCACGCTCAGCATGTCGACATTGGCCGGCGCGCCGGAGCCGACATGGTCGACACCGGGCGCGGTGTAGAGCCGCGCGAATTCCGCCGTCTCGGCCTTGCCCATCCTGCGTTCGACGCTCTCGAAATAGCGGATGCCGGCATAGGGGCTCTGGGCGTAATCGGCCATGTGCTCGAGCATGATCAGACGGCCGCCGCGCATCCGGAAGCGGCTGAGGTCGGGATCGGTCGAATCCATCAGCTTCGAGACCTCGAGCAGCCGCGCCTTGTGGTGCTCCACGTTGTAGGTGGTGACATCGAGCTTCGGATCGCGCGCGAAGACATATTGAATGCCGCCGGCTCCGTAGATCCAGGCGATGCCGTTGTTGGGCGCAGGCGGCTGCGCCGGCGGCGCGGTGCCGAGCCACCACGCGACCCAGCCGCCGGTCGGTCCGATCGCCGGCGTGTCCTCGCCCGAGACGCCCCAGCCCGGATAATCGTCGAGGCCATTGGCGAGCGCGAACGGGAATTTGTAGGTCGCATGCAGCGTGTTGATCGCCTTGATCTGGGGATCGGTGAGGCACCGATCGCCGCTCTGGCCCGCCGCGCAGCGCAGCGTCTCGACCTTGAATGCCGCCTTGCAGGCGACCGGATCCTGCACCAGCGCATCGTCGGAGCCGTCGGCCTTGTCGCAAGCCGCCCGCACGGCATCGCCGACCAGCTTCACCTGCGCCGGATTGATCCAGCCCTCCCCCATGGTCACCAGGCCCGAGCGCGTTCCGGCATGCTGCAGGCCGACCCAGTTGATGACAGGCACCCGCGCGAAGATCCCGTCGAAATCATCGGGGTAGCGCTGCGCCATGGTCAGGCCTTCGCGGCCGCCTTCGGACGAGCCCATGAAGTACATCTTGTCCGGCTTCTTGCCGTAGGCGCGCTGCATCAGGGTCACTGCCGCGTCGCGCACCTTCTTGTAGGCGCGATGGGCGAAGTTCTCGAAGGCCTCGTCGTTCAGCGCAAAAACCTGCGGCGGCTCGCCCGGCCTGGATTCATGGCCGGAGTCGGTGCCGTAGGTGACGAAGCCGCGCGCGAGCGGTGACGGCTTGTCGAAGGGATAGGCCGGCGGCAGCGCAAGGCCCGTGATCAGCACGCCATTGAAACCGCCGCCGCCATATTGCAGCGAGCGGCCGTTCCATTCGACGGGAAGGTTGACCTGGAATTTGATCGGCGGCGCCTTGGGATCGGTGGGGTCGATATGGCCGAGCACCTTGCAGAAGGCAGGATTGGCGGGCGTGATGCGCCCCGACGGCGTCGGCCCACGTTCGGCGACGGCCAGTTGCGATGGCGCCTGCAAGCTCGCGGCATCGATCTTCACGGCATCGGTGCCGCCGACCAGCCCCTTGCAGACCGTCTCGGCATCCTCCGCCAGCGTCATCGCCAACGCACCATTCGCGCTCATTGCGGCCGCTGTGCCTACGAGCCATGCACACAGCTTCGCTCTGTTTCGCTTCATCGTTTCCACCCGGCTTGTTCTGTTGCACTCGGAAGTTGGCCGCATTCAATGCAACCTTCGCCCGTCCGTCAATTGCTGACGCCGGCTTTCCGTCAGAACGAGCCCAGCGCAGTGCCCAGGGCGATCACCGCCACCAGCGCCAGGAGCGAGGTCACGATGCCCACCATGACGATGTCGAAATAGCTGTCACGATGTGTCAGGCCGCAGATCGCGAGCAGGCTGACCACTGCGCCGTTGTGCGGCAGGATGTCGAGGGTACCTGCACCGATCACCGCCACGCGATGCATCAACGCAAGGTCGATGCCGGTCCGCGCGGCAAGCTCGACGTAGGTCGGACCGAGGGCGTCGAGGGCGATGGTCAGGCCGCCCGATGCCGACCCTGTCAGTGCGGCCAGGACGTTGGTCGCGACGGCGAGCGAGACCAGCGGTCCCCCTTCGATCGCCAGCACCCAGTCGCGCACGATCGTGAACGCCGGCAACGAGGCCACGACGGCGCCGAAGCCGACGAGGCTGGCGACGCTGAACGCAGGCAGGACCGACGCATTGGCCCCGGCGTCCATGGTCCGGCGCAGCGCCGGCAGGCGCGCCCAGTTCAGCGCGATGGTCGTGACGATGGCGGCAGCCAGCGCCACCGCGACCGACCACACGCCTGCAACGGCTGCAAGCGTCGTATCACCAAAGCGTTGCTCGGCGAGATAGCTGACATCGAGCCGCGGCAGCACCACCAGCGACATCACCAGATTGACGGTCACGACGACGACGAGCGGCGCCATGGCGTTCAGCACGGGCGATGGCCGCTCGCTGCGATAACCGTTCTGCAGCTCCGCCGGATCGAACTCGCGGGCAGTCGTCGCGCGCTCGCGCACGAGCTCGTCGGCAGCGGCCTGCTCGATCGCACCCTCGGCATCGTCGCCATAGCCTTCTCCAGCGCGTCGCGCCGCAGCTTCAGCGCGATGCAGCCACCACAATCCGGTGCCGAGCATGATGAGCGAGGCGACGATGCCGAGGCCCGGCGCGGCAAACGGCGTCGTGCCGAAGAACGGCATCGGGATCGCATTCTGGATCGACGGCGTGCCAGGCAGGGCCGACATGGTGAAGGTCGACGTTCCCAGCACGATCGCGGCCGGGATCAGACGACGCGGAATCGAAGCGGCACGAAACAGCGAGCGTGCCATGGGAACGATGACGAAGAACGCAACGAACAGGCTGACACCGCCATAGGTGACCAGCGCGCCGGCGAGCACGACCGCCAGGATCACGCGCCGTTCGCCGAGACGCTCCGCCATGAAGCCGGCGACCGACGTCACCGCACCGCTGTCATCCATCAACTTGCCGAAGACGGCGCCAAGCAGAAATATCGGGAAGAACTGCGCCAGAAATCCCGCCGCGTTCACCATGAACACCTGGGTCAGGTTCGCGAGCAGCGGCTCACCGCCGAACAACGCGGCAACGAGTGCGGCGAACGGCGCGAGCAGCAGGACGCTCCAGCCGCGGAAGGCGAACAGGACGAGCAGGCCGAGCCCGACGAAGAGGCCGAGGAGACCCATGCCTCAGCACTCCGACAGCAGGACATCGAGATCGGCGGTCGAACGACGGCCGATCTCCGCGCCGTGCTCGGCGAGGAAGTCGTCCGCGGCCGTGCGTCCCTCGGCGCGCAGCATCGAGACGAACTCCCACTCCGCGTTGAGCTTCGAGGAGGCCCCGAACTTCGCCAGCATGTCGCTCTTGACCCGGTGTGTGCGCATCTTCGCCCAGCGCGCGCCCTCCCCGCTGCCCGGATCGGCCGCCTGGTGCAGCAGCGCGATCATGCGCAGCTCCTTCATCAACGGCGAGTTGAATGAGATTTCGTTGAGCCGGTTGAGGATTTCCGCAGCCGTCCGCGGTTCCTCCAGCCGCTCGGTCGGATTGATCTGGACGAGAATGGTGTCGTGCGCGTCGCTTTCGCGCACCAGCGGCGTGATCGTCGGGTTGCCGGCAAAGCCGCCGTCCCAATAGGGCTCGCCGTCGATCTCGATCGCGCGGAACATGGTCGGCAGGCAGGCCGATGCCAGCAGCACATCCGCCGTGATCTCCGCGTTGCGGAAGATACGGCCGCGCCCGGTGCGCACCCGAGTCGCGGTGATGAACAGCTGGATCGGCGAGCGCGCGAGGCGTTCGAAATCGATACTCTCGGCCAGCACCGCGCGCAGCGGATTGTAACCGGTCGGATTGAGGTCGTAGGGCGACAGCACACGCGACATCAAATCGGTGAGGATGTAGAAGGGCGACGTATCGAGGGTCCAGCGCCCCATCAGGCGGTCGAGCGGAGAGCGTTGTAGCGGGCTGAAGGCCGCGGCCTTCGAGACACGGCGCCAGTATCGGTCGAGCGCCTCTCGCGCGCCCTCGGCGCCGCCGGCCGTCCAGCCATCCGCCAGAACCGCCGCATTCATCGCGCCTGCGGAGGTTCCGGAGATTGCGGCGATATCCAGCCATTTCTCTTCCAGGAGACGGTCGAGCACGCCCCAGGAGAAGGCGCCGTGCGAACCGCCGCCCTGAAGCGCGAGATCAATCAGTACGGCGTCCCGTTCCATGGCGGACACTCACGCAACTGAAGCTCAAATTCGACGCGATTTCTGACCGGGCCGAATTCGACGACAGTGTGGGAGCAGTTGCGACAAGTTGCAACCGGAACGTGGGATGATCTTGAGCTATTTCCGTTCTGATGCGATCGGCACGGAAATGGTTCTAGATTCTGGTTCACGCGTTTTCTTTATATCCACTTCGCTCGAAAACGCTTTAGTGCTCGAACACCAGCCGCGCGCCGATGGTGCCGTCGAGGGCGCGGATCTGCTGGAGCAGCTCGCCGGAGTCCTGGCCGCCGAGATCGGCGTCGAGCACGACATAGCCGAGGTCGCCGGCGGTCTCCAGATATTGCGCGGCGATGTTGATGTCGCGCTGGAGGAAGACCTCGTTCAGCCGCCGCAGCATGCCCGGCACGTTGCGATGGACGTGGCTGAAGCGCGCGCCGGAGGGGCGAAGATGCAATTGCACTTCCGGGAAGTTCACCGCGCCCATGGTCGAGCCGGTGATGAAATAGTCGACCAGCTTGCGCGCGACCTCGCCGCCGATGCGCTCCTGCGCCTCTTCGGTCGAGCCGCCGATATGCGGGGTGAGGATGACGTTCTCCAGGCCCTGGACCGGACTCTTGAAGCGATCCGCGTTGGAGGAGGGCTCGACCGGAAACACGTCAATGGCCGCGCCGGCGAGATGACCCTCTCGCAATGCGGCAGCAAGCGCATCGAGGTCAACCACGGTGCCGCGGCTGTTGTTGATCAGGAACGAGCCGGATTTCATCGTCCGCAGCTCCTTCTCGCCGATCATGCCGGCCGTTTCCGGCGTCTCGGGCACGTGCAGACTGACGACGTCACTCTGCGCCAGCAGCTCTTCGAGCCTCTCGACCGGCTCGGTGTTGCCGTGGCGGAGCTTGTCGGTGCGGTCGAAATAGATCACGCGCATGCCCATGGCTTCGGCCAGGGTCGAAAGCTGCGAGCCGATATTGCCGTAGCCGACGATGCCCAGCGTGCGGCCGCGTACCTCGCGGCTGCCGGTCGCCGACTTGTCCCAACCGCCCTGATGGGCCGACACCGAGCGCGGAAAGATCCGCCGCAGCAACATCACGATCTCGCCAATCACGAGCTCGGCGACGCTGCGCGTATTGGAGAACGGGGCATTGAACACGGGAATGCCACGCTTGCGCGCAGCCAGGAGATCGACCTGGTTGGTGCCGACGCTGAAGCAGCCGACGGCGAGAAGCTGGTCCGATGCCGCGAGCACCTCATCGGTGATCTGGGTCCGCGAGCGGATACCGAGCAGCGATACGCCCTTGATCGCCCGCCGCAGGTCCTCACCGTCCAGCGCCTTGGTCAGCCGCTCGACGTTGGTGAAACCCGCGCTCCTGAACAGGTCCACGGCACTGTCATTGACGCCTTCGAGCAGCAGCGCCTTGGCGCTTCGCTCAGGGCTTTGGCTTGGGGCTGGCATGGAATCTCCGTAAGTCACAGCTTTGCCGCAGCTCATAGACCGCGGACCGCTCACGGCACAATAGGGCTTGCATACGGGAAGAAGATGGCGGGAGCCTGTCATGGGACGGAGACGGCACCGCCGTGGTCGGCATCAAATCACGCAAAACCCATGCGTGCCGTCGCGGCGGAGTTGCTCGACGAGGCCGTATTCCCAGTCGAGATAGGCCTGCATCGCAGCTTCGGCCACATCAGTGCCTTCATAGGGCCGGCGGTAGCGGTGTGCCGGATCCGGCTTCGGCAGGACATGCGGCGGTCCGACGTCGAGCGCACCGTCATAGCCGCCCTCGAGCACATAGACTTCCCAGCCCATCTGCGCCAGCCAGGACGCCGTCATGTCGGCGCGGATGTTCTTGTCGTCGGTCAGGAGAATGCGCGCGCCGCGCACGGGCGCGGCCATGTCGGTTTCCTGGACGAGCTGGCCGCCGGGATAATGCCGGAAACCGGGGAGATGGCCGGCCGCATAGTCCTCGGCGTCGCGCACGTCGAAACGATAGAGCGTGCGATTGGTCTGCGCGGCCAGCGCCGACATCTCGTTCGCACCGATATGGCGAACACCGGCGCGATAGGCGACGTCGCGCGCTTTGGCCGGGCCGCCCTCGAACGGCCCGATCGCGCCGCGCCTGTCAGCACCGTGGTCGAGATTGTGCCGCGCCAGAGTCCAGCCGATGGTGCCGTTGCGCAGTGCGCGCACCTTGTTGGGCACGCCGGCATTGATCAGCGACTGGGTGCCGATGATCGAGCGGGTGCGGCCGGCGCAGTTGACGATGATCGTCGTCTCGGGATCGGGTGCGGCTTGCCCTGCCCGCAACACCAACTCCGCGCCGGGCACGCTGACCGAGCCCGGGATGTTCATGGTCGCATATTCGTCGAAACGGCGGACGTCGAGGATGGCGATGTTGGCCTTGTCGGCGATGAGCCTTGCCACCTCGTCGGCGCTCAGCGAGGGCGTATGGCGACGCGACTCGACCAGCTCACCGAATGCCTTGGAATACGAGTTGACGTCCTCGAACACCTCGAAGCCCGCATCGCGCCAGGCTGTCAGGCCGCCGTCGAGTGCGCTGACATTGGTGTAACCGAGTGCAGCCAGATGCTCGGCGCTGGACGCAACGAGCCCCTCGCCGTCATCATAGAGCACGATCGCAACGCCCTTGCGAGGCAACCTGACCTCGGCCTCGACAGCGATCCGGTCCACCGCCATGTTGGCGGCGAACAGCGGATGGCCGGTCGCGAAGGCCGCCTCGTATCTGAGATCGAGCAACGCGATCTCTTCGCGCAACAGCAGCGCGCGGCGGATGTCGGCAGGGGTGACGGTCGGAAGCTTCATGGCATGGACCTTGAGGACAGAGCCAGGAGCTTTTGAAGCATTGCGGCGGTGTTGGCCAGCGATATCGGAGAACAGGACAATGGCGCAGAGATCGGGCTAGTCGCACTCGAATGTCGCGACGACCTGCGAGAAGTCGCGTTGATCAAGAGCATCCCGACCGATCCAGAAATGAAGCACACCGCCAATGTTGGAGTGCCAATCGAAGAAAGCAAGATCACCCTGAATCTGAAGCAACAGCACGTCCTCCAGGTGCACCTCGGTCGCATCTTGCGGGCCGCTGCCGTATCCCAGCATCTGATGAAGCGCAGTTCTGAAGTGGCGGTGCTTGCCATCGTTCACGGTTGGCGTCTTCCAGTGATTCTGCCGCGCCAGATTCGCGACGTAGCTGGACGGGGCGTGGTCGGAGATATCGACGTCCTGAGTCGCCATGCAACGGATCGTATGGTTGATGGCGTTGCCGAGGTCGTGCGCGATTGTACCCGCATATGTGGGCACCTGCCCGTCCAGCTTCTCGTAGGCATGCACAATCTTGAACCACCAGGATCTGAAGCTCGCCTTTGTATCCGGATCAACGTCGTCCATTGGGGTAAGCGCCCGACAGCGCTCGAGCCACCCGATTGCACCAGCGCGTAGCCGCTTCAATTCGACAGTTGCTTCGTCGGTGAGCGGCTTGCCATAATATCCACGCGTCAGATCGCGCTGGACGTGCGACAATACCGACCGGACCACATAGGTGATGAGGAGCCAGTTGAAGGGCCAATCCTCGTCCTTCTCGTATTCGGACGCAGCTCGGAATTGAAGCAGATCATTCTCGTGCGCCTCCCCCGGACCCAGCGCCCTACACAATTCTTTGACCATAAGCTCCCCTCCGACGGCGTCCTCCCGGAAGTAGAAGTCGCGGAACGGTCGGAAGGAGACCGGATACTTGAACTCGACCCTGGAATGAAGATCGAGGTTGGGGTCGAGCCATCTGACCTGGGAATCACCGTCGGTGCCTGCCAGCGGCATCAGATCTGGCGGTGGCGCGCGGTCGGGATAAACGCCACCGTCCGTCGGGCTATACAGTACGCGACAAGGTGGATGTCCTTCGCCAACAAACACAGAACTACAGAAGAAATAAAGGGTGCCACGCGTCGGAAGCGGCGACCAGCCGGCCCCAGGCACTTCAGCCAGGTCAATTTGAGCTACGAATGTAAGCGCAACCGTTTCCGGCTTTTCATTGGCCATGACCTCTGCCGTCGGCCAATCAAATTTCGGGGGCAGCTTGGGGAGCCCGCCGAAAAAGCTCCGCGCAGGGTGCGCGAGCGGCACGGGCAGATCGCTGCGTCTGACCAGCACCGCAGGCAGCGCCGTCTCTTCGATTTCGTCTTGCTCGGATCGCGCCATCGATCACTCCGACTTTCGCATGGACTTCGTCAATCGAACCATTTGTGGAGAGTTCAGACAAGTCGCTCCGATCCGCTGTGTCCGGCAGGCGTTGTTTGCACTGGCTGCGGATGAGCTATCGGCGGCGCGTGGCGCGGCAGCTAGCGCATCACTATCATTCGCCGGGAACGAGCCGCCCGAGCGGCGGCTGCGCCGGGCGGCGCAGCTTGCGGCGCGACAGATAGAGCAGGATTCCCGTGACCGAGAACAAGGGCATCAAGACGGCGGCAATCATGAAGGCGAGCTTGCCGGGCCATCCCAGGATCGCACCGCGATGGATGTCGTAGATGGCCGCGATGATCTTCTCGCCGAAGGTCTTGTCGGCATAGCGCTCGGCGGAGACCACCTGCCCGGTGACGGCATCGATGCGGAATTCGTCGCGCGTGGTCTCGAGCAACGACGCCTTTCCCCACGACCGGATGCGGATCGTCGTGCCCTGCGCCGGCAGAGTCAGCAACGCCTTGGAGAATCGGTCGCCCTCCTCGCGCTGGAACGTCATCCAGGCCGGATCGAATCCGATCGGCGGCGCCGGCTGGGAGCTGGCCGTACGCGTCGGCTTCGCGGACATCTTAGGCTGCATCTTCGCGGCGGCGGCGTGCGGACGCGCGAGCAGCCGGGTCACGCCGTCCTTGTACCATTCGAAGGAGAAATACAGCCCGGTGAGCGTTATCGCCAGATAGACCGGCAGGACCCAGGTGCCGATCACGGCATGCAACGACCGATGCAGTCCGCGGCCGCTGAGCCCGAGATTCGGCTTCAGCCACATCTTCACGCTGCCGCCCCGGCGCGGCCAGCGCAGCACGAGGCCCGAGACCAGCATGACAATGAGGCCGAGTGCGATCGTGCCGGTGATCGGGCGTCCCCAACCCTTGCCGTCGCCGGGAATGAGCAGCCAACGGTGCAGCCTGCGCACCGTTGCGAAGAACGCCTCGCCGCGCGGCGAACCCAGCACGCGCGCATCGTAAGGATCGACAAAGAGCGAGGCCGGCCTTCCGCCGCTTTCATCCCGCGCGAAGCGAACATGGGCCGCTGCCGCAGGATCGCTCGACAGCGTGACGGCCGAGACTTTGCCGACGTCCTGCTCCGCCTTCAGCCGCGCGACCAACACGTCCGGCATCAGCGCCGGGATTTGACGCGGTGCGACCTGCATGATCCCGGCGTTGAGTTGGTCGACGATCTCGTCCTCAAAACTCATGATCGCGCCGGTCAGCGCGATCAGGGACACCAGCAGCGCGAGGGCGAGGCCCGCGATGGAATGGACCTGGAACAGGACGGCCTTGACCGTATGCCCGATCCGCACCGTCATCGCTAGAACTTCACCGTTGCCGACAGCGACACCCGTCGCGCATCGCCGATGGCGACGCCCAGATTGTTCTGGGCGGAGGTGTAGTAGACGGTGTCGAACAGGTTCTTGACGTTGAGCTGGTAGATGACCGGCAATGTCAGGTGCTTCGTCTCATACGTCGCGAAGACATCGGCGACGACATAGGACGGCAGCACGAACGTGTTCAACGCATCGCCGGGCCGGTCGCCGACATAGCGGGCGCCGCCGCCGAGCCTCAGCTGGCCGGGAAGCGTCGTGCCAAAATCGTAGACCAGATAGAGCGAGGCTGTGTTCATGGCCACGTTCTGCAACTGCTTGCCGGCATATATCGGATCCTCGGTCACCCGCGCATCGGTGTAACCATAGCTCCCGATCATGCTCCAGTTGTCGGATAGGCGGCCGGTGACGTCGAGTTCGACGCCGCGCGAGCGCGCCTTGCCGGCCGCGGTGTACACGTTGAGACCGGTTGCGGTGTTGAGCTGGCTGACCAGCCCGTTCTGCTTCTCGATATCGTAAACCGCGAGCGTACCCGAGAGGCGCTTGTCGAGATCGAACTTCAGACCGGCTTCGTACTGCGTGCCTTCCTCGGGCGCGATGTTCGATCCGAGCACGACGCCGCCGCCATTGCTAAGCGGCGCGATGGTCGAGTTCGGCTTCAGCGACTGGGTGTAGCTCGCATAGAGGGAAAGCTGGTCGGTGAGCTTGAAGATCACTCCGCCGAGCGGGAGCACGGCATCGGCCGAGACGTTGGTGTTCGCTCTGAACGGCTTTCCGCGCCCGGCGAGCTGGTCGTAGTCCATGTAGCGCACCCCGCCGACCAGCGCGAACCGCTCGGTCAGGTGCAGCGTATCCTGGAAGAACAGCGACCACTGGCCGAGCTTGTCAGTTTGGGCGCTGTCGCTGTTCGAAACCGTCGTGCCCGGCCCGATCAGGCCGTACACGGGGTCGTAGACATTGAAGGATGGAGCCGTCTGCCGGATCAGGTTGTCGCGGTAGATGGTGCGATACTGGCCGTCGCCGCCGAACAGTACCTCGTTGCGCATGTCGCCGAGCCAGAACCCGCCCGAGATGTAGGACGTCCCATAGCTGGAGTTGCTGAGCGAACCCTGCGTGCCGTCATTGCTGCGCGTCTCGACGCCGGTCTTCGCGTTGACGCCGGTGATGCGGAGCTGGTTCGCGCTGAAAGTCTCGGTGTTGTAGCTGTAGCCGGCAAAGAGCTTCCAGTCCTGGTTGATGCGATGCTCGACGGAGGCCTGGATCAGGTCGGACGTCCCCCACATGTTGTTGTAGGGCTCGTCGAGCCTGCGCGTCTTCGGGATCGCCAGCGGCGCACCGTTGATGAACGCCGTGCCGCGGTCGAACGGATAAATGAACTCGCGGTGCTCGTAGTTGAGCTGGACCGTCGTGTCCTTTCCATACCATGCCAGCGACGGCGCAACCAGCATCTCGCGGTGCCGGCCGAAATTGCGCCAGTAGTCCTCACTGACGCCATATCCGATGAAGCGATAGGCAAGACCCTGGTCGCCGATCGGGCCGGTGACGTCGAGCAGGCCGTCGGCACCGCTGCGATTGTTCGCGTAGGTCGAGCCGAGCAGCGTGACCGAACCGTGCTGATACAGCTCGGGTCGCTTGCTGATGGTGTTGACGATGCCGCCGGGGTCCATGATGCCGTAGAGCAGCGAGGCCGGCCCCTTCAGCACCTCGACGCTTTCCACGGCGGGATTGAGGCTGCGGCCCTGCACCAGCGGCATGCCATTGCGCATGATCGAGCCGTCGCGGTTGTCGCCGAAGCCGCGCCGGATCACGGCGTCCTGGGTGCCGGCGAGGGTGTTGGTCTGGGTGATGCCCGAGACATTGGCGAGAGCATCATCGATATTGCGCGGCAGCTGATCCTTCAGTACCTGCTCGGGCACCACATTGACGGCCTGCGAGGTGTCGAGCGGCGAGGCGCCGTTGCGCAGCGTGGTCGCGCTCGGCATCGCGCGGTATCCGAGCTTTGCGGCTTGCTGGGCGGCGGCCTCCGCAGCGGCGCGCTCCGAGAGCGTCGGCACCGCAGGAGCGGACGTGGCAGTGCGACTGCGCTGGCGTGCAGCGGCTTGCGTGCGGCGTGAAGACTGGTCCGATGCCCGCGCCGGCTTCGGCCGCTGCGCCGGCGCTTCCACCGTCACCGGCGGCAGTGCCGATTGCGCCTGCGCGGTCATCATGTTCGAGGGACATTCAGCGAGCAGCACGGCCGCTCCGATGAGAAGACCGGCACGGCTCTTGCCGGCACGAGTTTGATGGCCGCTGTCGCGGCCATCCGGATGAGCACGCACGTTCGATTCACTTCCAAGTCAGACGCAGCATTGAAGCTCGCGCGTCTAACAGGCGCGGAGCGCGAGCGGAACCGTAAGCGGACTTGAATCGCTCTAGTATTGAATGGTTCTAAGAAAGGATCGCGCTGAACGGCAATCTCTAATGGCCGTCTCGCCGCGCGCGGCACGCAGCACGCGAATTCGCAGCGGCGCGTCGCGATCTTGCGCGCGCTCACGCGATGGCAGGCGCCATCAACGCGTCGAGCTTCCGCTTGAGCGCGGTGCCGTCGGACAACGCGCGGAGCGGGGGGCGCACGCGCAGCCAGCCTGTATCGCCCGTCTGAGCCGCAAGGATGGCCTTCAACGTCGCGACCAGGGACGGCGTCTTCACCACGGCATCTGCCGCTGCCTGCATGCGCGCCTCGACATCCCTGCCGTCAATCATGCCCTTGACCAGCTCCGGCACGATATTGGCCATGCCGCAAATGGTGCCGGCGCCGCCCGCGGCGATCGCGCGGGCGATGTCGGGCTCATTGCCGACGGTGATGGCGAGCTCGGGCGCGGCCGCGCGGAATGCCTGGAACTGCTTGAAGTCGCCGCTGGAGTCTTTCAAGCCGGCGACCTGCTTGCCGTAGCGCTTCCGCAAGTTCGCGGCGACCGTCGTCGGGATCGCGACGCCCGACACCTGCGGGATGTGATAGAGCGAGGCGCGCAGCCGTTCGTCGGCGACACCATCGATGATCGCGGCGAAGGCATCCTCGATGCCTTCGGGCGTGACGCTGCGGTCGAAATAGGGCGGCAGCAGCAGCACGTGGCGCAGGCCGAGGCCGAGCACGGCGCGCGTCAGCGCGATGCTGTCGGTGATGGCGGGGAAGCCGCCGCCGATTCCGATGCGTTCCGGCGCGATGCCGGCCTTGAGCACGGCTTCCATCGTCGCGACGCGTTCGCTGGCATTGAACGAGGTGCCTTCGCCGGTGGTGCCGAACAGGACGACGCCGTCGACGCCCTTGCCGAAGAGTTGCTTGGCGTGGGCGGCGAGTCGGGCGTGATCCACGTTGCCATCGGCCGTCAGCGGCGTCGCCGACGCTACCCAGAACCCGCGAATTGCCTCCGTCATCACACCACCCGTTGCTGCCGCCCCGAACTAAGCCGCTGATCTCCAACGATCTTCCGGGCTTACCGGGATCCTGTTTTTGCTTTACTTTCCGCTTTGTACCTTACATACAAGGTGGATGCAAATCCCGGCGCCATGGGCGCACCGAAAATATTGAGGAGGTCTCGCATGGACATGGTGACCCCCGCCGGACGGCCCGACCAGCTGCTCGGCGCGTTGCGCGACAGGCTCGGCGCGGCCGCGGTGCTGACCGGCAGCGAGGTGCCCGCCCGCAATTGCAACGACTGGAGCGCGAGCCTGCCGCAAACGCCGCTCGCGGTGATCCGGCCGCTCGATGCGAAAGGCGTGGCCGATACGATTGCGACCTGCCGGCAGGCGCGGCTTCCCTTCGTGCCGCAGGGCGGATTGACCGGGCTGTGCCGCGGTGCCTCGCCCGAAGCCGGCTGGGTAACGATCTCGCTGGAGCGCATGACCGGCATCGAGGAGATCGATCGCGCCTCGATGACGATGACGGTGAAGGCGGGCACGCCGCTGGAGACGATCCAGAAGGCGGCCGATGAAGCCGGCTTCTTCTTTCCGCTCGATCTCGGCTCGCGCGGCTCCTGTGCGATCGGCGGCAATCTCTCGACCAATGCCGGCGGCAACCGCGTGATCCGCTACGGCATGACGCGCGAGCTGGTGCTTGGTCTCGAGGTCGTGCTGCCCGACGGCACCATCATCACCAGCCTCAACAAGCTGATGAAGAACAATGCCGGCTACGATCTGAAGCATCTGTTCATCGGCTCGGAAGGCACGCTCGGCATCATCACCCGCGTGGTGCTCAAGCTGTTTCCGAAGCCGCGCTCGACCATGGCTACGCTTTGCGCGTTGAAGGATTATGCCGCGGTGATTGCGCTGCTCGACGCCGCGCGCTCAGGGCTCGGCCCGCTGCTGTCCGCGTTCGAGGTGATGTGGCCGGATTATTGGGACGTGATCACGAATCGCGCCGGCGTGAAGCCGCCGGTCGCGGCAAGCCACGGCCTTTACGTGCTGGTCGAGGCACAGGGCACCGATGAGAGCCTGGACGCACCGCGTTTCCAGACCTGGCTCGAGGAGCTGATGGAACGTGGGCTGCTCGCCGACGCCGCCGTGGCGCAGTCGCTGGCGCAGACGCAGGCCTTCTGGCGCGTGCGCGATATCTGCGCCGAGTTCGGCCAGGTGCTGGGGCCGCACATCTCCTACGACATCGGCCTTGCGGTGGCGCGAATGGACGAGTTCGCCACGCGCTGCAAGGCTGCGCTGGCCTCCGGCATCAAGGGCTGCGAGAGCGTCTATTACGGCCATATCGGCGATGGCAATCTGCATCTCGTCTCCTGGGTCGCCGGCCTCTCGGTCGCGCAGCAGCCGAAGGAGGAGATGGACGCGATCATCTACGGTCTCGTCCGCGACATGGGCGGCAGCGTTTCCGCCGAGCACGGCATCGGCACCTTGAAGAAGCTGTGGCTGGGTCATGCCAGGAGCGAGGCCGAGATCGCGCTGATGCGGACGCTGAAGGCGGCGCTCGATCCCGATCACCTGCTCAATCCCGGCAAGGTGATCTGAGCGCGCCATGCGATCGCTCAAGCTCGATACGCCGAAATCGCTGTCGCAGCGGGTGATGCAGCGGCTGCGACAGGCGATCATCGACGGCGATTTCGCGCTTGGAGCGGCCATCTCCGAGGAGATGGTGGCGAATTCCTTCGGCGTCAGCCGCACGCCGGTGCGCGAGGCGATGGGCCAGTTGCAGGCGCAAGGCCTCGTCGTGATCCGGCCGCAGGTCGGCAGCTTCGTGTTCACGCCGAGCGCCGAGGACATCGATGCGCTCTGCACCTTCCGCATTGCGCTGGAGCCCAAGGCGGCCGAGCTCGCCTTCCGCCACGATCGCAACAGTGCGATTGCGGCCATGAGCGCGGCGATCGCGGCAATGGAGCCGGCGATCACGGCGAAGGACAACATCGCCTATGGCCGCGCCGACACAGCTTTTCACGAGGCGCTGTTCGCCCATTGCGGCAACCGCTACCTCGCCGAATCCTATCAGCTCGTCTCCGGCCGCGTCGCCGCGCTCCGCACCAATCTGACCTCGCCGATCGACGTGCGCACCCGCACGTCGTTCGACGAGCATCGCGAGCTGCTCGATTTGTTCGGACGCGGCGAGTTCGCCGCCTTCGACGGCCTGATGACGACGCACATCACCAATTCGGGAATCGTCTACGCGAAAGCGCTCAAGGTGGATTGAGCGCGTCTACCGCTCTTCCTTCGCTTCCGGCCTGTCCAGAAAATCCAGCGCGGTGTTGATCTGCTCGAGCTGGTGCTCGATTCTATCGCGGTCCTCGACCGATGGCGCCTTTTCGAGCTGTTCGACGAGCTTCTGCTTCCGCAACAGCAAGTTCTCTATGACCGTGCTCACAACTCCCCCATCGCCAGAGGCGACGTCAGCGGACGCCTGAATGATGCAGACGCGCGCGACGCGGGCCCGCGCCGAACCCTCAACAGAATGTTCGCGGGCGCGGTTGGTTCCTATGGCCGGGATCCGATCGGCGCCCTTGTGAGGATGGAACCTCCGGTCACTACAATCGGCGGTGGCGGCACACCGATCGGTTGAATTCGCCCGCCCGGAGTCCTATGCGTAGGCGCCATGGACATCCAGATGATCACCGCCGAAAAGCCGCTGATGGCCCGGGCGCAACCGCGCAAGCCGGCGCCGTTCCTGCCGATGAGCCGCGCCGAGATGGATGCGCTCGGCTGGGACGCCTGCGACATCGTGCTGGTGACCGGGGACGCCTATGTCGACCATCCGAGCTTCGGCATGGCGATCATCGGCCGGCTTCTGGAGGCGCAGGGCTTTCGGGTCGGCATCATCGCCCAGCCGGACTGGCACTCGGCCGAGCCCTTCAAGGCGCTCGGCAAGCCAAAGGTGTTCTTCGGCGTCACCGGCGGCAACATGGACTCCATGGTGAACCGCTACACCGCGGACCGCCGCATCCGCAGCGACGACGCCTATACGGCCGGCGGCGAAGGCGGCAGGCGGCCGGACCGCTGCACCATCGTTTACGCCCAGCGCTGCCGCGAGGCGTTCAAGGACGTACCGATCGTGCTCGGCGGCATCGAGGCGTCGCTGCGCCGGATCGCGCATTACGACTACTGGTCAGACAAGGTGCGCCGCTCGGTGCTGGCCGACGCCAAGGCCGACCTGCTGCTCTACGGCAACGCCGAGCGCGCCGTCGTCGAGGTGGCACAGCGGCTCGCCGCCGGCGAAGCGCCGCGCGAGCTCGACGACATCAGGGGCGTCGCACTGTTCCGCAAGGTCCCTGCCGATTACACGGAGCTGCACGCCGACGATCTCGATTCCGCCGACGAGGGCGCATCGCGTCAACGCGGGCCGACCGTGATCCGCCTGCCGGCGCTGGAGCAGGTCGAGCACGACAAGGAAGCCTATGCCCGCGCCTCGCGCGTGCTGCACCGGGAGAGCAATCCCGGCAATGCGCGGCCGCTGGTCCAGCGTCATGGCGACCGCGATCTCTGGCTCAACCCGCCGCCGATCCCGCTGACCAGCGAGGAGATGGACGCGGTCTACGACCTTCCTTACGCGCGCGCACCGCATCCGTCCTATGGCGATGCCAGGATCCCGGCCTGGGACATGATCAAGTTCTCGGTCACGATCATGCGCGGCTGCTTTGGCGGCTGCACCTTCTGCTCGATCACCGAGCATGAGGGCCGCATCATCCAGAACCGCTCGGAAGGCTCGATCCTGCGCGAGATCGAGAAGATCCGCGACAAGACGCCGGGCTTCACCGGCGTCATCTCCGACATCGGCGGCCCCACCGCCAACATGTACCGGATGGCGTGCAAGGACCCGAAGGTCGAGGCGGCATGCCGGCGGCCGTCCTGCGTCTTCCCCGAGATCTGCCCGAATCTCAACACCTCGCATGACGATTTGATCCGGCTCTATCGCAAGGTGCGCGAGACCAAGGGCATCAAGAAGGTGATGGTCGCCTCCGGCGTGCGCTACGACCTCGCGGTGGAGAGCCCCGAATACATCAAGGAGCTCGTCACCCATCACGTCGGCGGCTACCTCAAGATCGCCCCTGAACATACCGAGCGCGGTCCGCTCGACAAGATGATGAAGCCGGGCATCGGCGCCTACGACAAGTTCAAGCGGATGTTCGACGAAGCGGCCGAGCGAGCCGGCAAGAAATATTATCTGATCCCCTATTTCATCGCGGCGCATCCGGGCACGACCGACGAGGACATGATGAACCTCGCGCTGTGGCTGAAGAAGAACCGCTACCGCGCCGACCAGGTGCAGACCTTCCTGCCCTCGCCGATGGCGACCGCAACCGCGATGTACCACACCGGAGTCAATCCGCTGCGCGGCGTGCGCCACGGCGGCAGCGACAAGGTCGAGGCGATCAAGGGCCTGCGCCAGCGCCGCCTGCACAAGGCGTTCCTGCGCTATCACGACCCCGACAACTGGCCGGTGCTGCGCGAGGCCCTGATCGAGATGGGCCGCCGCGACCTGATCGGCTCGCAGCCGCACCAGCTCGTCCCCGCACACCAGCCGCCCGGCACCGGCAAGGCCGCCGGCACGCGGCGACCGGTCCGTCCTGGCGGCAAGACGCAGCGGTTCGCGACCAAGGGCCTGCGGGTGATGAAGTAGCGCGCGAGAGCCGGGTTTAGCCCGGTTCGGCGGCGCTTTCGCACCTTCCAAAACAAAAGTTCGAAAACAACCCCATGCACAGTAGCCGGGGGCAGCAAGATCAACGGCTTGCGGACGCGATGAGATCGGCGCGGTCGCCGAGCGCAAATCGAGGCACGATCTCCCCCGAGAAACGGTCAATTTCCGTTTTTACGAAATTTGCTTGATCGTCGGGCAAAACAGGCGTATGATGCCACCATCGCGGAACGTGGGTGATCGAGGGCTAACCGTACCTGGTCCTCGCCACGCCCTGCCCGATCGAGCGCGATCTCGTCGAACGACCGCTGCGCATTGCTGATTTTACGAATACACTGCGCCGTCGGGCAAATCAGGAGCAGAATGGCAGCATCGGAAGGACCGGGTCAGGGCGCCCCTTCCGTTGCTCAGTGCCAGCGTCGTCGGGCTCACGACCGCGTCACGCGCGCAATCCGCTCCGCGGATCGACGCACTGCAGGGGATGGCGCTCCTGATCGCATGATCACCTTGCAGTCCAGCAAAAGCCTGCGATACCCGCTGCTGGCTTTGCCAGCTGCACGGCGCTTAAGGTGCTCGCCGCTGGTGACCCATCTACGAAGTTGTGTGGGGTCTGGCGGAGGTCCGCTCATCGCGGCAGAGCGGACCAGATTTGCTAAACCTTAGTTCTTCGGATTTTGGCCCATTGGCGACGTTGCGCCGCGACGGTCCGAAGGCCGCTCGTTGCGCCAGAGCGGACCAGATTTGCTCAACCTGAGTTCTTCGCGTTTTGACCCATTGCGGACGTGAGACGGCCAACTAATTGATAGGCCATGACCAACTCAAGACGGGTGCTGCAGGAGCTTTACAAGTGAAGGCTTATTTCGTCCTCGACATCACTGTGCATGACTACGGGCGGTTCAAAACGTATATCGAGTCAATCCCCGCGATCATTGCGAGACATCAAGGTAAGTATATCGTTCAGGGCGTCGAGCCAACACCGCTCGAAGGCGAATGGAGGCATGAGAGACTCGTCATTATCGAGTTTCCTAGTCGTGCAGATGCCGAAGCGTTGTTGAACGATCCCGAGGCGCAGCAACTTTTCGCAATTCGTCATGCCACGACAACCGGCCGTCTGCTTCTCGCTGATGGGTGCACCTAGTCGTGGCGTCCGCAATTGGCCCATCTGCGAACTGCGCCTTGGCGATTGCAAGTCCGCTCTTGGCCTCGCACCGTCCGCTTCCGAGGGCTGAGCGGATAGCATCGTGGAGACGCCGAGTGCCGCCTATGACCCTACGAGGAAGTGGAACCATCCTTCGTGCTCCGCCGTGACTTGCCGGTTGTTCGATTGGGTTTTCCTGACGACTTGATTCTGTTCCTTCGGTTAGCCGAGTCGAGTGCCGGTTACGATGCATCGGCCGGTATGTGCGCGCTCCAATCGACCGATCCAGCCGCCTGGAATGACCTTTACGTTCTCTGAGGCGGCATCTCGCTTCCCGCGCGTTCAACGGGCGCGGTAGTCAGAGAATTCATGCTGCGAGATGACCCCATCCTTATCAACGTCAATCTGGCGAAAGAGAGCATTCCCAATGGCTTCGAATTCAGCCCACGATACGGTGTCTCTCGACACAGCGTTGGTTTCCAAAAACTTGCGGACACGGACAGACAAGCCGCCGCCTAGCCTTCGACGATCTATAGATTTCGTCGCCTCCGAGAAGCTGATCTTGCCATCCTTATCCGAGTCGAGAGCAAGTAGTTGTTGTACCTTTGCCTCGATCATCTTCGAAGCATTCCGATCTGATGACGCTTGATCCTCCGCATTTTTACCAGGCTGCATGTTCAACATGGATCTGAACTCGTAACGCGCCCCGCGGCGGATTTCATCATCTTTGATGAAACCATCGCAATCTAAATCCCAGCGCATAAGCATGAGCGACTGGCCCCTTGCCTGTCCTTCTTCCATCAACGCGTGTAGATCGACGTCCCGCTGCGTGAGTTGTTCATCGCCATCAGCATCAGCCCCGACAAAGAGGGGCCGGAGGGACCAATCATATTGCTGCTCCGCAGTGTTCGGCTGAGGCGGCTGCAATAGACGCTCGTATCGATCCAGTACCGCGGTCCATTGCTCTGACCACGCCGAATGGTGCGAAAGCGTCAATGCAACACATGCTACACAGGCACCGACAAGAAAGGTCAATTTAGAGTGCAGCATGCCAGACTCCCTTAGCGGCGTCCCTAATTGCGGCCCACCAGCATCTAGCCCGGGGGCTGGTGCAGTTTATGCCATTTTGCGCGAGCGGTTTCCTCCGATCCGCCGCGCCGCACTTCATCTTGTCTAAAATCTTTCCAATACCGATGGGTGCAATATAGCCCGAACAGCCAAAGGAACACGAAAAGCAGAACAAGCGGAGGAATGATCCTTTTTACGAACTCGGTTGGATCGAGACTCCTCAGCAAGAAAATCAGGGCGAGACATACAATTCCAGCAACCGCAAAGCCTCGCACTCGGACTTCCTCTGAAACATTCATCCCTGTTCCTTGGGGTACGTACGCTCTCGCGCCTAACTTGCTCTGCGGCTTTCGTCTTCGAAGGGCGGACGACTGAGAATTGTGGAACGAATGCTGAAAGGCGACATGCCCGCTAAAGTAGCACGAGTACGCTCTTAGCTGGCAACCCTCTGACGATTAGGGTTTGCAGACCATTAAGTCTGCTTCTGGCCCATCGCTTCCGTTGACGTGGTGTAGCCAAATGTCGGTTCATAGGGGCAGACCGGAAGTTTGCAACCGAGCGCCAAACCGACGCGATTGACCCAAACCGGAAGCTGCGCCTATTGGCCTATTCGACAGCGTAAGGGTTGGGCTTCGGAACGCCCCGCTTCCACCGTACCCATTCTTCCGCGTCACGGAGTGACACAAAGTCGGCAACAGGGATGTCCGTGAGATCAGCGCGACGCTCTGTAATGCGCCAGCCGCCCGCGTCTAAGCGCTCTATGATAAAGCTCTCGATAGGCATGCCAAGGTTAGTCATTTTGTTCCTGATCAGTCTGGTCGAGTGGAAGCGTAGGAGTGGTGAGCGCCGATGTATAGAGAACTATCTATCTGGAAGCGAATTGACGCTGAAAGAGCGGTGCACTTCCGATGCTTTGAGGACCTTGCGTCGCATCTTTTTTGCGTCCAGAGCGCCGACTTCTATACTCTGCCGATAGCGCGCGACGCACGCTCCGGCTTCGATCGCCAATTTGCTGAGCTTTTTATCGAAGTCGAGCCGATCGAACGCAGTGAATGGTTCGAGACTGTTGAGGAGGCCATTGCTGCACATGAGGAGAAGTTTTTCTCGATGGGGCGGCTTGCCGAGCGAGAAAAGAAGCAATGATTTGACGTCCGGAAATGGCCCATTGGCGACGTTGCGCCGCGACGGTCCGAAGGCCGCTCGTTGCGCCAGAGCGGACCAGATTTGCTCAACCTGAGTTCTTCGCCTTTTGACCCAAACCGGAAGCTGCGCGTTGGAGCGGCTAATGCATTCGTCAATGTTCCGAGGAGTTTTAACGGCTCATCTTCTTGGTGCAGATCGGGTCACCTTTGGGCATTGAGTTGCAATCCCAATCCGGTCCGAAGCCGGTTGCCTGCCGGAAGAGCGGAAACCGAACGACAACGAAAGCGAAGAGGCAGACCGCGATCAGAGCAAATAAGATGGCGAGAATGTCAGTGCGCGTCGGGTACCAGCGAGGCCTCCGCATCTTTAGCCCCTCAGCGGTCGGTCGCTAACCCTATCGGCGTACGACGCGTCGGTCCAAAAGAACTCGTGAACGGCAATCACGTCACAGCTCTCTGCCTTGGCGAGCCCCATTGCCTCTACCGTGAAGTTCACACCAGCGAGCAAGGTAGGACCGCGCGGAGCTGGTATTTTCCTTAGCGCGTGGGAAACCGCGCGCCCGGTAATGACGCCATCGGGAAATTTGAGCACGAACGCGTATTTGGCCACCTTGGGATTTTCACAATACTGCTCGGCCAACTTGGGACCGATGGCTTTTTTCACCGAGGTGATATCAGCCGGTACATCGGACATGACAGACGGTTTTAGCGTCATGCTAACCTCAAGGCTTTATTCGCGAATTTGCTACCTGAAGTCGCAATAGACTACAGGAGATGCCGAACAGGGTGAATGTCCGGTGATGGCCCGTAGCTGACCTTTACGGCGATGCCGGCTCAGGGCCGCTTTCGACCCACAAGAGACATTTGGCGAGAGAGAAAGAAGCCGAGGAGTGTCAATCCAGAATTGGTTAGAGCGGCGCATTCACCGTTCGACTGCAAAGATGCGCCAATCTCCCGGGATACCCTTGAGCGAATGATTGCCGCGATCACCAAAACGCAAGCCGGAACCCGCCACCAGGTCCCTGACCGTGCTCGATACCAACACCTCGCTCGCGCCGGCGAGCGCCGCCACGCGCGCTCCGATGTGAACGGCAATGCCGCCGATATCATTGCCGATCACTTCGCACTCGCCGGTGTGAAGCCCGGCACGGACTTCAATGCCCAACGGCCTGATTTCGTCGGCGATGGCGCAAGCGCAGCGCACGGCGCGTGCGGGACCGTCGAAAGTAGCAAGAACGCCATCGCCGATCGTCTTGATTTCGTGGCCGCGGAAACGTGAAAGGGTGCGCCGTATCGCAGTGTGATGAATGTCTAGGAGGTCGCGCCAGCGATGGTCTCCGAGTGCGGCGGCTTTCTCGGTCGAGCCGACGATGTCGGTGAAGAGCACCGTGGCAAGCACGCGGTCGACCGCAACGGGCGGACGCGAGCCGGTCAGGAACTCCTCTATCGCATCGGCGATATCGCCGGCATTGTCGCCGACGAAGGGAAGGTGGTCGACCCCAGGGAATTCGAGATGGCGCGAGCCTGGAATTTGCTTGGCGAGAAACCGGCCGCCCTCGACGCTGACGACCCTGTCTTCCGTCCGGTTGATGACGAGGGTCGGGACCCGGATCGTCGGGATGATGTCGCTTATGTCAATCAGGTGGTTCATGCGCGCGTACGCGGCAACGCCAGCGGGGCTATTGGATACCCGCTCGTTCTTGCCCCACCAGCGTTTGAACGCCGAGTCGGTCATGCGGGAGGGCGCATACATTGCCACGCTGCCGCCGCTGCCCCAGTCGCGCTCGATATAGTCGAGAGCTTGCTCCAGCGTCGACTGAGCAAATCTCGATGCCGGATAGGCGTTGCAGAGCACCAGCGCGCGGCAGCGACTGGGATAGGTCGCGGCGAACAGCGCCGACATCGTGCCGCCTTCAGAAATGCCGAGAAGCGCCGCCTGTTCCATGCCGGTGGCGTCCATGACCGCCCGCAGGTCGTCCATTCGCTGGTCTAGGCCCAGGGAATCAGCGACCCGATCCGACAAGCCCGTACCGCGCTTGTCGAACATCACCACCCGGGCGTAACTCGCCAAGCGCAGCAGCCAACGGCTCACCTCCGGTTCGTCCCACCAGTGCTCGACGTTAGTAAAGGCCGGTGGAGCGAAGACAACGTTGAGCGCGCCCTCGCCGAACACCTGATAGGCGATGTGAACGTCGCCGCTCTTGGCGTATCGGGTGTCTGGCTGCATGACGACCCCCCACGCTTGCCGGGACTTCTGGCCGACCGGAATTATAGCAGCAGCTTAGATTGTCGGGAACGGCTCAATGTCCCCTGTTGGCCCATCAGCGAAGTAGCGGCGCAGCCCATTGAGGTCCGCTCAGTGAGGCATTGCGAACCAGATTTGCTCAGGTTGAGTTCTTCGCATCTTGACCCGGAACGGACATCGCGCCCTATTGCGGTCTTCGCACGGCAATGTCGATTTTGGGCAAACGAGATGCTATCCGTCATCGAAGCGAGAACCGACCATCGATGGCTTGAATGAACGAACTTCTGACCGAACGCACGGTGGTTATTGGAAACAGTGGCTCTGGTAAGAGCACGTTGGCCGAAGCCGTCGCCGACCTTGCTCAAATACCTGCGATTGATCTCGACCTTCTGCACTGGGAAGAGGGCAGCTATGGCCTTAAGCGCAATGAAGACGTCACGCGAAAGATGGTCCTGGATATTTCTGACCAGCCGCGCTGGATTATCGAAGGTGTATTTGGATGGCTGGCAGAAGTGGCCCTTCCCAAAGCCACCTCTCTCGTTTGGCTCGATCTCCCGTGGAGCGTTTGCCGTGCCGGGCTGCTCGCCCGCGGCCTGCGGCGGGGAGCAACAAGTCAGGATGCAGCAGAACTGATGAAGTGGGCGGAAGCCTATTGGTCTCGGCAGACACCATCCTCGTTTGCTGGCCATTCCAAGATGTTCAACGATTTCTCCGGCACCAAGTTGCGGCTGGAGAGCCGAGAACAAGTTGACCGGTTCCTCGAAAATTTACGCGCCGGAATGACAAATACGGACCTACGGCTTTAACCACCGCCATGGCAACGCCGACAGCAACGTATCACGACCGCTTCTGGCCCTTGACTGTCGCCAGCCCGAAGCGCCGCAACGCCCGCTTTCCGTAGATGACCTGAACAGAGCATGTGAACGGGACAAGGCGGCCTTTGACCTATAGCCGACCCCATGAGCGTCTTCCGCCAGGAGCCCGCACGCGCCCCAAAGGGGACACATCGGGTTGCGAGGCAAAAAGCTCTCGTTCACCACATTTAAACCTTAAGATTCTACAAAGAGTACTCACCCACGGGGCCGCAGGACCATGCCAACAGCCTTCGTACAGAAGCCATCATTGGACTTCGGGCAATGAAGGCCTGGCAGACCAGCTGCATCGTGGCTGTTCTCGCATCCGCGGGACTGTTTCTGACCGCCGCTAACAGACCGGCCGCGACGATGCCGGATCTCATGTCGGAAGCGACAGCGAGCATACCGGCTGCGGCGCGCATGTCGGCTCCCGCGAACCTGGTGACGCCGGCCATGTACGCAGAGGCATCCACCAGACTTGCGGCAGCGCTTCGGGCGGAAGGAGCAGAGCTTGGTGCGGTGACGTCAGCAGGTGCCGTGCCGCCACACACCGACGCCGAGATCGTCGATAAACCGGTCGCCCCGAAATTAGCGTCGTTGGGGCAGGATGTCGTCCACTCGCTGCCGCCGGAACGCGATGCGTCGAGCGGTGCTCCGAAGGCGGCATCGACGCA
Source organism: Bradyrhizobium sp. R2.2-H (assembly GCF_004346455.1). Taxonomy (NCBI): domain Bacteria; kingdom Pseudomonadati; phylum Pseudomonadota; class Alphaproteobacteria; order Hyphomicrobiales; family Nitrobacteraceae; genus Bradyrhizobium; species Bradyrhizobium sp. R2.2-H. Next base: position 162,980 of record NZ_SMBR01000011.1, read on the forward strand.
GGATTTCCGTCATCTGGTCTATTACGTCTGGTCCGAACTGCCGCCCGCCGAGAAGCCGGCGGAGATCGTCTTGCGTGCGTTCAAGGACATTCCGCTGGGAACGCCGACCGAGGAGATCAAGCGCGCCGCCGACGCGTTCGGCCTCGATGTCAATTTCATGATGGCGGTTGCCAAGATCGAATCCGGTTTCAACCCCAATCAACGCACCGGGTCGTATATCGGGCTGTTCCAGCTGAGCTATTACGAGTTCGGAAAATTCGGCTTCGGGGAGATTCGCAGTCCGCGGGACAATGCCGTCGCGGCCGCCTACAAGATGATCACCGAAGGCGTCCTGTTCCAATGGATCACCCGCCGCAAGCCGGATATGAGCGATCTCTACCTGATCCATCAGCAGGGCTGGGAAGGCGCCGCAGAGCACATCAGCAAGCCCGCGCGCCTCGCCTGGAAATCGATGTGCGCCAGCAGCGAAGGCAAGGAGAAGGGTGAGAGGTGGTGCAAGCGCGCGATCTGGGGCAATGCACTTCCGGCCTTCAAGCGCAGCTGGAAATCGGTCGACAACGTGACGTCAGAGGCGTTCGTCGGCATGTGGCGCGGGCGGGTCGCCGAATTCTACGGGAAATATGTGGCGACGGCGGCGGCGGCAAGCCAATAATATCGTCGGCAGCGCCGCGCACGCTTGTTGCCTTGAACTCGCAGATCGGCAGAGCGCCAGCGAACCCATCAACCCCTCCCCCTGTGGCGAGGCATGATGGGTTTCACCATCGCGGGCCGCTCGCCTGCTACAGCGCCAGCACGACCTCGCCCGACACGGCATCCGTGACGCCGCGGCCGTTGCCCTGGTCCTCGAGCACGGACCTGAAACTGTCGAGCGTCTCGATCATCGCGGCGCGCGCCGCGACCATTGCCTCCTGGCTGGACCAGGTGCCGATGAGGCAGAAGCTCTGCTCGCCGGTCTTGATGATGACGCCATGCTCCAGGCCCGGCCATCTGGCCTTCCCGTCCCGGTGCGCGTCGAGGAAGGCGGCTTCCGCACCGGGCTTCACCCTGAACTTCACCACATTGTAAACCTGCATGGTGGGCCTCCTTGAAAAAATGGATGGATAAAAAACGGGACGGCGCGCGAGGCTCGGTACGAGACGGCCGCGGGTCACCCCGGCTGATTCTCGTCCCCGCGCGCGGTGGCGTCACCGTGACAAATCGGCCGTTGAAACGAAAACGCGAAAACAACTTATGCGCAGCAGCCGGCCCTGGCGGGATCAATGGCTTAGCGAGATTGCCGAGATGTCGGCCCTTCCACCGCAACGCGGACGGCGGCCATCCGATTGAGCAAAAAGGTGCCGACAACCTCCAGGTTCAAGTTCGGCTCAGCGTTTCGTCCAGCCAATCGAACACCCTGAGATCGCGGAGCCCAAAGGCCTTGGGCTCGCAATGCAGATCCGCGCCCTCCGAGGCGAGGAATGAGACGAGGGTCTTGGGCGCGGTCAAAAGGCCGTAGAGCTGCTTCGATTGACCGGGCCAAAAGGCTTCATTCTCCGGCTCGGTGATCAGCACCGGGCAGGTGATTTTCCCGGCGATGGCGGTCAGATTATAGTCCATGGCCGCCTTGAAGGCCTCATAATAGGACGTCGTGCCATAGGGGCGCATGCGGAAGGCGAGTTCGTTCTTGGCTCGCTGCGGCATGGCGCTGTTCATGACATTGTCGAACTGTTCTTTCTGGCCAGCCTCGAGCATTTTGATCATCGGCGGCGGGAGGGTCGCCATCCACGAGGTCGAGACGTCCACCACGCCCGGGTCGGCGATGGCCGCAGCGATGCGTTTCTCGAAGGCGACGGCGCGTGGCACCCAATAGCCGCCTTGGCTGATACCCTGCAGAGCGATACGGCTCGGGTCGATACCGCCGAGCGTCAGCGCGAAATCCACCACGGGCGTGATCACCTTCTCCCAGTCAGGCCGGAAGAACAGGCCCTGCTTCCACAACGCATAGCCCTGGCCGGGTCCGTCGAAGGTGAGGCAGTCGTAACCGCGCAACGTGCCGCCAGCTGCGCCCATCATCCACATATCAAGGGCCGAACCATCGCTGCCGTTGTTGAGGATCAGAAGCGGTCGTTTTTCGGCCCGGCCACTCCCTCGGAAATGGAAGCCCCGCAGCATCGTTCCTTCGTAGGGAATGCTGACTTGCTCGATCGCCGGGGTGAATAATCCGATTGCCTTGAGCCAGCACTCGTCCATCATCTGCCAGGTCTTGGCCGCGCGCGTCGGGTCGCCTGAGCCGTCGGCGAAATAAACTGCGCTGTCGTAGAAGTTCGTTGCCCAGAGATAGGCTTGCCGCGCACTTTCGCGATGCCCGCGGCTCAGAGAACTCTCGGCAAGGCTCCTGGACTCATCGCCGGCAGCGACCAGCGCATCGTAAGCGCTCTGGTAATTGCCGTCCTCGATCCGCTTGATCACCCAGAGCACCTTGCCGACATTGCCGCCCATGAAATAGGCGCGCCCGAGCGTCGCCAGAAGCACGAACTCGAACGCCGAGTTCTTGAAGAAGTAGGTCTCCTGGCCGGCGGCCGACGGGGTGGTCGCGACGCTGGTCGCTGGCTTGCTGTCCTGCGCCGCGACGAGGTTCGTCGAAGCTGCCAGCGTGGCGCCGATGCCGGATGCAAGCAGGCCCAGCCCGAACTGTTTGCGACTGACCTTCCCGTCGAAATGCGTCATGAAATCGCGGTCCATTGGAATCCTCAAAGCATCGAGAGACGTAATCGCCCATGCGTTTTGCTTCGATCCTGCCTGGTTTGCAGTCAGCGTCAAGGTGACGGTCGATGCTCGCCATTGTCCTGGCGCCGATGCTCGTTAACCGGCCGCTGCGGCCCGTCGGCGGGCCGATCGCATATGTTGCTTTGCGCGAGCTGCGCGCCCGCCTCGTCCTTCGAGACGCCCGCCTCCGGCGGGCGTCCCGAAGGATGGCCACAGGCAATTACGCTGTAGTATGCGATAGGCCGACCGCTTCGGGGAGGGACCGCGCAGTCGCTTGCGGCAGGAGCGCGCCTTATCCGTAGTACCGATCCAGCAAGCTCCTCTCCACCTTGCAGATATACGTGTACTTTGGATTGACCACCTGCGTGCAGCGGGCTTCTGCGATCTGGCCGAGCAGCATGTAGCCTTCGGGCGCTGGAATCTTCCAGTCGTCCTCCATCCAATAGACCATCTCCTCGAACGCGATCCGCATCGCGTCTTCGAGCGGGCGAGCGCATCCCAGCGTGCAGATGTGGGTCGCGGTCTCGATGCGCGGATGATTCAGCCTCGCGGGGGCCTTGGACAGCGAGACCTTGACGGTGAGATTGGCCGCGATCTCGATCGCGCCCATTCCGTTGCATTCGCCGTCGCCCTGGATGGCGTGACAGTCCCCCAGAAAGAGATGCGCGCCGTCCTTGTTGACGCGGAAGAAGATGCTGTTGCCCGTGGTGATTTCCTGGACGTCCATGTTGCCGCCATGCGTCCCGTTGTCGACGGTGAGAACCGCTCCGTGCACCGGGGCGACACCGGCCACGCCGATCATCGGCTTGACCGGCAGGCGGAGATGCTCGTTCCAATGCACGTGGCCGTCCTTGACTTCGACGACGCGTGTCTGGATGCCGAATTCCTTGCGCCTGACCCAATCGGGAAACATGCCAATGCCCGGCCAGAGCGCCGTGAAGCCGAGTTTGTCGAGCTCCATGTTCAGGACATCGAGACGCAGCATGTCGCCCGGCTTTGCGCCGCGCACCTCGATCGGTCCGGTGGCACCGTTGACGAAGGGCATCGTCACGTCCGCCTCGGTCAATTGCTGTCCGAGATGACGGATGGTGCCGTCATTGGCATTGATGGCGCATTCCACCACGAAGGTTTCGCCGGGCTCGACGCTTGCGACGAACTTGTCGTCGCCGGACAGCGCGTATTTGATGTTGCCGGCCTTGCTGATGCGCTTGGACATGGTCTCTCCCTGGACATTTGCGGATGTGATGAGGTTGACGCGCGAAGCGGATGAGAGTCGCAGACGATCTTCACTAAGCCTGTCGGCGCCAGGGCATCAGCAGCCGTTCGATCTTGCCGACCAGCCAGGTGAGAACCAGCGCGAGCACGATCGTCACGACAAGCGCGGCGAAGACCTTGGGAATGATGTAGAGCGATCCGGCTTTGAAGATGGCGTGTCCCAGCCCCTCGGACGATGACATGAACTCGCCGACGATGGCGCCGATCAACGCGAAGCCGACCGTCAGCTTCAGCCCTGCGAAGATATCGGTGAGCGAGGCCGGGATCACGAGCTTCCGGAAGATCTGGAATTTCGAGGCACCGAGCGTCTTCATCAGATAGATCTGGTCGTCGTCGACGCCGACCGCTCCCTTGTAGGACGTTACCAGCGCGACGATCACCACCGACAGGGTCGACATTGCAACCTTCGAGACCAGTCCGGTGCCGAACCAGATGATCACGATCGGCGCGAGCGCGATGATGGGGATCGAGCCGAGTGCGATGACGAACGGTTCGACGACCCGGGACACGAAACGCGAATACCAGAGCGACAGGCCGAGCAAAGTGCCGACCAGATTGCCCATGAAGAAGCCGAGCAGCGTCTCCATGCCGGTGACTGCCGCATCACGCCACAGGCTGCCGTCCTGTGCCATCTGAATCAGGAAGCCCGCGATCGCCGACGGCGATCCGAACATGAAGGCGGCCGGGCTGCCCTTCGGCGTGGCGCGTTCCCACAGGACGAGAAGTGCGGTCAGAACGAGAATTTGAGTCGCCAGCACGGCGATGCCGAAGCGCGCGCGCTTCCACTTTGCGCGGGCCACCGGCGACGGAACGCTTCCGGCGGGCTTCGACGCGTCAACCATGCTGGTCTCGATATCCGTCGTCATTGGATCGCAACGTCGAGATCGGCCCAGATGCGCCGGACGTAGCGGCTGAAATCCGGGTTTTCGCGCAGCGAGATGACGTCGGCGCGATCGGAGCCGAGTTCGATCTCGTAAGCCGCCTTCACCGCAGTCGGCCGCCGCGTCAGCACGATGACGCGATCCGCGATCGAAACCGCCTCCTCGATGTCGTGGGTGATGAGCAACATCGAGCGCCCGCCTTTGCGGACCAGACTGACCATGTCGCTCTCGATGAGCAGCTTGGTCTGGAAATCGAGTGCGGCGAACGGCTCGTCCAGGAGCAGCACGTCCGGGTCATTCACCAACGTGCGCGCCAACGCGACCCGCTGCCGCATGCCGCCCGACAACGTCGCGGGATAGTGGTCGGCAAAGCCGTGCAGTCCAAGCTGGTCGAGCATGGCCCGGCTGCGGTCTTCGGCCTCGACGGCAGGAACGCCCCGGATCTCCAGGCCGAGCATGGTGTTGGCGAGCGCCGTGCGCCACGGGAACAGGAGGTCCTTCTGCAGCATGTAGCCGACGTTCTGGGGCTGACCGACGACCTGCCGGCCGTGCCAGCGGATGCGGCCGGCATCGGGCGCCAGCAGACCACAGAGCGTGTTGAGCAATGTGGTCTTGCCGCAACCGGAGGGACCGACAATGCTGACGATCTCACCCTTGCGCAGTGTCAGGCTGAGATCGGCAATCACCGGCACGACCTGCCCGTTGAAGTCGTAGCTTTTCGCGACGTGCTCGACGACGAGCGGGGGAGCGGTGCCGTTCACGGCCTCGCCCTCACCAGGCCTTGCGTGTGTGGCAGCCTCAACGCTCATTTCAGGCTGGCAATCGCCTTTTCGGCAAACGAGTTGTCGATGATCTGATCGAACGGGACTGATCCCTTGGCGTTGCCGAGGTAGATCTGCATGTCCATCAGGTTCTTCCACTGATCCTGCTTGGTGATGACCGACTGCGCCGGGATGAGATATTTCAGCTCGGCGTCGATCGCCTTATCGACGACGTCGCCGGGAAGATCGGGGAATTCCTTGCGGGCGACCTCCTTGGCGAAGGCGGGATCGGCATAGGTCTTGCGCGAGGCCTCCTCGAAGGACGTGACCAGCGCCTGCACCATTGCAGGGTCCTTCTGGAGCGTCGAGGGCAGCACCATGATGCCGGTGTTGCAGAACGGCCCGACATAGTTCGAGAAGTCGAACACGACCTTGGCGCCTTGAGCCTCCGCGGCGGCGACGCTCGGCTGATAGGCGACCGCCATGTCGGCCTGCCCGGCCAGCATCGCCGCGATCTCGGTGCCGGGATTGACCGGAACGATCGTAGCGTCGGTGCCCAGCTTCAGGCCGGCTTTCTCCAGCATCCGCTTGGTCACGCTGAAATTGGTGTTGGGCTCCGGCGAAGTGACGATCTTGAGACCCTTGAACTCCTTCGGGTCGGTGATCGGTTTGAGCGTCTTGGACACCCCAAAATAGTGCGCACGCTGCACGACCGTACCGACCACGACGCCGGGGCCGCCGTTCTCGCGGGAGATCTGCGCCATGGTCGCATCGCCAATCGCGAAATCCGCGGAGCCGCCGAGCACCGCCGCAAAGGTCTGGGTGTCGCCGCCGGCGGCGGTCACCTTCATGTCGAGACCGTTCTTCTTGAAGATGCCGGCATGCATGCCGACGTAGAGGTTGATGTAGCCCAGATTGTGCACGGCCTCGCTGAAGCGAACGGTCTTGAGCTCGGCGGCGGAGGCAATGCGGGATCCAAGCAACGGCGCGGCGCCGATTCCAGCGGCGACAACGGAAGAGGCGGCAAGGAAGGTGCGGCGGCTGAGCGCACGGCTGCTCGGCGGAGCGGGACGAACACGGTCGGTCATGGCGCTGACTTCTCCAGGGAAATGCGGGGCAGCCCAAAGACTAGGCGCCGACTGCTCCGCATCAAGCCGAAATAAGCGACGCGATTTGCTTGCGATTTGGCGCGGCCCGTCAATATGTCACGCCATTGACGCAGAGTGCCGGTGCATGGCCTGAAGACGCGGCTTTGCTGCCCGCCGCATCATCGCGCTGCCGAATTCAGCACCGCGCGCGAATGGTTTTCGTCATTTCTGACATTTTGACTGCATAAAAGATTTGCAGGCCGCGCAGCGTATAGCCACGCCGTCCGCGACGGCCGCACGCGACTACGGATTGACGCGCACCGAGGAGAAGCGGCCAGTCAAAGCCCCTCCGCATTTTTCGGCCGCGATGCGGCTCGCCCGGGTCGGCTCGCGCGGCATCGCCGGGGACTGCAAAGGAACTTCGTCCTTCCTGACGCCGCCATCCGACTTGCGCAGAAGTTCGAAGAGATTGTTGACCAGCCCGCGCAAACGCAGATTCTCCGATTTCAGATCGTTCATCCGCTGGACGGCGGGAACATCGAGCGTGCCGAAGTTGCGACGCCACCGGTAGAAGGTACGTTCTGTGATGCCGGCGGCCTTGCAGATTTCTGCAATGGACACCCCGGAACTCGCCTCGGCGAGGAGATGAATGATCTCATTCTCGGTGAATCGGGATCGCCTCATCGTTCTCTCCATCGGCCCGTCATTTGCAGAGGCTCGAACGCCGGCCCCGCGCCGGGCCTGAGGTCAGTATAGCCGAAGGATTGCCGGCGCCTAGAATATCCGAGAACGATTTTGCCGGTCGCAGCCGTGGCGATCCGGGGCGAATTGCTCTTGGAGCCCAAAACCGTCCGAACAGCTACGCCTGGAGTCGTCCAATGCAGCGCCGCCACGAGATACCCGCCACGCCCGAAAACATGGTGTGGGGCTATTTGGACTGCAACACGCCGCCTGTGCTCGAGGTCAGTTCCGGCGACAGCGTTACGTTGCACAGCTTCCCGGCCGGCGGAAAGGAAACGCTGCCGGACGATCGGTCTTTGATCCCCGAGGACTATCTGCTCGCCCTGAATACCATGCAGCCCGGGCCGGGGCCTCACTTCATCACCGGGCCCGTCTATGTGCGCGGTGCCAATGTCGGCGATGCGCTCCAGGTCGACATCCTCGACGTGAAGGTGCGCCAGGACTGGGGCTTCGTGTCAGTCCTTCCTCTGCTCGGAACGCTGCCGGACGAGTTCACGGATTATGAAACGATCCATCCCAGGATCGACCGCAAGCGCGAGGTCTGCATCATGCCGTGGGGCACCGAGATCCCACTCGCTCCCTTTTTCGGCATCATCGCCACCGCCCCGCCACCGAGTTGGGGCCGTTGCGGCTCCCCCGTTCCGCGCGCGTTCGGCGGCAACATGGACAACAAGGAGCTGCGGGCCGGCACGACGCTGTATCTGCCGGTGTTCAACGAGGGCGCATTGTTCTTCGCCGGCGACGGCCACGGCGTGCAGGGCGACGGCGAAGTCTGCATCACCGCGCTCGAGACCGGCGTGACCGGGACATTCCGCCTGACCGTGCGCAAGGACATGGATATCAAATGGCCCTTTGCCGAGAGCGCGACGCATCTCATGTCGATCGGCCTCGACGAGGATCTCGACGATGCCGCCAAGCAAGCGGTCCGGGAAATGGTCAAGCATGTCTGCGCACGGACGAACCGAACGCGCAACGAGGCCTACATGTTGTGTTCGCTGGCCGGCAATCTGCGCGTCACCCAACTCGTCGACGGCAACAAGGGCATTCACATGCTGTTGCCGAAGGCGCTGCTATAGCGGCCCGCCCAGGCACCGAAAATCATCTTAAAGCACGGCTATCGCCGGCGTGGCCCCGCCATGCGTCGCCGGCGGCTTGACTTTTGCCGATTATGTAACATATACAGTTACATGAAACGCGACAGCCGACTATCCGGCGTGCTCCATGTGCTGCTGCACATGGCGCAGCAGCCTGGACCGTTAACGTCCGAGACCCTGGCCAAGGCGATGGACACCAACCCGGTGGTCATCCGGCGCATCATGGCGGGCCTGCGCGATCTCGGTTACGTCCGCTCCGAGAAGGGGCATGGCGGCGGCTGGACGCTGGCGTGCGACCTCTCGAAGGTATCGCTGCGCGACGTCTATGCCGCGCTCGGCAGTCCCTCGCTGCTGGCCATGGGCAACCGGACCGAGTCGCCCGGCTGCCTCGTCGAGCAGGCGGTCAATGCCGCGCTCGACCAGGCCTTTCACGATGCGGAGGCGCTGCTGCTGTCGCGGCTCGGCGAAGTGACGCTGGCGATGCTGGGCGAGGACCTTCGCAAGCGGCTCGGGTCTCGAAAGATCCACGATATCAGCGCGCATCGCGCGTGAACGGCTCCATTCACGGGGACACTATCATGACCGACATTCAAGCCGCATTCTCGGACCCGCAATTCGTGGCGAGATACACCGAAGGGCCGCGGCGCTTCGTGCCGGGCTATGAGTCCATGCAGGCCATGACGGCAATTCTCTTGGCCGAGCGCGCGCGCGACGATGCGCGGATCCTCGTCCTTGGCGCCGGCGGCGGCCTGGAACTGAGGACGTTTGCGCAGGCGCATCCCACCTGGCGCTTCGATGGCGTCGACCCGTCCGCGGCGATGCTGGCACTGGCCGGGCAGACCCTGGGAGAGTTGGCCCCGCGTGCACGCTTTCATGAAGGTTATATCGACGATGCCCCGGAAGGACCGTTCGACGGGGCCACCTGCCTCTTGACGCTGCACTTCGTCGACGTCGAAGAGCGGCGCCGCATCGCCTCGGAAGTCCGCCGCCGGCTCAAGCCGGGCGCAGCCTTCGTGATCGCGCATCTGAGCGCGCCCGATGGCGAGAGAGAACGTCCGCGATGGCTGTCGCGGTACTCCGCGTTCCTGGCGGCGTCCGGCGTCGAGCCCGAGCAGGCAGCGGCTGCGAAGGATGCTGTCACCAATCATCTGCGCATTCTGGCGCCCGCGCAGGACGAGGCGATCTTGCGCGAGGCCGGCTTCTCCGACCCGACGCTGTTCTACACCGGATTCGCCTTCCGCGGCTGGGTGGCGTACGCCTGAGCGCACGCGAAACGACGCGCGAGCGTCATCGATCCACCGGCGCCCCCGGACCGAGATGATAGCGGCTGGAGAAGAACACCAGCGGCGTGGTGTCGCGATGGTCGCAGGCCGACACTTCTGCAATGATCAGCGTATGGTCGCTGACGTCGACGTGACGCGTTACCTCGCAGGCGAACCAGGCGATGCAACCCTTCAGACGCGGCAGGCCGTCGACGATGTCGTAGTCCGGCGTGGCGCCGGTGTTCGGCTGGCTCGCGAAGTGCCGTGAGAGGTCCCGGCCATGGTCGGGCAGGACGTTGACGCAATAACGTCCGGTCGCCGAGATCGCGCGATGCGTGCGGCCGGGCATGACCGAGACCAGCACGGTCGGCGGCGACAGGCTGACGGTGACGAAGCTGTTCGCGGTCATGCCGCAGACGCGGCCGTGCTCGTCCAACGCGGTCAGCACCGCGACCCCGGTGGCAAAGCGCGAGGCGGCCTCGCGGAAGGAGGCAGGATTGGCGCGCTGCATGTCGCCTCCGGTTCGCATCGCTCTCACGCAATGGCCCTGACCGGCTCTGGCGGCGCCGACATGCGTTCGATCCAGGCCTGGATGCGCTGCGGCGTGGAGATGCGGTCCCACTGCCGGTCCGGATAGTTGAAATTCTCCGTGAACTCGTTCGCCAGCGCCGGATTCTGGCTCATCGCGCCGATCAGCATGCCCAGCGCTTCGGTCGGCGGCTGCAGCATCACATTGGTCCAGCGCGAGGCCGCCAGCACGCGATCCTGCCGCTTCAGGTCGATCTTCTCGCAGAGGCGCGCGTCCAGCGCATCGGCGTTGACAATCTCCTCGCCGAGCACGAAGGCCGCGTAGGAGGCGACATTGGCGCCCTGGCCCATCATGGGATCGACGATGGCATGGACGTCGCCGAGCGCGATCGCGCATTTGCCGTCGTCGAATTCGACCACCGTGTTGCGGACGGTCGGGACGACGCCGCCTTGCAGCAGATCCTGCGGCTGCGTGAGATCGAAGCGGGCGGTATCGATGCGGTCGTAGGTGGTCGGATGATGCTTCTCGAGCTTGCCCAGCAATACCTTCAGGAAGTGCTTCGGGTTGTCGTCGTAGCTGAGCGTCGCCAGCTCCTCCATGTCGCCACCCGGGACATTCTCCATCAGCAGCGCGTTGGCAATTCCGCCGAAGGTAATGGTCGGGATCACGATCATTTCGCCATGCCCGGGAGAGACCGAAAGCGTGACGTTCATGGGATCGGGCTGCCGCACGCCGGTGTAGAGTCCGACGCACAGCCGCCGCTGCGGCTGCGAATAGGGCGTGTGCTCAGGACGATAGGTGAAGAGCTGGCCGAGCGGCCCCTTGCCGGTGGAGACGACCAAGAGGTCGAAGCGCGCAACCAGCGGACGGATGTCGCGCTCCTCGATGCGGCGATATTCGAGCCTGCCGCCGCGCGTCGTGAAGTCCTGCATCAGGGCGGGAAGATAGATCCGGTAATCGACCGCGCGGCTCGGCTTGGAGAAATCGCCGCGAAAGCGCAGCGGCTGCGGGAAATTGAAGACGTGGTCGTGGTAGTAGTAATGGTCTTTCGGATCGGGCCAGTGATCGACGCCGAGATAGTCCTCGCGTGCGAGCGTCACGTGGTGATGCGCGACGGTGTTGAGCAGCCGGATGTTGCGGTAGTCCTCGGGCGGCCGGTCGGTGATGACCGTGGCGTCCACGCCATGCTTTTGCAGGTAGAGCGCGAGATGCAGGCCGGCGATGCCGGCGCCGACAATTCCGATATGGCGTGCCACGTGACTCCCTCCCGATTGCTTGTTTTGAGGGAGCCTAGCGGCCCGACATGTTGCGCACTACGGAATATACGGGATATCATTTATTCCGGATCGGAATGAAATATGGACCGGATCGATTGCCTGCGCGCTTTCGTTCGCACCCTCGAAGGCGGCAGCTTCTCGGCGGCGGCCAAGGAGCTCGGCATTGGCCAGCCCGCGATCAGCAAGCGCATCGCGACGCTGGAGAGCGAGTTCGGCACGCAGCTGTTCTCGCGCACGACGCGCACGCTCAAGCCGACGGCCGAGGCGCACCGCATCTATGATCTCGCGCGGCAGATCCTCGACAATTTCGACATGGCGCGGTCGAGCGTCGAGCACGCCGCGCCCCGCCCGACCGGCACGCTGCGGATCGGCGTGCCGTCATCGTTCGGGCGGCGCTACATGATGCCCGTCATCGCCGAATATGTGCGTCACTATCCTGAGGTTCGGGTCGACATCCGCTTCAGCGAGCGGTTCGTCAATCTGGTGGAGGAGGGCATCGAAATTGCCCTGAGGATCGGAAACCTGGAGGCGAGCACGCTGGTCGCCCGCCGGCTCGGCACCGTGCAGCGCTACCTGGTTGCGACGCCCACCTATCTGCACGGCCGCCCGATGCCGCGGACGCCCGACGATCTCGGCTCGCACCAGTGCATCGTCTATTCCAGGATGTCGCCGGCGCATCAATGGGCCTTCGAGTCCGAGCATGGCCGTCACGTCGCGTCCATCAACGGACCCATTCATGTCGACGATGCCGACGCGATGCAGGAGGCGACGATGCATCATCTCGGCATCGCGGTCCTGCCCGACTGGAATGCCGCGGACGGCCTTCGCAGCGGCGAGCTCGAGCACGTGCTCCCGGACTACACGATCGCGGCGCTGCCGCTGCATGCGGTCTATCCGGAGACGCAGTGGATGTCGCCACGCGCGCGAACCTTCCTGGATCTCCTCGTGGAGCGCGCCGAACATTTCGCAATGTCCTGGCCGCAGAGCGCCGGCATCCGTGCAGATGGTTGACGCCGTCCCGTGCGTCATTAAATGACGCCCATGAAAAAGATCGGATTCCTCTCCTTCGGGCACTGGACGCCCTCGCCGCAATCGCAGACCCGCTCCGCCGGCGACACCCTGCTGCAATCGATCGAACTTGCCGTTGCTGCGGAACAGCTAGGGGCAGACGGCGCCTATTTCCGCGTCCACCACTTCGCGCGGCAGCTGGCCTCGCCCTTCCCGCTGCTCGCCGCCGTCGGCGCCAAGACCAGCAGGATCGAGATCGGCACGGCCGTGATCGACATGCGCTATGAGAACCCGCTCTACATGGTGGAGGACGCAGGCAGCGCCGATCTCATCGCCGGCGGCCGGCTGCAGCTCGGCATCAGCCGCGGCTCGCCGGAGCAGGTGATCGACGGCTGGCGCTATTTCGGTTATCAGCCGACCGAGGGCCAGAGCGATGCCGACATGGGCCGGCGCCATGCCGAGGTCTTCCTCGATTTGCTCCGCGGCGAAGGTTTTGCCCAGCCCAATCCGCAGCCGATGTTTCCGAACCCGCCGGGGCTGCTGCGCCTGGAGCCGCATGCGCAGGGCCTGCGCGAACGCATCTGGTGGGGCGCCGGCTCGAATGCGACCGCGGTGTGGGCGGCGAAGCTCGGCATGAACCTGCAGAGCTCGACGCTGAAGAACGACGAGACCGGCGAGGCTTTCCATGTGCAGCAGGCTGCTCAGATCCGAAGCTTTCGCGCGGCATGGAAAGAGGCGGGGCACACCCGAGAGCCGCGCGTGTCCGTCAGCCGCAGTATCTTCGCACTGATGAACGATCGCGACCGCGCCTATTTCGGCGGAGAGCGCGGCGGCGAAGACCAGATCGGCTTCATCGACCCGCAGACCCGGGCCATCTTCGGCCGCTCCTATGCCGCCGAGCCGGATGTGCTGATCGAGCAACTCCGCCAGGACGAGGCCATCGCCCAGGCCGATACCTTGCTGCTGACGATCCCGAACCAGCTTGGCGTCGCCTATTGCACGCATGCGATCGAGGCCATCCTGGAGCATGTGGCTCCGGCGTTGGGGTGGCGGTGACATGGACCGGCACGGCACGACCAGGAGTCGCGATTGACTTCGTGCACCACCCCCGCCAATGATCCCCTGGGGACTGTTGGACTGAATCAGGGGGTTGGAATGGGCTTGCGTCCGGGGATCTTCGTTGCGGCTTTCTTGCTTGCGGGGTGTGCGTCAGGGCCGATGGGCAGCGCGGCTCTGACAGATAACGTCAAAGCAAATACCGCACGGCTGGTGGTCTATCGCTCATCCGCCCTGGGTTTCGCAGTCCAGCCAAGCTATGCGGTCGATGGGCGCGTCATTGGAGGCAGCCAGGCTGCGGGGTTCGTCGCCTGCGAGCTGCCTCCAGGCCGCCACGAGGTTGCAGTCAACAATCTTCCGCTGAGCAGCAACCTGTTCGGGCAAGGAAGTGAGAAGGTGAGCCTCGATCTGCGTGCCGGCAGCACCACCTACCTCTCCGCCCAACCGCAGATGGGAATCGTCACCCCCGGTGCAATCACGTTGATCCAGGTCACCGAGAGCCAGGGCCGTGCCGACGTCGCCAGCTTGCATCAGAGCAACAGCTCATGTGGCAAGGCTTGATCTGAGGCGCTTCGCTGCCGAAACGCGGATGAAACGCCTTATCCTGCAAATCATCTTGCGCCTTGGCCGCTATGCGATCCTTCCCGTCGTCGCGCTGGCTTGCACGATTCTCGCCATATGGCTGATGATCATGGACCGGTACACGATTGCGGCGCTGGCCACGGCACCGATTGTGTTCACAATCTTCATGGCCGCGATGGCACTCGCAATTGGGCTGCTGTTCCTGCCTTCGCGCAAGCATCGCAGCTTCGAAGCCGACGAGGAGACCGCCCCGGGGCTCTGGGCGGTATGGAAGGAGCTCGATCGCGGCTTTGTCGGATCGAACCGCACTCTGCTGGTCAACACCGATTTCAACGCTTCGATCTCGGAAGAAAGCCGGTATGCCGGAGTGTTCGGGCAGCATGTCACGATGACCGTTGGTCTGCCATTGTTGATGATCCTGGATCAGCGGGCGGTTCGTGCCGTTGTCGCTCATGAAGTGGCGCACGCCCGGCTTCGGCACACGTCGGGAGGCACCAACCTTGCGGATTTCATGACGGCCGCGGAGAACGTTTTCTTCTACGCCGATCCGGAGCACACCGTTACCGGATATATTGTCCGCATCCTCCTCCATTCCCTGCTCGAAAGGCTCGAGAAGGAATACCGCGCGTTGTCACGGGAGAACGAGCTTGCCGCCGATTTCGAAGCGGCCGAGCAAGTTGGACGCGAGGAGATGGCACGCGCGCTGGTGATGATGGAGGTTTGTGGAGCACGTCTGACCGATCTCGTATTCGCCCCGCTGCAGAAGGAGGTGCTCGGCGCAATCAAGGCGCCATTACCGCCGTTCGCGCGAATCTTAGATCAGATCGCAGCCATAAGAGCGCCCGGACCCATGACCGCCGCCGTTGCCAGTCTGAGCCGCGAGCACGATCCCGATTCGACACATCCGCCTTTTGGCCAGCGGCTGGCGAGCCTCGGGTACACCGACATACCTGACATCGGCGAGATACAAGCGTCCGCAGTTGACCAGCTTCTCTCACCGGACGCTGCCAACGAACTCACCTTCCGATTCGATGAGGAATGGCGGAAGAAGGTCCAGGCGTGGGTCAGCGTCGGCAGATGAATGTGCGGGCTGTGGATGAGCGACCCGTCATGCATGTCCAGTTGCTTCATTGCCCGATGGCGCCTGATGCCGATTGTTCGATATTTCATGTCTGCGAGCTGTATCAGCCTGGCGTCGTGCGTGCGTTCGTGAAGAAGACGCAGAAGACCCCGCGGGCGCCGGGGTGGCGGTGATGGCGAGACGATGTGCCCCAGAGGAATCACATTGGCCCTCACAAAAGGTCGTCATGCCCGGGCTTGTTCCGGACATCCACGTTCCCGGTGCGACGTGGCGAGGCGTGGATGGCCGGGACAAGCCCGGCCATGACGATGTGGGGACTATATCGTGTCAAGCTACCTCACATGCGATAGCCCGATCCCTACCCCAACCTTACCCCGTCTTCGTCCCCGTTATGACGGCCAGCGCCTCGACGAGGCGGTCGAGGTCGGCCTCGTCAGTGTAGAGGGCCGGCGTCACACGGATGCACTGTCCTTTGGCGACGCCGGCGCGGCGCACCGTCATGATCCTGTAGCTGTCCCTCAGCTTCGCCACGATAAGCTCGTTGTCGACCTTGCCGGTCTTGCCGGCGAGGCGGAAGGACGTGATCGCGCCATATGAGCCGGCTTCATCCGGCGTCAGAATCTCGATGCCCTTGAATCCGCGGACGCGGCTCACCCAGTAGTCGCGCAAATAACGCAGGCGGGCTTGCTTGGCCGCCGCGCCGATCTCTTGATGCAGCGCCACGGCCGTGGGCACCGTCAGCACCGTGGCGAAATTGACCGTGCCGGTATGCACCCGCGAACGGATGTCGCTTTCCGGAAAATCCTCGTCGCCCATGTCGCGATCGATGGCCGCAAGGCGATCCTTCCTGATGTAGAGGAAGCCGACGCCGAGCGGGGCGCCGATCCATTTGTGCAGATTGAACCCGACGAAATCGGCCTCGAGCTCGCCCACCCGGAAGTCGATCTGTCCCCAGGAATGGGCGGCGTCGACGATGACGTCGATGCCCTTGGCCTTCGCCATGCGGGCGATCTCGGCGACCGGCATGACGAAGCCGGTGCGGTGGCCGACATGCGTCAGGAGCAGAAGCCTCGTCTTCGGGTTCGCCTCGATCGCACGGGCATAGGCGTCGAGCACCGCCTGGCGGGTGGCGGGCTCCGGCACGTCGAACTTGACCACATCGACGCCGCGGCGCGCCTTCAGCGCGTTCATCGCATACTGCATCGAATCATAGTCGAGATCGGCATAGAGCACGCCGTCGCCCGGCTTCAGCCGGTTGTAGCCGCCGATGAGGAGCTGAAGCGCTTCGGTGGCGCCGCGGGTCAGCGCGATCTCCTCGGGCAGCGCGCCGACCGCCTCCGCCACCCCAGCGCGCACGGCCTCGAAATCGGTCCCCGCACGCAGCCGCGCGTAATAGGTGTTCTGATAGTTGACCATGTCGGACTGGCGGATGAACTCGCGCCTGACAGGCTCGGCCATGATGCCCCAATAGCCGTTCTCGAGATTGACGACATCAGGCGTGACGGCATAGAGCCCCTTCACGGCCGCCCAATAGGCCTTGTCGGTGGCGACAGCGGCCATTGAGCCGGTCGGCTGCGCCGGAAGGCCTTCAGCCGCCATCGCCGGTGCCGCAAGCGGCACCACGGCTGCTGCAGCGAGGCCCTTGAGGACCAGCCGGCGGTCAGCCGAAATGGTGTTGTTCAATTGCATGTCAGCTCTCCCCCAGAGGCGCTTTCGAGCGAGGCGGCGCGCGGCTCGCGTCGAGAAAACGCGTCAAGCAATCATCTGGAGCTCCGTTCCGATGTCATCGAAACGGAAGAGGCTCCGGAGCGCCGGGAAAAGAGCAATGGACGATGCAGCTAAGATGACCGGAGCATGACAATGCGATGATCGCCAGGCCAATGCCGGCCGGCTCCGCGTTGGGCCGCTCGCAGGCAGGCGCCAAATCGATCGGCGGGATCGCCGGCCCTGATCGGGTAAGGCAGGTTGCGGATAGCGTGCGGCGGATCCTGCTCGTCAGAGCGACGGCAACATTGCCGCCACCGCGCCGTCGTCGTCAAACCGCAAGGCCCAATGCGCCGCCCTCGGGCTGAGGCGCCACTGAACCGGCAGGCACGTGATTGACGACGAGGCCGGTCGGCACCGCCGCATGTTTCGACAGCGCCGCGGTCACCCTGCGCATCGCGGCCGAACCGAGCTCGCCGGCGCGCGCCACCAGGACGATCAGGTCCGCATGCGAGGCCAGGGCGATGGCGTCGGGCTGCAAAGCGAGATTGCCGGCGTGGACGATGATCAGGTCGAATTCCGAACGAATGTCGTCCTCCGGCCTCGCATCGGGCTTGCGGCCGGCACTCAGCAGCTCCTCGATCGATTGGAGGCCCGCCGTGGTCGAACCGTCGTGCCATTCGGTCACCGGCGGCTGGTGACTTGCGAATTCCGGCTGGAGCCGGATCAGCACGCTCATCATGCCCCGATTCACGGCGGCGCGATTGAGCGAGCGCGCAACCGTGTTGCCGCCGGCGCTCTTTCCGACCGACAACACCAGCGCGACCTTGCAGCCGCGCACCGGCACACGGTCGATGCGTTCGAGCAACGGCCGCAGATGGGTGCCGACATCGAGCTCGGCCGAGGTGGCAACCGGTTTTTGCCAGACGGTGCTGATCCCGGCTCCGGATGCCAGCTCGGGGATACGAACCCAGACAGGAAGGCTGGGCATCGGCTCGGCCCGGGGCACGGCGGCGGGCGGGGGCTGGACTTGCCGGTTGGGCGCCTCCTCGGCATCCACAGATGCTGGCGCCTGAACGGACGCGGGCTCGTCGGCGGACACGCTCGTCATCACCGCAACGGCGCCGGTCGACGTCAACAGCGAGCCGATCGCCAGCGCCGCGAGCAGCAGGGCGAGCGGCGGGCGCGTCGAGCGCACCGGCGGAATGGCGATCGAGGCGACCTTGGTCTGGGAGGCCTGCAGCTGACGCTGCTCGGTGGTCATCTTGAACCTCGACAGGAACTGCTCGTAGATGTTCCTGTTGGCGTCGGCGTCGCGCTGCAGCTCCTGCAGCTTCACGAGAGCCTGGCCGTCGACCAGCATCTTGGTCTCGACGGCCTTGAGCTGCTTCTCCAGCGCGTTCTGCTGCTCGCGCTGGGCCTCATATTCGGACTTGGCCGTGTCGATGTTCTTCTTCCGCTCGATCTCGATCTGCCGGTTGATGTCGGCGAGCTGGCTGTAGGAGATCGCGAGGTCGGGATGGCGATCGCCATATACCGCCTTCTTCTGTGCGATCTGGTCATTCAAGGTCGAGCGCTGCGCGCGCAGCATGCTCAGCAGATCCTGCTTCACCGGCCCTTCGACATTGGCCTTGAGGTCGCGTTGCACCTGCTCGTAGCGCGCCTTGGCCTCCTCGGTGCGCGCGCGGGCGGCGGAGACCTGCTGGGTCAGATCGGTCACCCGCAATTGCTGCGTGGTGGATTCCTTGCCGGCATTGACGATGTTGTGCTCGAGCCGGAACGCGGCAACGGCATCTTCCGAGGCGCGCAGGCGCTCGTTCAGCGCCTTCAACCGGTCCTTGAGCCAGTCGGCGGCCTCGTCGGTTGCCTCGGTGCGAACGCGGCCCTGGCTGGCAACGAATGCCGCGGCGATCGCATTGGCGTAGTAGGCGGCGCGCTCGGGGCGGTTCGAGGTGAAGGAAATCGCAATGACGTAAGTGAGCCCGCGCCGGGTGATCTCTAGGCGCTTGCGGAATCTTTCGAGCAGGCGCGTCGTGTCGGTATAACCGCCCGAGATGTCCTCGTCGTCCGCGATCTTGAGCTGCTCGATCAGGGGACGGAGAAAACCGTCGGATTTTGCAATCTCGATCTGGCTCTGAAGCGCCGCGGCATCCTGGCCGATGCCCGGCAGCACCTCCTGATCCGAGGTCACGCGCAGTTCGCGGGGATCGAGCACCACCAGGGCCGTCGCGGCGTAGCGGACCGGAAGAACCACCAGGACGACGATGCCGAGGGCGAACAGCGCCGCGGCCAGGGTCAGAATGCGCCGGCCGTTCTCGCGCAGAAAGGAGAGTGTACCGAAGACGGTCAGCGATCCCATGGTCAGGCCAGGCGAGACGCCGTCAGGCTTCACCTTCGCAGCCCACGGCGCTTCCCAGGAAGCCGCTTGCTCCGTCGGGGCGATGCTTCGCGGAGATGCGCTTCGACCGAACGCCATGGGGTTGGACTCGAAATCAACTGACAGGCCTGGAGGCTTGCCGCACCGTAAATATCCATGGTTAACCGGCGGTTACGGCTGGGCTGGCCTTGGGCGGTGAACGATTCGTTAACGAGACGCGGCCAGTCACGCGCTGTATTTGACCATCGAGATCACTGGAGGCCGGCTTGCTTTGGCGTGACGCTTTCCTGACGGCACTCGTTGCACTGATGGCGTTGAGCTTTCTGCCATCGCTGCGGAAGTTCCGGCAGACGCCGGTCCCATTCGATCCCGCCCGGCCCTATCGGGCCTATACAAGGGACTATGACCTCGAGATCAAGGCCGGCGATCTGGATGCCGTCCTGGCCGCGTTGCCCGATCGTCGCTGGGCGGAGCGATTTCCGCAAATCGACCCCGGACCGCTGTACGACCTCGAAGCGGAGCTTGCGGGACGGCGCGCGGATCTTGCCGCCACCCAGCAGCAGGACAGTTCCCCTTCGGATACGATCGTGACACTGCTCATCGACCATTCTGGATCCATGCGCGGACAGCCGATCCTGTTCGCAGCAAGGGCTGCACTGGTCGCCTCGGATTTGCTCGATAGCCTCGGCGTCACCCACGAAGTGCTCGGCTTCACGACGGCACGCTGGAAGGGCGGACAGAGCCGGGAGAAATGGCTGAACGACCGCAAGCCCTCTTATCCCGGTCGCTTGAACGATCTGCTGCATGTCGTCTATTGCAGCCCCGCAGAGAAGCTGAGCGCGCGACATTGTGCCGAGATGCTGCGGCGGGATCTCCTCAAGGAGAACATCGATGGCGAGGCGATCGAATGGGCTGCGTCGCGCTTGCGCCAGCGCGACGAAAGACAGAAATGCCTTATCGTGCTGTCCGACGGCGCGCCGGTCGACGATTCCACGTTGCACGAGAATGGCGACAGGTATCTGGACCGCCATCTGCGCCGTGTCATCGGCGAGATCGAGCAGGCCGGCGATATCAGGCTTGCCGCAATAGGTATCGGCCATCCGGTCGAGCAGTACTACAAGGAGGGCCTCACGATCAGCTCTCCTGAAGAGCTGGAAAGCACCCTGGTTCAGCTCATCAACCGGCTCTTGCATCCGTCGGCTTAGTTGCATTCAGGCCGCGGAACGCATCGGCGGCGTCTGCCCGCACTCGCCTCGATGTGCGAGCGCTCACAAGGCGATGACATACCCGTCCCGCCTCGGATCGGCGGCCCCCGTCATCACGCCGGTTACCGGATCGAGCGCGACGGCCTGCATGCCTCCGCAGAGCATGGTCCATCCGGTGTCCAAAATCTCGATCTCGTGGCCGCGGCGCTTCAGTTCGGCGATGGTCTCCGGCGCGATGCGGTTCTCTGCCTGAATGAAGCGGCCGTCCCACAGCCTTGAACGCGGCGCCTCGATCGCCTGCTGCAGCGGAAGGCCAAACTCGATGTGCTGCACATAAGCCTGGGCCTGGGTTTGCGGGATGCCGTAGCTGCCGGGCGTCCCCAGCGCGAGCACCGGACGGCTGCCACGCGTCGCAATCGACGGTGCCATCGTCACCGGCAACGCGTCGCCCGGCTTGGCGAGGTTCGGGCTTCCCGGCTGCACGTCGGCCCAATGCAGATGATTGTTGAGGCAAACGCCGGTCCCCGGCACCACGACGCCGCTGCCGAACGGGCTGCCGAGACTTTGCGTCATGCAGACCAGATTGCCTTCGGCGTCGGCGATCGAGAACGAGGTGGTGTGGCCGGGATCGGCACGATCCTGCGGCATCCATTGCTCTGTCGGGCCCGTGATCGGCCGGCGGTCGCTCACACGCTTGCGAAGCCGCGCGATCGTCGCGTCGGACATTCCTCCAGCGGCTTGATCCGGTCCCGGATTGCCTCCCAGATTGCTATGGGCGATGCGCTCGCCGGCGGCGAGACGGATCGCGCGATAGACCGTATCGAGATGATCGGCGCCGTCCTTCGGCAGACGCCCGAGGTCGAAGGCTTCAAGGATCTTGAGGGTGAGGGCGAACTGGAAGCCGCCGCATTGCTGCGCCGGGACGTGAAGCTCGAGCCCCCGATAGGACACGGTCAGGGGATCGAACCAATGCGGCTTGACGGCGATGACATCGTCCAGCGTCAGGCTGCCGCCGAGCGTGGCGAGATAGTCCACGATCCGCCGGCCGAGCTTGCCGCCGTACAGATGCTCGGGCCCCAATTCGGAGATCTCGGCAAGAGTCTGCGCGAGATCAGGCTGCGCGACGATGCTGCCGAGCTTCACCGGCATTCCATCCGGGAGATAGTTCCTGACCAGTGCGGCGTGCAGCTCCGGCCACGGTTCGAGCAGCGGCACCTGCTCGTTGATCTCATCAACACCGAAGTCCGAGAGCGCAAAGCCGCCCTGCGCCAGCGTGATCGCCGGCGCAAAGACGTCCGGAAGCGATTTGCGTCCATAGCGCGAGAGCAGCTCGCACCAGCCCGCGAGATTGCCGGGCGTCGAGGCCGCCTGCGGACCGCGCTCGAGCTCGAATCTGCTGGTGTATCTGCCGACCGGGAAGCTTGCGGCCATCGGCGGAGCGAAGTCGAGCACGCGAATGCGCTGCTCGATCGCCACCCAGATCGTGGCCAGTCCAAACCCGGCAAGCCCCGACATGAACGGCTCGACCACGTTGAGGGCGGCCGCCGTGGCGACGGCCGCATCGAACGCATTGCCGCCCTGCATCAGGATTCGTGCACCGGCCTGTGCCGCGAGCGGATGCGCGGCGGCGACCATGCCGTGCCGCGAGAACAGCGTCGGACGCCCATATGTCCTGGCGAGTTGCATCCGGAAAAGGCCTTCCGCCGGTCAGTGCGACGTCGCGGCAGCCTGGATCGCCTCCGACATGATCTCCAGACCGCGATCGATTTCGGCCTCGGACACCGTGAGCGGCGGCGCGATGCGGAATACGCCGCCCATGCTGGGCAACTTGACGATGTTCATGCTGAGACCGCGACGCATGGTCTCCTCCATGATCCGCGCGCCGAGCTCGAACCACGGCGTCTTTGACTGCCGGTCGACGACGATTTCGAGACCGAGCAGAAGCCCGCGGCCCCTGACGTCACCGACGCATTCGAACTTTTGCTGCAGCGACAGCAATCCATCCCGGAGCCTGTTGCCCCTGGCGGTTGCCTGCGCCACTAACCCGTCGCGCGCGACCACGTCGAGCACCGTGACGCCGATTGCGGCGGGCAAGGGATCGGAGACATGCGTGGTGTAGAACAGGAAGCCGCGCTCGAACGCGGTCTGCTCGATGGCCTTCGTCGTCATGACCGCGGCGAGCGGCAGACCGGCGCCGAGCGTCTTCGACAGCGTGAGAATATCAGGCACCACGCCGTCACGCTCGAAGGCAAACATGTGCCCGGTGCGGCCGATTCCGGTCTGAGCTTCGTCGAGGATCAGCAGCATGCCGCGCTGCTCGCATTTTTGCTTCAAGGCCGCGAGATAGCCGAGCGGCAGTTCCAGAATGCCGCCGCTGGAGAGGATCGGCTCGGCGATGAAGGCCGCCAGATTACCGGTCGACTGGCTGTCGATCAGTGCGAACGCATCGTCCAGCTCGGTCTGCCAGTCGTTGCTGCCGTCGGCGTTCCTGAAGCGCGGCCGATAGGCGTTCGGCGCGGGAATGACGAACGATCCGACCGCGGCCGGCCCATAACCGCGACGGCCCGCGCTGTAGGTCGCCGACGCCGCCGCGCCGGTCATGCCGTGCCAGCTTTGCGCGAAGGCGACGATTTCGTGCCTGCCGGTGACGAGCTTGGCCATCCGGATCGCCGCTTCATTGGCTTCCGCGCCTGTCGTCAGCAGCTGCACGCGGTCGAGACCGGGCGCAAGGGCTGCGAGACGCTCGGCCAGCGTCACCACCGGGCGCGAGAGCATGCCGCTGAAGAGATGAGCGACCGCACCCATTTGCCGTGCGACCGTGGCGACGATGTCCGGATGCGTATGCCCCAGCACGGCACTCATCTGACCCGAGGTGAAGTCGAGGATGGCGCGTCCGTCGGCGTCGTAGACGAAACTACCGGCCGCACGCTCGATGATGACGGGTTCGAAACTCGGCCCATAGCGGGTCAGATGCGTGTTGGCGGACGCCCAGAAATCGGGATCGGCATTCAAGGTCATGACAGCCACCTGCGCTTGGGACGTCCGACCTCTAGTCAAGAATTTGACTTCAGGCTAATTGATATAATTCAATCTGGATATCAATCTTCCTGATGTCGATGCTGGATCTCACCCTTCTGAGGAATTTCGTCGTCGTGGCCCGCACCGGCTCGATCAGCCTGGCGGCCTTGCAGATTGGCCGGACACAGTCCGCGCTCAGCATGCAGATGCAACGGCTGGAACAGACGATCACGCAGCCGCTGTTTCACCGCAGCGGATCCGGCATGAGGCTGACCGCGGCCGGCGAGAAACTGCTCGCCCACGCCGAGACGCTGCTGGCGCAGCACGACGAGATTTTGGCCGACATGAGCGGCGAGAGTCTCAAGGGGACGCTGAGCCTCGGCTGCCCCGAGGACTATTCGATCGCTTTCCTGCCGGCGCTGCTGAAGGGGTTCTGCGCGCTGCATCCCAATGTCGAGCTGCGCATGGTCTGCGCACCGACCTCCGAGCTGCGCCCGATGCTGGTACGGCGCCAGATCGACATGGCGCTGGTCTCGCTGTCCGATGCCGGAGCGCGCGAGGTGATACGCGAGGAGCGCTTCGTCTGGGTCGCGAACGAGGCCGAACCGAAAATACTGACGCAGGATGTGCTGCCGCTGGCGCTGGCGGCGCCGATGAGCCTGGACTATCGCGCCGCCTGCGCCGCGATGGAGGCGGTCAATCGGCGCTACAGGGTCGCCTACGCGAGCAACAGCCTCGCCGGCCTGATCGCGATCGCGCGGTCCGGTCATGCGATCAGCGTCCTGACACGAACCGCCGTTCCGTTCGATCTTCACGTCGTCTCGGCCGGACTGCCCCTGCTTCCGACCATCGGCATCGCGCTCGAATTCTCGGAGGCGCGGCCCTCGCTGCTGGCGACGACGCTGGCCGAGCACGTCCGCACCGTGTTGCCCGGACTGAAGACCAAGGCGGAGATCGATTAGTGACCTCTTCGTGCGCGGCGAGCGCAGCGCTCAGCTGATGTTCAGGAGAATCCGTCCCGATGTGCCGCTGCGCATCAGGTCCAGCGCGTCGTTGATGTCATCGAGCGCGAACTCGTGGGTCACGATGCCGCGGTAGCTCACCTTGCCGGCGTCGCTGAGGCGGACCAGGCGCGGGATATCGCGCGCGGGCTGGCATTGCCCGCCTTCCGAGCCCTTCAGCACCTTCTCGAAGTGCAAGGGCAGCGTGTAGATTTCGGCCTTCTCGCGGGGAACACCGACGAGGATGCAGCGGCCTTTCTTGGCCGTGATCTCGTAGGCGAGCTCGATCAGATTCTTGACGCCGGTGGTCTCGACGACCTTGTCGGGTCCGTCGGCCCCCGTGATGGAGCGAACCTCGGCGGCGACATCCTTCACCGCCTCGGAGTTGATGGTGTGAGTGGCGCCGAAATCCCTCGCCATCGCCAGCTTGTTGTCGAGGCGGTCGATGGCAATGACCGGCCAGGCGCCGACCATCGCGGCAAATTGCACGATGTTCAATCCGACGCCGCCGACGCCGAACACGACGACCGCTTCGCCGATGGCGATCTGCGCATCGTTGTTGACGACGCCGAGCGCGGTCGTGACCGCGCAGCCGAGCAGCGGCGCGCTGGTGCGATCGATCGAGGCGGGAACGGGCGTGACGCGATTCTCCGAGACCACGGCATATTCATTGAAGGTGGTAACCCACCCCGCATTGAGACGTTTGCCGCGCCAGGAATAGACCGGTGTGTTGGACTGGATGCCCTTGCCGGGCCGCCAATGCATGACGACGGTATCGCCCTGCTTACAGGAGACGACGCCGGGCCCGGTCTCGACGATCGTTGCCAGCGCTTCGTGTCCCAACAGATGCGGCAGGAACTTGTCGGCGCCCTTGACGGCGTCGATCTCGTTGATCTGCGCACCGCAGATGCTCGAGGTGTGCACATGCGCAAGCACCTGGCCGTGCTCGAGCGTATCAGGCAGGGTGAACTCGTCGACGACTAGCGGCTTGCCGGATTCGACGAGGATTGCCGCCTTGGCAGTCTTGATATCCATCAGCAGCGCCCGGTCACTCGAAATAGATGAATTCGTAATCGCCGGTGTAGCCGAGCTTGCCGTACAGCCAGATCCATTCCGACGTGTGCAGGATGGACTCCGCCGTCAGCGCCCAGCATTCGAGATTGTGCAGTTCGGCGACGGTCCGGTAGCCCTCGACCATGATGTACTTGTTCTTCCCGACCCGCTCGATCTCCTTGACCGCCGCCTCGAGCTCATACAGCCTGAGATTGTGCAGGGTGCCGAGCGAGATGACGAGATCGAAACTGTCGTCGCCATAGGGATAGACGTCCTGGGCGCGATAGTTGAAGAGGTACGGCTTCACCTGCTCGTGCGCGTTCGCAAGACCGTGCCGGGAGATATCGAAGCCGACGACCTTCAAGCCGGGCAGGATCTTCTGCATCTCGTAGAGCAGGAAGCCCTTGCCGCAGCCGACATCGAGCACGCTCGACCCATCCTTCAGACCGTACGTCTCGATCAGCGCCTTGGCGACCGGCGCCCAGCGCCCCTCGATGAAGCGATAGCCGCCATAGCCGAAGCGGCGGTCGCCATCCCAGTAATCAGCCTCGTATTCCCGCGCTTTCAGCGAGCAGGCGATCTTCTCGTCGTTCATGCGGGCCATGTAATCGCGCTTGGTCGCCGTGTGCAGCGGCGTCACAATATTCAGTAGTCGTCCCATCGAGCCCTCGGATTCCATCACGCGCGGAGATTGTCTTGTACTGGCCTAGGGAGCCTTGCGCCGTGATCTGCGACTCGCCCTAGCATCTGGCCCGCGCGCCGTCATTGTTTCAGATCAATGACCGGCGAATCATGCCGCGGCGGCGCCGCCGATCCGCCGCCGAACACGGAGTGGCTGCGGCACATCGCGGGCGACCGGCACTAGGCTCTCGGTGCGGCCGCCGGAAAACATGACGTCGAAGCGCATGCAACCAGAATGCGAACATCGCGTTCTTGCTGAAGAGAAGGTCCCGCGCTCAGGATATTTGTCATTGCCGCAAGGGAGCCCACCATGCCGACCAAACCGACCATCGCCCGCATCTGGCGCGGCCGGACCCGCCGCGACCTCGCTGACGCCTACCAGGCCTATCTGCAGGCCGAGGGCATTCCGCCGCTGTTGAAGACCGCGCTCGGCGTGCAGCAGTTGCGCGAGGACCGTGCCGAGGAGACCTGGTTCACCACCATCTCCTATTGGCCGGACATCGAGGCCATGACGGCCTTCACCGGGGGCGAGCCGACCGAGGTCCATCATCTCGCGCGCGACGCGGAATTCCTGATCGAGCTGCCGGAACGCATCGAGATCCACCGCATTCTGATCGATGAGCGGGGCCTGCGGTGAAAGGCTCAGTTCCATATTGTTCCGCCTGCATCTTCGGGAGAGCTCATTTTCCGCGGCCTGCTGGCGCTCGCCTTGCGCGGATGGAACCAAGCGGGCAACCCGCCGTTGCTCTACCTTCGACAATATGGAGCGCGACATGACAATGCGTAAGACTTTCGTCGTCCTTGCGGCCGCCGGAGCGATGCTCTCGACGGCTGCCTCGCCGGTGCTCGCGGCGCCGCTGCCGATCGCCAATCCCGGTCCCGACTCAGGCGTGCAGCAGGTGCAGTACCGGCATGGGTACGGACGTGGATACGGATATAGGCATGGCTACGGCCACAGGCACCATCACGGCCATTACGGCACCGGCGCAGCCGTACTCGGCGGCCTCGCAGCGGGCGCGATCATCGGCGGCGCAATCGCCAACAGCCAGGCTCAATCCAATGCCGTCTCCTACTGCGCGCAGCGCTATCGCTCCTACGATCCCGGCTCGGGGACCTATCTGGGCAACGACGGTCTGCGTCACCCTTGCCCGTGACGCGCGCATGAGCTTGCGGCAGCCTCATCGCACAGCGAGAGGCTGCCGACACTCGGCATGCACTCGCCAAGCGGCGGACGTGTCTTGATTCCGCACTCCGCCGCGCTATACGTGTCGATCATGATGTTCACGTCCACATTCTTCCCGCTGATCTGAACGGCAAAGAGTCGTTCCGGCGCATCTGCGCCAATCGGATCAACCGGCTGCGCTTGATGCGGTAGCCGAGCGGAGAATGTGCAATGCCCAAGACCGAACAGGTTGGCCTGACGCCCCGTCAGGTCCAGAACTTCATCAACGACGGTTTCGTCAAGATCGAGAATGCCTTCAGCACCCGGCTTGCAGAGCAATGCAGGGACGAGCTGTGGGCGGATATTGGCCTGTCGCCGGACCACCCCGAAAACTGGGCGCAGCCCGTTGTCCGGGTGGGATCCAAGGCTTCGCCCCCATTCGTTGAAGCCGCGAATGCGCCGCCCCTGCACCGAGCCTACGATCAACTCGTGGGCGAAGGGCGCTGGCTTGCGCCGAGCGGCCTCGGGACCTTTCCGATCCGCTTCCCCTCGGCCGAATCCCCTGGTGATGATGGCTGGCACGTGGACATGAGCTTCGGCACCACCGATCCGGATTTCATGGAATGGCGTGCCAATGTGAAGAGCAGCAGACGCGCATTGCTGATGCTCTTCCTGTTCTCGGATGTTGGCCCGGACGATGCACCCACGAGGATCCGGAAAGGCTCGCATGCTGCAATCGCGCGGGAGCTGCTGCCCTACGGCGAGGCAGGCGCGACGCTGCGGCAGCTCTCCGCCGAGAACTACGCCTCGACGGCGGATTGCGAGGTTGAACTGGCGACCGGCGCGGCAGGCAGCGTCTATCTGTGCCATCCGTTCCTGGTTCATGCCGCGCAACCTCATCGCGGGAAGCGGCCGCGCTTCATGGCACAGCCTCCGCTGTTGCCGAAGGGCGAATTTGATCCGGCGTTGCCACCTTCCCCGGTTCAGATCGCGATCCGGCAAGCCTGCGGGCTGACGGTGTAGGTGGAGGACATCCAGCCGCGGCCGTCCTGACCTGAAATCAACGACCATTTGAGCGCCGGCATCGCAGCGGCGAGCTCTTTCGCGCTGATGAACGGGCAGGTTTCGGCCCCGCGTGCGGGAAGCACCGGGGCGGCTGCGATGGCAAGGAAGAGGGCGAGGCAGGAGAACAGGCGGCCGATCGTGCGCGTGGACGTACCTACCCGAATTGGCGCGCCGCGCCGGACGTTTTCGTCGTCAGTTCGAGAACTGTACTTAATCATCTGGACGATTGATAATAGGAAAGCCGAACAATCTACGGATCGTCCAAGTGGACCCACTCAGCGATGTAATTGCCCTGCTTCGGCCAAGCACGGCCATTTCCAAACCCATATCTGGCCGGGGTGCTTGGGCCGTGCGCTATGCCGCCCACGACGCCCCCGGCTTTACGATCATTCTGAGAGGTGAGTGCTGGATTGCATTTGCCGGTGAGCCCCCGTTGAAGCTCGAGACAGGGGCCTTCCTGCTTCTGCCCACCACGCCAGCCTTCACCCTTAGCAGTCATCCCGGCATGGCCGGGACGCCGCGAGATCCGATGGATGTACCTGTTCGTCATGGCGAGCAGGAGGGTGAAGCGCATTTCGAGGCGCTGGGCGGCACGTTTTGCATCGAGACGGCGAATGCGCCGCTGCTGCTCGCCTTGTTGCCGCGCATGATCCATGTGCCGCCGCCCGAGGGGCGATCGGTGCGGCTCGGCCGGCTGATTAATCTCATCGCAGAGGAATGCCGTGGCAATGAGCCCGGCAAGGACATGATCCTCCAGCGCATGTTGGAAGTTCTTCTCATCGAGGCCCTTCGCTCGCATGGCACGACGATGGATGAGGACCGCGCCGGTCTTCTGCATGGCATGCGCGATCCGGCTTTGGCACGGGTCCTTGCGGCCATGCATGCTGATGTGCGCGCCGATTGGACGGTCGCCAGCCTTGCCCGCATCGCCGGCCAATCGCGTTCCGCCTTTGCCGCGCGGTTTGGCGCGGTGCTCAGCTGCGGCCCGATCGAATATCTCGCCCGATGGCGGATGGCGCTGGCGAAAGACGCGCTATTGCGCGGGGCAAAGACGCTCGACCGGATCGCCGACGACATCGGCTACGAATCCGCTAGCGCCTTCAGCACCGCCTTTCGCAAGCGGCTCGGCTGTCCGCCGGGGCAATTTGCCCGGATCAACGGCCGCAGCGATCACGCCTGAGACCACAGCACCAATCTGGACGATTGAACAATACAAATGGACCATGGATTATAGATCGTCTCGAAGACCAAACCTATCAAAGGACCATCCGAAATGAATGATGGTCCCCATGCAAACGATCCTGATTACCGGCACATCCTCTGGCTACGGCCTGGAAACAGCGCTGCATTTCCTCGACAAGGGCTGGAATGTCATCGCCACGATGCGGCGCCCCGACGCCAGTCTTTTTCCTGCGTCACCGAGGCTGTGTCTCCTGCCGCTCGACGTGACGAACGACGAAAGCATCGCGGCAACCGTCGCAGCGGCCGGGCCGATCGACGTGCTGGTCAATAATGCCGGCATCGGCGTTGTCGGCGCATTCGAGGCGACGCCAATGGCGCATATCCGCAAGGTCTTCGCCACCAATACGTTCGGCGTCATGGCGATGTGCCAGGGCGTGATTCCGCAGATGCGCGAACGCCGGTCCGGCATGATCGTCAACGTGACCTCGAGCGTGACGTTGGCCGCCATGCCGCTAGCGGCCGCTTATACGGCCAGCAAGCAGGCGATCGAGGGCTTCACCGGCTCGCTCGCGCATGAGCTTGGCTATTTCAACGTCCGCGCCAGGCTGGTGGAACCAGGTTATGCCCCGACGACCCGCTTCGCGCAGAATACGGACGTACGGATCGAGGATCTGATTCCACCTGCCTATGCTGGTTTTGCGGCCCCCATCTTCGAGGCCTTCGCCCACCCTGCCATGACGACAAAGGAAACCGATGTCGCCGAGGCCATCTGGGCGGCCGTTCACGACACGTCCAACCGGCTCCAGTTTCCGGGCGGTGCCGACGCGGTGGCGCTCTATGAAGCCCGTCAGGGGTAAGCTCAACGGCCCGTCGATTACACATGCCAGTCGCAGCGCGGCATTGGTTCTCACGCCGGTGCCGGCTGTTCTCGATCATCGTTTCCATTCGGAGACGCGAACTTGCCGGATGCAACGCAGGGCCGTCGTCACTGCCCGTTATATTCGGCCCAACAATCCGCCGTTTCATAGACGCGGACCGCCCACAGTTGCTGAAGGCTCGGCTTCAGCCGGTCCCAGATCCAGACCGCGATATTCTCGGCGGTCGGGTTCTCGAGGCCTTCGACCTCGTTCAGGCATTGGTGGTCCAGCGTGCCCATGATGTCGGCGAAGCACTTTTCGATATCGAAGAAGTCTGCAACGAAGCCGGTGTGCGGGTCTACGGGACCGTCCAGCTGGACCTCGACCCGATAGGAATGGCCATGCAGCCGGCTGCACCGGTGCGTCTCGGGCACGTTTGGCAGCCGATGCGCCGCCTCGAATTTGAACGCCTGCGATATCCTCATCAGCTCCTCACACGGCGTGACCATCCGGTCTCGGCCCGGTCTGGCGACCAGATGCTGCCTTGCCTGACCTTCCGTCGAAGAATGGCGCACCCGGAACGATCCGAACGTCCGCCCCTCAGATACGCGATCTGAGGCTAAATCATTGATTTTGCATCGACTCGTCACCGTCAGAAAGGACTAAGCACATAAGCGTTCGGCTTTTCAACCTCTTTGGATTCGGCGGTTACCGTGGAGGAAGGAAGAGCGTCGACCGATGTTGTTCGTGACTGTCATCAGCCGGAGACCGTACGCTCGCGAATCTCCTGAGCCCCGGAGAGAATGCCGCGCTGGAGCGCGCGCGCGGCGGGCGAGAGATCGCGGCCGATGCGCCAGATCAGATAGAGCTCGCGCTCGATCACGGGCTCGACCAGCTTGCGCCAGGTGAGCACGGGATGGCTGGCCTCGGGCCAAGCGAGACTCGGCAACGGTGCGACGCCGACGCCGGCCTCGACCAGCGCCAGCAGCGTCGCCGGATGCTCGGCCTCGTGGATCGGCATGCCCTGACCGAGATCGGCAACGCCGCGCTCGATCTCGAGCCGGATTCCGGTGCCTGATGCCATCACAACGAGGCCGGCCTTCGAGGCTTCCGCCCAGCTTACCGCGTCCCGCGCGGCGAGCGGATGGTCGCGGCGCATCACCAGCGCGAAATTGTCGACGAGCAGTCGTGAAGCATCGAGCTCGGGATCGTCGCCCGGGACGTTGGCAATGCCAAGATCGACGTCGCCGCCGCGCAGCGCAGCGAAGATCTGATGCCGCGAGATCTCCTTCAACGTCACCGCGACCATCGGATGCTCGCGCTGGAACGCGGCGAGCACGCGCGGCATCAGCCGCAGCGCGACCGACGGCACGCAGGCCACCGTGACGTGACCGCGGCGATGTTCGCGCAAATCGCGCAGATCCTGAAGCTGTCGATCGAGATCGGCGAGCAGGCGCTGAATGCCCGGCATGAAGTCCGCGCCGACCTTGCTGAGCTGAAGCCTTCGCGTGGTGCGGTCGAGCAGCCGCACGCGCAGGCCGTCTTCCAGCTGGCGCACCAACTGGCTGACAGCGGATTGCGACATGCCGAGCGACCGTGCCGCGGCACTGAAGCTGCCGGTCTCGACAACGCGGACGAAAACGCGGAGCTGCTTCAGGTCGAGCTGATCTATCATGTTTGCTTATAAATATATCTCTCTATTCCTGATTGCTAATGAAAATCTCCAATGCAAGGATTTTGTGCGAAGACCGGGAACGATCAGAAATTGGGCACAATGGGAACTAACCCACTGTTCCAACAAGCAAAAGGATTGGGACGTGATCAACCGACGCGACCTCATGAAATACTCGCTGCTGGGCGCGGCAACGGCGCCGCTGGCCGGCCTCTCCACCCCGACCTTCGCAGCCGGCAAAGTGGCAATCGCCGAAGCGCTGCGGCTCGGCATGTACAACTCGCTTTATGTCGCGGCTGACAAGGGACTGTTCGCCAAGCATGGCCTCGATGCCGACCTCTCCACCGCCGGCGGCATCGCGCTGCCGGTGCCGATTCTGCTTTCAGGGCGCGGTCAAATCGGGGTGACCAGCCCGGGCATGTCGGTGAATGCAGTGCGCGAGGGCGGCAAGATCAAGAACATCGCCAAGATCGTCGGCGGCGTGTCGATGTGGGGCATTGCGAAACCCGACAGCAAGATCAGGACGATCGAGGATCTCCGCGGCAAGACCATCGCGACGCTGAAATTCCCCTCTTCGACGATCCAGGTGCCGACCTATGCGATCAAGACCATCGGCAAGTTCGATCCGAAGGAGGCCGGCGTCACGTTCCTCGAACTGCCGCCGGGCGCGCAGGCCGCCGCGGTGAAGGACGGCCGCGCCGACATCGCTACCGCCTTCGAATGGGACGTCAGCATCGCCGCCGAGCAGTTCGGCCTCGTGCCGGTGCTGTCCTTTGCCGATGCGCTGGGATCGCTCTGCTTTACCACCGCGATGGCGACGGAAGAGACGATCGCGAGCAACCCGGCCGCCATCCAAGGCTTTTGCAATGCGATCGCAGAAGCGCAGAAGCTGATGCACGAGAACAACGCTGTTTTCACCGAGGTCGCCGAAAAATACTTCCCGAAGGTCACACCATCCGTCGTCGCCAGCGCAACGAAGAACTTCTTCGGCTCGAAGACCGCGATCCCGCGCAACCCGACCATCTCCGCCGACGAATGGGACCGCGCGATGCGGCTCGAACAAGGCGGCGGCGCAGTGCAATCCGCACTCCCGTATGCGCAGATGGTCGACAACCGTTTCGCCGAGCAGGCGACCAGGCAGTTCGGTCTCGCGTGATGATCGTGAACACCTCCGACGCGCGCGAGCAGCGCTTTGTCACGCTCCCGGCGCGGCCCGAGCCGCTCCGGCTCGCGGTCGACGAGACGGCCGTGGTCGTCGTCGACATGCAGAACGCCTATGCCTCGCCGAACGGCTATCTCGACCTCGCCGGCTTCGACATCTCCGGCGCCAAGGCCGCGATCACGGCGATCCAGGACGTGGTGGCGGTCGCGCGGGGCGCCGGCGTTCCCGTGATCTTCTTCCAGAACGGCTGGGACGCCGACTATGTCGAGGCCGGTGGGCCGGGCTCGCCGAACTGGCACAAGTCGAACGCGCTGAAGACGATGCGCAAACGGCCCGAGCTGCAAGGCAGGCTGCTCGCCAAGGGCGGCTGGGACTATGCGCTGGTCGACGAGTTGCAGCCCAAGCCCGGCGACATCGTGGTGCCGAAGACGCGCTACAGCGGCTTTTTCAACAGCCAGTTCGACAGCATTTTGCGCGCCCGCGGCATCCGCAATCTCGTGTTCTGCGGCATCGCCACCAATGTCTGCGTGGAATCGACCCTGCGCGACGGCTTCCATCTCGAATATTTCGGCGTGATGCTGGAGGACGCAACGCACCAGGCCGGTCCCGACTACATCCAGAAAGCCTCAATCTTCAACATCGAGACCTTCTTCGGCTGGGTCTCGTCCGCGAGCGATTTCCGCCGCGCCTTTGCCCAGACCGAAGCTATTCCAGCACAAGAGGATACGCCATGACCGACCGCGCCATCATTCCGCCGGGCACACACGCGCCCATCGCCCCGTACTCGCCGGGCATGATGGCCGACAACGTCATCTACGTCTCGGGCACGCTGGCGTTCGATTCGAACAACGACGTCGTCCATGAAGGCGATGCCGCCGGCCAGACCCGGCACATCCTCGAGACCATCAAGCGCGTGCTCGAGACGGCGGGGTCGAGCCTTGCAGACGTTACCTTCAACTCGATCTTCATCACTGATTGGGCGAACTATGCGGCGGTCAACAAGGTCTATGCCGAATATTTTCCCGGCGAGAAGCCGGCGCGGTACTGCATCCAGTGCGGCCTCGTGAAGCCCGCCTGCCTCGTCGAGATCGCCTCGATCGCGCACAAGAGGGCGTGAGGTGGCCGTGCTCGATGCAGGCCAGGCCGCAGTGACGGGCGCGCGGTTCAAGCTGCCCACCGCAGCCCGGATCGCGCTGCTCCAGATCGCACTATTGGTCGCACTGCTGGCGGCGTGGGAGCTTGCGATCCGCCTCGGCTTCATCGCCGTCTATCTCTACGGCCAGCCGAGCGGCATCATCGCGAAAGCGGGCAAGCTCATCGCCAGTGGCGAGTTGCTCCGCGACGCCGGGCTCACCGCATGGGAAGCCATCGCCGGTTTCCTGATCGGCACGGTGCTCGGCAGCGCTGCGGGATTGTCGCTATGGCTGTTCCCGACCGGCGCGGCGGTGCTGCGGCCGTATCTGATCGCGCTCAACGGCCTGCCGAAAATCGCGCTGGCACCGCTGATCATCGTCTGGTTCGGCATCGGCCTCTCCTCGAAGATCGCGATCGCGGCGATCATCACCTTCATCGTCGCGGTCATCACCGCACTCCAGGGCGCCAAGGAGGTCGACGCCGATCTCGTCAAGCTGCTGCGCTCGCTCGGCGCTTCGCGCTGGAAGACCTGGCGCACCGTGATCGTGCCCGGCGCGATGCCGTGGATCGTCGCGGCCTTCCGCCTCAATGTCGGCTTTGCCCTGATCGGCGCCGTCGTCGGCGAGTACATCGCCTCGAAAGAGGGCCTCGGTTACATGATCTACTATGCCGGCGTGCTCTACGACCTCAACGCGGTGTGGGTGGGCATCGCGGCGCTGATGGCGGTGGCGCTGCTGATGTACTCCGCGATCGACCTGATCGAGCGGCGCCTGCTGTCCTGATCCGAAACTCATCACTCAATAGCTGGGACGTCATGGCTTTTGCACGCGGCAAGGATGCCGAGATCTATTACGAAGTTCACGGGCACGGTACGCCGGTTTTGCTCTCGGCCGGCATGGGCGGCAGCGGCTCGTTCTGGGCGCCGCAGCTGGATGCGCTCACCGAGCGCCACCAGGTCATTCTCTACGATCACGTCGGCACCGGCCGCAGCGCACGAAGCGATCGCAGCATCGCCGGCATGGCCGACGACATCGCCAGCGTGCTCGACCATGCGGACGTCGACGCCGCGCATGTCGTCGGCCACGCCATCGGCGGCATTGTCGGCATCGAGCTGGCGCTGCGTCATCCGAAACGCCTGCGCAGCCTCACCATCGTCAACGGCTGGGGCCGCGCCGATCCGTTCCTGCGGCGCTGCTTCGAGATCCGGAAAGCGCTGCTCAACCGGTCCGGACCGCAAGCCTATGTGCGCGCGCAGCCGCTGTTCCTCTATCCGCCGCAATGGATCTCCGAGAACATCGCCCATCTCGACGCGGAGGAAGAACGCATCCTGAAACACTTCCCCTCCGTCGCGACGATGAACCAGCGCATCGACATGTTCCTGGCATTCGAGGGCGGCCGGCGCCTCGAGGAGATCAACGTACCCACGCTGCTGTCGTCCGCAAAGGACGACGCGCTGGTGCCGGCCTATCTCACCCGCGAGCTCGCCGCTTCCATTCCCGGTGCGCGCGTGCACGAGGTGGGTTGGGGGGCGCATGCCTTCAGCGTGGTCACACCGAATATCTTCAACGACACGCTGCTCGACTTCTGCAGGGAGGTGGACCGATGAACGTGCTCGCGCAGAATATTGCAGGCTCGGAGCCGATCGTGCTGCGCGCCGAGAATGTCGGCGTCACCTTCGAAGGCGAAGGCCGTCCGGTCGAGGCGATCCGCAAGGTGGATTTCGAGCTGCGCCGCGGCGAGACGCTCGCGATCGTCGGCCCCTCCGGCTGCGGCAAGTCCACGCTGTTCAACGCCATCGCCGGCCTGCTGCGGCCGACCCGAGGCCATGTCGAGGTCGGTGGCCGCCGCGTCGACGACGCCGCGGGCCATGTCGGCTACATGCTGCAGAAGGATCTGTTGCTGCCGTGGCGCAGCGTGCTCGACAACGTCATGCTCGGGCTGGAGGTCCGCAAAACGCCGAAGTCGCGCGCGCGAGAGATCGCACTGGAGCTGATCAAGGCTTATGGCCTCGCCGGCTTCGAACAGGCCAAGCCCGCGGCGCTCTCCGGCGGCATGCGCCAACGCGTCGCCATCATGCGCACGCTCGCCTTCGATCCCGAAGTGATCCTGCTCGACGAGCCGTTCTCGGCGCTCGACTTCCAGACGCGCCTGCTCATGCAGGCCGACGTCTCCCGCATCATCGCCGAGCGCGGCAAGAGCGCGATCCTCGTCACTCACGATATCGGCGAAGCCATCGCCATGGCCGACCGCGTGCTGGTGCTGAGCGCACGGCCCGCCACGGTGCGCGCGCTCCACGTGATCGAGTTGCCGCGGGAGGGCCGCGATCCCGCCGCGCTGCGCATCGATCCAGCGTTCCAGCATTATTTTGCGAAGATCTGGGCCGACCTGGAGAAGCCTGCCGGCGTCGCGTGAGGCCCACCCCTGTGTCGGGCCGGGCCACTCGGGCCTTGAACGGGTGTGGCCTTCAATCGGGCAAAAGGCTCAGCGCGAGGAATTGTACGCTGTTCTGCACTGAATGGCCGAAAATGGCGCGCCCGGAACGATTCGAACGTCCGACCCTCAGATTCGTAGTCTGATGCTCTATCCAGCTGAGCTACGGGCGCATTTTCGCAAACAGCGATAGCGGGCATGACCCGCGACGCAGCTCCCGGAGGGCCGGGAGGGGTGCGAAAGAGCGCTCTGACTAACCGCTCTTGTCCCGATTGGCAAGGTCCGGGAGGGGGAGATTTTGCAGGGTGATGACGGCTTCGCTCGGCCCATGCCGGGCTCGATCACCGAGAAATGCGGAATCTCGCCCCCATGACCTTCCGGACTCCGGTTTCGGCTTCGCGCGGTCCCGGAATGACTGGCTCACTCGGCCGCTGGCCGACTACGCCCTGGCCCGCTCGTTGCGGATGGAGAGCAGTTCCACGGGGCGATCGGGGATGACGATCCGGAAGGTGGCGCCGATGGTGCCTTCGACCAGGTGGATGTCGCCGCCATGGGCGCGCACCAGCTCGGCGGCGATGGCGAGGCCAAGGCCGCTGCCGCCGGGGCGGCCGGAGGTCTGGAAGGCCTCGAACAGGTGGTCCCGGGTCTTCTGGGGGACGCCGGGGCCGGTATCGGAGACCTCGATGATCGCGACGGCGCCTTCGCGCTTTCCGGTGATCCGGATCTGCTGGACGCGGCCCTCACCCGACGCGTGGCTTTCGAGCGCCTGGGCAGCGTTGCGGACGAGGTTGAGCAAGACGCGGAACAGCTGGTCGGGATCGGCATCGATCGCAAGCCCGCGCTCGATCGCGGCGACCCAGGCGATCGAGGCATCGTTGGCGAGCCCAGCGGTCTCGCGCACCTCGAGCACGACCGGCTCGATCAGGATCATGCGGCGGTCGGGCGCGGCCTCCTGGGCGCGGCCGTAGGACAACGTCGACTGGCAGAAGGCGATGGCGCGCTCGAGCGAGCGCACGAGCTTGGGCGCAAAGCGCTGCACCCGCGGATCCGGCACGCTGGCGAGCTGGTCCGACAGCAGCTGCGCCGAGGCCAGCAGATTGCGCAGATCGTGATTGATCTTGGAGACGGCGAGGCCGAGGGCGGCGAGCCGGCTCTTCTGATGCAGCATCGACATCAGGTCGCGCTGCATGTCCGACAATTCGCGCTCGGCCACCCCGATCTCATCGCTGCGCTGGCTCGGCACGATGATCCCGGCCGAACTCTCGGGGTTCTCATGGAAGCCGACCAGGCTCGCCGTCAGCCGCCGCATCGGCCGCACGAAGAGATAATGGAGCGCGAGATAGACGAGGCCCGCCGTCAGCACCGCGATGATCAGCGCGACCACCACGAGGTTGCGGGAGAAGCGGTACATCTGCTGCCGCAGCGGCAGCTCGTCGGTGACGATCTCGATGAACTGGGCATTGCCGACCCCGGGTCCGACGATGCGGATGGCCTGGTTCCCGGTCTCCAGCATCATCCGGAACGAGCCGGTGATCGCCTCCCAGGCCGTCATGTCGCGCAGGTCGATGTCATGCTCGAGGGCGGACGGGATGTTGTCGCTGGCGAGCAGACGGCGCTGCTGGCCCATCTTGATGGCGACGGCACGGGCATTGATGCTTTTCAGGATCTGGCGCGACAGCGAATCGGGAACCATGCCGAGCGGCGCCGCATCCAGCACCAGCGCCGCCGTATTGGCCGCCGCAACGCGGTCGTTCAGCCGGTTGACCCAGAAATTGGCGATGGCCGGCACGTAGAGCAGCACCGCGGCGATCATCACCAGGGGAATGGTCAGCAGCAGCAGCTTGCCAGACAGCCCGAGCCCGCGCGTCCCACGCGGGCGCATCGCCGGCTGCTCCGGCTGATCCAGATCCTGGATCGGCTGGCGATCTGTGGCTACCACGAAATTCGCCCCTGTTGGCCTTGGCTTATGGAGGATGCGGCCCGCCCGGAGTCCGGTCAAATTACGGATCGCTAATCTACCAAGGTGGGATGTATGTGCTGATATCGCGAGTCGCCACCTCAAGGGTTAAAAACCCCGCACGAACAGCGATATTCACCGGAATCGCGCGCTTGTGCGGCGTTGACGAAAAGAAGACGCTCCCTTATAAGCCGCGCAAATTGTCCGCGATGACCCGGTGCGACACCGGGAGCGGCTCTCTTGGGGCCGGAAAAAGGCCCGTTTGGGGCCGCATCTTCCGGACTTTACCATCAATTCTACAGGCAAATTGCCCGGTCAGCGGAGAAAAACCCGTGAAGCGGACTTATCAACCCAGCAAACTGGTGCGCAAGCGCCGTCACGGCTTCCGCGCCCGCCTCGCCACTGCCGGCGGTCGCAAGGTCCTCGCCGCCCGCCGCGCCCGCGGCCGCAAGCGTCTGAGCGCCTGAGCCGGACCCCCTTTTGGGATTTCATCATGGATCGGCTGAGGCAGCGGGCGGATTTCCTCGCCGTTGCCAATGGCGCGCGGGTGAATAGTCCCGCGTTCGTCCTGCAAAGCCGTCGCCGCGATGACTTTGGTCCGATCCGGATCGGCTTCACCGTCACCAAAAAGAACGGCAACGCCCCCGAGCGCAATCGCATCCGGCGCCGGCTTCGCGAATTGGTGAAGCGGCTCGATCCGGTGTCAATGCAGCCTCATCATGATTATGTGCTGGTCGGACGAAGGGACGCGCTCTCGCGCGACTTCGCCACCATGCTCGACGATCTGCGCATAGCGTTCACGAAGCCCGCGCGGCATACGGCCAAAGCGCGCGGCCAGAGGCCCGGCCCCGCTCCCGCTGCCAGCCGCAAACCGGATTGATGACGAGACATTCGAGATGACCGATAATCGCAATACCATCCTCGCCGTCATTCTGTCCGGCCTCGTGCTGATCGCCTGGCAGTATTTCTACAACGTGCCGCAGATGGAGAAGCAGCGCGCCCAGCAGCAGGCGCAGACCGAGCTTCAGAAATCCACGCCGCAGCCGACGGCCTCGGCGACTCCCGGCACCGCGCCGCAGCCTGGCAGCGTGACCCAGCCGGCGACGCCGGGCGCGAGCCAGCAGGGCCAGCCGGTCGTCACCCGCGAGGCCGCCATTGCAGCCGGCCCGCGCGTGAAGATCGAGACCCCGCGCATCGCCGGCAGCATTTCGCTGAAGGGCGGCCGGATCGACGACATCGCGCTGGTGCAATTCCGCGAAACGGTCGACCCGAAGTCGCCGCCGATCATCCTCTATTCGCCCTCGGGCACGGCGGAGCCCTATTACGCCGAGTTCGGCTGGGTGGCGGCGACGGGCGTGACGGCGAAGATGCCCGATGCCCAGACCGTCTGGCAGCAGGACGGCAGCGGCAGCCTGACGCCGACGACGCCGGTGGTCCTGAAGTGGGACAACGGCGAGGGCCTCACCTTCCGCCGCACCATTGCGGTCGACGACCATTATCTCTTCACCGTCAAGGACGAGGTGAGCAATGTCGGCAACGCGCCGGTCACGCTCTATCCGTTCGCGCTGATCTCGCGCCACGGCGCGCCGCAGGTGTCGGGCTATTACATCCTGCATGAAGGCCTGATCGGCTATCTCGGCGACCACGGCCTGCAGGAATACGCCTACAAGAAGATCGACGAAGCCAAGGCGGTGAACTTCAAGGCCACCAATGGCTGGCTCGGCATCACCGACAAGTACTGGGCCTCGGCGCTGCTGCCGGACACCAATGCCCAGCTCCAGGCGCGCTTCTCGTCGAACCCGGTCGGCAACGTCCACACCTACCAGACCGACTACCTGCTCGATCCCGTCACCGTCCCGATCGGCGGCACCGGCACGGCGAACGCGCGGCTGTTCGCCGGCGCCAAGGAAGCCGGCGTCGTCGGCGTGTTCCCGTTCGCCGGGCTCGGCGGCTACAACAAGGAGCTCGGCCTGAACCATTTCGATCTGCTGATCGACTGGGGCTGGTTCTACTTCCTCACCAAGCCGATGTTCCTCGGCCTCGACTTCTTCTTCCGCTTCTTCGGCAATTTCGGCATCTCGATCCTGCTCGTCACCGTGATCGTGAAGCTGCTGTTCTTCCCGCTGGCGA
Organism: Bradyrhizobium sp. R2.2-H; assembly: GCF_004346455.1. Lineage (NCBI taxonomy): Bacteria > Pseudomonadati > Pseudomonadota > Alphaproteobacteria > Hyphomicrobiales > Nitrobacteraceae > Bradyrhizobium > Bradyrhizobium sp. R2.2-H. The sequence continues at coordinate 204,150 of NZ_SMBR01000011.1, forward strand.
ACAAATCCTACGCCTCGATGGCAAAGATGAAGTCGATCCAGCCGCAGCTTCTGGCGCTGAAGGAGCGCTATCCCGACGACAAGGTGAAGCAGCAGCAGGAGATGATGGAGATCTACCGCAAGGAGAAGATCAATCCGGTCGCCGGCTGTCTTCCCGTGCTGATCCAGATCCCGGTGTTCTTCTCGCTCTACAAGGTGCTGTTCGTCACCATCGAGATGCGGCACGCGCCGTTCTACGGCTGGATCAAGGACCTCTCGGCGCCGGATCCGACCAATTTGTTCAACCTGTTCGGGCTGCTCCCGTTCGATCCGACCACGATCCCGGTGTTCGGCCACTACCTCGCGCTGGGCATCTGGCCGATCATCATGGGCATCACGATGTGGTTCCAGATGAAGCTGAACCCGACGCCGCCGGATCCGACGCAGCAGCTCATCTTCAACTGGATGCCGCTGATCTTCACCTTCATGCTGGCGGGCTTCCCGGCGGGCCTCGTGATCTACTGGGCCTGGAACAATCTGCTCTCGGTGATCCAGCAGAGCTACATCATGCGCCGCAACGGCGTGAAGGTGGAGCTGTTCGACAATCTCAAGGCGACGTTCGCGCGGAAGGCGACGTAGTTTGCGCACGAGCGTGCCCGGTCATGCGGGCACACATGCCTCCACATCGTCATGCCCGGGCTTGTCCCGGGCATCCACGTTTTGGAGGGTACCACGAGGACAGACGTGGATGGCCGGGACGAGCCCGGCCATGACGAGAGGATAGATCCTTCTCATGGAAGAGAAGAAAGACGACAAGCTGATCGAGGCCGGGCGAAAGCTGTTTGCCCGCGACTGGCAGTTCATCTGGGCCTCGCCCTCGATCGCCACGCTGCCGCCGATGGCGGGGCTGGAGATCGCCTTTGCCGGCCGCTCCAATGTCGGCAAGTCCAGCCTGATCAACGCGCTGACGGGGCGCAACGGCCTGGCGCGCACCTCGCATACGCCGGGCCGCACCCAGGAGCTGATCTTCTTCGAGGTGCCCGGGAAAAGCGACCTGCGCCTCGTCGACATGCCCGGCTACGGCTACGCCAAGGCGCCGAAGAGCCAGGTCGCGTCCTGGACCGAGCTGATCCACAAATTCCTGCTCGGCCGCGCCTCGCTGGCGCGCGTCTACGTGCTGGTCGACGCGCGGCACGGCCTCAAGGACGTCGATCTCGACGTGCTTGGGACGCTCGACCGTTCCGCCGTCAGCTACCAGATCGTGCTGACCAAGACAGACCAGGTGAAGGCCGCCGAGCTGCAGGCGCGCATCGCCGAGACCGAGGCCGCGCTGGCCAAGCATCCGGCCGCGTTTCCGACCGTGCTCGCGACCTCGTCACGCAGTTCGACCGGCATGGAGAGCTTGCGCGCCGCGATGGCGAAGCTCCTGGAAGAGCGGAGCAAGTAATGGTGGCCCATCGCCTCCTGATCGGGCTTGCCGGATTGATGGGCGCCGCCGGCGTCGCGCTGGCCGCCGCCTCCGCCCACGGCGCGGATGCGAGCCGGCTGGCGTCGGCGAGCGCCATGCTACTGTTTCATGCAACGGCCATACTCGCCGCCGGCGCGCTGCTCGCGCGCGGCCTTCTGCACGGCGGAATTGGACTCGTTGCGGCGTTCGGCTTCGTGATCGGCACCGCGCTGTTCGCGGGCGACCTCACCTTGCGGCAATACGCGGGTCACGCGCTGTTTCCCTACGCGGCGCCGACGGGTGGAATGGTGATGATCGCGAGCTGGCTGGCAGTGACGTTGGCAGCGGTGGTGGCGAACAGGTAGCGCGCCTCTTACCCTCCCCTGGAGGGTAAAAAGGAACGCCACACTTTGCGCCGCGCCCGGCAATCGGATAGAACGCGCACCGACCGTCCCGCCAGCGAGACCGCGACATGACCGACATCTCTCCGCTCGACCAGGCCCGCATCCTGTCCGAAGCGCTGCCGCACATGCAGCAATATGACGAGGAAACCATCGTCATCAAATATGGCGGCCATGCCATGGGCGACGAGGCAACCGCGAAGAACTTTGCCCGCGACATCGTGCTCTTGGAGCAGACTGCGATCAATCCGGTGGTGGTGCATGGCGGCGGCCCGCAGATCGCGACCATGCTCAAGCGCCTCGGCATCGTCTCGGAATTCGCCGCCGGCCTGCGCATCACCGATGCCGCGACCATCGAGATCGTCGAGATGGTGCTGGCCGGCTCCGTCAACAAGCAGATCGTCGGCTACATCAACGAAGCGGGCGGCAAGGCCGTCGGGCTGTCCGGCAAGGACGGCAACATGGTGAAGGCGTCGAAGACGACGCGCACCATCGTCGATCCGGGCTCGAACATCGAGAAGGCGATCGATCTCGGTTTCGTCGGCGACCCGGAGAAGGTCGACCTCACGCTGCTCAACCAGCTGATCGGCTACGAGCTGATCCCGGTGCTGGCACCGCTCGCGACCTCGCAGGACGGCCAGACGCTGAACATCAACGCCGACACTTTCGCCGGCGCCGTCGCGGGCGCGCTGAAGGCCAAGCGCCTGCTGCTGCTCACCGACGTGCCGGGGGTGCTCGACAAGTCGAAGAAGCTGATTCCGCAGCTCTCCGTCAAGGACGCGCGAAAGCTGATCGCCGACGGCACCATTTCGGGCGGCATGATCCCGAAGGTCGAGACCTGCATCTACGCGCTGGAGCAGGGCGTGCAGGGCGTCGTCATCATCGACGGCAAGATGCCACACGCGGTGCTGCTCGAGCTCTTCACCAACCAGGGCACGGGCACGCTGATCCACAAGTGATGCGGGAGCGGACCAAGGGAGCCGTCATGGCCGGGCTTGTCCCGGCCATCCACGATCTTTCCTGCCGCGCCAAGAACGTGGATGCCCGGCACAAGGCCGGGCATGACGAACCAAGGCCGAGGCCACACCGCCGCTCCCCACTTACCCGCCTCCTGATGACGCTGCCGGCAGCGATCGTCTCGTTCCTGTTCTCCTCCGCGCCGGCCTTTGCCGACCTCAAGATCTGCAACCGCATGTCCTATGTCGTGGAGGCCGCGATCGGCATCGACGACAAGGCGGCGACCGCAACGCGCGGCTGGTTCAGGATCGATCCCGCCACCTGCCGCGTGGTGGTGCAGGGCACGTTGACGGCCGACCGCATCCTGCTCAATGCCCGCGCGCTCGGCGTCTACGGTGCTTCCCCGATCCCGCAAAGCGGCCGCGACATGCTGTGCGTGGCGCAGGACAATTTCGTCATCGCCGCGGCGCGACAATGCCGCAGTGGCCAGACCCAGGCCCCATTCACGCAAGTGACTCCGACGCAAGGCGCGGATGGCAACCTCGTTGCCTATCTCGCCGAGGATTCCGAATATGACGACGAGCAGGCGCGCCTTGCCGGCATCCAGCGGCTGCTGGTGATCGCAGGCTACGACGCAGCGCCGATCGATGGCGTCGACGGGCCGAAGACGCAGGCCGCGCTGGCCGCCTTCCTGAAGAGCCGCGGATTGTCGTCCGACGTCGTGGCCTCGCCGAACCTGTTCAAGACCATGGTCGACGCCGTCCAGACGCCCTCTGCGACCGGCCTCACCTGGTGCAACGACACGCCGCACAAGGTGATGGCCGCGATCGCGACCGATGACGGCAAGTCCGTGACGAGCCGCGGCTGGTATCGCATCGATCCCAAGACCTGCCTGCACCCGGATGTATCAGGACAGCCCAAGCAGATCTTCAGCTTCGCGGAAGCGGTCGACGCCGACAACCGAATCGTCAAGCTGAAGGATCGGCCGCTGAACTGGGGCGGCGACAGGCAGCTCTGCACGCGCGAGACCAAGTTCGAGACGAGCGAGCAGACCGATTGCGGCGCGCGCGGATTTGCGCCGACGGGCTTTGGCGCCGTGGACATGTCGAGCGGCGGCAAGACGCTGCGGTTCGCGGTGCCGTGATGGTGACGCCTCACATTTCGCCGTCGTCCCCGCGAACGCGGGGACCCATAACAACAGGATTTGGTTATGGCACGAGATGGTGGTTATCAGCCTTAACAACTCCCTGGGGTTATGGGTCCCGGATCGGCGCTCACTTCGTTCGCTTGTCCGGGACGACCGCGGAGAATGAGGCTGCGTCCGCTGGCAAGACTTAGAGATCTGCAATGACCCTGCCCCGCACCTTCGCGCATGTCGACACCTGGGTGTTCGACCTCGACAACACGCTCTATCCGCATCACGTCAATCTGTGGCAGCAGGTCGATGCGCGGATCGGGGAGTTCGTCTGCAACTGGCTGAATGTCGGCCCGGAGGAAGCGCGGGCGATCCAGAAGGACTATTACCGGCGCTTCGGCACCACGATGCGGGGCATGATGACCCTGCATGGCGTCTCCGCCGACGACTATCTCGCCTACGTCCACAAGATCGACCACTCGCCGCTGGAGCCGAATCCGGCGCTCGGCGCTGCCATCGCAAAGCTGCCGGGCCGCAAGCTGATCCTGACCAATGGCTCGGTCGACCATGTCGACGCGGTGCTGGCGCGGCTCGGCTTCGCCTCGCATTTCGACGGTGTATTCGACATCATCGCCGCCGAATTCGAGCCCAAGCCTTCGCCGCAGACCTACCAGAAATTCCTCAGCCAGCGTGCGGTCGATCCGACCCGCGCCGCCATGTTCGAGGACCTCGCCCGCAACCTCACCGTCCCGCACCAGCTCGGCATGACCACGGTGCTGGTGGTGCCGGATGGGACGAAAGAGGTGGTGCGGGAGGACTGGGAACTGGAGGGCCGTGACGCCGCCCATGTCGACCACGTCACGGATGATCTGGCGAGGTTCTTGGGCAGGTTGTCGCCGCGCTAACCGCTGTCGTCCCGGGCAAGCGTAAGCGCAGACCCGGGACCCATAACCACAGGGAGTGGTTGTGGCGCGAGATCGATAACTCCGAGTCCTCGCCAAGCGACTCCCTGTGGTTATGGGTCCCGGATCTGCGCGCGCCTGAGGGCGCGCTTGTCCGGGACGACAGCGGAGCATGGGTAACGGCCGAGTATGCCTTGACTCCGTCGCCCAAATCCCGAAAAAGCGCCCCAATCCATCAAAATTCCCGCTGCCTAGAGGAAATCCCGATGTCGCTTGCAACCCTCGAATCCACCATCAACAGCGCCTTCGAGGCGCGCGACGGCATCTCGACCACGACCAAGGGCGAGGTGCGCGAGGCCGTGAACCAGTCGCTGGAGATCCTGGACAAGGGCGAGGCGCGCGTTGCCGAGCGCGGCACTGATGGCAAGTGGAAGGTCAATCAGTGGCTGAAGAAGGCCGTGCTGCTGTCCTTCCGCCTCAACGACATGGGCGTCATTCCCGGCGGCCCCGGCAAGGCGACCTGGTGGGACAAGGTGCCGTCGAAGTTCGAGGGCTGGGGCGAGAACCGTTTTCGCGACGCCGGTTTTCGCGCGGTGCCGGGCGCCATCGTCCGCCGCTCGGCCTTCATTGCCAAGAACGTCGTCTTGATGCCGTCCTTCGTCAATCTCGGCGCTTATGTCGATGAGAGCACCATGGTCGACACCTGGGCCACCGTCGGCTCCTGCGCGCAGATCGGCAAGCGCGTGCACATCTCCGGCGGCGCCGGCATCGGCGGCGTGCTCGAGCCGCTGCAGGCCGAACCCGTGATCATCGAGGACGATTGCTTCATCGGCGCGCGCTCCGAGGTCGCCGAAGGCGTGATCGTGCGCAAGGGCGCGGTGCTGGCGATGGGCGTGTTCCTGGGCGCCTCGACGAAGATCGTCGACCGCGAGACCGGCGAGATCTTCATGGGCGAAGTGCCGGAGTATTCCGTCGTGGTGCCCGGCGCGCTGCCCGGCAAGCCGATGAAGAACGGCCAGATCGGCCCGAGCACGGCATGCGCCGTGATCGTCAAGCGCGTCGACGAACGCACGCGGTCCAAGACCAGCATCAACGAGCTGCTGCGGGATTGATCCGACGCGCATGACCGATGCTCTCTCCATTGCCCGCGATCTCATCCGCTGTCCCTCGGTGACCCCGGCCGATGCCGGCGCGCTGGGGGTGCTCGAGAAGGCCCTCAACGCGGCCGGCTTCACCTGCCACCGCGTCACCTTCAGCGAGCCGGGCACCGCCGACGTCGACAATCTCTACGCGCGGATCGGCACGGAAGCTCCGCACATCACCTTTGCGGGCCACACCGACGTGGTGCCGCCGGGTGACGAGAGTGCCTGGAGCGTCGGCGCATTCTCCGGCGAGGTGAAGGACGGTGTCCTGCACGGCCGCGGCGCCGTCGACATGAAGGGCGGCATCGCCTGCTCGGTGGCCGCGGTACTGGAGCATCTCGCGGCCAATGGCGGCAAGCCGCGTGTGGACGGAAATGGTTCGATCTCGTTCCTGATCACGGGCGACGAGGAAGACGTCTCCGTCAACGGCACCGTCAAGCTGTTGAAATGGGCCGCCGAGCGCGGCGAAAAATTCGATCATTGCGTGCTCGGCGAGCCCTCCAATGTCGAGACGCTCGGCGACACCATCAAGGTCGGCCGCCGCGGCTCGCAGTCCGGCACGCTCGTCGTCGACGGCGTGCAGGGCCATGTCGCCTACCCGCACCGCGCATCAAATCCGGTGCCTGACATTTCGCGGCTGATCGTGGCGATCTCCGACGAGCCGCTCGACCATGGCAGCGCGCAGTTCCAGGCCTCCAATCTCGAATTTACATCAGTGGACGTCGGCAACAAGGCGTTCAACGTCATCCCCGGCGAGGCCCGCGCAAGATTCAACATCCGCTACAACGACAACCACACCCAGGCGAGCCTGCGCGAGCTGGTCGAGGCCCGCCTCGCCAAGGCCTGCGGCAACCGCATCAAGGCCCGCATCGTCTGGGAGCCGTCGAACTCCAACGTGTTCGTGACCAAGCCCGGTCCGTTCACCGATCTCGCGGTGTCCGCGATCGAGGAGGTGACGGGGCGCAAGCCGGAGCTATCGACGTCGGGCGGCACCTCGGATGCGCGGTTCATCGCGAGCTATTGCCCGGTGATCGAGTTCGGGCTTGTCGGGCAGACCATGCACCAGGTCGACGAGCGCGTGCCGGTGGCGGATCTGGATAAGCTGACGAAAGTGTATCGCGGGATTCTGGCAAGGTATTTTGGGTGAGGCGCAATTCCCGCCAAACACTCCGCCGTCATGCCCGGGCTTGTCCCGGGCATCCACGTTCTTTGCTGCGGCTGGCAGGAAAGAACGTGGATGGCCGGGACAAGCCCGGCCATGACGATGTGAGAGCTTGGCTTACCTCACTGGACAATCGTGTCGTAGAGATCCTTCCATTCGGGATTGTCCCTCAGGATCAGCCGGACCTTCCACGTCCGTGACCAGTGCTTGATGTTGTGCTCGCGCTGGATCGCCGTTTGGATATCCTCATAGCGCTCAAAATAGACCAGCAGCTTGACTCCGCATCTTTTCGTGAAGCCAGGCACGAGTCCATTTCGATGCTCGTAGATGCGACGAATGAGGTCGCTAGTCACACCGACATACAGAATGCCGTTAGGCGCGCTCGCCAGGATATAGACCCATCCACCATGCATGATCGCATGTTGACGCACGTAGATAGCCGGGACAAGCCCGGCCATGACGGCAGTGGCGGCTTCAGCCGCTAATAATCCACCTTCATCAGATACAGTCCCTCCGGCGGGGCGACGATGCCGCAGGCGGCGCGGTTGCGGGCTGCCAACGCGGCGGAGAGATCGTCGGCGGTCCAGCGGCCCTCGCCGACCCAGACCAGCGAGCCCACCATCGAGCGCACCTGGCTGTGCAGGAACGAGCGCGCCGAGGTGAGAATCGTGATCTCGCGGCCGTCGCGCAGCACGTCGAGCTGGTCGAGCGTCTTCTCCGGCGACTTGGCCTGGCACTCGGTGTCGCGGAAGGTGGTGAAATCGTGCTTGCCGAGCAGGCGCTGGGCTGCCGCATGCATCGCCTCGGCATCGAGCTTGCGCGGCACGCGCCAGGCGTGGCCGGCGTCGAGCGCGAGGTTTGCGCGGGTGTTGACGATGCGATAGCGGTAGTGGCGCTTGACCGCCGAGAAGCGCGCCTCGAAATCGTCGGGCACGATCTCGGCCTCGAGCACCGCGATCGGATGCGGGCGCAGATGCGCGTTGAGCCCGTCGCGAAAACGGCCAGGTGGAAACTGCTTGTCGACGTCGACATGCGCGACCTGTCCGCGCGCATGCACGCCGGCGTCGGTGCGGCCGGCGCCGTGCACGCGCAAATCCGCCCCGGTCATCGCCTTCACCGCAGTCTGCAGCGCGCCCTGCACCGACGGCAGCGTGTCCTGCACCTGCCAGCCGAAGAACGGCGCGCCGTCATATTCGATGGTGAGCTTGTAGCGGGGCATTCTCGATCCGGGTGGTGTCATCGCCCGGCTTGACCGGGCGATCCAGTACGCCGAGGCCTATCCGGTCAACCGAAAGGTCTCGGCGTACTGGATACCCCGCCTTCGCGGGGTATGACAGCGTCAGTTGAATTTGGCGCCCACCCTCAACGGTGCGCCCCGCAAAAAGTCCGCGGCCTGCATCCGGCCCTTGCCCTCGCGCTGGAGCTCGATGATGCGGATCGCGCCGTCGCCGCAGGCGACGGTGAGCTGATCGTCGAGCACCTCGCCGGCGGCGCCGGAGCCTTTCGCCAATTCGCAGCGCAGGATCTTGACGCGCGCATTCTCGAGCTCGGCCCAGGCGCCGGGGAACGGCGACAGGCCATGAATGTGGCGCAGCACCGCGCGCGCCGGCCTGGTCCAGTCGATCCGCGCCTCGGCCTTGTCGATCTTGGCGGCATAGGTGACGCCGTCCTCGTCCTGCTTCCTGAGCTGGAGCCCGCCGCGTTCGAGCGCGGCCATCGCGCGCACCATCAGGTCGGCACCCAACCGGGACAGGCGATCGTGCAGATCGAGCGCGGTCATGCTGTCTGATATCGCGATGCGCTCGGCCATGGCGACGTCGCCGGTGTCGAGGCCGACATCCATCTTCATCACCATCACGCCGCTCTCGGCGTCGCCGGCCATGATCGCACGGTTGATGGGCGCGGCCCCGCGCCAGCGCGGCAACAGCGAAGCGTGCAGATTGTAGCAGCCGAGCCTGGGGGCATCGAGGATCGCCTGCGGCAGGATCATGCCGTAGGCGACGACGACGGCGGCATCGGCCTCGAACGCGCGAAACTCTTGCAGCGCTTCCGGTGTCTTCAGCGTCTTCGGCGTCAGCACGGGAATGCCGAGTTTTCGCGCGGCCTCCTCGACCGGCGTCGGCTGCAATTGCAGGCCGCGCCGCCCGCCCGGCTTCGGGGCGCGGGTGTAGACCGCCACCATCTCGTGGCCGTGCGCGACGAGTTCGAGCAGCGTCGGCACGGAGAAATCGGGCGTGCCCATGAAGATCAGGCGAAGGGGCATCAACAGACTCGCTGCGTTCCCTCCCCCCTTGCGGGGGAGGGTTAGGGAGAGGGGTGCCACACGACGCGCTCTTGCGGCGTGAGCGCGGATTGGTTCATTGCCCCGGTCAGACCATTTGCTGGGCTACCCCTCTCCCCCACCCTCTCCCCCACAAGGGGGGAGGGAGCGCAGGGGAGTTCTCGGCAACACCAGTTGTTTACAACTTACTCGCCGGCGCGCTTGGCGGCTTTCTCGAATTTCTTCATCACGCGGTCGCGCTTGAGCTTCGACAAATAGTCGACGAACAGCACGCCGTTGAGATGGTCGATCTCGTGCTGGATGCAGGTGGCGAAGAGGCCTTCGGCGTCCTCCTCGTGCACCTTGCCGTCGAGATCGGTGAAGCGCACGCGCACCTTCGCGGGGCGCTCGACCTCCTCGTAATATTCGGGAATCGACAGGCAGCCTTCCTCGTAAACCGACAGTTCCTCGGACGAGGCGATGATCTCGGGATTGATGAAGACGCGTGGGAGCGGCTTGGTCTCGCCGTTCTCGTCGCGCTTGGCGAGGTCCATGGTGATCAGCCGCAAGGGCTGCGCGACCTGGATCGCCGCGAGGCCAATGCCGGGCGCGTCATACATGGTCTCGAACATGTCGTCGGCAAGCTTGCGGATCTCCGACGTGACCTTCTCGATCGGCTTGGAGACCAGGCGCAGCTGCTTGTCCGGCAGGATGATGATTTCTCGTAGGGCCATGGCGGCGATTTAAGCCGCGCGCCGGATGCGGTCAATGCAGCCAGGAACCCCGTTAACCCTCCGCTAACCATAAAACTTCAGGTTTCGTTAACCGTAAAAATTAACGGAGCATTCACCATAAATGTTCGCTATTCGTTCGTGCGCCCCGGCGAATCGGCTAGAAGGGTCGGCATGAACGACATCATCTTCATGCTCGGCGAATGGCCGGTGCGCGTCGTGGACGCGTTGATCGGCTTCGGTGCCCTGGTTCTCGTCCTGCTTGTGGTGATTGCGGTCGTGATCGCGCGGTCCGGGCGGCGCGGCGCGGAACTCGCCATGGCCCATGCGATCCGGGCCGACGAGCTCGAGGAACGTCTGAGCGAGGTGCTGCGGGCGCAGAGCGAGTCGTCGGGCCGGGTCGATGCCATGACCCAGGCGCTGGCCGGCCGTCAGGCCGAGATGGCGCGGGCGGTGAACGAGCGGCTGGATTCGGTGACCCACCGCGTCGGCCAGTCCATGGAACACTCCACCCGCAACACCATGGAGAGCCTGCGCGCCCTGCACGAGCGGCTCGGCATCATCGACAGCGCGCACAGGAACCTCACCGATCTCACCACGCAGGTAACCACCTTGCGCGACGTGCTCGCCAACAAGCAGTCGCGCGGCGCCTTCGGCCAGGCGCGGATGGAGGCGATCGTCCAGGACGGGCTGCCGAAGGGGGCCTACGAGTTCCAGTTCACGCTCTCCACCGGCAAGCGCCCGGACTGCGTCGTGTTCCTGCCCGATCAGCGGCCGCTTTGCATCGACGCGAAATTCCCGCTGGAAGCGATGACGGCGCTGCACGACGCCCGCACCGACGAGGAGCGGCGAGTCGCCACGCAACGACTGCGCGGCGACGTGATGAAGCATGTCAGCGACATCGCGGAGAAATACCTCGTCGCCGGCGAGACCCAGGAGATGGCGCTGATGTTCGTGCCGTCGGAATCCGTCTACGCCGAGATCCATGACGGTTTCGACGACGTGATCCAGAAGGCCTATCGCGCCCGCGTCGTGCTGGTGTCGCCCTCGCTCTTGATGCTCGCGATCCAGGTGATGCAGCAGATCATGAAGGACGCGCGCATGCGCGATGCCGCCGACCAGATCCGCACCGAAGTGATCAAGCTCGGCGACGACCTCGGCCGCCTGCGCGACCGCGTGCTGAAGCTGCAGAAGCACTTCGCCGACGTGAACGAGGACGTCCGCCAGGTGCTGATCTCCGCCGACAAGATCGAAAAGCGCGCGGGCCGAATCGAGGAGCTGGATTTCAGCAAGACCGATGCGCCGGAGGCTCCGCGGCTGGTTGCGACAGCTGCGGGCGAGCTGTTTCCGAGGCAGCTCCAGGCGGGAGAGTAGAGCCCACGCCGTCATGGCCGGGCTTGTCCCGGCCATCCACGACCTTTGAACGGCGCCAAGAACGTGGATGCCCGGGACAAGCCCGGGCATGACGAGTTTTGTAGCAGAGGCAGCGCCCCCAGAATCTGCTAACACCCCCCCATGACCGCACCCGACGCGACTTCCTCCGCTGGCGCTCCCGCCGCCTCCTGGCGCGACGGCCTTGCCGTTTACCTGCAGCCGCGGGTGCTGATCGTGCTGTTCCTCGGCTTCTCCTCGGGGCTGCCGCTGGCGCTGTCGGGCTCGACGCTGCTGGTGTGGATGGCCGAGGCGGGGGTCGATCTCGGAACGATCGGGCTCTTTGCGCTGGTTGGAACGCCGTACACGCTCAAATTCCTGTGGGCGCCGCTGGTTGACGCGCTGCATGTGCCGTTCTTCACCCGCGCCTTCGGCCGCCGGCGTGGGTGGCTGGTGTTTTCGCAGCTGCTGCTGATCGGCGCGATCCTGCTGTTGGCGCTGACCGATCCGGCGCGCTCGCCGCTGTTCGTCGCGCTTGGTGCGCTCCTGGTCGCGACGATGTCCTCGACGCAGGACATCGTCGTCGATGCATTCCGCGTCGAGAGCCTGCCTGAAAGCGAGCAGGCGGCCGGCATGGCCGCCTATGTCGCGGCCTATCGCATCGGCATGCTGATATCGACTGCGGGCGCCTTGTTCATCGTCACCGGCTTCGAGACGATCGTCCCGCGTGGCGCCGCCTGGATGTGGGGCTATGTGGTGATGGCGGCTCTGGTGCTGATCGGCACGGTGACGGCGCTGGCCGCCACCGAGCCCGCACAATCCAAGCGCGCCGAGGCTGCCACGCAGAACGAGGACGCGCTCATGCGGGTGTTCCATGCCGCGATGGGCGCGTTCTCGGAATTCCTGAGCCGCAAGGAAGCGTGGGCGGCACTTGCCTTCGTCGTGCTGTTCAAGTTCACCGACGCGTTCTCCGGCAACATGACCGTTCCGTTCGTGATCGACATCGGCTTCACGCGGAACGACTACGCGGTGATCGTGAAGGGCGTCGGCATCGCAGCGACCCTGGCCGGCGGTTTTGCGGGCGGCTTCGTGGCACGGCGCTATTCGCTCGCAACGAGCCTGTGGATCGGCGGCATCGTACAGGCAATCTCAAACCTGTCGTTCTCGTGGCTGGCACTCGTCGGCGTCAATGAATGGGCGCTGACCCTCGCAATCACTTCCGACAATTTCTGCAACGCCATCGGCACCGTGATCTTCGTCGCCTATCTCTCCGCACTGTGCCAGAACCCGTTGCACACCGCGACCCAATATGCGCTGCTGACGGCGCTCGCCGCAGTGGGACGCACCTATTTGTCATCGGGCGCGGGCTATCTGGCGAAAGCGACGGGCTGGCCGATGTTCTTCGCGATCTCCGTCCTCGTCGCCATCCCGAGCCTAATGCTGCTGGCTTACTTGCAGAAGCGTGACCATTTCGACACGTTGGAGCCGACGCGGGTGTAAGCCTAGCGCTGCATCTCTTTCTGAACACGTCCGTTGAGCACCTCGAAATCGGCTACCAACGCATCGCAAGCGGCCTTGGACGCTTCGCAAAGGACGTTCATTCGGATGACGAGCTCGCTTCCTTCCTGCACGACGCGGCGCTGAACGGCTGCGGGATAGGCCGGATGTCCCGTCGGCGGAAACGACCACAGGCTCAGAGTGGCCGCATCCTCGATCAAGGTCCATCCTGATTGAATCGACGTCTTCACCCCCGGCTTGGCGCGCAGCGAGGCAAGCGCAGCCGCGGCAGTCGGATAAGACGCGGCATCCGGGGCGGCCGAGACCGCCGATGTCGCGCCGGCAAGGACCAGCAGGACGGCAAGGACTATTCCACGCACAGCTTAGCGACCTCTCACAACACAATCGCTTGCACTATGCTCGACGCACAACCGGAGATCAAGGTACCGTGCTCGTCACCCGGCCGGGCGATATCGCCCTTACTGCTTCTTGATCAGGCTCCACTTCGTGATCACGGCCTCGCTCATCTGGCCGGCATCGCTGGCGCAGGCGATCTCGTCGACCTTGACCGAGATCTCCTTGCCGACGAACGATTTCAGCTGCGTGGCCTGCGCATCGGTGGAGGTGACGAGCTGGAAGGTCTCCGGGCCGGTCTCGAGATTGCACAGCCCGTTCGGCGGCGGCAGGCGCCGCGGCTCGGAGGTGATCTGGTAGGTGGCGACGCGCTTGCCGTTCTTGACGTCGCGGACCTTCATCGCGTTCAGTTCGCCCGAGAGCACGTCGCCGGTGTTGATCGGCTTGCCGGGCTTGGACGGCGGCGGCATCTCGTCGCCCTGCTGCGCGGACATGGCCGGGGTCACCAGCATCATCATCGTCGCGACCAAAGCCGATCGTGTGGCGAAAAGTTTCGTCATGTCGTCCGTTCCGTGAAGTCTGGATGGCTAGAACAGGGTGCGCTGCCGCATCGCAGCCGATAGCGTACCTTCATCGAGATAATCAAGCTCGCCGCCGACAGGAACTCCGTGGGCGAGCCGCGTCACCTTCACATTGGCGTCCTGAAGCAGGTCGGTGATGTAATGCGCGGTGGTCTGGCCGTCGACCGTCGCGTTCAGCGCCAGGATGATCTCGTGCACCTGCGAATCATGCGCGCGTGCCACCAGCGAATCGATGGTGAGATCCTGCGGACCGACGCCGTCGAGCGGCGACAACGTCGCGCCCAGCACGTGATAGCGCCCCTGGGTGGCATTGGCCCGCTCCAGCGCCCAGAGGTCGGCAACATCGGCGACGACGACGATGATGGAGGGATCGCGCTTCGGATCGGTACAGACCGTGCAGGGATTTTGCGTGTCGATATTGCCGCAGGTCTTGCAGACCTCGACCTTGTCGAGCGCGACCTGGAGAGCCGAAGTCAGCGGCATCATCAGCGCTTCGCGCTTCTTGATCAGATGCAGCGCGGCGCGCCGCGCCGAGCGCGGACCGAGGCCCGGCAGCCGCGCGAGAAGCTGGACCAGCCGCTCGATCTCAGGACCTGCAACCGCGCCCATCTGCTCCAAGCCATGCCGAAATAGGGTTACCTCGCCGCGGCAACGACGGCGGCAAACCTCTCCCATAGGGAGAGGTCGCGCCGAAGGCGCGGGTGAGGGGTTCCGCACCATCATGGGACGTAAGCCCCCTCACCCGATTTGCACTGGACGATGCTTCGCATCGCCAGGAGCAAATCGACCTCTCCCCGTTGGGGAGAGGTGGGACGAAACCGCGGACGAATTCCAACAACGAGAAAATCCTATTATTGGCCGAACAACCCCGGCGGCAGGCCGAGCCCGCCCGTGAGGGCCTGCATCTTCTCCTGCATGGCGGTCTCTGCCTTGCGGCGGGCATCACTGAGCGCGGTGACGAGCAGGTCTTCCAGCACCTCGCGCTCTTCCGCCTTCATCAGCGAGGGATCGATCTTGATGCCCTTCACGTCCATCTTCGCGGTCATGCGCACGGCGACGAGGCCGCCGCCGGAGATGCCTTCGACCTCGACGTTGGCGAGTTGGTCCTGCATCTCCTGCATCTTGGATTGCAGCTGTGCCGCCTGCTTCATCATGCCGAGAAAATCAGCCATGGGTGCTCGTCCTTGAATGAATGGCTCAGAGATCGTCGTCGCCGTCGGAACCGTCGGGCGGATCGTCACTGCCATAGTCGGCATTGATATTGGTCTCCGGGGCCTCGGGGGCAAGCCTGCGGACCTCGACGACCTTGGCGCCGGGGAAGCGCGACAGCACCTCCTGCACGCGCGGATCGGCTTCCGCGGTACGGGCATGCTCCTGCTTGGCCGCCTGGTTCACCGAGCGCAGCGTCGGTTGGCCCTGCTCGTTGGAGACGATCACAGTCCAGCGCCGGCCGGTCCACAGCTCGAACTTCTTCGCAAGCTCCGAGATCATGGTCTTGGAAGCGTTGGGCTCGAGCGCGACTTCCAGCCGGCCCTCCTCGAAGCGGACGAGGCGCATGTCGCCTTCGAGCGCGCTCTTGGTCATGATGTCGCGCTTCTGCCCTGCGAGCGCGACGAGCTGGGTGAAGCTCGTGACGCGCAGTTGCGGTGCCGCGGCTTGCGGATCCGGCGCCGGGGCCGCCATCTGCGGCCGGGCCGCGCCACCGCCGAACGAAGAGGGCGAGGCGGTCGGCATGCGAACAGGCGCCGCGGACGCAACCGGCGCGGAAGGCGCGCTGCGCGCCGCACTGCCGCCGCTCACGACCGGGGAGCCGCCGCCGTTCTGCTCCAGCATCCTGATCGCTTCGTCCGGCGTCGGTAGATCGGCGACATAGGCAATGCGGACCAGAACCATTTCCGCCGCGGCTGCGGGGCGCGTTGCGGCCTGCACCTCGGTAATGCCCTTGAGCAGCATCTGCCACATCCGCGACAACACGCGCATCGAGATCTTCGAGGCGAAATCCCGCGCCCGAACCCGCTCGGTCTCGCCATAGGCGACGTTATCGGCGGTCGCCGGCACGATCTTCACGCGGGTGACGAAATTGACGAATTCGGCGAGGTCCGAGAGCACGACGATGGGATCGGCGCCGACGTCGTATTGCTCGCGGAACTCCTTGAATGCCGCGGCGATGTCGCCGCGCACCAGCGAATCGAAGAGATCGATGACGCGGGTGCGGTCGGCGAGGCCCAGCATCTGCCGGACGGCATCGGCCTTGACGGTGCCGGCCGCGTGGGCGATCGCCTGGTCGAGCAGCGAGAGAGAATCGCGCACGGAGCCTTCGGCGGCGCGCGCGATGATGCCGAGCGCCTCCGGCTCGATCTCGACGTTTTCCCTGGCCGCGATGTTGGCGAGGTGCTTCATCAGCACGTCCGCCTCGACCCGGCGCAGGTCGAAGCGCTGGCAGCGCGACAGCACGGTGACCGGAACCTTGCGGATCTCCGTCGTCGCGAACACGAACTTGGCGTGCTCCGGCGGCTCCTCCAGCGTCTTCAGGAAGGCGTTGAACGCTGCCGTCGACAGCATGTGGACTTCGTCGATGATGTAGACCTTGTAGCGGGCGCTGGCGGGGGCATAGCGCACGCTGTCATTGATCTGTCGGACGTCGTCGACGCCGGTGTGCGAGGCGGCGTCCATCTCCAGCACGTCCATGTGCCGGCTTTCCATGATCGCCTGGCAGTGCACGCCCAAGGTCGGCATGTGGATGGTCGGGCCCTTCACCGAACCATCAGGCATCTCGTAGTTGAGCGCGCGGGCGAGGATGCGCGCGGTGGTGGTCTTGCCGACACCGCGGACGCCGGTGAGGATCCAGGCCTGCGGAATGCGCCCGGTCTCGAACGCGTTGGAGACGGTGCGGACCACCGCCTCCTGTCCGATCAGATCGTCAAAAGAGGAAGGGCGGTATTTGCGCGCCAAAACCCGGTAGGGTGCGTTGCCGGCGCTATCGGGATTGGGAGGGGCGCCAGCGTCGGTCATCGGTCGATCCGCAATGAAATGTCTCTTGGCCGGCTCTTGCGGAAAGGAGCGCGCTGGCGGGGCGACCGCCGGCGCAATTCGCTCGAAAAAACAGGTAGGAGACTGACGAGCGACCCGATCCGGACCTCGTTAGGGCTGCTTCCTTCCGGACCTGACCCGGTTGGCGAGTGGCTCGTCCACCGCCAATCTCCCGGTCCCTATTTGGGGCCAAAGGGAGCGGAAAGCAAGCGGGTATCGGATTGAACTAGATCGAGCTTGCCCAGTATCCGGGCAATTCCCGGCCTGCCCAGCCGACAGGCTGTGCTTTCACCGTGCGGACCACCTTGCTAAGAACGCCCTACCCGGAACTCCATCCAACCAGAAAAGCGATTGATCCTAATGGTTACACGTCGTGATGTTGCATCGATTGTCGGATTGGGCGCGGTGACAGCGGCCGCGCTGGCTTCGCCGGCCGTGGCCCAGACAGCCGATCCGAACGAATCGACCTTCGCCCGCATCCGCCGGACCAAGAAGATGCGGATCGGCGCGGTCGGCGGCGGCGCACCCTATTACATGAAGGACCTCGCCTCCGGCCAGTGGAAGGGCTTCTACATCGACATCGCCAAGGGCCTCGCCGACGACATGGAGGCCGAGCTCGAGATCACCGAGACCACCTGGGGCAATTCGGTGCTCGACCTGCAGGCCAACAAGATCGACATCTTCTTCGGCCTCAACCCGACTCCGAAGCGCGCACTGGTGGTGGACTTCTCGGTGCCGGTCTTCAACAACGCGTTCGCCATCCTCTGCAAGAAGGACTTCAAGCCGAAGAGCTGGGCCGAATTGAACTCGCCCGACATCAAGATCGCGGTCGACCAGGGCTCCTCGCACGACCAGGTGGTCAGCCGCCTCACGCCGAAGGCGCAGATCACGCGGCTCAAGACCGCCGACGATGCCACCGCCGCGCTCCAGACCGGCCGCGTCGATGCGCAGTGCCTGATCACCATGCTGTCGCTGACCGTGCTGAAGAAGAATCCATCGCTCGGCCAGCTCGTGCTTCCGACGCCGATCTTCGCCACCACGTCGAATGCCGGCTTCCGCCGCGAGACCGACAAGACCTGGCGCGACTACGTCAACACCTGGATCGACTTCAACAAGGGCCTCGGCTTCATCCGCAACGCGATCATCACCAACATGGAGCTGGTGGGCGTGACCGAGGCGGACATTCCGCCGGGCGTTTCGTTGTAATTCTCCACTGCCATTCCGGGGCTCGCGCAGCGAGAACCCGGAATCTCGAGCTTCCGGGTTCGCCCTTCGGGCGTCCCGGAATGACGGTGCCAACGGCACCCACGACGAGTAAGACACACGCATGTATCAGTGGGACTTCGGCATCCTCTGGAGCTATCGCTGGCTCTTTCTCAACGGGCTCGGCGTCACCGTCGGCTTCACCATCGTCATCGTCGTATGCGGATTGCTGTTCGGCCTATTGGGAGCGTTCGGCAGCCTGTCTCGCTTCAAGGCGTTGCGCCTGCTCGCCCTCACCTTCATCGAGGCGTTCCGCTGCACGCCGATCCTGGTGCAGCTGATCTGGTTCTACTACGCGCTGCCGATCCTCGCCGGCGTCGAGATGACGCCGATTGCCGCCTCGGCGCTGGCGCTCTCGCTCTATGGCGGCTCATTCTATTCGGAGATCATCCGCGGCGGCATCGTCTCGATCGACAAGGGTCAGTCGGAGGCCGGCGCCGCGCTCGGCATGACGCCCAGCCAGAGCATGCGGCGCATCGTGCTGCCGCAGGCGATTAAGCGCATGATCCCGGCACTGATGAACCAGTCCATCATCCAGTTCAAGAACACCTCGCTGGTCTCGGTGCTGGCGGTGCCCGACCTCGTCTACCAGAGCCAGGTCGCCGCCCATGACAGCTACCGGCCGCTGGAGACCTACACCGCGGTTGCGGTCGCCTATGCGGCGATCCTGATTCCGCTCACCATCCTCGTTCGCCGCGGCGAGAAGCGACTGGCGGTCGGCGAATGAGCGAGCCTTCCAATAGCACTTCGAAAATCGAGATCCGGGCCTTGCGCAAGCGCTTCGGCAGCAACGAGGTCCTCAAGAACATCAATCTCGACGTCGCCAAGGGCGGCGTCGTGGCGCTGATCGGCCCGTCGGGCTCGGGCAAATCGACCC
Source organism: Bradyrhizobium sp. R2.2-H (assembly GCF_004346455.1). NCBI lineage: Bacteria > Pseudomonadati > Pseudomonadota > Alphaproteobacteria > Hyphomicrobiales > Nitrobacteraceae > Bradyrhizobium > Bradyrhizobium sp. R2.2-H. The sequence goes on from NZ_SMBR01000011.1 coordinate 223,238, forward strand.
TGCTCCGCTGCATCAATCTGCTGGTGGTGCCCGACGGTGGCAGCGTCCGCGTCGGCGACACCCGCTTCGTGTTCGGTGATGGTACGAGGCTTCCTGACACGAAGACTCTGGCAAAATTTCGCACCACCACCGGAATGGTGTTCCAGCATTTCAACCTGTTCCCGCACATGACGACGCTGCAGAACGTGATGGAGGGGCCGGTCACGGTACGGCGCATGGCCAAGGCCGACGCCGAGAAGCTCGCGCGGGCGCAGCTGGCCAAGGTCGGCCTTGCCGAAAAGGCCGATCAATATCCGGCGACGCTCTCCGGCGGCCAGAAGCAGCGCGTCGCCATCGCGCGGGCGCTCGCCATGGAGCCTGATGTCATGCTGTTCGACGAGGCGACCTCGGCGCTCGACCCTGAATTGGTCGGCGAGGTGCTCAACGTGATCCAGCAACTGGCGTCGGAGGGCATGACCATGGTGATCGTGACCCACGAGATCGCCTTTGCCCGCGAGGTCGCCGACCGCCTGATCTTCATGCGCGACGGCGTCGTGGTCGAAGAGGGCCCGGCGCGGCAGGTGATCGACAATCCCAGGGAAGCCGCCACGCGCGCTTTCCTCAGCCATTTCCACCGCACCGGCGCGCTGCCGCCGGCCAACGCGACATCGTGATGCCTGATATCAACCGCGTCTATCTCGTCACCGGTGCCGCCAGTGGCATCGGCCGCGCCACGGCAAAACTTCTCGCCGCGCCCGGTACCGGGCTTGTGCTGCACACGCGCTCCAACGCAGAAGGCCTGGACGCCACCGCGGCGGAAGCCGGAGCGAACGGCGCTGTGGTCGTCAAATGTCTCGGCGATCTCGCCGAGGAAGCGGCCGTCACCGACGCCATCGCCGCCGCGCAAACAGCCTTCGGCCGCCTCGACGGATTGGTCCTCGTCGGTGGCCATGCCCGCCGCGGCAGCGCGATCGGCACGCCGGCGGACCAGTTTCGCCAAGCAATGGATGAATCGGCGCTGGCGTTCACGCGGATGGTCGAGGCCGCGCTTCAGCTGCTGCGCGCGGGACGTGACGCGCGGATCGTTGCAGTCTCCTCCTTCGTGGCACATGCGATCCGACCCGAATTCGCGCCGTTTGCGGCCACCGCTGCGAGCCGAGCCGCGCTGGAGGCGCTGGTGCGCCTCACCGCGATCGAGCTTGCGAAAGACGGCATCACCGTCAACGCGGTCGCGCCGGGCCTGATCGTCAAGGACAAGCCCAGCGAGAGCCGTCTTTCACCCGAGCAGATCGCTGCCACCGAGGCGTTGATTCCGATGCGCCGGCGCGGGCAGCCGGAAGAAGTGGCCGAGATCATCGCGTTCCTTGCATCCCCCAAAGCATCCTACGTCACCGGCCAGATCTGGCACGTCAATGGAGGCCTGACATGACCGAAGCGACCGTCGAACGCCTCAGGCTGTTCCTGATCGAAAGTCCAATCAAGATGACGCGCCTGCAGGGCGTCGGCAACGTCAAGGGCACGGTCAAGCGCGTGCTGATCGAGCTGACGTCGAACGAAGGCGTGATCGGCTGGGGCGAAGCGGCGCCGTGGGAGGTCTTCACGGGAACGCCGGAGGCGGCGTTCTCTGCGCTCGACATCTATCTGCGGCCGATCCTGCTCGGCAAGCCGGTCCGCCGCATCCGCGCGCTGATGGCCGAGCTCGACCGCGCACTGGTCGGATATGCCGAGGCCAAGGTCGGAATCGAGATGGCGTTGCTCGACATCGTCGGCAAGTCGTCAGGACTTTCGGTTGCCGACCTGCTCGGCGGCCGGGTGCGCGACACGATCCCGCTGTCCTTCTCGATCGCCGATCCGGATTTTGCCGCCGATCTCGACCGCATGCGAAAGATGGTTCCGGACGGCAATGTCATCTACAAGGTCAAGACCGGCGTGAAGCCGCATCGCGAGGATCTCCACCATCTGGAGGCGATCCGCAATGAGTTCGGCGACAAGGTCGACCTGCGCGTCGACTACAACCAGGCGCTGGCGCCGTTCGGCGCGATCAAAATATTGCGCGACATCGAGCGGTTCGCACCGACCTTCATCGAGCAGCCGGTGCCACGCAAATATCTGGACGTGATGGCGCAGCTCACCGCGGCGCTGGAAACGCCCGTGCTCGCCGACGAAAGCTGCTTCGACCGCCGCGACATGATGGAGGTGGTACGCCGCGAGGCGGCCGATGCGGTCTCGATCAAGCTGATGAAGGCGGGCGGCCTGTTCGAAGCACAGGCGATCATGGCCATTGCCGACATCGCCGGCCTGCCCGGCTATGGTGGCACGCTGTGGGAGGGCGGCATCGGGCTTGCCGCCGGCACGCAGCTGATCGCGGCGACGCCCGGCATCTCGCTCGGCTGCGAATTCTACATGCCGCATCACGTGCTGACCGAGGACGTGCTGGAAGAGCGCGTTGCGAATCGCAACGGCCAAGTCGTGGTGCCGGATGGGCCGGGCCTCGGCATCCGCGTCAGCGAAGCCTCGGTCCGCGCCAATGCAAAGGTGCTGGCGGAGGCGTAAGTCAGCCGTCAGCGCCACCACAAACTTGGTCGTCGTCCCGGGCAAGCGTCAGCGCAGACCCGGGACCCATAACCACAGGATCGAGTTTGGCGAAGACTCGGAGTTGCCGGCGCGCGCAACAACCACACCCTGTGGTTATGGGTCCCGGATCTGCGCGCGCCGAGGGCGCGCTTGTCCAGGACGACGATCGAGTATGCATAAGCAGCGGAGCCCTAACCTTCCCCTTGCTAACTCCCTATCGTATGCTCGCGACCAACAAGCCCGCTCCCATCGGGCCATCCGGAAACGCATATGCCCGAACCCGCCTGGTCGCTGCACTCCCGCCTGAAAGAGGACACCATCGACATCGGCGATCTGCCGCTGTCGAAAGTGCTGGTCATCAAGGACGCGCACTACCCATGGCTCCTGCTGGTGCCGCGCCGGGTGGACGCGGTCGAGATCATCGATCTCGACGAGGTGCAGCAGGCGCAGCTGATGACCGAGATCTCCCGTGTCTCGCGCGCGCTGAAGGAGATCACCAGATGCGACAAGCTCAACATCGCCGCGCTCGGCAACCTCGTGCCGCAGCTTCACGTCCACATCATCGCGCGCCGGACCAGTGACGCGGCCTGGCCACGGCCCGTGTGGGGCGTGATGCAGCCGCTGGCGCACGACGCCACCGAGGTGCAGAATTTCATCAGCGCGCTCCGCCGCAAGATCTGGTTGGGTTGAAAGAACGAGAAATGTCAGCATTCGACGCGTTTCCGCTGGGACAGCCGGCCTTTGTCACCAACATCCTCGACCGCGCCGCGCATCTGCGCCGCGACGACGAGAAGCTGTTCGCGCTGGAGCAGAAGCCGTCATCGCGCGCCTATGTGGTCTATCGCGACTCGCTGCTGGTGAAGCGCGAGGGCGAGACGGTGCGCGCGCTGCTCGGAATCGACGAGGCGCTGAAATGCGGCGCCAATCCCGGTACGATCTTCTTGGGCCTGCGCGATGGCGCTGCCGTGTTCGGGATGGGACTCTCGCAGGCCGCCGCCGAGAAGCTGGTCGGCCGGGAGGACTACACCATAACCGAGTTGCGCGGCATGGCGATGCAGGGGGCGCTTCCGCCACAGGAGCTGTCGGCGATCGCGATGGCGAAGTCGATGGTGAGCTGGCATCAGCGCCACGGCTATTGCGCCAATTGCGGCACGCGGAGCGCGATGAAGGAAGGCGGCTGGAAGCGCGACTGCCCGGCCTGCAAGGCCGAGCACTTTCCGCGCACCGACCCGGTCGTGATCATGCTGGTCGCCTCCGGCGACAAGTGCCTGCTCGGCCGCCAGAAGCAGTTTCCGCCCGGCATGTATTCCTGCCTCGCCGGCTTCGTCGAGGCGGCCGAGACCATCGAGGACGCGGTGCGCCGCGAAATCCTGGAAGAATCGGGCATTCGCTGCACCGACGTGCAATATTACATGACCCAGCCCTGGCCCTATCCGTCATCGCTGATGATCGGCTGCAGCGCACGGGCGCTGAACGAGGACATCGTCGTCGATCGCATGGAGCTGGAAGACGCGCGCTGGTTCAAGCGCGAGGAGGCGGCCCTGATGCTGACGCGGACGCATCCCGACGGGCTCGCCGGCCCGCATCCCTTCGCGATCGCTCATCATCTGCTCGGCCGCTGGGTACACGACAAGAGCAGCACCTGAGCTGGGACCATCGATAGCCGGCATCGCGCCGCGCATCCTTCTCCATGGCGCCTTCACGCTCCGGCTTGCCGAGGGCGAGGGGACGCGCGAGGTGGTGCAATTCGCTGCGGCCGCCGCAGCACTGAAATGCACCCGGCACGACGGCGCCTTGCCGCCCCACAACGCATTGAAGTTGAGGACTTTTTACGGCACCGCCCTTAGAGCAGCTCCACGGCTCCGCGAAGATTATAGGCTTGCCGTGGAAAGATTTTCTCTATATCAGGGAAATCAACCCATTAAATGAAACAAAGTTCTTCAAATGACTGATGTCGCCGCTCAGGTTCCCGAGACCAGCCGCCGCCTCGATGCCATCGACCGCAAGATCCTGATGGTTCTTCAGGAGGATGCCTCCCTCTCGGTGGCCGAGATCGGCGACCGCGTCGGCCTGTCCTCGACCCCCTGCTGGAAGCGCATCCAGCGCCTGGAGGCCGACGGCGTGATCATCAAGCGCGTGGCGCTGGTCGACCAGAACAAGATCGGGCTCGGCATTTCCGTGTTCGTGTCGGTCGAGAGCGCCGATCACTCGGACGCCTGGCTCAAGCGGTTCGCCGAAGCCGTCAGCGCCATGCCGGAGGTGATGGAATTCTATCGCATGGCCGGCGACGTCGACTACATGCTCCGCGTCGTGGTCGCGGACATGCAGGCCTATGACGTGTTCTACAAGAAGCTGATCAGCGCCGTGCCGCTGAAAAACGTCACCTCGCGCTTCGCGATGGAGAAGATCAAGTCGGTGACCGCGTTGCCGATTCCCGCGGTGGTAACGGCCTGACGCCGATTCTCATTTTGACGCGTTTTCTTCACGCGAACCGGGTATCCACTTCGCTCGAAAACGCTTTAAAGCGCGATGAGATCGGGATGGCCTCATCATCGCGCTTTAGGTTGTTGTTTGGGCATGATCTTCTCGGAAAACCGCTTCACACTTTTCCGGATCATGCTTTAGACCGGCTGAAACACCGGAAGGGTGACGCTGACCCGCGTGCCCCCGCCCGGGGCCGCGCCGATCTCGATCGTCCCGCCATGGGCCTCGACCAGGCTGCGGACAACGGCGAGACCAAGACCGGCGCCGCCGGTTGCGCGATTACGCGACTTCTCCAGCCGGTGGAACGGCTCGAGCACGGTCTGACGCTGATCGGCGGGAATCCCGGGTCCCTCGTCGCCGATCGACACGACGACGGCACCGTCCTTCAGGGCCGTGCGCACATGCGCGGCATGGCCATAGGCGAGTGCGTTGTCGATGATGTTGGCGAAGACCCGCCGCAGGGCGAGCCGATCGCCGAGGACGACGACGTCGCGCGCACGCTCGTCCGTGACCAGATCGACCGCCGCGCCCTGAGCATGCCGGTCGTTCACCTCGACGGCCACCAGAGCGGCGAGCTCGACCATCTCCTGTGACAGACCGCCCGCACCCGCCCGCGTCGACAGCAGCGCGTCATCGAGCAGGCGGATCATGTCGTCGATATCGGCGACCGCCCGCTGCCGCTCGGCATCGTCCGGAATGTGCTCGACGCGCAGCCGCAACCGTGTCGCAAAAGTCCTGACATCGTGGGCGATGCCGCCAACCAGCGTCATGCGCGCACGCAGCATCTCGGCAAGCCGCCCCTGCAAGCGGTTGAACGCGGCGATGACGGCGCGGATCTCCGGCGCGCTGCGCCTTGCATCCGGCAGCGGCGGCGGATCGGCCGACAGGTCGACACGATCGACGGCGGCGGCGAGCCGCGCCAGCGGCCGCGTCTCGCGCTGCATGACCAAAAGCGCCAGCAGCGCCACGATCGAGCCGAACAGGCCCGCGCCAAAACCCACGGGCAGCCCGAACTGGGTCACCGGCAGGCGGGTATAGGCGTCGATGACCAGCAGATCGCCGCTGCGCAGGCCGATTCGGAATTCGATCGCATTGGCCATCAGCCGCGCGAGGCGGGGAAACAATCGACTGGCGCGGTGATCGGGCGGCGACACAATCTCCACGGGGCGGCCCGCAAGGCCGGCCGCATAAGTCTCGCGCAATTGTCGCTGCCGCTCCGGCGTCTCGCCGTCGACCGGCGCCCCCGACGGCACGATCCGCGCCATGAATTGCGGCGACGACACTGCGTCGAGGACGGCCTGCCGTGCGTCGCCGACCGTGCCCTCGAGCAACGTTGCAAGCGCATCGAGGCGCGCAGGCGATGGCCGCGTGAGCTCGTTCTCCTGCAGCGTCGTGCGGTAGAAGATCCCCATGAGCACGGTAACCACCACGATGAAGCCGACCAGTCCGATCAGCGCCAGCCGCGCGGCAAGCGTCACGCGCAGCATCACGACACCTGCTTGACGGTCGCGGTGAACAGATAGCCGCCGTTGCGCACCGTCGTGATCAGGTTGGAGCCGGGACTTGCACCGTCGAGCTTGCGGCGCAGCCGCGAGATCAGCATGTCGACGGTGCGGTCGAACGGCTCGGCCGAACGTCCGCGGGTCCAGTCGAGGATCTGGTCGCGCGTGAGCACCCTTCGCGGCCGCTGCACGAAGCAACCGAGCAGGTCGAACTCGGCGCTGGTCAATTGCAGCTCCGGCGTCTCGGCCCCGGTCGTCTCGACACTGCGCGCATCGAGATCGATCACGAAGCGGTCGAACGCGAAGCGCCGGACCAGCGGCTTGGGCGGAGTCCCGCTGGCACGGCGCAGGATGGCGCGAACCCGCGCCAGCAGCTCGCGCGGACCGAACGGCTTCGTCAGGTAATCGTCGGCGCCCATCTCGAGGCCGACCACGCGATCGATCTCGTCGCTCTTGGCGGTCAGCATCAGGATCGGGATGGCATCGTCGGCGCGCAGGCGGCGGCAGATCGACAGCCCGTCCTCGCCCGGCAGCATCAGATCGAGGATGACGAGGTCGGGCCGCAGGCGCTGGAGCATCGAATCCATCGCCTTGCCGTCGGCGACACAGGCGACCTCGAACCCCTCGCGCCGCATGAAGTCGGCAACGAGGCGGCTGATTTCGGGATCGTCCTCCACCATGAGAATCGTGGCTGCTTGCGCGTTCATGGCTGCATTGTGGGCAACGGCTCGCGTCAGGCAAGGGCGCGGGCGCCGTTGTTACATAGTGTTACACGGGTCGGACAAAGCCATAACAATCGTTTCGTTCCGGCAATGCGCCGCAGACGCGGCACGACCAGTCTCCTCCGCACGGCTCCCGCTCACGGCAGCCCCCCAAGAAGGAGACGACGACCATGACCAAGCTTTTCCTCACCTCCCTCGTCATCGGCACTCTGTCGGTTGCCGCGGCGGCCGACGCCAATGCCTGGACGCGGTCGGCAACGGCGAGCGGGCCGCGCGGCACCTCCAGCGTCACCGCGACCGGCGGCTGCGCCAACGGAAGCTGCACGCGCAACGTCACCCGTACCGGCCCGGCTGGCAACACCTACACCCGCTCCGGCACGATCTCGCGCTGAGCGGGCCGGACCGTCGCCGCACCCGGCCCCGGGCGGCGACGGTCCATCACTTCAGACCAGAAAGGAACAGCATCGTGTCATCGATTTTGCGTGCCCTGCCGCGAACTGCGGCCATCGTCGCGCTCGGCGTTTCGACGTCCGCATTCGCCCAGAGCCAGTTGCAAACCCAGATCACGCCGCAGATGCGCAGCGAGGCACGAGCGACCATGCAGGCCTGCCGCGCCGATTATGAAAGCCTTTGCAGCAACGTCGCGCCGGGTGGTGGACGCATCCTCGCCTGCCTGCAATCTCACGCCGGCCAGCTCACCTCGGTCTGCGCACGAGCCCTGCCCCGTGCGCAGGCACTGAGGGACAGCGCCGTCACCACCGGCGCCGCCCCGAAATAGGAGGACACCGTGGCTTATGCTTCTCTCCTGCTCGACCCAGCGCTCCGGTACATGGTGCTGGCGACGGCGATCGGCCTGATGCTGCTCGAATACGGCATCGGTCGGCTTGCCCATCGCGAGACCCACGACTGGCGCGAGAGCGCTGCCTCTTTCGGCGTGGCCCTCGGACAGAACCTGCTGCGCGCGGTCGAGGCAGGCATGCTGGCGATACCGTTCGCGTTCCTGTACGAGCACCGCCTGTTCGACTTCGCACAGACCGGTCCGCTCGCGCTCGCAGGATTATTCCTGGGCAGCGAGTTCCTGTATTATTGGCAGCATCGCGCCTCGCATCGGATTCGCTGGATGTGGGCGACGCATGCAGTGCATCACTCGACGACGCGACTGAATTTGACTGCGGCGATCCGGCTCGGCTGGACCGGAAACGTCTCGGGCAACTTCCTGTTCTTCCTGCCACTGGCGCTGATCGGATTTCATCCGTTCGCGATCGTGGCAATGCTCGGCATCAACCTGCTCTATCAGTTCTTCATCCACAGCCAGTTCGGGCCGAAGCTCGGCGTCCTGGAATGGGTGCTCAACACGCCGAGCCACCATCGCGTGCACCATGCCTGCAATGAGCCGTGCCTCGACAAGAACTACGGCGGCATCCTGATCGTGTTCGACCGCCTGTTCGGGACCTTTGCCGAACATCCCTCCGACCAGCCGCTCCGGTTCGGCATCGTCGGCGGCGTGCAATCCTTCAACCCGATCCGGATTGCGCTCGGCGAATGGATCGCGATGCTGGGCGACGCTTGGAAGGCACGGGGTGCAGGCGCGAAGCTCCGCGCCCTGTTCGGCCCGCCCGGAGGCTGAGCGCACCGCGGCGATGGCCCTAACCTCGCCCCGCTTGCGGGGAGAGGTCGGATTGCTATGGCGCGCAATTGCGCGCCTGAGCAATCCGGGTGAGGGGGTACAGGTCCCACGGCGATCTCACGTGTGGAGAGAGGCCCCTCACCCCAACCCTCTCCCCGTAAGAACGGGGCGAGGGAGCGCACCGCCGATGACGCAGCGGATCGCCTCAAATCAAATCTTCTGATTGTACTCGCCGACCTCGGGATGCGTGCGCAGCACGCTGTTCACCATCTCGAACATGTCGTGCATGCGCTGCTCGGAGACCGGGCTCTCGACCACGACGACGAGCTCGGGCTTGTTGGAAGAGGCGCGCACCAGGCCCCAGCTGCCGTCCTCGACCGTGACGCGGACGCCGTTGACGGTGACGAGATCGCGGATCGGCTGGCCGCCGATCCTGGCGCCCTTCGCCTGCAAGCCCTCGAAGTGCTTCACGACCTTGTCGATGACGCCGTATTTGACCTCGTCGGCGCAGTGCGGCGACATGGTCGGCGACGACCAGGTCTTCGGCAGCGCGTTCTTCAGGTCGGCCATCGACTTGCCGGGCGCGCGGTCGAGCATGTCGCAGATCGCGATCGCCGAGACCAGGCCGTCGTCATAGCCGCGGCCATACGGCTTGTTGAAGAAGAAATGGCCGGACTTCTCGAAGCCCGCCAGCGCGCCCGTCTCGTTGGTGCGGCGCTTCATGTAGGAATGACCGGTCTTCCAATAGGCGGTCTTCGCGCCCTGCTTCTGCAGCACGGGGTCGGTGACGAAGAGGCCGGTCGATTTCACGTCGACAATGAACTGCGCGTCCTTGTGGATTGCCGACATGTCGCGCGCCAGCATGACGCCGACCTTGTCGGCGAAGATCTCCTCGCCGGTGTCGTCCACGACGCCGCAGCGGTCGCCGTCACCGTCGAAGCCGAGGCCGACATCGGCCTTGTGATGCAGCACCGCGTCGCGGATCGCGTGCAGCATCTCCATGTCCTCGGGGTTCGGGTTGTATTTCGGGAAGGTGTGATCGAGCTCGGTATCGAGCGGGATCACCTCGCAGCCGATCGCTTCCAGCACCTGCGGCGCGAACGCGCCGGCGGTGCCGTTGCCGCAGGCCGCGACGACCTTGAGCTTGCGCTTGAGCTTCGGACGATTGGTGAGGTCGGCGATGTAGCGCGCCGGATAGTTCTCGTGGAACTGGTAGGAGCCGCCCGCCTTGTTCTTGAACTCCGCGTTGAGAACGATCTCCTTCAGCCGCGTCATCTCGTCGGGGCCGAAGGTCAGCGGGCGGTTGGCGCCCATCTTGACGCCGGTCCAGCCATTGTCGTTGTGCGAGGCTGTGACCATGGCGACGCAGGGCACATCCAGGTCGAACTGCGCGAAATAGGCCATCGGCGTCACCGCGAGGCCGATATCGTGCACCTTGCATCCCGCGGCCATCAGGCCGGAGATCAGCGCGTATTTGATCGAGGCCGAATAGCCGCGGAAATCATGACCGGTGACGATCTCTTGCCTGACGCCGAGCTCGGCGATCAGCGCACCCAGCCCCATGCCGAGCGCCTGCACACCCATCAGGTTGATTTCCTTCTGAAACAACCAGCGCGCGTCGTACTCGCGAAAGCCCGTGGGCTTCACCATCGGCTCGGATTCGAAGGCGTAAGTGTTGGGCAACAAGACGGATTTCGGCTTCGGGAACATTGAGACGGTCTCGTGAAAAAGGGGCGGGATTTGCTGCAGCCTAAGCGAGTGCCCGGCCGCAGCGGAAGGCGGGATTGAAGGCTTATGGCCGATAATTGCGGCAGATTGGTAACGAAGAGACGTTACCGCGAGGGCGGCCAGAGCAAAGATATCTTCTCGAAATGGACGGTCGCGCGATCGTGCGGGCTGGCTCTACTGCTCCAGCACCATCTGGCCGTTGGAATATTCGAAGCGCTTCAGGCGCGACAGGAAGGAGAGACCAAGCAGGTTCTCCGACAAGGCCGCATCGGGCAGCACCATGGCATCGACGTCGCGCACGATGAGTCCGCCGACCTCTAACATGGCGATACGGGTGCGCGCGGCCTTGATGGTGCCGTTGGCCGTGGAGACGGTGGCGGTGTACTCGCCGCGCGAGGGACGCAGGCCGAAGCGGGCGGCCGAGGTCTCGTTCAGCGCAACGACGGAGGCGCCGGTATCGATCATGAAGCCGATGCGCTGGCCGTCGATGCGGCCCTCGGTCTGGAAATGACCGCGGCCGTCGCGCGAAATGCTGAGGCTGCGGCCGCCGGCCGGAGCGGTGGAGGCAACGGCCACCGTCGTGCGCGGGACCGAGGTGGCGGAGGCGGAGCTCATCTTGTCCGCCATCTGGGCCATGAAGGTGCCGAGGCCGATCATCACGGCCGCGAAGATCATAATGTTACGCATCACACCACTTCCGAGCCGGAAAGCTCGATTTCATCACGCAGCGTGCCCGGCGGCGAGCGAAGCCGCGGTCAGAGAGCTGCTATTTTGACGAAAAGCATGAGCGGATGGTTAATGCGCGATCGAACTTTCACGTCCCGCGCGGCTTTGCCCGCCGGGTCGGCAGCGCATTGGCAGGATCGTCCGGCCAGGGGTGGCGCGGGTAACGGCCGCGCAGGTCGGAGCGGACCGCGGCGTAGCTGCCGCGCCAGAAGCCTGGGAGATCGCGCGTCACCTGCACCGGGCGCTGTGCCGGCGATAGCAGCTCCAGCACCAGCGGTACCTTGCCGGCCGCGATCGAGGGATGGGTGTTGAGGCCGAACAGTTCCTGGAGCCGTACCGCGATGGTCGGCCCCTGCTCGGCCTCGTAATCGATCGCGAGCGCGCTTCCGGTCGGCGCTTCGAAATGGGTCGGCGCCTCGCGATCGAGCCGCGCGCGCATGTCCCAAGGCAGCAGCGCCATCAACGCGTCGGAGAGATCGCCCGCTGAGATGTCCTTGAGCGCGATCTTGTCGTAGAGCGCCGGCACCAGCCAATCCTCGCGCCGCGCGATCAATCCGTCATCGGAGAGATCGGGCCAGGCCTCGCCCTCGGCCTTGCGCAGGAACATCACGCGGTCGCGCCATTGTTTTGCGGTCTTCGACCAGGGCAGCCGGTCGAGGCCGGCGGCGATCAGCCCATCGGCAAGGATGCGCGCGGTGCCCTCCGAGGGCGACACGGCAAGTGTCGCCTCGGACAGCGTGATGGCATGCAGCACGCGTCTGCGCCGCGCGCGCAGCGCCATCGCGCCGCGATCGAACGAGATCTCATCGGCGGTCTCGATATGCTCGGCGAAATGTTGCTCGATCTCGTCCTCCGTGATCTGCGCGGCGAGCAGGATGCGTCCGCTCGCCGCCGTCCCCGTCATCTCGCCGATCGCGATGTAGGGCGCGCGGGCGAGCGAGGAGGTCTGCTCGACCGAAGCGCCGCGGCCGTTGGCGAGCACGAAACTGCCATTGCCGCGGTTGCGCGCGACGCGGTCCGGAAAGGCATAGGCGAGCATCAGGCCGGTCGAGATATCTCCCTGCGGCCCGGCTTTCTCCGACGCCGCGACCTGCGAGGCCCAGCGCCGCGCCAGATCGCGCGCGCTCGTCGCTCGCGGCGAGCGGTCACGACGGAACTGGTCGCGCCGGTGCTCGAGATCGACGCTGTCGCCCCCTAACCCGCGCTCGGTGATGATGGCGGCGATCTCGGCGGCGGCCTCGCCGCCGCCTGCACGATGCGAATCCACGATCATGCGCGCCAGCCGCGGCGGCAGCGCCAGCGAACGCAGGCTCTTGCCCTCCGCGGTGATCCGACCATCGCCGTCGAGCGCGTTGAGCTCAGTCAGCAGGCTCTTTGCCTCCTTCCAGGCGGGTTGCGGCGGCGGATCGAGGAACGACAGCGCTGCGGGATCGCTGACGCCCCATTGCGCGAGATCGAGCACCAGCGAGGACAGATCGGCGCTGAGGATTTCCGGCTGGGTGTAGGCTGCGAGCGAGGCGGTCTGCGGCTCGTCCCAGAGCCGGTAGCAGACACCGGGCTCGGTGCGGCCGGCGCGGCCGCGGCGCTGGTCCACCGCCGCGCGCGAGGCACGTACGGTCTCGAGCCGGGTCAAGCCGATGTCGGGCTCGTAACGCGGCACGCGGGCGAGACCGGAATCGACCACGATGCGCACGCCTTCGATCGTGAGCGAGGTCTCGGCGATCGACGTCGCCAGCACCACCTTGCGCGAGCCCCTGGGCGCCGGCGCGATGGCGCGGTCCTGCACGGCGGCATCGAGCGCGCCGAACAGCGGCACGATCTCGATGGAGGCGTCGTGCACGCGCTCGCCGAGAAAGTTCTGGGTGCGGCGGATCTCGGCGGCGCCCGGCAGGAACGCCAGCACCGAGCCGCTGTCGGCACGCAGCGCGGACGCAATCGCATCCGCCATCTGGCGCTCGATCTGCGCATCTGCCTTGCGGCCGAGATAGCGCGTCTCGACCGGAAAGGCGCGGCCCTCGCTTTCGACGACGGGCGCATCGCCGAGCAATTTGGCCACGCGCGCGCCGTCGAGCGTGGCCGACATCACGAGGATGCGGAGATCCTCGCGCAGGCCGGTTTGCGCATCACGCGCCAGCGCGAGGCCGAGATCGGCGTCGAGCGAGCGCTCGTGAAATTCGTCGAACAGGATCGCGGCAACGCCCGACAGTTCGGGGTCGTCGAGGATCTGGCGGGTGAAGATGCCTTCGGTCACCACCTCGATGCGCGTGGCGCGCGAGATCTTCGAGCCGAAGCGGACGCGATAGCCGACGGTCTCGCCGGCCCGCTCGCCGAGCGATTTGGCCATGCGATCGGCACTGGCCCGCGCCGCGATGCGCCGCGGCTCCAGCACGATGATCTTCTTGTCTTTCGTCCAGGGCGCATCGAGCAGCGCCAGCGGCACGCGCGTGGTCTTGCCGGCTCCGGGCGGCGCCACCAGCACGGCGGCGTTGTTGGCCTCCAGCGTGCGCGACAGATCGTCGAGCACGGCATCGATCGGGAGGGGTGTGTCGAAGCTGCGGGGCAAGGTCTATCCACTCGTCATGCCCGGCCTTCGTGCCGGGCATCCACGTTCTTTCAGGCGAGAGTGAACAAGACGTGGATGGCCGGGACAAGCCCGGCCATGACGGCTTCTTTCAACGAGAAATGCAGCTATCAGCCCTGCACAGGGGGCCGGCCGACGCTCTCGTAGGTGAAGCCGGCGGCTTCCATGTCTTCGGGGCGATAGATGTTGCGGAGATCGATGAGGACGGGCTGCGCCATGGTCTGCTTCAACCGATCGAGATCGAGCGCGCGGAACTGCACCCATTCGGTGACGATGACGAGCGCGTCCGCACCTTCCGCGCAGGAATAAGCGTCCTCGCAATAGGTGATGCTGGGCAGCTCGCTTTTTGCCTGCTCCATGCCGACGGGATCGAACGCCTTGACGGTCGCGCCCATGTCGATCAGGCCTGTCACCAGCGGGATCGACGGCGCGTCGCGCATGTCGTCGGTATCGGGCTTGAAGGTGAGGCCGAGCACGGCGATGGTCTTGCCGCGCAGCGAGCCGCCGAGCGCCTGGCTCACTTTCCGCGCCATCGCACGCTTGCGGTTCTCGTTGACCGCCAGCACGGATTCGACGATGCGCAAGGACACGTCATAGTCCTGCGCGATCTTGATCAAGGCCTTGGTGTCCTTCGGGAAGCACGAGCCGCCGAAGCCTGGGCCTGCATGCAGGAATTTTGTGCCGATGCGGTTGTCCAGGCCGATGCCGCGCGCGACCTCCTGGACGTTGGCGCCGGCTTTTTCCGAGAGATCGGCGATCTCGTTGATGAAGGTGATCTTGGTCGCCAGGAACGCGTTGGCGGCGTATTTGATCATCTCGGCGGTGCGGCGCTCGGTGAACATCAGCGGCGCCTGGTTCAGCGACAGCGGACGGTAGATGTCGCCCATCACCTTGCGGCCGCGCTCGTCCGAGGTGCCGACCACGATGCGGTCGGGGAACTTGAAATCGCGGATCGCCGCGCCCTCGCGCAGGAACTCGGGGTTCGAGGCGACGACGACGTCGGCCGCAGGGTTCGTCTCGCGGATGATGCGCTCGACCTCGTCGCCGGTGCCGACCGGCACGGTCGACTTGGTCACCACGACGGTGAAGTCGGTGAGCGCTTGCGCGATCTCGCGGGCGGCGGCGTAGACGTAGGACAGATCGGCGTGGCCATCGCCGCGGCGCGAGGGCGTGCCAACCGCGATGAACACGGCATCAGCATCCGCGACCGGCTTGGTGAGATCGGTGGTGAAGTCCAGCCGCTTGGCCTTGACGTTGGTCGCGACCAGTTCGTCGAGGCCGGGCTCGTAGATCGGGATCTCGCCGCGATGGAGCGCCGCGATCTTCTTCTCGTCCTTGTCGACGCAGGTGACGTCGTGGCCGAAATCCGCAAAGCAGGCTCCGGACACCAATCCCACATAACCCGTGCCGATCATCGCGATGCGCATGAAAAATCCTGTCCCAGCTTGGTTAACGGAAGCCCAATTCGCGGCGGTTTAGCATTTTCCCGAGGTCATGGAACAGTCCGGATGCAAAAACCGGCCCGCGATTTGAAAGGGTAAAGAAGTCGGAAACCACTGGGCTCCAAACTGCCCCGCACCCATACAGGGACGGGCGGAACACGCCTCGAAAGGGGACATCATGGCACGATCAGGCACAATCGCGGCGGCCGGGCTTTCTGAGGCCCCTTCTGCCGTGCGTGTCGACTGGGTCGACTACGCCAAGGGCATCTGCATCGTCATGGTCGTGATGATGCATTCGGTGCTGGGGGTCGAGCTCGCCGCCGGGCAGACCGGTTTCATGCATGTTGCCGTGGCCTTCGCAAAGCCGTTCCGGATGCCGGATTTCTTCCTGATTTCGGGCCTGTTCCTGTCTGTCGTGATCGATCGGGACTGGCGAACCTATCTCGACCGCAAGGTGGTGCATTTCGCTTATTTTTATGTCGTCTGGGTGACAATCCAGTTCGGCTTCAAGGCGCCCGCCTTCGCGGCGGAGACCAGCTGGCGCGAAGTCGGCTTCTTGTACCTCGAATCCTTCATCGAGCCGTTCGGCACGCTGTGGTTCATCTATCTGCTGCCGATCTTCTTCGTCGTCACAAAACTGACACGCAAGCTTCCGCCGCTCGCGATCTGGCTTCTCGCCGCCGCGCTGGAGACCGCACGGATCACGACCGGCTGGACCGTCATCGACGAATTCTGCTCGCGCTTCGTCTATTTCTATTCGGGCTACCTGTTCGCGCCTTACGTGTTCGCCGTTTCGGATCGTGCACGAAAGCATCCCGCGCTCGCGCTCGGAGCGCTCGCGGCCTGGGCATTGATCAATGCCGGCCTGGTCGCGCATGGAGCCAGCGAATGGAAGATCGTCTCGCTCGTGCTCGGCTTTGCCGGCGCCTGCGCCATCATCACGACGGGCACGCTGCTCGCGCGCGCGCAGTGGCTCAATTTCCTCCGCTTCTGCGGCGAGCATTCGATCGTGATCTACCTCGCCTTCTTCCTGCCGATGGCGGCGACGCGGACGCTGCTGCTGCGCACGGGCGTCATCCCCGACATCGGCACCGTGTCGCTGATCGTCACCATCGCCGGCGTGCTCGGCGCGCTGGCGATCTGGCAGGTGGCGCTGCGGCTCAATGCGCGCTTCCTGTTCGAGCGGCCGGATGCGTTCTGGATCGCGCCGAGGAAGGCGGCAGCCACGCTACAGCCCGCGGAATAGGCCACTCAGGGACGCAGATACAAAGCTCCCGTCGTCAGACCGGCCTCGAGTTCGGCCTGAGCCAACGCTGCATCCCGCAGACTGTAGGCTTTCCCGCTCACCTGCAGCACGCCATCGGCCATCGCAGCCAGCACACGCTCGGCGGAACGGCGATACGCATCGACATCGTTCATGTGGGCCATGACACTCGGCCGCGCCAGCATCAAGCTGCGTCGCGGCCCGAGATCGTGGACATCGACCAGCGGGATCGGCCCGGCCGACTGGCCAATGCTCGCGACCACGCCGAATGGCCGCACGCAAGCGAGCGTCTTCTGCAACGTCGTCCCCCCAACACCGTCATAGGCGACATCGACGCCGCGCCCTGCAGTGAGATCGGCAACGGCTGCGGCGAAATCGGCGTCGCGCCCGACGATCACGTGAGACGCACCAGCAGCACGAGCCGCCTCGACCTTCGCCGGTGAACCCACGGTCCCGATCACGACCGCCCCGAACGCGCTGGCCCAGCGCGTCAGCAACTGCCCCAGCCCTCCGGCTGCGCTATGCACGAGAATCGTCGTCCCACGGACGACAGGGAAAACGCGGCTGAGCAGCATGTCAGCCGTGACACCCTTGACGAACGCCGTCGCGACCGTCTCGTCCGGCAAGCCCGCCGGAAGCTTCACGCCGCGCCAGGCCGGCAGATTGCGCTCGGACGCGTAAGCGCCGATGGGCGCACCCGCATAGGCGACACGGTCGCCGACCTCGAGGCAGGTCACCTCCGCACCCAGCGCCGCAACGACCCCGACCGCCTCGACGCCCGGAATTCGCTCGGACGGAAGGGCGTACAGACCCATGCGCTGATAGATGTCGATGGAATTGACGCCGATCGCGGTCTGCCGCAGCCGGATTTCGCCGCGGCCTGGCGGCGGCAGATCGGCGCTCAAGAGTTCGAGTTGGTCTACGCCGCCGGGCGCCTTCAACCTCACGATCACGGCCATGTCGCATTCTCCTGTCGTTGACAGAAGAACTATGGAATGACTTGGAAATCTGCGAAACTGCTCAAAAGTGAGATCTAGTTGTGAGAATTCGCACAGATGGACTGGACGGACCTGCAGCATTTCCTGGCGCTCGCGCGTGAGGGCACCCTGTCCGCCGCAGCAAGGAGCCTCGGCGTCGACCACGTCACCGTGGCCCGCCGTGTCGCCGCCCTGGAAGCGGCCATGTCGCTCAAGCTCGTGGACCGGCGACCACGCAGCTACGAACTCACCGAGGACGGCAAGCGCATCGCCAAGATCGGCGCGCCGATGGCAGAGACGGCGTTTGCACTGGAGCGCGCCGCGCAAGCCTCGAAATCGGAAGTTAGCGGCGAGATCACTATCAGCGCGCCGCCGTCGCTGGCCAACCTCCTGATCGCGCCAAAACTGGTTCTGCTGCGGCAACAGCATCCCGGCATCACGATCAAGCTGATCGGCGAGAAACGCACGGCCTCGCTCAATCGCCGCGAAGCCGACCTGGCGCTTCGCCTGTCGCGCCCGACCGAGCCGGGGCTGATCGCCCGCAAGATCGGCTATTTCGAGTTCGCTCTCTACGGCTCGCCCGGCTATCTGCAGGCGACAGCCCCGCATGCCTTCGCGTTCGTCGCTTATGATTCCAGCATGGACGAGGTACCCCAGCAGCGATGGCTGATGCGCTTCGCCGGCACGCGCGAGATCGTGCTTCGCACCAACGACCTTGAGAACCAGGCGGCAGCCGCCAGGACCGGAATTGGGCTGGCGGCCCTCCCAAAATTCCTGGGCGAGGCCGACCCGCGGCTGCAGCGCCTTGACATCGGTGGCCGTCCGGTCGGGCGCGAGGTCTGGCTGGTGCTGCATCGCGACCTGCGCCGCACACCGGCGGTGCGCGCGGTGGCGAGCTTTCTCGAAGATTGCCTGGCCTGATCCCACGCCTTTGCGAGGCCATGAATTGCCTTTGCGAGGCCATGAATTGCCTGTGCGAGTCGGCAAAATTGCCGTCTGTCGAGGCTGTCTTTTACCGCAAAAATTCATACATTGCGGCCATGCCAAAAACCTCCCCGAAGAATTCCGCCAAAGCCGATACCGAACAAGCTGCGACAGCTGCTGCCAAACCGGTTGCTGCGAAGGCGGCCGGCAAGGGCGATCATGTGTTCCTGGTCGACGGTTCCTCCTACATCTTCCGCGCCTATCACGCGCTGCCACCATTGAACCGCAAGTCCGACGGGCTGCAGGTCAATGCCGTGCTCGGCTTCTGCAACATGCTGTGGAAGCTCCTGCGCGAGATGCCGGAGGACAACCGCCCGACGCATCTGGCGATCATCTTCGACACGTCGGAGATCACCTTCCGCAACAAGATCTATCCGGACTACAAGGCGCACCGGCCGCCCGCCCCCGACGATCTCATTCCGCAATTCGCGCTGATCCGCGAGGCCGTGCGTGCCTTTGACCTTCCGTGCCTGGAACAGACCGGCTTCGAGGCCGACGATCTCATTGCGACCTATGTGCGGCAGGCCTGCGAGCGCGGCGCCAGCGCCACCATAGTGTCGTCCGACAAGGACCTGATGCAGCTCGTGACCGACTGCGTCACCATGTACGACACCATGAAGGATCGCCGCATCGGCATCCCGGAGGTGATCGAGAAGTTCGGCGTGCCGCCGAACAAGGTGGTCGAGGTGCAGGCTTTGGCCGGCGATTCCACCGACAACGTGCCCGGCGTGCCCGGCATCGGCATCAAGACCGCCGCACAGCTGATCACCGAATATGGCGATCTCGACCAATTGTTGTTCCGCGCCGGCGAGATCAAGCAGCCCAA
Source organism: Bradyrhizobium sp. R2.2-H (assembly GCF_004346455.1). Lineage (NCBI taxonomy): Bacteria > Pseudomonadati > Pseudomonadota > Alphaproteobacteria > Hyphomicrobiales > Nitrobacteraceae > Bradyrhizobium > Bradyrhizobium sp. R2.2-H. The sequence goes on from NZ_SMBR01000011.1 coordinate 242,654, forward strand.
GCGGCGCGAGGCGCTGCTCGAGAACGCCGAGAAGGCGCGCATCTCGCGGCAGCTCGTGCTGCTCGACGACAAGGTCGACCTGGATGTGCCGCTGGACGACCTCGCCGTCCACGAGCCGGACGCGCGCAAACTGATCGCCTTCCTGAAGGCGATGGAGTTCACGACGCTGACGCGGCGCGTCGCCGAATATTCGCAGATCGATCCCGCCAATGTCGATGCCGACCCGGGCTATGCCAGCGGCGCCAGCGTATTCACGACGTTGCCGCCCTCGGACGTCGTGCCCACACCGGGAACCGGCGCGCCGGCGCAAGCCGCGCCGGGCAAACCCAACAAGTCGGCCGGCAAGGAGGACAAGGCTGCGAGCCCGAAGGGTGCGCCTATCTCGCTCGTCGCCGCGCGCGAAGAGGCGCTGCGCAAGCTTCCGGTCGATCGCAGCAAATACCAGACGATCAAGACGCTCAAAGAGCTCAACGCCTTCATCGCGCGGATCCATGATGCCGGCCATGTCGCGATCGAGACGAGAGCAAACTCGATCGATCCGATGCAGGCCGATCTCTGCGGCATCGCGCTGGCACTGGCGCCGAACGAGGCCTGCTACGTGCCGCTGGCGCACAAGCAGTCCGGCGGCGGCGCCGGCCTGTTCGACGCGGGCCTCGCGCCGGATCAGGTCAAGCATGCGGAAGCGATCGAGGCGCTACGGCCGGTGCTGGAATCGTCAGGCATCCTCAAGATCGGCTTCGACGTCAAATTCACCGCCGTGATGCTGGCGCAGCACGGCATCACCCTGCGCAACATCGACGATGCGCTCCTGATCTCCTACGTGCTCGACGCCGGCCGCGGCTCGCAGGCGCTGGAATCGTTGTCCGAGCGCTGGTTCGGCCATGCCATGCTGAAGGAAAGCGAGCTGCTCGGCAGCGGCAAGGGCAAGATCACCTTCGACCAAGTGCCGATCGACAAGGCCGCGCCACTGTCGGCCGAAGGCGCCGACGTCGCGCTGCGCGTCTGGCGCGTGCTGAAGCCGCGCCTGGTCGCCGAGCACATGAGCGCCGTCTACGAGACCCTGGAGCGGCCGCTGGTCTCCGTGCTCGCCCGCATGGAGCGGCGCGGCATCTCGATCGACCGCCAGGTCCTGTCACGGCTCTCCGGCGACTTTGCCCAGACCGCGGCGCGCGTCGAGGCAGAAATCCAGGAGATCGCCGGCGAGCCGGTCAATGTCGGCAGCCCCAAGCAGATCGGCGACATCCTGTTCGGCAAGATGGGACTGCCCGGCGGCACCAAGACGAAGACCGGCGCGTGGTCGACCACCGCGCAGGTGCTGGACGAGCTCGCCGAGCAGGGTCACGACTTCCCGAAGAAGATCCTGGAGTGGCGCCAGGTCTCCAAGCTGAAATCGACCTACACCGACGCGCTGCCGACCTATGTCAACCCGCAGACCCATCGGGTGCACACGACCTATGCCCTGGCCGCGACGACGACGGGGCGGCTATCGTCCAACGAGCCGAACCTTCAGAACATTCCGGTGCGCACCGAGGATGGCCGCAAGATCCGCCGTGCCTTCATCGCCGCGCCGGGACACAAGCTGGTTTCGGCCGACTATTCGCAGATCGAGCTGCGGCTGCTCGCCGAGATCGCCGACATTCCCGTGCTGAAGCAGGCGTTCCGCGACGGCCTCGACATTCACGCCATGACGGCGTCGGAGATGTTCGGCGTGCCGATCAAGGGCATGCCGAGCGAGATCCGCCGCCGCGCCAAGGCGATCAATTTCGGCATCATCTACGGCATCTCGGCGTTCGGCCTCGCCAACCAGCTCGGCATCGCGCGCGAAGAGGCCTCGGCCTACATCAAGAAGTATTTCGAGCGCTTCCCCGGCATCCGCGCCTATATGGACGAGACGCGCGACTTCTGCCGGAATCACGGCTACGTCACCACGCTGTTCGGCCGCAAGTGCCACTACCCCGACATCAAGGCCTCCAACGCCTCGGTGCGCGCCTTCAACGAGCGCGCCGCGATCAACGCGCGGCTCCAGGGCACCGCCGCCGACATCATCCGCCGCGCCATGACGCGCGTGGAGGATGCGCTGGCCGAAAAGAAGCTGTCGGCGCAGATGCTGCTCCAGGTGCATGACGAATTGATCTTCGAGGTGCCGGACGCCGAGGTCGAGGCGACGCTTCCCGTCGTGCAGCACGTGATGCAGGACGCGCCGTTCCCGGCCGTGCTGCTCTCGGTGCCGCTCCACGTCGATGCGCGCGCGGCAAACAATTGGGACGAGGCGCATTGATCTCTTCTTCACCTCTCCCCGCTTGCGGGGAGAGGTCGGATCGCTCTTGCGATCCGGGTGAGGGGGTACAGATCTCGCGGCTATCTCACGTGGGGAGAGAGGCCCCTCACCCCAACCCTCTCCCCGTAAGAACGGGGCGAGGGAGCGTACCGAATGCGCGGCGAGATACTCAATTGCCCTCCGAGCAATTGCGTGATGGCGTCGGGACCGCTGCGCATACTACAACCGTTGCGTCCTCCGCACCGGTTCATCCATGCCCCATACCTCCGCCCTGCTCGGCTTTGCCCTGGTCAGCCTTGGCCTCGTGCTCACGCCGGGACCGAACATGATCTATCTGATCTCGCGCTCGATCACGCAGGGGCCGGCGGCCGGCATCGTCTCGCTCGGCGGCGTGGCGCTCGGCTTCGTGTTCTACATGTTGTGCGCGGCGTTCGGCATCACGGCGCTGCTGCTCGCCATTCCATTCGCTTATGACGCGCTTCGCTTTGCCGGCGCCGGATATCTGCTGTGGCTCGCCTGGCAGGCGGTGAAGCCGGGCGGGCGCTCGCCGTTCCAAGTGAGGAAGCTTGCGGTCGACAGCCCACGCAAATTGTTCGCGATGGGCTTCGTCACCAATCTGCTCAACCCGAAAATCGCGATGCTGTATCTGGCGCTGCTGCCGCAGTTCATCGATCCCGCCGCCGGCAGCGTGCTGGCGCAGTCGTTGGCGTTAGGAGCGATCCAGATCGCGATCAGCGTCAGCGTGAATGCGATGATCGCGCTCGCGGCGGGATCGATCGCACTGTTCCTGGCCAACCGGCCGAGCTGGATGCTGGTGCAGCGCTGGCTGATGGGTACGGTGCTGGCCGGGCTCGCGGTGCGGATGGCGGTGGAAGCGAAGAAGGTGTGATTTTCACCTCTCCCCGCTTGCGGGGAGAGGTCGGATCGCTCCTGCGACCCGGGTGAGGGGGTACAGGTCTCACATCGATCTCACACGCCGAGAGATGCCCCTCACCCCAACCCTCTCCCCGTAAGAACGGGGAGAGGGAGAAAAAGAAACCTCAATCCAGCTTCGCTTCCATCCCGCGCTTCACCGCCGGGCGCGCCATCAGCGCCTCGTACCAGCGCTTGACGTTGGGGAAGTCGGTCAGATCAACCTTGTGGCGAGGGTGGCGCCAGGCCCAGCCCAGGATAGCAAAATCGGCAATCGAGAACTCGCCGGCGACGAAGTCGCGTCCCTCGAGCCGACGGTCCAGCACGCCGTAGAGCCGGCGCGTCTCCGCCATGAAGCGCTTCAGGCCGTAAGCGCGCTCCTGCTCATTCTCCAGCGCGATGAAATGGTGCACCTGACCCGGCATCGGCCCGAATCCGCCCATCTGCCACATCAGCCATTCGTAGACGGGGACCCGCTCGCTCAGCGATTTCGGCAGGAATTTGCCGGTCTTTTCGCCGAGATACAGCAGGATCGCGCCTGATTCGAAGATGCTGACGGGCTTGCCATCGGGCCCCTCGGGATCGACGATCGCGGGAATCTTGTTATTGGGGGAGAGCTTGAGGAACTCGGGGGCCATCTGCTCGCCCTTGGTGATGTTCACCGGGATCACCTTGTAGGGCAGCCCCATCTCCTCCAGCGCGACCGAGATCTTGCGGCCGTTCGGCGTGTTCCAGGTGTACAGCTCGATGGTCATTCCGTGTCCTTCCCCAAGAGGCTTACCCCAGGCTTGCCCCCTCACCTACTCCAGAAGGTTGCGCCCCCACAACCGGCGGTCCGGGATGGCCGATCCCTGTTGACGGGAGACGCCCCCTCTGGAATGTCGCGACTGTGCCGGATAAATTCCGCCTCCACCAAAGACGCTGTTCGAGGGACCGCCGTGTCGAAATCTGCCTCCCGCGCCCGCCTGTTCGAAATCATCCGCCGGCGCTCATTCGGCCGCGGCGAGGTGACGCTCGCGTCGGGCCGCAAGAGCGATTTCTATTTCAACCTCAAGCCGACCATGCTCGACCCTGAAGGCGCGACGCTGCTCGCCGAGCTGACCTATGAGGCGCTCAAGGACGATCAGCTCGACTTCATCGGTGGGCTCGAGATGGGCGCCGTGCCGCTCGCCGGCGCGCTGGCGCAGATCTCCTGGATCAAGGGCCATCCGATCGCGGCCTTCTTCGTGCGCAAGAAGCCGAAAGAGCACGGCGCCAAGCTCGCGATCGAAGGCCTACCCAAGGGCGAGACGCTGGCGGGCAAGCGCGTCGTGATCGTCGAGGACGTCACCACCACGGGCGGTTCGGCGATGAAGGCGGTGGAATCGGTGCGCGAGGCCGGCGCCAATGTAGTGCTGGTGCTCACCATGGTCGACCGCGAGGAAGGCGCCACCGACACCTTCGGTGCGGCCGGCCTGCCGTTCCGCTCCCTGTACAAGGCGTCGGAGTTCCTGAAGGCGTAGGAGAGGACGATTGCTTCTCCGTCGGCATGCCCGAGCATGCCCCGGGAGCAACGCCATCCGTGAAAGCTGCGCGCGGCCATAAAGAGATCACCGCCTCGTCTTGAAACCGCCGCCACGCAACCGCTCATTTACCATCGCGCACTACGGTGAATCGTGTGCCGGAGACCTCGAACGGTCCTGACCGGTTCCGTAGCGTCGGGTGGAGTGAGCTGTGCGTACAGAGTTGTCCCATACACAGCGTCGCGCGATGCTCGCAGCCGTCATGGTTGCGGTTCCCGTGCTTGCGGCCCCGGCCCCGGTTTCGGCCGAAGGCCTGTTCGACTTCCTGTTCGGCGGAATGCAGCGGCCGCAGTCACAGCAGCCGAACTCCTACTCCGATCCCTTCACAGGCCAGCAGAATCCGCAATATGTGCCGCCGACACGCTCGGCCGCAGCCGGTGGCTCAGGCCCGGCTTTCTGCGTGCGCAGCTGCGATGGCAAGTATTTCCCGCTGATGCGAGGCATGGTCTCACCGGCGCAGATGTGTCAGGCCTTCTGTCCCGCCACCGCCACAAAGATCTATTTTGGATCCAGCATCGACGGTGCCTATTCGCAGACCGGCGAGCGCTACGCCGACAGCGAGAACGCGTACGCCTATCGCAAGGCGCTGCGTGCCGACTGTACCTGCAACGGCCGTGATCCGGTCGGCCTCGCCCCGGTCGATCTTGCGCTGGATTCGTCGCTGAAGGCCGGTGACGTGATTGCCACCACCGACGGCCTCGTCGCCTATACCGGCATCCGCGTCGGCAACGACCAGACCGCGGACTTCACCCCGGTTGCCTCCTATCCCGGCCTCACCGCCCAGGTCCGCGCGCGCCTCGGCGAGATGAAAGTGGCGCCGGTGCGGGCAGAGACGGTGTCGACGGACGCCCCGGCCCCCGCCGAGATCGTGCGCGAGGTGCTGCCTGACGTGACGGTACCGAAAACGGCCGCGAAGCCGGCGAAGCGCGCGGGGCTGGATTAGCTACTTCCGTCATTCCGGGGCATCGCGCAGCGATGAACCCGGAATCTCGAGATTCCGGGTTCGATGCTGACGCATCGCCCCGGAATGACGGCGAACGAGCCGTCACCTCCCAATAATCACCCCGATCACATTCGGCGCTGCCAGATATTTCTCCTCGATCGCCGCGCGCGCGGCCGCGCGGTTTTCCGGCGTCAAGAGGCCGCGCTTCTCGGCCAAAATCATCCAGCAAAAGCCCCACCAATCGGTCAGCATGCCCGCTTCGTCGACAAGGTCGTAACCCTGCTCGGCCGCGAAGATGCGCGCATGGGCCTCGTCCAGCGTGTCGAGAAACTGATGATCCTCGGTCGAGAACAGATCGTCGCTGATGTCGTCGATGGTGTAGCCCCAGATCGACTGGCACACCGCGTTGAACTCGCGATTGAACTGGTCGTCATCGACGGCATAGCGCCGGGCCGCCTGGTGCAGCCGTGACAGCGAGCGCGCGAAATCGGCGATCCGGGTAAGGGCGAATTGGTCGAAGGCAACGGTGGACATGTAGTCCTCGCAAAGTCGGACAGACGCTAGATATTGTGTCGGCGATGCGCCGAATCACAATGATATATCAAAGACTTGCTAAAGTGTTCTTAATTTGTTCTGAGTCGCAATGACGTCTCAATAGCAGCGCGACGCCGCGATCGCATGGACCCGACGGTCGCCGAGCAGATGGGCGACGAAGCCGTTCTTCGGAAAGATCCTGGCGAAGGCAGCGTCGCGGATGCTGAGGCCGCCGGCATAGGCGCCGAAGGCGGGCATCACGGCACGCATCCCGTCACTGGCGAAACAGCGGCGCTCCATCGAGCGACCGCGCGCGGAGACGCGCGCCTTCGGATGCAGATGGCCGGCGATCTCGCCGCTTGCGCCGGTCGGCTCGTGGCGGAAGGTGATCGGGCCGATCGTGACCTCGTCCGCGACGGTGCCGCCGAGATCGCGCGGCAGCATGGGATCGTGATTGCCCGAGATCCAGATCCAGTCGCGGCCGCCCTGGAGCGCCGCGACGGCATTGCGATCGTCGGGCGACAGGCGCTCATGCGCGGTGCGATCGTGAAAGCTGTCACCGAGCGCGACGACGATTCGCGGATCATGGCGGGCGATCACGGCGGCGAGCCGGCCGAGCGTCGCGAAGGTATCGTAAGGCGGCAGCAGCACGCCGCGCATAGCGAAGCTCGAACCCTTTTCCAGATGCAGGTCGGAGACGACGAGCAGGCGTTGCTCTTCCCAGAACAACGCGCCGGAGAGATCGGCGTGCAGCGCGATGCCTGCGACGTCAACGTGCCGCGTCGAAGTTATCGATACCGCCACATTCTCCGTCATGGCCGGGCTTGTCCCGGCCATCCACGTTCTTGCCGCAGAGACAAGGACGTGGATGCCCGGGACAAGCCCGGGCATGACGTGGAGAGAATTGAGCCCCCAAAAAACATTGCTGCAGCAGTCTAAGACATCGCCTCTTTGACGAGTTCGTCGGCCGCTTCGGCCAACAGTTCGTCTGCAGCTTCGCCATAGACTGACTCGCGGCCGATTTCCAGCATCACGGGAACGGCCAGCGGGGAGACGCGGTCGAGTTCCCGGTGCATGATGCGGCCGTGGATTCGGGCCAGCATGTCGCCGAGACGGCGCAAATCGAGCAGGCCGGTGGCGGCATCGGCACGCGCGGCGCGCAGCAGCACGTGGTCGGCCTGGTGCTTGCGCAGCACGTCGTAGACGAGGTCGGTCGAGAACAGCACCTGACGGCGGCTCTTCTCTTCGCCGGTGTGGCGGCGCGCGATCAGGCCGGAGATGATAGCACAGTTGCGGAACGTGCGCTTCATCAGCGCGGATTCGGCGAGCCAGGCCTCGAGGTCGTCGCCGAGCATATCGGGATCGAACAGCGCGTCGAGGTCGATCCGGCCGTCCCGGATCATGAAGGAGAGATCGCCGAGCGCCCAGATCGCCACGGCATATTCGTTGGCGACGAAGCCGAGCGGCCGCGCACGTGCGCGCTCGAGACGGCGTGTCAGCAGCATGCCGAGGGTCTGATGCGCGAGACGTCCCTCGAAGGGATAGCAGACCAGATAATGCTTGTTGGCGCGCGGAAAGCTCTCGACCAGGAGCTCCCGCACCGCCGGCACGCGCGAGACGTCCTTCTGCAGCGACAGCCAGTCGCGCACCTGCTCCGGCAAGCCGCCCCACGCGCGGCCGTCGTCGAGCAGGCGGCGCACGCGCTCGGCGAGATAGGTCGAGAGCGGAAACTTGCCGCCCATATAGGACGGCACCTTCGGGTCCTTGTCGTGCGCGCGCGAGACATAGACCTGGTCCTCGACCAGGGCCTCGTAGCGCACCACCTCGCCTGAGAACACGAAGGTATCGCCGGGGCTGAGGCCCTCGATGAAGGCTTCCTCGATCTCGCCGAGCAGCCGGCCACCGCGCGCGATCACCCCGGTCGAGCCGACCGCCTTTCCCTGGCCGCCGCCGCGCGAGCGCACCAGCCGCACCTTCAGCATGTCGTCCTCGACGATGGTGCCGACATTCATGCGGTAGCTCTGCCGCACCTTTGGATTGGCGACGCGCCAGCGGCCCTCCTTGTCCTGCTTGATGCGGGCGAAGCGCTCATAGGTCTTCAGTGCGTAGCCACCGGAAGCGACGAAATCGACGACGTCGTCGAAATCCTGCCGCGACAGCTCGGCGTAGGGCGCGGCGGTGCGCACCTCGGCATAGAGATCATCGGAGAGGAACGGCTCCCCGCAGGCACAGCCGAGCACATGCTGAGCCAGCACGTCGAGGGCGCCGGTGCGCAAGGGCGGCGTGTCCTGCGCGTTCTCGGCAATGGCGTCGATCGCGACGCGGCACTCCAGCACCTCGAAACGGTTAGCCGGCACCAGCACCGCCCGCGAGGCTTCGTCGAGGCGGTGATTGGCACGACCGATGCGCTGCATCAGGCGCGAGGAGCCCTTGGGCGCCCCGATATTGACGACGAGATCGACATCGCCCCAGTCGACCCCGAGGTCGAGCGAGGAGGTGCAGACCACGCCGCGCAGCCTGCCCGCCGACATGGCGTCCTCGACCTTGCGGCGCTGGGCCACGTCGAGCGAACCGTGATGCAGCGCGATGGCAAGGCCGTCGTCGTTCATGCTCCAGAGATTCTGGAACAGCATCTCGGCCTGGCTGCGGGTGTTGACGAAGACCAACGTGGTCCTGTTCGCCTTGATCAGCTCGTAGATTTCAGGGAGCGCGTGGCGCGCGCTGTGGCCGGCCCAGGGCAGCCGCTCGCGCGTATCGAGCATCTCGACCACGGGCGGCGCGGCACCGCCGGCGACGACGATGTCGGCGGCGGCTTCCTTGCCGTCGGGCTGCGGCACCAGGACGCGCGCGAGCTGATCCGGCTCGGCCACGGTCGCCGACAGGCCGATCGCGCGCATCTGCGGCGCAAGGCGCCAGAGCCGCGCGAGCCCGAGCGAGAGCAGATCGCCGCGCTTGGACGTCACCAGCGCATGCAGCTCGTCGAGCACGATGCGCTTCAGGGAGGAAAACAGGAACGGTGCGTCGTCGGAGGAGAGCAGCAGTGCGAGCTGCTCGGGCGTCGTCAGCAACACGTCCGGCGGATAGCGCCGCTGCCGCTGCCGCCGCGACACCGGCGTGTCGCCGGTGCGGGTCTCGACCTTGATCGGCAGCGCCATCTCCGCGATCGGCCGCTCCAGATTGCGCGCGATGTCGACGGCAAGCGCCTTGAGCGGCGAGATGTAGAGGGTGTGCAGGCCGCCGGCGCGCTGCACGCTGCGGCCGGTGGAGACGAGGTTGTTTTTCGGGCCCGCGTCTCGTTTGACCGACGGCGCCGACAGCTCCACCAGCGTCGGCAGAAATCCGGCGAGGGTCTTGCCGGCGCCGGTCGGCGCAATCAGGAGCGCCGAGCGGTCCTCGCGCGCCTTCTCCAGCAGCGCCAGCTGATGCGCACGCGGCGACCAGCCGCGGGCTGCGAACCACGCCTGGAAGCGATCCGGCAGCAGCGCGGCCGGCTCGGCCGATGTTTGGAGGATACGGGGCGGCACGGCATGACAGGTAAGCCGCAGGACCGGATTCGTCGAGGGGTAGCCCTTCCCGCCCGCGGCAGGGCAATCGTAGATGCGCTGTCCATTTGAGGCACGATAGTCTCCACATCGTCATGGCCGGGCTTGTCCCGGCCATCCACGCCTTGCACACAGCACGAAGAACGTGGATGCCCGGGACAAGCCCGGGCATGACGACCTCCTGTGAAAGTCCGAATGCAATTCCCCATCCGCCTGTGGCGAGAAGGACGCGAGGTCTCACGCCCCGGTCGGCACCTGGTCCAGAAATCCGGTCACGCTTCTGATGCGCCCGTCCTTCAGCATGGCAAAATCGGTGCCCTTGATCGGGCAGTCGGCGCCATCAGGACCAAGTCCCCACGAAAAGCGGATGTGATCGCCATAGCCGTCGGGCTGGCCGATCAGCTTGAATTTGAAATCGGGAAAGCGCTGCTGCACGCCCGCGATCAGCGCCTCGATGCCGTCCCGGCCGTCGCCCTTCATCAAGGGATCGACATAGCTCGCATCCGTCGTCCAGCTTGCGCTGAGCAGTTCGCGACGTCGGCCGGCCGTGCGCTCGTTCCAGAGCTCGATGTAGCGGTGGGCGATGGTGATGGGATCGGTCATGCTGCTCTCCTTCGATGGCGCCGTGTTCGGCCGACCGTCACTCTCGAAGATTCACGCGCGCCGATCGATTACCTCGGAGATCATGCGCACCAAAAAAAGAAGCGCGATGATCTTCTCATCGCGCTCCTGCCGCATCCTGATGCCGTGAAGACTACTTCGCCGCCGTCACCATGATCTCGACGGTGTATTGGGGGGCCGCCAGCTTGGCTTCGACGGTGGCGCGCGCCGGGGTGTTGCCGGGCGACACCCAGGCGTCCCACACCGCGTTCATCTCGCCGAAGGTCTTCATGTCGGTGATGTAGATCGTTGCCGACAGCAGCTTCGACTTGTCGGTGCCGGCCTTGGCGAGGTGGCCGTCGATGGTCGCCAGGATGTCCTGGGTTTGCTTCGTCACGCTTTCGCCGGCCGCCTTGTTCGCGACGACGCCGGCGAGATAGACGGTGTTGCCGTGCACGACGACCTGGCTCATGCGCGGACCGGTTTCAAAACGCTGAATGCTCATTGGGGATCTCCTCACTTGAATGGCGGCCCTGTCTAGCCCAGCACCTCGCGCTCTGCCACCCCGGGCACGCATGCGTGGCCGGGCACGCATGCGGCGGATGCGTCGCCGCCGATGCAAGCGTCGCTTTACGGAAACCGGCTGAAGAACGTCCAGATCGTCTCGGCAGCATCGATGTCAGCGTTCTGCGGCCCCAGCAGGCCGGCGGCGACCTTCGGGAAGCGGGCATCCGGCGAAAATCCGGGCACGCGATGGCCGCCATGGTTGACACGATAGAGCACGACGTCGTGCCCCCGGGGACAACGTGAGGAGATCCGCGTGACCGTGGAATGGTCTGCGGGCGCCCTGTCCGGCAAATCAGTCGTCTCGGCGTCGTCGGTCTCGCAGCCATTGAGCCTGCGCCAGAACGCCAGCGTCTCGTCGGTCGACCAGAATCCGTCTGCGGCAAAATAGCTCGTTCCGTGTCCACCGCCGTAGGGGACCAGCAGGTCGGCGGTGCCGTTCATGAGCAGCATCGGGAGTGGCCGCGACGGATGGCACGTGACGGCGGCCTCGTCGGTGAGATTCATGATCACACTCGCAGCTGCCGCAAACAAATCGGCGCGCGCACAGGCCATGGTCATTGCCATGGCGCCGCCATTGGAGATGCCCGCGACGAAGACGCGCCTTGCATCGGCCGTGCCGTCGGCCACCAGCTTCTCGACGAGCTTTGCGATGAAGGCGACGTCATCGGTCCCCGCCGGCGGTCCACGCAGGGCGGGCCCGGCCTTCGTTCGCGCGTCCGCCCATGCATTGTTGAGCCCGTCCGGAAAGACCACGGCCAGGCCCTCGCGCTTTGCCACCTGTGGCCAGGCGGTCCGCGTGATCATGTCGGCACCGCGCTGGGTCTTGCCATGCAGCACGATCACGAGCGGTGCAGGCCTCTTGGTCGGCAGTTGCGCGGTGTAGGAGCGCTTCACACCGTTGACGTCGATCGTAACGGCGGACGCAGCTGAAGCTGCCGCCAATGAAGCGGCCAGCGCCGCGATGCGCATCCATCGCAGCATGATCTAACCCATCGCCTTGGCGGCGGCACGGCCCGCATTGCGGCCCGAGAACAGGCAGCCGCCAAGAAAAGTGCCCTCCAGCGAGCGGTAGCCATGCATGCCGCCACCGCCGAAGCCGGCGGCCTCGCCGACGGCGTAGAGGCCGGGAATGACGCGGCCCTCCTCCCCGAACACGCGGGAGTCGAGATCGGTTTCGAAGCCGCCCAGCGTCTTGCGGGTGAGGATGTTGAGCTTCACCGCGATCAGAGGCCCATGCGCGGGATCGAGGATGCGGTGCGGGGAGGCGGTGCGGATCAACTTGTCGCCGATGTAGCGGCGCGCATTGTGGATGTTCATGACCTGCGCATCCTTGACGTAAGGATTGGCGATCTCGCGGTCGCGCGCCTCGATCTGCATCTTGATGTGCTCGAGCCTCAGGAGATCGCTGCCGGCGAGCTTGTTCATGGCCGCAACGAGCTCATCGAGCTTGTCGCGGACGATGAAGTCGATACCATGGCTCTTGAACGCCTCCACCGGCGCCGGCGCGCCCTTGTTGGTGGCCCGGCGCAAGGTCATGCGCCAGCTCTTGCCGGTCAGGTCGGGGTTCTGCTCCGAGCCCGACAGCGCGAACTCCTTCTTGATGATGCTCTGGGTCAGGATGAACCAGGAATAATCATAGCCCGTGGACATGATGTATTTGAGCTGGCCGAGCGTGTCGGAGCCCGGGAACAGCGGCACCGGCAGCCGCGTGCCCGTGGCGTCGAACCACATTGAGGAGGGACCGGGCAGGATGCGGATACCGTGGCGCGGCCAGATCGGATTCCAATTCTGGATGCCCTCGACATAGTGCCACATCCGGTCGCGATTGATCAGCCGCGCGCCGGTCGTTTCCGTGATGCCGATCATGCGGCCGTCGACATGCTCGGGCACGCCGGAGATCATGAATTTCGGCGGCTCACCCAACCGGTTCGGCCAGTTCTGCCGCACCAGCTCATGATTGCCGCCGATGCCGCCTGAGGCGACGATCACGGCCTGCGCCTTCAGTGCAAACTCGCCGACGACGTTGCGGGAGGAGCTCTTGCCGCGCTCGATCGTGTCGGGCGCAAGGACGGCGCCGCTGACGCCATCCACGGTGCCATTGGTGATCGAGAGCGCATCGACACGATGGCGGAACCTGAAGCTCAGCCGGCCGCCCTTGGCAGCCTCGCGCGCGCGGCGCTCGAACGGCTCGACGATGCCGGGGCCGGTGCCCCAGGTGACATGGAATCGCGGCACCGAATTGCCGTGGCCCATCGCGTCATAGCCGCCGCGTTCGGCCCAGCCGACCACGGGGAAGATGCGATGGCCCATCGCGCGCAGCCAGCCCCGCTTCTCGCCGGCCGCGAACGCCACATAGGCCTCGGCCCATTTTCGCGGCCAGAAATCCTCGTCGCGGTCGAAACCAGCGGTGCCGAGCCAGTCCTGCATGGCCAAGTCGAAGGAGTCCTTGATGCCGAGCCGGCGCTGCTCCGGCGAATCGACCAGGAACAATCCGCCGAACGACCAGAACGCCTGCCCACCGAGCGATTGCTCGCCTTCCTGGTCCACGACGATCACGCGCTTGCCCGCTTCAACGATCTCGGTGGCGGCAACGAGGCCCGACAGTCCCGCGCCGACGACGATGACGTCCGTTTCCTCAGCCATGCATGTCCCCTCCATGAGTTCCCCCCTGTAGTTGCCCGGGATTGAAGCCAGCGGTTGCAACTGAGATCAAGGGTGCGGCGCGTAAGTCCTCATTAACTTGTTCCGCTTTGGGATAGAGACCGGCCGAGTGCAGCGCGGACGCAACACTGGATTTGAATTTGTTTTGATCGAGCCGGGCTGCCTAGACAAAACCTTGGTTACGACAGACGCTAGCTGTGCATCACCACCTGACACGCAGATTCGAATTCGCTGGGGCGGGGACAATGAAGTTTCTGACGGGATTGCTTGCGGCGGTTGTCCTGATCGTGGGCATGGGGGCTTCTCACGCGGTGGTTCGGATCGCGGATGACCGCGGCGGCCGGATTGGAACCTACGTCGACAAATACCAGGACCTCAGGCAATCGGGCGAGACGGTCATCATCGATGGCCTCTGCGCCTCCGCCTGCACCATCGTCCTCGGTGCAATTCCGCACGACCGGATCTGCGTGACCTCGCATGCGACGCTCGGCTTCCACGCCGCCTGGGATTTCGGCTCCAACGGCCGCGCCATCACCAATCCCGAAGCAACCCAGATGCTCTATGCGATGTATCCCTCGCAGGTGAAGCGCTGGATCGGCCAGCGCGGCGGGCTTACGCCACGCATGCTCTTCCTGAGGGGCAAGCAGCTCGAGGCCATGTACAAGCCCTGCTACCTGGACGCGCAGGCCTCGACGGCCAGGCCGTCGCGCCGGTCGCTCCCAAAAACCGAGCAGCTCGAATCCGCTCGGGGTCAGATCCTTCACTGATATTCGCAGCCTGACGGGACCCTTTTGCACCGCCGGCGGCGGCTTGCCCGCAGGCGGCACAACGCCTATCTGAAAGCCTGGGAACCGGGACCGTCGTCCCGATCGTTGTCATGGCTCAACCACTGCATCCAGCGCATCGGCTATCGGACAATTCGCCCACTGCCGGCCGGATGCCATCCGTGCTGCTGTGGGCTGGCGCGGCAATCGGCAGTCTCGTCATGATCGGCGCGCTGGCGCTCTGGTTCCACTATGGCAGCCAAGTGTTCTTCGAAATGATCCGGACCGGCTTTGCCGCCTGCTTCTGACCTGCGACAGGAAGTTTTCCGCCCATGAGTTCCGCCACCCGTCCGCTGGTGATCGCGACCGCCTTCGCCGCAAGCCTCATTGTCGGGCTCCTGATCATGTTCTGGGCCATGGGCGGGGTCAGCAAGGTGGCGCAGCCGGCCGCGATCGGCGGCCCGTTCCAGCTGACCGACCAGAACGGCAAAGCCGTCACCGACAAGAGCCTGAAGGGCAAGCCGACCCTGATCTTCTTCGGCTACACCCATTGCCCCGACGTCTGCCCGACCTCGCTGTTCGAGATGTCGGAAGTGCTGCGCGTGATGGGCAAGGATGCCGACAAGGTCAATGCCGTCTTCATCTCGGTCGATCCCGAGCGCGACACGCCGGCGACGATGAAGGATTACCTGTCGAGCTTCGATCCGCACCTCGAGGGCCTATCCGGCGATCCCGCCGAGACCGCCAAGGTCATCAGCGCCTACCGCGTCTATGCCAAGAAGGTCCCGACCAAGGACGGCGACTACACCATGGACCACACCGCGCTGATCTATCTGATGGACCGCGACGGCCGCTTCGTCTCGCCGTTCAATTTGAAGCGGACGCCGGAAGAGGCGGCGGCTGATTTGAGGAAGTATCTTTGAAGGCTGCGTTCGGGCCCAACTGCTTCCACATCGTCATGGCCGGGCTTGACCCGGCCATCCACGTTCTTGGGCGGGACAGCAAAGTACGTGGATGCCCGGGACAAGCCCGGGCATGACGGCTGAGGGACCCTCACCCAGCCACATTCCGGGCTCGCGTTCCGGCCCGGATGGTCTATAAGGCCCTCGATCCCAACGAAATTCGTTCATCTCCGGCCGATGGCTCCATCGCAACAGGCGAAATCGTCTAGATCTGCCCGTAGCTTGCTGTCGGGGCTGGCCGTCGGCGCGTGCCTGCTCATCGGCCTACCGGCCGCGAATGCCCAGGCGCCCGCCAAGCGGCCCCCGGCGGCCCCTCAGGCCACGCCGCAGGTCGTGCCTCAGGCAGCCCCGCAGGCCGTGCCCGGCTTCTGGGACCCGCGCCGGCGCCCCGAACGGCCGGACCTGTCGCGCCTGACCGTGATCCGCTTCCTGACCGAGACCGATTATCCGCCGTTCAACTACACCGGCGCAGACGGCAACCCGGCCGGCTTCAACGTCGATTTCGCCCGTGCGCTTTGCGAGGAGATCAAGGTCACCTGCACGGTGCAGATGCGCCGTTTCGAGACGCTGGTGGACGCGCTCACCTCCAACCGGGGCGATGCCATCATCGCCTCGATGGCGGTGAGCCCGCAGCTGCGCGCCCGCGTCGACTTCACCGATCCCTATTACCGCGTGCCGGCGCGCTTCGCCTCGCGCAAGGACGCGGTGATGCCGGAGATCCGGCCCGAATATCTAGAGGGCAAGAAGGTCGGCGTCATCGACGGCTCCGCGCATGAGGCCTACCTCAAGGCGATGTTCACCGACGCCGAGCTGCATGCCTATCCCAGTGACGATGCGATGCGCGCCGCTTTACGCAGGGGTGAGGTCGATTTCATCTTCGGCGACGCCATCTCGCTGGCATTCTGGATCAACGGCACGGATTCCGGCGATTGCTGCGCCTTTTCCGGCGGCCCCTTCGTCGAGAGCCGTTTCTTCGGCGAAGGCATCGGCATCGCCGTGCGCAAGGGCAACGACGTGCTGCGCCAGGCCCTGAACTGGGCGATGTTCCGCGTCTGGGAAAAAGGCCGCTATACCGACCTGTGGCTGCGGTATTTCTCGGTGAGCCCGTTTTGATTTCTTCGCCTCTCCCCGCCTGCGGGGAGAGGCCGGAATTTGCGAGAGCAAATTCCGGGTGAGGGGGACTCTCCGCGAGTCCAACTCTCACCGTGATTGCGGAAGCAGCCCCTCACCCCAACCCTCTCCCCGTAAGAACGGGGAGAGGGAGTAAGCGCGGCGACGGCCGCACCAACTTTTGCATTCTGCCGGGAAATCGCTATTTTCCGCGGCCCGGAGGCCCTTCTTGATGTCCGTTATCGATCCCAGCCTGAGCCCGAGCGATCTGCGTGCGCTCGCCGAACAATCCAACGCCTGGCCGTTCGAGCAGGCGAGGGCCATCGTCGCGCGGCTGAAGAAGAGCCCGAAGGACGAGGTGCTGTTCGAGACCGGCTACGGGCCGTCGGGCCTGCCGCATATCGGCACGTTCGGCGAGGTCGCGCGCACCTCGATGGTGCGCCATGCCTTCCGCGTGCTCACCGAGGACAAGATCAAGACCCGCCTGCTCGCCTTCTCCGACGATATGGACGGCCTGCGCAAGGTGCCCGACAACGTGCAGAACAGAGCGCCGCTGGAAGCCAATCTCGGCAAGCCGCTGACGCGCGTTCCTGATCCTTTCGGCACGCATGACAGCTTCGGCGCGCACAACAATGCGCGGCTTCGCGCCTTTCTCGACCATTTCGGCTTCGACTACGAGTTCGCGAGCTCGACCGACTACTACACGTCCGGCCGCTTCGACGCGACGCTGTTGAAGATGCTCGCCGCCTACGACAAGGTCATGGCGATCATCCTGCCGACGCTGGGTCCCGACCGCCGCGCCACCTATTCGCCGTTCCTTCCGATCAGCAGGACAACCGGTGTCGTGCTGCAGGTACCGATGATCCGCCGCGACGTCGCGGCCGGTACGGTGACCTATGTCGATCCTGATACGAACCAGGAAGTCGAAACGCCCGTCACCGGCGGCAACGTCAAGTGCCAGTGGAAGGCCGACTGGGCGATGCGCTGGGTCGCGCTCGGCGTCGATTACGAGATGGCCGGCAAGGACCTGATCGATTCCGTGAAGCTCTCCGGCGCCATCGCCAGGGCGCTCGGCGCCACGCCGCCGGAGGGTTTCAACTACGAGCTCTTCCTCGACGAGAAGGGCCAGAAGATCTCGAAGTCGAAGGGTAACGGCCTCACCATCGACGAATGGCTGCGCTACGCCTCGCCGGAATCGCTGTCGCTGTTCATGTATCGCGAGCCGAAGGCGGCCAAGCGGCTGTATTTCGACGTCATCCCGCGCAACGTCGACGACTACCAGCAGTTCCTCGACGGCTTTGCCAAGCAGGACGGCAAGCAGCAGCTCGGCAATCCGGTCTGGCACATCCACAACGGCAAGCCGCCGAAGGGTGACATGCCCGTCACCTTCCAGCTGCTCTTGTCGCTGGTCTCGTCGTCGAACGCGGAGAATGCCGAGACGCTGTGGGGCTTCATCGGTCGCTATCGTCCCGGCGTGAGCCCGCAGACGCATCCGAAGCTCGACGCGATGGTGGGCTACGCCATCAACTACTATCGCGACTTCGTCGCGCCGACGAAGCAGTTCCGGGTGCCGACAGACAGCGAGCGCGCCGCGCTCCAGGATCTGCGCGATGCGCTGTCGCAGTTGGCGCCGGACGCTTCGGCCGAGGACATCCAGAACGTCGTCTACGAGGTCGGCCGCCGCGAGCCGTTCCTCGATCAAGTCAAGAAGGGCAAGGACGGCCGCCCCGGCGTCACGCTCGACTGGTTCAACATGCTCTACCAGGTTCTGCTCGGCCAGGAGAAAGGCCCGCGTTTCGGCTCGTTCGTCGCCGTGTACGGCGTGCAGAATGCCGTCAACATGATCGACGGCGCGCTGGCGCGGAGCGCGTGAGGCTACGACATTCTCCCTGGTCGTCCCGGCGAACGCCGGGACCCATAACCTCAGGGAGAAGTCAGGCGAAGATTCGTAGTTGCGCTTAAGTCGGGACGAAGACCGCCACTCTTCGATAGATCACGCGGTAAGGCTCCCGGCGTTCGCCGGGACGACACCGTTGATTGGACGGCCCCTCAGGTCGACCTCAGCACGTAGCGCCGGTTGTCCTTCTGCACCGGGCGCGCGTTCATCGGATAGAGCTTTGCGAACGCGGCGACATCGGCGCTGGCAACCTGGATCGGGTCGGTCAGCAGCAACCATTCCACCACTTCCGAGCAGGGCGGTGTCGTCAGCGAGCCGGGATAGCGGAAATAGCCGAGCCGCTGCGGCAGCATGGCGCGAGGATCGATGGCGGCGTCGGCTTTCACGGCAGGCCCTTCCGCCGCCGGCATGGTCTTGACGATCTTGCCGAAGGCTGCGTTCGGCCTGCCCTCGGCCATCAGCACGCCGACCACCGCGAGCCCGCCGGCCTCGTTGCGGTGGACGAAATGCGCCTCCATCGGAAAATTCTTGCCGCCGATCATGTGCTCGCTCGGCCGGTGGAAGTGCACCTGAAGCAATTTGTACTTGACGTTGCCGAGCATCAAGCTGCTGCCTTCGGCGAAGTTGAGCTGGATCGTGTGCCCGTTGTTGACGATGGTGTCGGCGCTCTTGCCCCAGTTCAGCTTCAGAACGGGCAATTGCGACTTGATCGTCGCCTCGATGTCGATCGGCGACTGTTGCAGGCCGACCGCGCAGGCCTTGTTGGCCGCATCGAGATCGCCCCATTTGGCCGGACCGCCGACGCCCTCATAACTCCAATGCGTGCCTTCGGCGGCGAAAGCCGGCTTGCAGAGCGGACATAGCGCAAGACCCGCCAGGGCCTTCAATGCGTGACGGCGATTCATCTTTATCCCCCAAAGACAAACTGGATCGACAATATCGGCTGCAGCCTATGCAAGAGGAGCGGTGAGTCGCAAGGTCGCTCGCTGCGGGCCGCGGCGCGGTGGTGTCACCGCACCTGGCACCATGCCGACGGAAGGCAATTACTGGCTCGCCCACAGGATCCGCGCAATCCACGCCACATCGCTCGCCGCCAGCGCGCGTTCGGCCTGCGTCCCATCGAGCGCCTGAAGCTCCAGCGCCTTTGCAGTGCGGCGCTTCAGCGTCGCGACCGTCACCTCGCCCGCCTTGCTCCTCACCACCACGCGATCGCCTTTGCGGATCTGCGCACCGGGCGAGACCAGGACGATGTCGCCGTTGCGATAGACGGGTGCAAGCGCATTGCCGGAAATCTCCAGCGCAAAGGTGTGGCCATCCTCGGTGGCGGGAAGCGCGATCTCGGTCCAGCCCCTGCCGGATGGAAGGCCGGCCTCGTCGAAGACGCCGCTCATCCCGGCCTGCGCGAAGCCGAGCAGCGGCACCGAGCGCCCGTCGCCTGCGCCGTCATGGTCGATCAACTTCGCAAAGCTGTCGATCGAGGCGCCGGCCGCGGCCAGCGCCTTTGCGATCGATTCGGTCGAAGGCCAGCGCTCGCGGCCGTCGGCGGTGATGCGCTTGGACCTGTTGAAGGTGGTGGGGTCGAGCCCGGCACGCTTGGCAAGCCCGGACGGCGACAACCCGGCGCGCGCCGCCAGCCGATCCAGCGCGGCCCAGATCTGGTCGTGAGTCAGCATCCTCTGCGCTTTGGCCTGTCTGACCATGGAAGGTCCAGCCCGTCGCAACTCAGGAAAACTATCCTCAAATCAACCGGTTTTCCGGTTTTCGCGCAAGAGGTGGCGAAGTAGTACCGGTTCGCGTCACGAAAGCGCGTCAAAACGAGAATCCAGAGTCCCGGACCGATTTCATCGGACCGGAAAAGACTCTGGGTCTTGAGTTCGGAAGGGACGGCCTTTACGGTCGCGCCGGGGTTTTGCGGACCCGCGTGAGACGAAAAAACCCAAAGAACTCAAAGAACAAACAAGGCTGCGAAAGCGGTGGTCAAGATCTACAAAATCTGTCCGGCCTCGGCCTGGCGCGAGGCGGAACGGCAGGGTGTCTACCGGGGCAGCGCGGACGACGCGCGCGACGGGTTCATCCATTTCTCGACCGCTGCCCAGGTTCCCGAGACCCTGCGCAAGCACTATTTCGGACAGCGTGCGCTGTTCCTGGTCGAGGTTGACGGCGACGTGCTCGGCAGCGAGCTGCGTTGGGAGCGCTCGCGCAACGACGAGCTGTTTCCGCATCTCTATGGCGAGCTCGATGTCGGCGCGGTGATCGCGGTGATCAACCTCAACATACGCTCCGACGGCGGTCACGACGTCCCGGAGCTGCTACCGTGATCCGCGCGTTCGACGCCTTTTCGCTGCCGGTGCTGCGCTGGCTCGATCCCGAGGATGCGCATCGCCTCGCGATCCAGGGCCTGCGCTTCCTGCCGCCGGCCAAGCCGCGTGCCGATGATCCCAAGCTCGCGGTGCGCGCCTTCGGGCTGAACTTTCCCAATCCGATCGGCATGGCCGCGGGCTTCGACAAGAGCGCCGAGGTTCCGGACGCGCTGTTGCGACTCGGCTTCGGCTTCGTCGAGATCGGCTCGGTGACGCCGAAGCCGCAAGAAGGCAATCCGCGGCCGCGGCTGTTCCGGCTCGAGCGCGACGAGGCGATCATCAACCGCATGGGCTTCAACAATGACGGTGCGGAGGCGGCTCTGCGCCGGCTTGCAGCGCGTGCGCAGCACGGCGGCATCGTCGGCGTCAATGTCGGCGCCAACAAGGATTCGCCGGACCGTGTCGCCGACTACGTCAAGCTGATCGAGACCTTTGCGCCGGTGGCGAGCTATTTCACCGTCAACGTCTCCTCGCCGAACACGCCGGGCCTGCGCAACCTTCAGGAAGGCGCGCTGCTCGACGATCTCCTCGCGCACGTGATCGACGCCCGCGAGCGGGTGCGCCAGAAGGCGGGCGACACGCCGGTGCTGCTCAAGATCGCGCCGGATTTGAGCCTTGCCCAGCTCGACGACATCGTACAGGTCGCGCGTTCGCGCCGGGTCGACGGCATGATCGTGTCGAACACCACGATCGCGCGGCCGAGCACGTTGCGTGAGCAGGTGCGGGCGAAGGAGCAAGGCGGCCTGTCCGGCCGGCCGCTGTTCCGTCTGTCGACGCGCATGGTCGCGGAAACCTATGTGCGCGTCGAGGGTGCGTTCCCGCTGATCGGCGTCGGCGGCGTGGACTCGGGCGGCGCCGCGCTGACGAAGATCCGCGCCGGCGCCAGCCTGATCCAGCTCTATTCGTCGCTGGTCTACAAGGGTCTCGGCCTCGTCGACGAGATCAAGCGCGACCTGACCTCAACGCTGCTCCGCACGGGGAGGGATTCGCTGGCCGAGATCGTCGGCGCCGACGCGGCGACGCTGACGGCGGAAGACTGGCCGAGGATGTAGCTCTTCGCCTCTCCCCGCTTGCGGGGAGAGGCCGGAATTTGCGAAGCAAATTCCGGGTGAGGGGGACTCTCCGCGCGTCCAACTCTCACCGTCCTTGCGGAGACTCCCCCTCATCCCAACCTTCTCCCCGCAAACGGGGAGAAGGAGAAGAAAACGTCGCCCGATAAAGCGCCGGATAGCGCGCACCCTGCAAGCCGCCGCGGGCGACGTAGAACGCAATCAGCGCGCACCACAATCCGGCATTGCCGAACGATTGCAGCGCCAGCCAGACGCCGAAAAAGATCGCGAGCGAAGCCAGCATCAGATTGCGCATCTCGCGCGCCCAGGTCGCGCCGACATAGATGCCGTCGAAGCCGAAGGCGAACACGCCGGGGATCGGCGCAAGCACGATGAACGGCAGGAACTCGCGCGCGGCGCGGCGAACATCCTCACTGGCCGTCATGACATTGATCAGATCGGGGCCGAACAGCGCGAACAGCACGGCGACGACCAGCGCGAAGCCGAGGCCCCAGAGCAGCACCAGCCTGGTCGAATCCGCAAATCCCTTGGCGTCGCGCGCGCCAAAACTGCGGCCGCAGAGCTGCTGGGCTGCGTTAGCGAGGCCGTCGAGGAAGAAGGCGCTGACCAGGAGGAAATTGTTGAGCACGGAGTTTGCTGCCAGCGTGACGTCGCCGGCGCGCGCGCCCTTGGCGGTGAAGAACAGGAACACGGCGATCAGCGCCGCCGTGCGGATCATGATGTCGGAGTTCACTGCCAGCAGACGCATCAGTTTTGTGCGATTGAACAGCGTAGCCCTGGGCACCCTGAAGCCACCGTCCGCATAGCGCCGGCAGACGACCACGCCGAGCACGAAGCCGATCGTCTCCGAGAGCAGCGCGGCGATCGCCGCGCCGGCAATGCCGGTGTCGTAGACGAGCACCAGCAGGATCGTCGCCACCATGTTGATGACGTTGATGACGACCTGGAGCGCGAGGGCGGGATTGGCGCGGGCCTGCCCGACCAGCCAGCCGAGCACGACGTAATTGGCGAAGGCGAATGGCGATGACCAGATCCGGATCATGAAATAGGTTTTCGCCGCGCGCGTCACGCCTTCGCTGCCGCCCATCAGGTCGAACAGCACCGAGGTCAGCGGCAGTTGCAGCGCGATCAGGCCGGTGCCGATCAGGCCCGCAACGATGAAGCCGCGCACCAGGATCGCGGTCTGCTCGCGCGTCTCGCTGGCGCCCAGCGCCTGCGCGGTGAAGGCGAGCGTACTCATGCGCAGGAAGCCGAACAGCCAGAACAGGCAGTCGAAGATGACGGAGGCCATCGCGACGCCGCCGAGCAGCGCGGCATCGTCGAGCCGTCCGATCGCGGTGGTCGAGACCACGCCGATCAGCGGCGTGGTCAGGTTCGCGACCATCGCCGGGCCCGCGATGGAGAACACCTGTCGGGAGCTGATCCTGGGATGAACCGGTGCGTGCATGTCAGAACACGAGCACCATGCCGTCCTCTGCAGCGAGATGCGGCACTTCGCCCAGACGCGACAGCATGTCCTCGCTCATATGGGTGAGGACGAGCCGCTTGGCGCCGATCGCGGGCAGATGCTGTTCCAAGGTCTTCAGGCTGAGATGGTTCTTGACCACCTTCTCGTACATGTAGGCTTCCGCAATGAAAAGGTCCACGCCATGCGCCAGCGGAATGAGCGTCTCCGTCCATTCGGTATCGGCGCTATAGGCGAGCGTGCGGCCCTCGGCCTCGACGCGATAAGCCAGGAAGGGCCCGCCGGATTCGCCGTGCACGACCGGATAGGGCGTCACCGTCACCGCGCCGAAGCTTTGGCCTTGCCCGGGGGCGAGCTCGATCACGTTCAGCTCGAACCGCTGTTGGGTCTTCGAGGAATGCTCGAACAGCGCATCCATCACCTGGGCCAGCCGCGGCGCGATGCCTTGCGGACCCGCGATCGTCAACGGCCGCGTCCGCCGCGAGAATTGCGCGTCGAGCAGGACAAACGGTAGCCCGCCAAAATGGTCGCCGTGGAAATGCGTGATCAGGATCAGATCGATCTCGTTGCAGTCGATCTCGAGCCGCTTCAGCGCCGGCAGAGCCGACGCGCCGCAATCGATCAGGAAATTGGCCTCGCGCCCCGAGACATGAAAGCAGGTGTTGAGCCTGCCGCCGGAGCCGAAAGCATCGCCGCAGCCGACAAAGCGCAATTGCATCGGCAGCGAGCCCTCAAAATCTCACCGGCCGCGCGGCGCGCCGAAGACACGCGAGAGCAGCCAGATCGGGATCACGATGACGGCGCCGAGCAGGAAGTAACGCCACAGCCAGTTCACGGCATCGAAGCCGAGATCCCAGAGACGCTGGAACAGGAGACGAATGCTGGTGATGATGTTCCAGGGGTCGAAGCCGATCGCGGCCAGCACGACGCCGACCAGGATCGAGAGCAGAACCAGGCGAAACGCGACCGCCAGCGGGGAGCCGCCGAGAAAGCGGTGCAGGCCGTCGCTGCGGCCGGCCGGAAAATCTCTGACGTCTTGGACCATCGCGAACTCCTCAGGGGGATTCGATCCCATTATAGGGCACGGCGAGGCACATGGGGAACCCGCAAGCGGCGTCAATCGAGTTACGGGAGTTTAATTCGGGCAAACGTGTGCCGCGAGCTCCCTGTAACCTCTCCCGCTTGCGGGAGAGGTCGCGCCGAAGGCGCGGGTGAGGGTTCTCGCCTCTGGGGGAATCCCACTGCGGAGACAGCCCTCTCCCCACCCCTCTCCCGCAAGCGGGAGAGGGAGCGGACTGCGTTCGCAGCGGCGATCGAACCTGACCTCAGAACGCCTCACATTTCGATCTCCGCCGCTTCCGCTTTCAGCATCTTCTCCAGCGTTTCCAGCCGGTCGGCCTCGCGCGGCGGCTTGTCCCAGCGCAAGCGGCTGATGCGGGGAAAGCGCATGGCGACGCCGGACTTGTGTCGTGGCGAACGTTGCAGCCCCTCGAACGCGACCTCCAACACCAGCCCCTTGTCGCCCTCGTGCACGACATGACGCACGGGGCCGAACTTTTCCGTGGTGTTGCGGCGGACGAAGCGGTCGATCTGGAGCAGTTCCTCGTCCGTGAAGCCGAAATAGGCCTTGCCGACCGGCACCAGTTCGTCACCGCCATCGCCCTCGGTCCAGACGCCAAAAGTGTAGTCGGAATAATAGGACGAGCGCTTGCCGTGGCCGCGCTGGGCATACATCAGCACGGCGTCGATGATGTGCGGGTCGCGCTTCCACTTCCACCATTGGCCCTTCGGCCGCCCGGGCAGATAAGGCGCATCGCGCCGCTTCAGCATCACGCCTTCGACGGCGTCCGCATCCTCGCCGGCACCTGCGCTCGCCGGATCGGCGCGCGCGGCGGTCAGCGCGTCCCAGCTTGCGAAAGGGACCGTGGGCGACAGGTCGATCCGGGGATCGTCGAGCTTCCCAACGAATCTCTCCAGCCGTTCGCGTCTCTCGGCAAAAGGCAGCTCGCGCAGATCATTCTCGTCGTCGCCAAGCAGATCGTAGGCGCGAAGGTGGATCGGAAACTCCTTGATCAGCTTCGGCGAGACGACCTTGCGGTTGAGGCGCTGCTGCAGGACGTTGAAACTCTGCACGCGGCCCTCGCGCAGGATCAGGAGCTCGCCATCGATGGCGCCGGGCAGGTGCAGCGACGGCACGAGGTCGGGGAAGCTCCCCGTGATGTCCTCGCCGGTGCGCGAATAGAGCCGCGCCGTGATTCGGCCGCGATCGTCCCGCCCCGCCACCGCCTGCACGCGGATGCCGTCCCACTTCCATTCGGCGATGTAGTCGGCGGGATCGAGCGCGGCGAAATCCGTGTCCTCGATCGCATGCGCCAGCATCACGGGCCGGAACGGCGCGGGATCGCGATTGACGGGCTTTTCGGCGCGTCCCTCCAGCCAGGCGAACAGGTCGAGATAGGGCGGGATGAGGCCCGGCCAGATCAGCTCGACCTCATGCGGGTCCTTGTCGCCGAGTGCGGCGGCCGCGGTCTTGGCGAGGCGCGCGGAGATGCCAATCCGAAGCGCGCCGGTGACGAGCTTCAGCAGCGCCCAGCGGCCGGTCTCATCCAGTTCGTCAAGCCAGCGCTCGAGCTGCTTCGGCAACTCGGTCTTTCCGAGCGTGCGCAGCGTGGTGACGACTTCGGTGAGGGATGGCGGCGGTGGGTTGTTGTGGTTGCTTGGATGGAGCACATCGCGGGCATCTCGCCCGCGGTACCCCCCTCCCTGCCCCTCCCCCACAAGGGGGGAGGGAACGGTGAGAGCAGCGCGTCCATCACCCGCTACATCATCCGCGGCCTTCGAGCCCGTCTGCCGCGGCGCCCGCGGCTGCGCTCCCTCCCCCCTTGTGGGGGAGGGCTGGGGAGAGGGGTAGCCCGGAAAAGATTCGCTGTTGTTTGCGTCGCGCCGAGGCCACATCAGCGCCACCGTCTCCGAGAGATCGCCGACATAATCATAGGAGAGCCCGAACAGCACCTCGTCCGTGCGCGATGCAATGAGATCGCGGATCAGCGCGGGCTTGGCATGCTTGAAGCTGAACGCGCCGGTCAGCGCGGCCAGCGCATAGCCGCGGTCGGGATCACCGACCTCGCGGAAATAGCCGGTGATCAGCCGCAGCTTGTTGTTGCGGCCGGGCTCGTAAGCGAGGCGGTCGAGCAGTTCGGCGAAGCGGTTCATGCTTCGGCCTCGTCTGGAATCGGCGTCTCGCTCTCCTCCTCGTCGCCGTAGCCGACGAGATCGAGCGGCCGCGCTTTCAGGCCTTTGCTTCGGCACCAATGCACCAGCGCATCTTCCTGGCCGTGAGTGACCCAGATCTCGCCCGCGCCGGTCGCGGCGATCGTAGAGGTAAGGCCGTCCCAATCGGCGTGGTCGGAGATCACCAGCGGCAATTCCACGCCGCGCTGGCGCGCCCGGGCGCGCACGCGCATCCACCCGGACGCGAAGGCGGTGACGGGATCGGGAAAACGCCGCGTCCAGAGATCGGAAGTCGCCGAGGGCGGCGCCAGCGTGATGGTGCCGGCAAGGGCCGACTTCTTCACGCCCTTCACCGGCCTCAGCTCGCCGAGCGCGATCCCGCGGCTCTGGTAATAGTGCGTGATCTTCTCCATGGCGCCATGCAGGTAGATCGGCGCGTCATAGCCGGCCTGCCGCAGCAGCGCGATCACGCGCTGCGCCTTGCCGAGCGAATAGGCGCCGACCAGATGCGCGCGCTCCGGAAACAGCGCGACGGAGGCCAGCAGCTTCTTCACTTCGTCGGCGGCATCGCCATGGCGGAATACCGGCAAGCCAAAAGTGGCCTCGGTGATGAAGACGTCGCAGGGCACCAGCTCGAACCGGGTGCAGGTCGGATCGGCCGCGTCCTTGTAGTCGCCGGAGGCGACGATGCAGGTGTCCTGGCACGTCACCGCGACCTGCGCCGAGCCCAGCACATGGCCGGCCGGGTGAAATCTGACGCGGACGTCGCCAAGCCGAATCTCCTCGCCATAGCGGATGGCTTGCGTCGAGCCGGCAAAATTCTCGCCGTAGCGCAGCCGCATCATGTCGAGCGTTTCCTGTGTCGCCAGCACCGCGCCATGGCCGGCGCGGGCATGGTCGGAATGGCCGTGGGTGATCACGGCGCGCTCGACCGGCCGGACAGGATCGATATGAAAGCCGCCGGGCTTGCAGCACAGGCCGGCAGCAGTTGGCAGCAGGATGTCTTGGGGACGCATATCTGTCATATAGGTTGCGCCGCATTTTCTTCGAGTCTTTCGCTTTTCATGGTTCCCCGATGCCGCTCCGCCTGTTCCAATCCTCCGGCGACCTCATGGCCGACCGCCGCTTCGAGTTCGCGCGCGACCTTCAGCTCAAGGGCGACCTGGCCGCGGCGGCCGATCTGATCGAGCAGGCGATCGAACTCGCTCCGAACTTCACCTCGGCCTGGTTCACGCTCGGCGAGATCCGTCGGCAGCTCGGCGAGCGCGACAAGGCCATCGAAGCCTTCCGGAAAGCGCGCGAGTCCGATCCCGAGGATCAGCACGGCGCCGGCCTGCACCTGATGCGGCTCGGCGACGTACAGATGGCGGAGATGCCCAAGGCCTATGTGCAAACGCTGTTCGATCAATACGCGCCGCGCTTCGAGCACACGCTGATCAACGATCTCGGCTATCGCGGCCCGAGCCTGATCTTCAAGGCGGTGCTGGCCGCGCGCGGCGCCGCCAAGAAGCCGGCCTACTTCAAGCGCACGATCGATCTCGGCTGCGGCACCGGGCTTGCGGCCGCCGCCTTCGCCAAGCAGGTCGACCACTTCATCGGCGTCGACCTGTCACCGGGCATGATCAAGGAGGCTCGCGCGACCAACCTCTATGCCGAGCTCGAGATCGCCGACATGATCGAAGGCTTGCGCACCAAGGCGGACGCGAGCGCAAATCTCGTCGTCGCTGCGGACGCCTTCGTGTATCTCTCCGATCTCGCACCGGTGCTGACCGAAGCCAGGCGCGTGCTCGCGTCCAGCGGCGTGCTCGCCTTCACGCTGGAGACTCATGACGGCGGCGGCATCGTGCTCGGCGAAGGCCTGCGCTATGCCCACTCCGCGGAATATGTCCGCGACGCGATTGCCAAGGCCGGCCTCGAGCTGCTGACACTGGAGCTGGCCTCGCCGCGCATCGAGAACAACGAGCCGGTGCGCGGCCTCGTCGTCGTCGCCGAGAAAACTTGAGTCTAGGCGCTAGCACCGCGCAATATGAGCGTCATTGCGTCGCAAAGTTGCGACTCCCCACTTGCGAGCCGAGCTGCGTTGTCAGCACAATGCCCTCGCTAGGGAGAAACAAATAATGACGAAGAATCCATCGCGGCGCGATTTCAGCGCCGGCGCGCTCGCCACCATCGCTGCATCCAGCTTGCCTGCGCCTCATGTCTGGGCCGCGGAGAAGAAATACGACGCGGGCGCCAGCGACACCGAGATCAAGATTGGGCAGACCGTGCCGCATTCCGGCCCCGGCTCGCTCTATGGCGTGCTCGGGCGCATCGGCGAAGCCTACTTCCAGATGCTGAACGAGAAGGGCGGCATCAACGGACGCAAGGTCAAGTTCCTCACCATGGACGACGCCTACAGCGCGCCGAAATGCGTCGAGGCGACGCGGCGCCTGGTCGAGCAAGAGGAAGTGCTGGCGCTCTATGGCTCGCTCGGCACCGCGCCGCAGACCGCCGTGCACAAATACCTGAACTCCAAGGGCGTGCCGCAGCTCCTGCTCAACACCGGCGCATCGAAGTGGAACAACCCAAAAGAGTTCAAATGGACGATGGCGGGGCTGCCGCTCTATCCGACCGAGGCGCGCATCCTGGCCCGGCACGTCGTCAGCGTGAAGCCGAACGCGAAGATCGGCATCCTCTATCAGAACGATGATTTCGGCCGCGACTTCCTGGGCCCGTTCAAGAAGGTGCTGGCCGATGCCGGCGGTACCGCCCAGGTGATCATGGAGCAGACCTACGATCTCACCGAGCCGACCGTCGATTCCCAGCTCATCAACCTCTCGAAGTCGGGCGCCGACGTCTTCTACAACATCTCGACCGGCAAGGCGTCGTCGCAGTCGATTCGTAAAGTGGCCGAGCTCGGCTGGAAGCCGCTGCAATTGCTGTCGGCGGGCTCGACCGGCCGCTCCATCCTGAGCGCCGCAGGCCTCGAGAACGCCGCCGGCATCGTCGCCATCCGCTACAACAAGGAGGTCGGCCTGCCCAAATGGGAGAAGGACCCCGACGTGATGGCGTTCGAGGAGCTGCGCAAGAAGTACACGCCGGCGATCGACCCCGACAACACCATCGCCTTTGCCGGCTACGGCCAGGCCGTGACCATGGGCGAGATCCTGCGCCGCTGCGGCGACGAGCTCACCCGCGCCAACGTGCTGAAGCAGGCATCGACGCTCGCGGGCTTCCACTCGCCCTACTTCCTCGACGGCGTCACCTACAGCTACACGCCCGAGAACTACACGCCGATGAAGACGCTGTTCATCTCCACCTTCACCGGCAAGGACTGGGACATCTCCGACAAGCCGATGTCGGAGTAGGACCTGGCGCGTTGCTTCCCCTCTCCTGCTCCGCCAGGAGAGGAAGGCGCCGACGCTTCGAGCTAGAGCGGAATGACTTTAGGTCCAATCGATTGCCGCGGCTCGTTCACCTCTCCCGCAAGCGGGAGAGGGAGCGCACCTCCGTCTTTGTAGCGATCGAGCCTCATTTCATCGCGCTCTAAGCGGCGATAGCCAGCCGATAAGCCTGCGTCGCATTCACACCAAAAGCCTTGTCGCGCACGCGCGGGCCAAGCCTCGCCAGGCAGGCCTCCAGCGCGGTCTTGATCTCGCCGTAACTTCCCGCAAGCAGGCATACCGGCCAGTCCGAGCCGTAGATCAGCCTGTCCTCCCCGAAGCATTTCGCGGCGTGCTCGACGAACGGAAACAGGCGCTCCGCATCCCAGTCATTCCAGACCGCCTCGGTCGCCAGGCCTGAGATCTTGCACCAGACATTGCCGCAAGCCGCCAGCGCTGCGATGCCGTCGGTCCATTCGGCGCTGCCGCCGTCGGCGATCGGCGGCTTGGCAGCGTGGTCCAGCACGAAGCGCGCTTGCGGAAAGGCCTGCGCCGTTGCGATCGCGGCCGGCAGCTCGCGGGTGCGGACGAGAAGATCGTAGGCGAGATCGCGGGTGAAAACAGCCGTGAGGCCGCGCTGCACATCCTCGCGGAGCAGCCAATCCGGATCAGCCTCGTCGTGGACCTGATGACGAATTCCCACCAGCCTGCCGCCGCCGGGCAAGGCGCGCAGGCGATCAAGCGTTTCGTCGAGGGCGCCATCGGTCAGATCGGCCCAGCCGACCACGCCGACGACGAAGGGATTTTCGTGCGCGATGTGCAGGAACTGCTCGGTCTCCTCCAGCGCGGAGCGGCATTGCACCAGGATGCTTGCGTCGATGCCATTGGCCTTCATGAGCGGCACGAAATCGGCGGGACCGAAGGCGCGGCGGATCGGGCCGAGTTCGTCCGCCTCCATCCAGGGATAGTCGGCGCGTGCCGGGTCCCAGAAATGCTGGTGGCCGTCGATGATCATGCCCTTACGCCCCGCCCGGCAGCGGCGCCCGCGCATCGACGAACTTTCTCGCACGCAGTTCCTGCCAGAACGCGGCCGGCACCGCTTTCTCCGACATTGCGATATTGTCGGCGACCTCCGCTTCATTGCGCACGCCCATCACGGCGACCGTCACCGCCGGATGCGCCATGCAGAACTGGAGCGCGGCGGCTTTCAGCTCGGTGCCGTGCCTGCGGCAGAGCGCGTCGAGCTCGAGCGCACGCGCGACGAGCGCCGGATCGGCGTCCTGATAGTTGAATTTCGCGCTCGTGTGGGGATCGGCCAGGATGCCGCTGTTGTAGATGCCGCCGAGCAGAATGCCGATACCCTTCGCCTGACAGACCGGAAACAGCGCATCCAGCGCGCCCTGATCGAGCAGCGTGTAACGCCCGGCGAGCAGGAAGCAGTCGACCGGCACGGCCTCGGCGAAGCGGACCAGCATCTCCGACTGGTTCATGCCGGCGCCGATCGCCTTGACCGTGCAGTCCTCGCGCAGGCGCTGCAGCGCGCGGAAGGCGCCGCTGACGGCGTCGTCATAATGGTCGTCAGGATCATGCACGAGCAGGATGTCGACGCGGTCGAGCCCAAGGCGCGCCAGGCTCTCCTCGACCGATCGCATCACCCCGTCATGGCTGAAATCGAACACCGGCCGCTCCCGCGGCGTGCCCTTGTAGTGCTCGTCCTCGGCGGCAGCGCCATCCGGTGCGCGCAGCAGACGGCCGACCTTGGTCGAGATGACGTAGGAGTCGCGCGGCTGCTGCCGCAGGAATGCGCCCAGCCGCCGCTCGGCAAGGCCAAAGCCATAGAGCGGCGCGGTGTCGAAGAAGCGGATGCCGAGAGACCAGGCCCTTTCAATCGTTGCTTGCGCATCGACATCGCTGACGGGGGAGAACAATCCGCCGAGCGGGGCGGAACCGAGGCCGAGTGAGGTGACGTCGAGAGCGCCGAGCCGTGACCTTTTCATTCCCATTGCCTTCCAGCAGTCTTCTTCCAGACAGTCCAAATCATCTCTCCCGCTTGCGCAAATCGCAAGCGGGAGAGGAGCGCGGGGCTGGCGGCGCGCCTACTTCAACATCTGTGCGACGTTGTCCTTGGTGACGAGATCGAGGCCGGTGTAGACGATCTCCGGTACTTTCTCGCCCTTCTTGATGGCGAGCAGCGTGTCCATCGCCTTCTCGCCCATCTCGAACGGGCGCTGGCCGACCAGCGCATTGACATAACCGTCGCGCAGCAGCTCGAGCTGCATCTTCAGCGTATCGGCCACGACCAGCGTGAACTTGCCGGAATCGATGTCCTTCTTGTTCCTGGATGCGAAGGCCTTGAAACCCTCGGGAGCAAACATCGGCCAGCCGCCGATGGGAACGATGGCGGCGAGGTCGGGCGTTGCGGTGCGCATGTCCGTCATCTGCTGGACCGCGAGCGCGGGATCGTCGTTGCAGAAGGTCGGGGAGCCCGCGACCTCGGTCCACTTCGAGCCCTTCAGCGCCTCGCGCACGCCATCGACGCGCTCGGCGAGGTTCTTGGCGCCGGGACCGCCCGAGACCATGGCGTATTTGCCGCCATCGGGCCGCATCTTCAGGAGCTGCTTGCCGAGAGCCAGGCCGAACTCCTTGTTGTTGGTGCCGATATAGGCGATGCGCTTGGAGCCCGGCGCATCGGCATCGAAGGTGATGACGGGGATGCCGGCGGCGGTTGCCGCCTCGATCGACTTGGTCATAGCCGCGACGTCGGCGACCGAGATGGCGAGACCGTCGACCTTCTGGGTGACGAAGTCCTGGATGATCTGGGCCTGCGTCGCCGGCTCATGCTCCACCGGCCCCTTGTAGATGCACTCGATGTTGCCGAGCTCCTTGGCGCGCTTGAGGCAGCCATCGCGCGCGAAGTCGAAGAACGGGTTGTTCATCGCCTTGGGGACGATCACGAAGCGGTAGTTCGCGGCGAACGCCGGCGTAGCCATCATCGCAACGGCGATGCCGGCAAGAAGAAGTTTCCTCATTATCTCCTCCACCCTTCTCTAGCGCCCATCCTGTCAGAAGCGTCCGGGAAGCGGACGGGCGGCATCTTGGTTGCCCTCCCGGAACGACGTCACGTCAATTCATCCGCGAGCGGATACGGTCGACCAGCACAGCAAGGATGATGATCACGCCCACCAGCGTCTGCTGCCAGTAGGAGCTGACCTGCGCCAGCACGAGACCGTTGCGGATCACTTCCAGCAGCACGCAGCCGACGATGGCCCCGAGCGGGCCGCCAATGCCGCCGGCGAGGTTGGCGCCGCCGATCACGGCCGCCGCGATCACGTTGAGCTCGTAAGATGTCGCCATATTGGCCGGCGCCGACCCGAGCCAACCGGAGATGATGATGCCCTGGAGCCCCGCAGCGAGCGCGCAGATCACGTAGACCTCGATCTTCACCCGCACCACCGGAATGCCGGTGAGCTCGGCCGCCTTCTCGTTGCCGCCGAGCGCGAAGACGTGGCGGCCGAACGAGGTGTGATGCAGCACCACGGCCATCGCCAGCGCGAGGATCACGAGATAAATGAAAGGCACGGGCACGCCGAGTACATCGCCCGAGGTCGCGGCGTAGAAATAGTCGGCGTCCGGGCCACCCGGAAAGCTGCCACGGCCGTTTGAGACGACGTAGCCGAGCCCGCGCACGATCGAGAGCATGCCGAGCGTGGTCACGAAGGGCGACAGCCCGAGCACGGCGATGCAGAAGCCGTTGACGAGGCCGGCGATCAGCGCCACGCCGAGGCCGGCGACGATCGAGACCAGCAGGATCAGCCCGGGCACATTGGCGAGCACGGTCTTGCCGTCGGCCGCCATGTGCACGAACAGCGCGCCCGCGGGCGAGCCGGGCGTCGACAGCTCGGTCATCACCATCGAGGTGATCATGGCGGAGAAGCACATCATCGAGCCGACCGAGAGGTCGATGCCGCCGGTGATGACCACGAAGGTGACGCCGAGCGTCGCAATGGCGATGAAGGAAAAATTCTTCGCCACATTCTGCATGTTGCCTTCGGTGAAGAAGTAGGGGCTGGCGAAATGCATGATCACCAGCAGCACGGCCAGCGCGAGCAGGACATAGCCGGTCTGGGAGGCGAAGATGCCGCGCTGCCACCACCTGATCTTGCCTACATTGGTGAAGGTGATCGGGGATTCCATGGGCATGGCCATCATGCCGCCTCCTTCGCGCCGGTGATGAGAGCGGTGACTTCCTCCGGTGAGGTCTCGTGGATCGGCTTGTCGGCCCGCTTCTCGCCGCGGCGCATGACGATGACGCGGTCGCACACCGCGAACACGTCGGGCATGCGATGCGAGATCAGCATCACGGCGACCCCCTGCTCCTTCAACCGGTGAATCAGGCCGAGCACCTGCTCGACCTGGCGCACCGAGATGGCGGCGGTCGGCTCGTCCATCATCACGAGCCTGGCGTTGGACAGCCGCGTCCGCGCGATCGCGACCGCCTGGCGCTGGCCGCCCGACATCTGCTTGACGAGATCGTCGGGGCGCGTCTCCGAGCGCAGCTCGCCGAACAGCTCCAGCGCGCGCGCCGCCATTGCCTTGTGATCAAGCAAGGCGATCGGTCCGAATTTGCGCTTCAGCTCGCGGCCGAGAAAGACGTTGGCTGCCGCCGTCAGATTGTCCGATAGTGCGAGGTCCTGATAGACCACCTCGATGCCGACAGCGCGGGCATCGACCGGGCGGTTGAAGTGGACCGTGCTGCCGGCAAAGCGGATCTCGCCGTGGGTGGGACGGAAATTGCCGGCAATGATCTTGACCAGCGTCGACTTGCCGGCGCCGTTGTCGCCCATCAGGCCGACCACTTCGCCGGGGAAGACCTGCATCTCGACATCGTGCAGCGCGCGGATCGCGCCGAACTCCTTGCCGATGCCGGTCAGCTCGAGGACCGGTGTTGCGTCGGTCTTTGCCATCAGCGATCCTCCTCAGACGTAGCGGTTGACGAGGGATTCCAGATATTCCTGCCGGCCCGAGCGCGGCTGCGGGTCGAAGCCGGGACTCATGGCGCGGTCGGCGAGATCGGCGAGCGAGCGCTGGCCGCCGAGAATGGCGCGCCCCTCGGGGCCGGCCCACCCGTCGTAACGCTTGGCAAGCGGCTCGGTGAGGACGGCGGCATCGATCATGTCGGCGGCGGCGAGGAAGGCACGCGCGCAGGCATCCATCGAGCCGACATGGGCATGGATCAGATCGTCGGCGTCGATGGACTGGCGGCGGATCTTGGCGTCGAAATTGAGACCGCCCGAGGTGAACCCGCCGCGGTTCAGGATCTCGTGGAACACCAGCGCGAGCTCGCCCACGTTCATTGCGAACTGGTCGGTGTCCCAGCCGAGCAGATCGTCGCCGCGGTTGATGTCGAGCGAGCCGAAGACACCGAGCGCCTCGGCGAGCGCGACCTCGTGATGGAAGGAGTGGCCGGCGAGGATGGCGTGGTTCTGCTCGATGTTGAGCTTGACGTCGTTCAGGAGATCGTAGCGCTCGAGGAAGCCGTAGCAGGTGGCGACGTCGAAATCATATTGATGCTTGGTCGGCTCCTTCGGCTTCGGCTCGATCAAGATCGGTCCCTTGAAGCCGATCCTGTGCTTGTGCTCGACGACGAGCGAGAGGAAGCGGCCGAGCTGGTCGAGCTCGCGCTTGAGATCGGTGTTCAGCAGCGTCTCGTAGCCCTCGCGCCCGCCCCACAGCACGTAGTTCTCGCCGCCGAGCCGGTGCGTCACCTCCAGCGCGGCGCGGACCTGGCCCGCGGCATAGGTGAAGATATCAGGGTCCGGATTGGTCGCGGCGCCCGCCATGTAGCGGCGGTGTGAGAACAGGTTTGCGGTGCCCCAGAGCAGGCGCACTTTTGCGGAAGCCATCCTCTGCTCGAACAGATCGGCGATCGCGTTGAGGTTGGCGACGGATTCCGCGAGCGTGGCGCCTTCCGGCGCCGCATCGACGTCGTGGAAGGTGAAGAACGGCACGTCGAGCAGGCGGAACAGCTCGAAGGCGACGTCAGCCTTGGCGCGCGCCATCGCCATCGCGTCGGTGCCGTGGTGCCAGGGCCGCAGGAACGTCTCCCCGCCGAAGGGATCGCCGCCCGGCCAGCATAGGGAATGCCAATAGCAGACTGCAAAGCGCAGATGATCCTCGAGCCTGCGGCCATGCACGAGCCGGTCCTTGTCGTACCAGCGGAAGGCGGCTTGTTCCGCATCCTTGCCGCCGAAGGCGACGGGTGCGCTTGCATCGAAGAACTTGGCTGACGCGTTCACTTAACGGCCTCCTTCAATGCTGGATAAAGCGCGCGCCACCGCCGATAGGCCTCGTCATAGGCCGAAGCGACGGATGCACGGGGCGTGAAGGTCGCGAGTCGCCGCGGACGGGTGCAGACCTCCGCTGCGGCTTCGCCGGTGGCCGCGATGCGGGCGAGCCGTGCAGCGCCGAGCGCGGCTCCGACCTCGCCTTCTTCGACGCGGTGAACGGGAATGCCGAGCACATCGGCGCAGATTTGCGCCCACAGCGCCGAGCGAGAACCGCCGCCGACGAGATCGACTTCGGCAATCGGCCCGCTCGCCGCGCTCAGCGCCGCCAGATTGTCGCGCGCGGCAAAGGCGACGCCCTCGAGCACGGCCTGGACGATCTGGCTCCGGCCGGTCGCACCGCGCAAGCCGACAAGGGCGCCGCTGGCTGCGGCATCGTTGTGCGGCGTGCGTTCGCCATCGAGATAGGGCAGGAATTTGATCGGGCTTGGTCCATCGACGCGCTCGCCGAGCGGCGCCAGCAGCGCTGCAGCCGGCGTTTCCATCACGCCTGCGAGCCACGCAAGTGAGGCCGCCGCCGACAGCATCACACCCATCTGATGCCAGAGGCCGGGCAGCGCGTGACAGAAGGCATGCACGACCGAAGCCGGCGCCGGGGCGAAGCGATCGGTGACACGGAACAGGACACCCGACGTGCCCAGCGACAAGAAGGCATCGCCCGGCACGATGGCACCGAGCCCGATCGCGCTGGCGGCATTGTCGCCGGCACCGCCCGCGACCACCACATCGTTCCGCATGCCCCAGCGCCGTGCGTAGTCCGGCGCGAGCACGGCGCTCACCTCGCTGCCCTCGACCAGGCGCGGCATGTGGTGCAGATCGAGTCCGGTGGCATGCAGCAGCAGGGCCGACCAACGACGCAGACCGACGTCCAGCCACAGCGTGCCTGATGCGTCCGACATGTCCTCGACCATCTCGCCGGTGAGGCGATAGCGGACATAGGCTTTCGGCAACAGCACCTTTGCCACGCGGTCGAAGATTTCGGGTTCATGCCGCGCGACCCATAGCAATTTCGGGGCAGTGAAGCCGGGCATCGCCAGATTGCCGGTGATCGTGTGCAGCGAGGGACAGCGCCGCTCCAGCGTGGCGCATTCGGCCTGCGAGCGACCATCGTTCCAGAGGATGGCCGGACGCAGCGGCCGGCCGTTCTCGCCGAGCAGCGTCGCGCCATGCATCTGGCCTGACAGCCCGATGCCACGAACCTGCGCAACCTCGCGCGGCTGGCGCGCGGCGAGATCGTCGATGGCGCCGATGGTCGCATCGACCCAGGCATCGGGATCCTGCTCGGACCACAGCGGTGCGGGATGCGACAGCGCAAGCTCGCGCGTTCCCGTCGCGACGACCGCGCCGGCTTCGCTCACCAGCACCGCTTTCACACCGGACGTGCCGATGTCGATCCCGAGATACACGCTATCCTCCCTTTTGCCTGCGGCGGTGCGCGATCTTGCGTCGCTTTCCCCGCAACGGGCCGTTCCGAAATCCGCCTGCCGCTAAGGCAGATTGTCCCGCATCACGATGTCGATCCTGATCTTCTCCTGTTCGCGCAGGATCGGCTCGCCGCGGGCGAGCGCCAGCAGCACGCGCACGGCCGCGCGCGCTTCATGTCCAGGGTTCTGCGAGATCGCAGCATCCATCACGCCCTGCAGCAGCAATCGGCGCGTCAGCGCCGTGACGTCGTGCCCGACGAACACCACCTGCTTGTCGCGGCCGGCCTCGCTCAACGCTTTGGCGACGCCTTGCGTGCCGGCACCAACGTTATAGAGGCCGACAATGTCGGCATGACTGCGGAGCAGCCGGCCCAGCAGCTGCTCCGAACGGTCGTCCTCGTCGCGCCCTTCCAGCACGGGCAGCACGCCGAGACCGGGGAATTCCGTCGCCATCACCTGGTTGAAGCCGAAGATGCGCTCGGCATGATCGCGCAGGCCCTGCGAGCCCGCGACGATCGCGACCTTGCCGGATCTTTGGCCGACCAGCCGCCCGACCAGCGCGCCGGCAGTGCGCCCCGCGGCGATATTGTCGATGCCGACATAATGGTGCCGGCGCGAGGATGGCACGTCCGAGACCAGCGTCACGACCTTGGTGCCGGCATCGACGAGATCGTTGATGGCAGCACGCACGCCGGGATGATCCAGCGCCACCACGGCAACGCCGTCGCAATCGCCCGACAATGCCTCCAGCGAGGCCGCGAGCGCGGAAGCGTCGAACACGTCGGTTGCGACCGTCTCGACGCTGAGGCGGCGGGCCGCCAGCCAGGCTGCCATCTCGCCGAGATAGGCCTCGATCTGCTGCATGAACGGGTTCGGCCCCGACGGCATCACGAAGGCGAAGCGACGGGCGCGGCCCCGGGCGAGCTCGGCGGCGGCCACATGCGGCTGGAATGAATTGCGTTCGATCGCCGCCTTGACGCGCCGCACCGTGTCCGGCCGCACGCCCGGGCGATTGTGCAGGACGCGGTCGACCGTGGCGAGGCTGACACCGGCCTCGCGGGCGATGTCCTTCAGCGTCAGCGCGGTCGGGGTGAGCGTCTCGGCCATGTCTGAAGGCTAGCAGAGGTGTTTTGAGGTGCGCAACTCATTTTGAGGCGATCTCGCTGATTTGCGTGCCTTGCGAGGGGACACGCTCCTGAGCTACCGGCGCACCGGCGCCGACAGGTCCAGCGTCAGGAACAGGCTGTTGGGATCTTCGACATAGCCCTCGAACGGGCCGCAGGCGACGAAACCGTGCGCAAGGTAGAGCGCGTGGGCCGGCCTGAAGTAGTCCCACGAGCCGGTCTCGAGGCTGAGCCGCGTCATGCCGCGCGCGCGGGCTTCCGCAATGATGTGGCGCAGCATCCGGCCGCCATAGCCGCGCCGCCGCGTGGTCTGAAGCGTGTGCATCGACTTGACCTCGCCGTGGCTCGTCGAAAGCGTCTTCAACGCGCCGGTGGTAACCAGTATCTCGCCGTCCCAGCCTGTCCAGAACGCGACATCGCTCGCCCGAAGGCCCGCCAAATCAAGCGCATGGGCGCTCCCCGGCGCGGTCTGCGCCCGCGCGGCGGCGACGTGATGATCGAGCAGCGCGATGACACGGGGATCAAAGGTGTCGCCGGTGCGGATCTGCATCGTCATGATCTCCACGCTCTCACATCTTGCCGTAGGAAGCGCCGCGCCGTGTGATGATGACGTAGCGCGCATCCTGCTTGGTCTCGTTCTCGAACATCACGGCGCGCATCACGTCGAAATCCAGACAATCGCCCTCACGCAGCCGCACCGCCTTGGCATCGATATGCACGGCGATGGTGCCCTCCAGCATCAGAATCTGCTGGGTGAAGGCGTTGCGGCCCCAGGGGCTGTAGGAGACGCGGGCCCCCGCCGGCAGGTCGACCACGATGATCTCGATGCCGCTCGCCGCGTCCGGCGGCGAGGCATGACGCCGCCGGTAGCCGCTGTCGGGATCGCGCCAATGCGGCTGGTCGGCAAGCCGCACCAGGCGCTCCGGCGGCTTCTCCGCCAGCGCGACGACGTCGCTGAGCGTGACGTCGAGCGCCGCGCAGAGCTTGTTGAGCAGCGCCGCCGTCGCACTGCTCTGAGCCCGCTCCACCCGCCCGATCATGGCCCTGCTGACGCCGGAGCGGCCCGCGAGCTCGTTCAACGTCATGCCTGCCTGCGTCCGCAGCGTCTTCAAGCGACGACCGATCGCGCGATCGAGTTTCTGTTGGTCCATTCGTTCTGGTCCTGCCGTTCGTCAGTGCGCTGCCCGGCGCAAGGACCCTGGCCACCGGACGAGAGGAGCTTAGGCCGGAGGAGCCGTGCGTGCGGCAGGCGAAGAGCTAATATATTAGAATGTGGGTGCGGCTGCTGTCGGGGCACGAGCCAGACCTTATCGTATTGCGAAATCAACGCGCGGCTACCAAATCTGTTGCTGCCGAGTAGCTCAACAGGCATAGAGCTGATCAACACTGATCGAATTACATGGTTGGAAATGCCAACAGATGGAGGTTCGATACCTCCCTCGGCGTCTAAAATGCCTGAACTAGAGCAAAATCTGACCGACTTGGATCGGGAGGGATTCCCATGGGAGTCAAAATCTGATTCACCCTGTGTGCTGGACGAGGAGGCCGGCACACA
>NZ_SMBR01000012.1:0-275469 GCF_004346455.1 Bradyrhizobium sp. R2.2-H
ATATCGGTCACCTCGTCCAAGACATCCAGCCTCGCGAATGCGCAAACTACTTCGCAAGCGCCGGTTATGCTTCAATCAAAATGTGAAACGCTCTAAAGGTGTCGTCCCCGCGGAGGCGAGGATCCATAACCACAGGAAGCAGCCGTAGCGCGAGATCGGCAACTACGAGTCTTCGCAAAACCGCGTCCTGCGGCCATGGATCCCAGGCTCGCGACTATGTCGCGCCCCGGGACGACACTGGTGTTCGCGGAAGCAGGGCGGCCCCTCACTCCATCCCGATCGTCGTCAGATCCTGGAACCAGTGCTGCGCCTGGACGAACTGCTTAATCTTCGGTGACAGCGCGTGCGGGTTGGTGTCGTGGACGACCCAGACCAGCGCGGCATCGTCCACGATCAGCGCATGCGCCTGGGCCAGCAATGCGTCCTGCTTGGCGCTGTCGAAGGTCTGCTTGGCCTCGTCGATCAGAGCATCCACCTTCGGGTTCTTGTAGCCGCCCCAGTTGACGCCGACAGGCGCGACCTGCCCGGAATGGAAGAAGCGGACGATGGCGTAGAGCGGGTCCGAGGTGACATAAGCGATGTTGTTGGCGGTGATGCCGGCGTTCATCTCGTCGGCCGCGCCCTTGCGCCAATGCGTATAGAGCGTCTCGAGCTCGACCACCTTGAAATCGATGTCGATGCCGATCTCCTTGAAGCTCTGCTGCAGGAATTCGTTCATCGGCAGCGACAGCATCTGGCCGGTGCCGCCTTGCGCAATGATGAAGGTGGTCTTGAGCGGCTTCGCCTTGGAGTAGCCGGCCTCCTCGACCAGCTTCTTGGCTGCTGCGAGATCATATTTCAGCTCGAAAGTGGGCTTGCCGAACCACGGGCTCGACGGGTCGACCTGGCCCTTCGCTGGCTTGGCGAGGCCATTCATCAGGCCGACCACCGCCTCGCGATCGATCGCAAGGTTGAGCGCCTTGCGCAGGCGGATGTCGGTCCAGGGCGAGCCGGGCAGCACGCTGAGATGATAATTCCAGACATGCGGCGTGACATTGTCGACGAGCTTCATGCCGGCCGCTTTCAGCTGCGGCACGGCATCCGGCGCCGGCGTCTCGATCAGGTCGACTTGTCCCGCAAGCAACGCATTGGTGCGCGTCAAAGCTTCCGGCATCGGCACCAGCACGATCTTGTCGACCTTCGGAATCCGCTTCTTGTTCCAGTAGTCGGGGTTCTTGGTCAGCTCGGCGAGTTCGCGCGGCACCAGCTTGGTCAATTTGAATGGACCGGTGCCCGAGGGCTGGCTGGCGAACTTGTCCCAATCCTTGCCGAGCTTTTCATACTGCGCCGGGCTCGACACCAGGAACCACAGCATCTGATATGGGAAGAAGGAGTCGACCGCCTTGGTGGTGATCTCCACGGTGAAGTCGTCGATCTTGGCGTAGCTGGCGACGGAGGGCAGGCGGGTCTTCACCTGCGCGCTCTGCCGCTTGTCGAATTGCGGCGCCTTGTCGTTGAGCACTTTGTCCAGATTCCAGATCACCGCATCGGCATTGAACTCGCTGCCGTCGTGAAACTTCACGCCCTTGCGAAGCGTGAAGCGCCACTTGGTCTTGTCGGCATCGTCGACTTTCCATTCGGTGGCGAGGCCCGGCACCAGCTTGCCGGGGCGGTCGGCGACGTCCATCTCCCAGGCGACCAGGGGATCGTAGATCGTGTAGGCCGTGAATTGGTAGGCGCCGGCGCCGCGATCGGGCTGGCCTGTCGTCAGCGGGATGTCCGCCATCGAGATGCCGTAGCGCACCACCGTTTCGGCGCGCGCCGAGATTGCGGAAACTGCCAGCGCAAGCACGGCGAGACAGGTCGACAGACGAACACGCATGAATCAAAGCTCCTGGGAGGGTCTGGGGTCGAACCTGCAATCTTGATGCCAGAATAGGCAGCGCGCCGTTTTCGCCGGTGCGTCATCACAAGTACTTGTCGTCCCGAAGGCAATTTGCAGAATAAGTTTCTCCTTGGCATAGCCATTGCATACGAGTGCATCAAAATTAGTCATCGAAAGCCGGAGAAGGACTGAGGCGATGCTTATCAAGAAGAACAAGACCCGCGCGGCACTGATCGCGCTGTTGGCGCTCGGGAGCGTGGCCGCATGGCCGCGCGCGGTCAGCGCCGAGACCGTGCTGCGCATTGGCATGACCGCTGCCGATATTCCGCGCACCCTGGGTCAGCCCGATCAGGGCTTTGAAGGCAATCGCTTCACCGGTCTCACCATGTACGACGCGCTGACCGGCTGGGACCTGTCTTCTGCCGACAAGGCGAGCGTGGTGATCCCCGGTCTTGCCACCGAGTGGAAGGTCGACGATGCCGACAAGACCAAGTGGGTGTTCAAGCTGCGCCCCGGCGTCACTTTCCATGACGGCTCGCCGTTCAACGCCGATGCCGTCGTGTGGAACGTCGAAAAGGTGCTGAAGCAGGACGCGCCGCAATTCGACGCCAGCCAGGTCGGCGTCACCGCCTCGCGCATGCCGACGCTGGCCTCGGCGAAGAAGATCGACGACATGACGGTCGAGCTCACCACCAAGGAGCCCGACAGCTTCCTGCCGATCAACCTCACCAATTTGTTCATGGCGAGCCCGGCGAAGTGGCAGGCCTTCTACGACAAGGCCGAAGGCGCCGATGCCAAGGCGAAGTCGCAGGCCGCCTGGACGGCGTTCGCCAAGGACGCCTCGGGCACCGGCCCGTGGAAGATGTCGAGCTTCACGCCGCGCGAACGGCTCGAGCTGGTCAAGAACGCGAACTATTGGGACAAGGCGCGCGTGCCCAAGATCGACAAGATGGTGCTCCTGCCGATGCCAGAGGCGAATGCGCGCACCGCAGCGCTGCTCTCGGGGCAGGTCGACTGGGTCGAAGCACCGGCACCCGACGCGCTGCCCGAGCTCAAGCAGCGCGGCTTCAAGCTCTACGCCAACGAGCAACCGCATGTCTGGCCATGGCAATTCTCGCGCGTCGAGGGCTCGCCCTGGAACGACATCCGCGTGCGCAAGGCGGCGAACCTCTGCATCGATCGCGAAGGCCTCAAGGACGGCCTGCTCGCCGGCCTGATGGTGCCGGCGACCGGCACCTTCGAGCCTGGCCATCCCTGGCGCGGCAAGCCGACCTTCGAGATCAAGTACGACAAAGCGGCAGCGCAGAAGCTGATGCAGGAAGCGGGCTTCGGTCCCAACAAGAAGCTGACGGTCAAGACGCAGACGTCCGCGTCCGGTTCGGGTCAGATGCAGCCGCTGGCGATGAACGAATATCTCCAGCAGGCGCTGGCCGAATGCTATTTCGATGTGAAGCTCGACGTCATCGAGTGGAACACGCTGTTCACCAACTGGCGCCGCGGTGCCAAGGACCCCTCGGCCAACGGCTCGAACGCGACCAACGTCACCTATGCGGCGATGGACCCGTTCTTCGCCCTGGTGCGCTTCCTGCAATCCGGCATGGCGCCGCCGGTCTCGAACAATTGGGGCTTCATCAACAACCCCAAATTCGACGAACTGGTGAAGAAGGCGCGCCAGACCTTCGATCCCGCCGCACGCGACGCCGCGCTCGCCGAGCTGCACGCGGCCTCCGTCGACGACGCCGCCTTCCTCTACGTCGCCCATGACGTCGGCCCGCGCGCGATGAGCCCGAAGGTGACGGGCGTGGTGCAGCCGAAGAGCTGGTTCATCGACTTCTCGCCGGTGTCGATCAAGCAGTAGTCTCGACTTGCTCAGTGCACCCTCTCCCCTCCTGTCCGCCGAAGCCTTGGCGAAGGTGGATGTGGGAGAGGGTGGCTTCGCGAAGCGAAGCCGGGTGAGGGGTCTCTCTCCGCGGATACCTCTCTCGCGTTCGTAAAGACTGTATCCGCGGCCAGAACCCCTCATCCGGCGCTTCGCGCCACCTTCTCCCACAAGGGGAGAAGGGAAGAAAAGAGACAACGTGCTCGCCTATATCGCCCGACGCATCGTCTATGTCGTCCCCATCGTCATCAGCGTGGCGCTGGTGTGCTTTCTGCTCGTGCACATCACGCCGGGCGATCCGCTCGTCGCGGTGCTGCCGGCCGATGCCTCGCAGGAGCTCGCCGCGCAGCTTCGCGCCGCTTACGGTTTCGATCGCCCGCTGCCGGTGCAGTTCGGCCTCTGGCTGCTTCGCGCCCTCCATGGCGATCTCGGCAATTCCATC
This sequence comes from Bradyrhizobium sp. R2.2-H, assembly GCF_004346455.1. Taxonomy (NCBI): domain Bacteria; kingdom Pseudomonadati; phylum Pseudomonadota; class Alphaproteobacteria; order Hyphomicrobiales; family Nitrobacteraceae; genus Bradyrhizobium; species Bradyrhizobium sp. R2.2-H. The sequence continues at coordinate 4,186 of NZ_SMBR01000012.1, forward strand.
GCGACCGGACGCCCCGTACTGGCCGAGGTCTTGCGCGCCGTCGGCAACACCGTCACGCTCGCGATTGCCGCGGCCATCATCGGCTTCACGATGGGCATCCTGCTCGGCTTGATCGCGGGCTATTTTCGCGAGACCTGGATCGACAAGGTTGCGACCTCCTTTGCCATCGCCGGCGTCTCCGTGCCGCATTACTGGCTCGGCATGCTGCTCGTCATCATCTTCTCGGTTCAGCTCAACTGGCTGCCCGCGGTCGGCGCCGGCCCCAGCGGCTCCAATTCCTGGGCCTGGGACTGGGCGCATCTGAAATATCTGGTGCTGCCGGCGATCACGACATCGGTGATTCCCATGGGCATCGTCACCCGCACGGTGCGTGCCCTCACCGGCGACATTCTCTCGCAGGATTTCGTCGAAGCCTTGCGGGCCAAGGGTCTGCACGAGCGCGGCGTGTTCCGCCACGTCGTCAAGAACGCCGCGCCCACCGCGCTTGCCGTGATGGGCCTTCAGCTCGGTTACATGCTCGGCGGCTCGATCCTGATCGAGACGGTATTCTCCTGGCCGGGTTCGGGCTTCCTGCTCAACTCCGCGATCTTCCAGCGCGACCTGCCGCTGCTGCAGGGCACGATCCTGATCCTGGCGCTGTTCTTCGTGTTCCTCAATCTGCTGGTCGACATCGCCCAAGCCGCGATCGACCCGCGCATCAAGCGGGGCTAGCCGATGAGCCCAGCTGTGACCACGCAACAGGTGCGCTCCCTCCCCCGCCTGCGGGGGAGGGTTGGGGAGAGGGTTTCTCCGCTCGCGAGAACCCCCCAGAGGAGAAAACCCTCACCCGCCTCGCGGGACGATGCTTCGCATCGCCCGGAGCGCCGACCTCTCCCGCAAGCGGGAGAGGTGCACTGCCTCCGCGACTTGCACCGATCGTATCAATACCAGCCGGGAGCCGGCCGATGAGCGAGCTTCCGCTTCACGCCACCGCCGACGCCGCGCTGCAGGCCGCGCCCGCGACCAAGGCGCGCGGCTATTGGGCGACGGTCGGCCGCCGCATCATGCGCGACAAGGTCAGCGTGGCCTGCGCGCTGGTGCTGCTGCTGATCTTCCTCTCCGCGGTCCTTGCGCCATGGCTGGGTCTCGAAGATCCCTACAAGGGCTCGATGATCCGCCGCCTGCGCCACATCGGCACGGCCGGCTATCCGCTCGGCACCGACGAGCTCGGCCGCGATATGCTGGCGCGGCTGATCTACGGCGGCCGGCTGTCGCTGGTCATCGGCATCCTGCCCGTGATTCTCGCCTTCTGCATCGGCACCTCGCTCGGCATCATTGCCGGCTATGTCGGCGGCAAGCTCAACACCGCGATCATGCGCACGGTCGACGTGTTCTATGCCTTTCCGTCCGTGCTGCTGGCGATCGCGATCTCCGGCGCGCTCGGGGCCGGTATCCTCAATTCCATCGTGTCGTTGACGGTGGTGTTCGTGCCGCAGATCACCCGTGTCGCCGAGAGCGTCACGACGGGCGTGCGCAACATGGATTTCGTCGAGGCCGCGCGCGCCTCCGGTGCCGGGCCCTTCACCATCATGCGCGTGCACATCCTCGGCAACGTGCTCGGTGCGATCTTCGTCTATGCCACGAGCCTGATCTCGGTCTCGATGATCCTGGCGGCCGGTCTGTCCTTCCTCGGTCTCGGCACGAAACCGCCGGAACCGGAATGGGGCCTGATGCTGAACACGCTGCGGACCGCGATCTACGTCAATCCCTGGGTCGCAGCATTGCCGGGCGCGATGATCTTCGCGGTCTCGATCTGTTTCAACCTGCTCTCGGACGGTCTGCGCAGCGCCATGGACATCAGGAACTGACGAATGATGATGGAGATGCTAGCTAGCGCCGCGCGCTCCGCACACCTCTCCCGAAGGGAGAGGTCGGATTGCATCGCAAGATGCAATCCGGGTGAGGGGTACCGCTCCACCGAGTCTGCCGCGCCCCCTCACCCGGCGCTGCACGCCGACCTCTCCCCGGTGGGGAGAGGTGGGAGATCGCGGCCATGAGCGAGAGCAACACATCCGTCGAAATGCTGGAGCCGGTCGAGGACGTTGGCGGCGTCGCGCAGCCGCTGCTTCAGGTCAACGGCCTGACGAAGCATTTCCCGGTGCGCGGTGGGCCGTTCGCCGCCAAGCGTACCGTGCGTGCCGTCGACAACGTCTCGTTCACCGTCGCCAAGGGCGAGACGGTCGGTATCGTCGGCGAGTCCGGTTGCGGCAAGTCCACCACCGCGCGGCTGCTGATGCATCTGATGCCGCGCGACGACGGCGACATCATCTATGACGGCATGACCGTCGGCCAATCGCTGAGCCTGCGCGAATTGCGTCGCGGCATGCAGATGGTGTTCCAGGACTCCTACGCCTCGCTCAATCCGCGCCTCACCATCGAGGAATCGATCGCCTTCGGCCCCAAGGTGCACGGCATGGCCGACGCCACGGCACGCGCGCTCGCGCGCGAGCTGCTCGGCAAGGTCGGCTTGCGTCCGGAAACCTTCGCCAACCGCTATCCGCACGAGATCTCCGGCGGCCAGCGCCAACGCGTCAATATCGCGCGGGCACTGGCGCTGTCGCCGCGGCTGGTGATCCTGGACGAAGCCGTCTCCGCGCTCGACAAATCCGTCGAGGCGCAGGTGCTCAACCTGCTGGCCGATCTCAAGCGCGAGTTCGGCCTGACCTATCTGTTCATCAGCCACGACCTCAACGTCGTTCGCTATATCTCGGATCGCGTGCTAGTGATGTATCTCGGCGAGGTCGTCGAGCTCGGCCCGGTCGACCAGGTCTGGGACGCGCCTGCCCACCCCTACACGCGTGCCCTTCTCGCGGCGATGCCGTCGTCGGATCCGGACAAGCGCACCGAGACGCCGCCGATATCAGGCGATCCGCCCAATCCGATCGATCCGCCCCCGGGCTGCCGCTTCCACACCCGTTGTCCGTTTGCGGAGCCGCTCTGCGCAAACGCGACACCAAAGCTCACCGCGCTCGATAGAATGGGCCACGAGGCGGCGTGCTACATGGCCATACCGGGTTCAGGCCATAGCCGCGCGCCCAGGGAGAAGGCCGCATGACCAGACCGATACCGAAAGACATCAAGCCGATGGCGCAGGTCGCCGGCGTGCCCGTGGACGACGAGATCGCAACCCGCATCTCCAATGCCATCGGACCTGCCTTCGAGGGCTTCGCGGCCATTGCCGGCACGCTGCCGTTCGACCTCGAGCCTGCCGGCTATGTGCTCGCGCAGACGCAGAAGGTGTCGAAATGAGCACCGAACCCGCATTGATGACCCTCACCCAGGTCGCGCGTGCGATCGCGATGAAGCAGCTGTCCTCGCATGAGGTGACGCGCGCGCTGTTGCATCGCATCACGCAGTGGCAGCCGCACCTCAATGCCTTCATGTCGATCGAGGCGGAGGCTGCATTGAAGGCGGCCGATGCAGCCGATGCCGAGCTTGCCAAGGGCAACGTCCGTGGTCCGCTGCACGGCGTGCCGCTCGCGCACAAGGATATGTACTACGACGCGGGTCACGTCGCGACCTGTGGCTCGCTGATCCGCCGCGACTTCGTGCCGACCGTGACCTCCACGGCCTTGCAGCGGTTGAAGGACGCCGGCCAGGTCCGTCTCGGCACGCTGCATCTCGCCGAATTCGCCTATGGGCCGACCGGGCACAACGCCCACTATGGTCCGGTGCGCAATCCCTGGAATGTCGCCCACATCACCGGCGGGTCGTCATCCGGCTCTGGCTCCGCGGTTTCCGCGCGCCTGACCTATGCGGCGCTCGGCTCGGATACCGGCGGCTCGATCCGCATGCCCGCGCATTTCTGCGGCGTCACCGGCCTCAAGACCACGGTGGGACGCGTCAGCCGCGCCGGCGCGATGCCGCTGTCGCAATCGCTCGACACCGTCGGCCCGCTGGCCCGCACCGTCGAGGACTGCGCGCTGTTGCTGGCGCTGATGGCCGGCCCCGATCCCGCCGATTCGACCTGCAGCCACGAGCCGCTGTCGGACTACGTCGCGGCCACCAAAGGCGCGCTGAAGGGCCTCAAGATCGGCGTGCCGGTCTCCTTCTATGTCGACGATCTCGACAGCGAGGTTGCGCGCGTGCTGGACGAGACCATCGCGGTGCTCGAGCGTGAGGGCGCCGAGATCGTCAAGGTCGAGCTGCCGGACCAGCGGCAATTGTCCTCGGCGAGCCAGCTCGTGCTCGCCGCGGAAGCCGCCGCCTTCCACAAGCGCTGGATGATCGAGCGTCCGCAGGATTATGGCCCGCAGGTCCTGATGCGGCTCCAGAACGGCCTCGCCGTTCCCGCCATCACCTATCTCGAAGCGATGCGCTGGCGCGGGCCGGCGCTCGCCGCGCACGACGCCGCGACGTCAGGCGTCGATGCGGTGATCGCACCGGCTTCGCCAGTGCCGGCGCCGACGATCGAGGAGAGCGACGTCGGCGGCGGCCCGAACGCGCCGGCGCTGTTGCAGCGGCTCACGCTGTTCACCCGCCCGGTGAATTTTCTCGGCCTGCCGTCGCTCACAGTGCCCTCCGGCTTCACGAAGACCGGCCTGCCGGTCGGGATGCAGCTGATCGGTCGCTCCTTCGACGAAGCGACCTTGCTCACCATCGGCGCGGCCTTCCAGCGCGCCACCGATTATCACGATCGATTGCCGAAACTGCCGTCATGACAAAGCTCGTCGAGATATCGGGCCTCAACATTCGCTTCACCGGCGAGCGCACGGTCTATGCCGTGAACGATCTCAGCCTCTCGCTCGGCAACAGCGAGGTGCTGGGCCTGCTCGGCGAGTCCGGTTCCGGCAAGAGCGTGACACTGCGTGCGCTGATGCGGCTGCTGCCGAAGAAGCGCACGCAGATCACGGGCACGGTCAACGTGCTGGGCCGCGACGTGCTCGCCATGAACGACGAGGAGCTGTCGTCGTTTCGCGGCCAGACCGTGTCGATGATCTTCCAGGAGCCGGCGCTCGCGCTCGATCCGGTCTACACCATCGGCGCGCAGATCGCCGAAAGCGTGGTGCGCCACGAAGGCAAGAGTTTCGCGGAAGGAAGGGCGCGGGCGCTCGAAATGCTCGAGGTCGTGCGCATCCCCTCGGCGAAGCGCCGGCTCGACGCCTATCCGCACGAGATGTCGGGCGGCATGCGTCAGCGCGCGATGATCGCGCTCGCGCTCGCCTGCCGTCCCAAGATCCTGCTGGCGGACGAGCCGACCACGGCGCTCGATGCCACCGTGCAGATTCAGATCCTGCTCTTGCTGCGCGAGCTGCAGCGCGAGTTTGGCATGTCCGTCATCTTCGTCACCCATGACATCGGTGTCGCCATCGAGATCTGCGACCGCGTCGCGGTGATGTATGCCGGCCAGATCGTGGAGCAGGGCACGCTTCGCGACATCGTCCGCTCGCCGGTGCATCCCTACGCCAAGGGCCTGCTCGCCTCGACCATCCATGGCGCCAAGCGCGGCGCCCGCCTGGAGACCATTCCCGGCACCCCGCCCTCGCTGGCGGAGAAGCCGCACAACTGCTCCTTCGCTCCCCGCTGCAAGCTCGCAGAGCCGCGCTGCCTGGAGCAATTGCCTGCCAATGTCGAGGTCGGACCGGGCCGGGCGGCGAGATGCGTGCTGGCGGAGCCGGTCACCGTGGTGTCATAGTCCCGGATGAGTTGGGCCAGACTGCGCGAGCCTCGCCGCCAGCATTCACACCTTATTCATCCCGGATTCATCCCGGCTCGCGTTCCGCCATCGGCGCCGTCATTCTGCTGGTCGTCGTGCGCCTGGTGCGTGGCGGGGGCAGGTTCTAGGCACGATCCGGAAAAGCGCGCAGCGGTTTTCCGAAAAGATCTCAAACAACGACCTAAAGCGCGATGACGATTCATCCTGATCGCATCGCGCTTTAGCCCCGCATTCGGCAGGGGAACTTCCAGCCTCTCGTTTTCCCGGAAGAGACTGAAAGCCTGCAAGAAAAAGCCGCAAGCCTGTGAAATTCCGGACTTGCGCGGGGGGGCATCAGGGGTAGATGTGGCCTCATCAGGACTCTGGATGAGCTTGGCTGCGTTGGACGCCGGGCAAACATGATGTTAATCCGGGGCGAGTACCCTGAATTGCCCGTGAAATCAGGGGCTTTGCCCCCTTAGTCGAAAGAGATCAGACTGATGGCAGCCATCCCTGGCGTCCGCCGTTCGGAGCTCGGTGACGCCTTGCGCGCTTGTCGCACGGCATTCATCGGCGTCGGCTTGATGAGCTGCATGATCAACCTGCTCTATCTGACCGGGTCGATCTTCATGCTGGAGGTCTACGACCGGGTGCTGCCGAGCCGCAGCATCCCGACCCTGGTCGGCCTCATCATCCTCGCCAGCTTCCTCTACATGGCGCAGGGCGTGCTCGACATGATTCGCAACCGCATCCTGGGGCGGATCGGCACGTCGCTCGACGAGGCCCTCAACAAGCGCGTGTTCGACACCATCGTGCGCCTGCCGCTTCTGGTCGGCAGCCGCAACGAGGGCCTCCAGCCGCTGCGCGATCTCGACAACGTCCGTTCCTTCCTCGGCGGCATGGGCCCGAGCGCGTTCTTCGATCTGCCCTGGCTGCCGCTCTATCTCGCCATCTGCTTCGCCTTCCACGTCCTGATCGGCGTCACCGCGCTGGTCGGCGCCATCATCCTGGTCGGGCTGACGCTGGTCACCGAGTTCATGTCCCGCCAGCCGGCGAAGGAGGCGATGGGCCTCGCCGCCCAGCGCAACGATCTCGCCCAGGCCAGCCGCCGCAACGCCGAGGTGATGGTGTCGATGGGCATGGCCGGACGGATGAACCAGCGCTGGAGCGAGGCCAACGAAAAATATCTCGCCGGCAATCAGCGTGCGAGCGACGTCGCCGGCGGTCTCGGCGCGATCGCAAAGGTACTGCGCATGATGCTGCAATCGGCCGTGCTCGCGGTCGGCGCCTATCTCGTCATCCACCAGGAGGCGACGGCCGGCATCATCATCGCCGGCTCGATCCTCTCCGCCCGCGCGCTCGCGCCGGTCGATCTTGCCATCGCTCATTGGAAATCCTTCGTCGCCGCACGCCAGAGCTGGCACCGCCTCACCCGCCTGCTGGAGCAGATGCCGGCGCAGGCGATGCAGACCCAGCTGCAGGCGCCTTCCAGCCGGCTCTCGGTCGAAGGTGTCGCCATGGTGCCGCCCGGCGATCAGCGCCTCGTCGTTCAGGACGTCACCTTCGCGCTCGCCGCAGGCAATGGCCTCGGCGTGATCGGCCCGAGCGGCTCCGGCAAGTCGTCATTGATCCGCGCGCTGGTCGGGGTCTGGCAGCCGGTGCGCGGCAAGGTACGGCTCGACGGCGCGGCGCTCGATCAGTGGTCAAGCGACGCGCTCGGCCGCCACATCGGCTATCTGCCGCAGGACGTCGAATTGTTCGGCGGCACCATCGCGCAGAACATCAGCCGGTTCGATCCCGAGGCGACCTCCGAGGACATCATCGCGGCTGCGAAAGAAGCCGGCGTGCATGATATGATCATCAAGATGCGCGAGGGTTACAATACCCAGGTGGGCGAGCAGGGCGCAGCGCTCTCCGCGGGCCAGGCGCAGCGCGTGGCGCTGGCGCGCGCGCTCTACGGCAGGCCGTTCCTGGTCGTGCTCGACGAGCCCAACTCCAACCTCGACACCGAAGGCGACGAGGCGCTGACCCGCGCCATCCGTGCCGCGCGCGAACGCGGTGCCATCGTCGTCGTGGTGGCGCACCGCCCGATCGGCGTCGAGGCGGTCGACCAGATCCTGGTGCTGCGCGACGGCCGCATGCAGGCGTTCGGCCCCAAGGAGCAGGTGCTCGCCCAGGTGCTGCAGCCGCGCGCGACGCCGCCGGCACCGATCAAGATCGTCAGCGAAGGCGGAGTGGCCAAATCATGAGGCTGCGATCACTGGTTTATCCTCTCCCTCTCCCCGCCTGCGGGGAGAGGGTCGGGGTGAGGGGGAGTCTCGACAGGGGAGGTGAGAGTTGGACTCGTGGAGAGTCCCCCTCACCCGATCGCTGCGCGATCGACCTCTCCCCGCAGGCGGGGAGAGGTGAAAGATGAACACGTTGGCTATCGGTGGAACGAAGCCCCCCGCCAAGAAGACTGTAGGTGATTCCATCAGGTTTCATCTGGTCCTCGGCCTCGCCATCGTGGTGGTCCTGGTCGTCGGGCTCGGCGGCTGGGCGTCGACCGTCTTGATCTCGGGCGCGCTGATCGCGCCGGGGCAGATCGTGGTCGAATCCAACGTCAAGAAGGTGCAGCATCCGACCGGCGGCGTGGTCGGCGAGGTGCGCGCCCGCGACGGCGACCGGGTCAAGGCCGGCGACATCGTGGTGCGGCTCGACGACACCGTGACCAAGGCCAACCTTGCGATCGTCACCAAGAATCTCGACGCCGCGCAGGCGCGCGCGGCGCGACTCCAGGCCGAGCAGCGCGGTCTCGACAGCATCGAGTTCCCGCAAACGCTGCTCGAGCGCGCCAGCGATCCCGACGTCAAGGTGCTGCTCTCGGCCGAAACCAAGCTGTTCGACGTCCGCGTCAACGGCCGCACCGGGCAGAAGGCGCAGCTGCGCGAGCGCATCACGCAGCTCAACGAGGAAATCTCCGGTCTCAGCGCCCAGGAGAAGGCCAAGGACCAGGAGATCGCGCTGGTGCAGAACGAGCTCACCGGCGTGCGCGAGCTCTACGAAAAGCGCCTGGTGCAGATCTCGCGCCTGACCCAGCTCGAACGCGACTCGGCGCGTCTCAACGGCGAGCGCGCGCAGTACATCGCCTCGCGCGCCCAGGCCAAGGGCAAGATCACCGAGACCGAGCTCCAGATCATCCAGATCGACAAGGACGTGGTCAGCGAGGTCTCCAAGGACCTGCGCGAGACCAACGACAAGATCGGCGAGCTGATCGAGCGCAAGGTCGCTGCCGAAGACCAGCTCCGCCGCATCGACATCCGCGCGCCGCAGGACGGCATGGTGCTGCAATCGACCGTGCATACCGTCGGCGGCGTCGTCACGGCCGGCGATACCTTGATGCTGATCGTGCCGCAGACCGACGATCTCCAGGTCGAGGCCAAGGTCAATCCGGTCGACATCGACAAGCTCCAGATCGGCCAGAAGACGCTGCTGCGTCTCTCCGCGTTCAACCAGCGCACCACGCCGGAGCTCAACGGCGTCGTCAGCCGCGTCTCGCCCGACGTCACGACCGACCAGCGCACCGGCCAGGGCTACTACACCATCCGCGTCTCGATGCCCCCGGAAGAGATCGCCCGGCTCGGCGACGTCAAGATGATCCCCGGCATGCCCGTGGAGGCCTTCGTCCAGACCGGCGACCGCACCATGCTGTCCTATCTGATGAAGCCGCTGCACGACCAGCTGATGCGCGCCTTCCGGGAGAAGTGACGCACGAAAGCGCGTCATCCCGGCGCGCGCCTGGCGCGCATCGGGGATCTCGTGCGGCATACTCGGTCTCGTAGGGTGGGTCAGCCTTGCGGCTGCGCGAAGCGCAGTCCGCTGGCGTAACCCACCTCTTTGGTCTCCGCAGAAGCGGAAGTGGTGGGTTACGCTGCGCTAACCCACCCTACGCTTTCTCATTCTTTGCTATAGTTCGACTCAAGCCCAAACAGCCCGGCGGTCGAATCATGCAATCTCCACCCTCCATCGCCACCGAATCCTTCACCGACGCGAGCCTCGCGGTTGCCCGCCTCGAAGAGATCTACGAGCGCAACACCAAGTTCCTGCGCGAGCGGTTCGAGGCCTATGTCGGCGGCGAGGCCGTCACCACACGGGTGCGGGCCTATTATCCCTTTGTCCGCATCACTACCGCGACGCATGCGCGGCTGGATTCGCGCCTGTCTTACGGCTTCGTCGCAGGGCCCGGCGTGCACGAGACCAGCGTGACGCGGCCGGATCTGTTCCACAGCTATCTCACCGAGCAGATCGGATTGCTGATCCAGAACCACGGCGTGCCGGTCGAGATCGGCGAATCCGCCGAGCCGATCCCAATCCACTTCGCCTATCGCCGCGACATCAATATCGAAGCCGCCATCACGACCAGCGAGAACTCCGCCGTCACGCGGTCGCTGCGCGATGCGTTCGACGTGCCTGATCTCGCCACCATGGACGATGCCATCGCCGACGGCACCTTCGAGCTGCAGCCGGGGACGCCCAAGCCGCTGTCCCTGTTCCGCGCGGCCCGCATCGATTACTCGCTGCGCCGGCTCTATCATTACACCGGCACCGATCCCGAATATTTCCAGAACTTCGTGATCTTCACCAATTACCAGTTCTATGTCGACGCCTTCGCGCAAGCGTGCCAGCAGCGTCTTCAGTCCGGCGAGGCGGGCCTCGACGCTTTCGTCGCGCCCGGCAACATCGTCACGCGCAGCGGCGGCGCGACGGCGGGCGCTGCCCCCGCGCGCGCACCGCAGATGCCGGCCTTCCATCTGGTCGCGCCGGGTTATCGCGGCATCACGCTGATCAACATCGGCACCGGTCCGTCCAATGCGCGCAACGTCACCGACCATGTGGCCGTGCTGCGGCCGCATGCCTGGCTCATGCTCGGCCATTGCGCGGGCCTGCGCAACACGCAGCGGCTCGGCGACTACGTGCTCGCGCATGGCTATGTGCGCGAGGACCATGTGCTCGACCGTGAGCTGCCGCTGTGGGTGCCGATTCCCGCGCTTGCGGAGATGCAGGTCGCGCTCGAGGAGGCGGTCGAGGATGTCACCGGGCTCGAAGGTTTCGAGCTGAAGCGTCTGATGCGCACGGGGACGGTGGCGAGCGTCGACAACCGCAACTGGGAGATTTCCGGGCCTGAAGTGATCCGCCGCCTGTCGCAATCGCGCGCGGTCGCGCTCGATATGGAATCAGCGGCCATCGCCGCCAACGGCTACCGCTTCCGCGTCCCCTATGGCACGCTGCTCTGCGTCTCGGACAAGCCGCTGCACGGCGAGATCAAGCTCGCCGGCATGGCCAGCGAATTCTACCGCCGCCGCGTCGGCCAGCATCTCGAGATCGGCCTGAAGGCGCTGGAGCGGCTCAAGCAGCAGGAATCGGAGCGCCTGCATTCGCGAAAGCTCCGCAGTTTCGCCGAAGTCGCGTTCCAGTAGGTCGGGGCCCCCTTTCATCCTTGCTGACAAGCCGGAGAATTTTTCGCATTGTCCGCGAGGGGGGCCGACCGGGACGCTTGCAATGCCGCTCACGCGCGACAAGATCATTGGCCATGATCTCGAACGTCTGGCCTTTCGCTTCACCATGCTGAACGATGGCGAGGTCGTGCAGTGCCAGATCAGCGACGCTGCCATGGACGAGCTCGCGGGCATGCAGGGCACCGAGAGCAGCGCGCGCCAGGCACAATTCTTGTCGCTGCGCGAAACCATCGAACGCATTGCGTCGGACCTCTACGACGAAGCGCCGCGCTTTCACGGCTATGTGGTGCGGATTTTCATGCGGCATTTGGGGCGGTGACGTTGAGCGCTGCCGCGGACACATCCCCCTCACCGTCACCCCTCCAGCTTCCTCAGCAACAATTTCAGTGCCGTCGCTGCAAACACCTGCATGTTCGCAAACCGGTCATCGCTGCCCGTCTCCAGCGTCATCACCTCCGCGGCGGGTCCTGCGACCGCCATGCAGCTATGGCCCGCTGCATCGCCGTAGCGGTTGCCGGTGGGGCCGGCCGCACCAGTCTCGGACAGGCCCCAATCACAATTGAAGCGGCTGCGCATCTGCTCGGCCAGCAATTGCGCGTAGGGCTCCGACGACGACCGGAAACCTTTCATGCCGTCATCCGAAATATCCATCAGCACCCGTCTGGCATCGCGGGTGTAGACCACCGCGCCGCCGAGGTAATAGGCGGAGGCGCCGGATACCGCGAGCAGGCTGGCCGAGATCAGGCCGCCGGCCGATGATTCCGCAACCGCGATGGTCTGTTTGCGCGCGATCAGTTGGGCCGCGACCCGTTCCGCAATGTCGACGAGCTCTTTCATCCCTGAAACCTCTCATTCCTTCGCAACCGAGCTGCGCCTTCCTAGCATATGCCGGCGGCCCCGGCTGAGTTGCGGGCGGCGGGCAGGCCTGCTTGAATGCGGGCACGAGACAAGAATTGACGAGGAAACGTGAAGGAGACGTCATGGCGTCCCTGATCGCCGGCGGGGTGGACTGCGATGTGCATCCGGCCGTGCCGCATCTGACCAGCCTGCTGCCGTACCTGAACGATTATTGGCGCGATCAGGTGACGACGCGCGGCATGGTCGACCTCGTCTCGCAATCCTATCCGCAGAACTCGCCGATTACGGCACGGCCGGACTGGCGTCCCGAGACAGGCAAACCCGGCGAAAGCCTGGCGGACATGCAGCGCCATGTGCTCGATCCCTTCCAGCTCCAGCATGCCATCTGCAATCCGTTGTATGGCGTGCAAATGGTGTTCTCCGAGGACATGCAGGCCGCCTTCTGCCGCGCGCTCAACGATTGGCTGGCGAAGGAATGGCTCGACCGCGACAAGCGGCTGCGCGGCTCGATCGTGATCCCGACGCAAAGCGTCGAGAAGGCCGTCGCCGAGATCGAGCGCTGCGCCCCGGACAAGCGCTTCGTCCAGGTGCTCGTGCTGGTCATGGGCGACGTGCCGCTCGGCAAGCGCGCGCTGTGGCCGATCTACGAGACCGCGGAGCGTCTGGAACTCCCGGTCGGCATCCACGCCGGTTCCGCCTATCACAATCCGCCGACCGCCGTGGGCTGGGGGTCCTATCACATCGAGGATTATGTCGGGCAGGCCCAGGCGTTCCAGACCCAGCTCACCAGCCTGATCGTGGAAGGCGTGTTCGCCAAATATCCGCGTCTGAAAATGGTGCTGCTGGAGTCCGGCGCGTCCTGGATCGCGCCCTATCTCTGGCGCCTGCACAAGTTCTGGCGCGGGGTGCGGATGGAGACCCCATGGGTCGATCGCGCGCCGCTGGAAATTGTGCGCAGCAACATCCGCTTCTCGTTACAACCATTTGATGCGCCGCCGGAACCTCAGACATTAATTCGCCTGTTTGATCATATGCAGTCGGACGAATTGGTCCTATTCTCCACGGACTATCCGCACTGGCAGTTCGACGGCCAGGACGCGCTGCCCGGAGGTCTGTCCCCCGATCTCGTGCGCAAGATCATGATCGACAATCCGCATGCAACCTATCCCCGCCTGACGTGAGCCGCTGCCAAAGGAGGCAAGGCGATGAATATCCAGTTCCGCGAGAGCCAAGAAGCCGCTTCCCCACTGACCGTCAAAACCGCGATCGCGGACTGCGACATCCATCCGGCACGCGCCACCCGCACCGAACTCTATCCCTACCTCGCCAAACGCTGGCAGCATCACCTCGAAGTCTACGGCGTCCATGCCTATCAGGGCATGATGGAAGGCCCGCCCTATCCGAAAGCCCAGCCCAACGCCTCGCGCCGCGACGCCTATCCGCCGGAGGGCGGGCCGCAGGGCTCCTCGCTGTCGTTCATGCAGAAGCAGCTGCTCGATCCCAACAACGTGCAACTGGGAGTGCTCAATCCGCTCAATACCGGACAGGGCATCCGCAATCACGAGCTCTCGGCGGCCCTGTGCTCGGCGATCAACGACTGGCAGATCGACAAATGGACCAGCAAGGACAAGCGCCTGAAGGCCTCGATTGTCGTCGGCAACGAGGACGGGTTGTCGGCCGCCGCCGAAATTCGCGAGCGCGCCGGGGACAAGAACTTCGTGCAGGTGCTGCTGCTCAGTCGCAATGTCGAGCCGCTCGGCCAGCGCCGCTATTGGCCGATCTACCAGGCCGCGGAGGAGGCAGGCCTTCCCGTCGGCGTCCACGCCTTCGGCTTCGGCGGCAACCCGATCACGCCCTCGGGCTGGCCGTCCTACTACATCGAGGAGATGGTGGGCCATTCGCAGTGCCAGCAATCGGCGCTCGCGAGCCTCGTGCTGGAGGGGGTGTTCGAGCGCTTCCCGAAATTGAAGATGGTGATGATCGAGGCCGGCTTCGGCTGGGCGCCGTCGCTGGCGTGGCGGCTCGACAAGGCCTGGCAGCGGCTCAGAAGCGAGGTGCCGCATGTGAAGCGGCCGCCGTCGGAATATATCCGCGAGCAGGTGTGGTGGACGACGCAGCCGATGGAGGATCCGGAGCGGCGCGAGGATCTGTTCGACGTCATCAAATGGATCGGCTGGGATCGGCTCCTGTTCGCGACCGACTATCCGCATTGGGATTACGATGAGCCCTCGCGCGTCTTGCCGGCGGGCGTCAGCGAGGCCAATCGCGAGGCGTTCTATCTCGGCAATGCGAAGAAGCTTTACGGGATAGCCGCATGATCCGAAAAAGTGGGAAGCGGTTTTTCGATCAGATCATGCGGAAAACCTAAGCATGGCCCGGCATGTCATTGCCGCGGTCGATGAGCTTCCGCCGGGCACGCGAAAATTCCTGGAGATCGACGGACGGCCGATCGCGGTCTTCAACATCAAGGGCGAGTATTTCGGCCTGATGAACCGCTGCCCGCATCAGGGCGCGGCGCTGTGCGAGGGCCCGCTGATCGGGCTCGCGCAATCGAACAATCCCGGCGAGATCGAGTACACGAAGCTCGGCGAGATCATCCGCTGCCCGTGGCACGGCTGGGAGTTCGACATCCGCACCGGCCAATCCTACTGCGACCCCCGCCGCTTCCGCGTGAAGGCCTATCCGGCCCATGTCGAGCCGGGCGCGAGCGTGGTGAAGGGGCCATATGTCGCCGAGACGATCCCGGTCAGGATCGAGAGCGACTACGTGGTGGTGGAGCTGTAGCCGCACCGGCAGTGCGCTCCCTCGCCCCGTTCTTACGGGGAGAGGGTTGGGGTGAGGGGCCTCTCTCCGCGCATGAGATTCCCGCCGGACCTGTACCCCCTCACCCGGATCGCAAGAGCGATCTGACCTCTCCCCGCAAGCGGGGAGAGGTGAAGAGCCATCAACGCCCCGCGACCGGCTCCGGCACCGCATCATAGGCCGGCACCGCTTTGCCGCCGCGATACACCGTCGAGGCCGCGATGATGCCGAGCAGGGCGGCGAACATCAGCCAGAAGCCGGGCGAGGCCTTGTCGCCGGTCCGCTCGATCAGCCAGGTCGAGGCGAACGGCGTGAAGGTGCCGAACAGGGCCGCGGCGAGCGCAAACGCCAGCGAGAAGCAGGTGGTGCGGACATGCGCCGGCACGATCTCGACGAGGGCACCCAACATGGTGCCGCTGTAGACGCCGAAATAGAACGAGAACATCATCTCGACCGCGAGCAGCTTGCCGAAGGTCGGCGCCGCCACCAGCCAGTGCAATGCCGGATAGGCGGTCACCAGCGACAGGCAGGCGATCGCAATCAGCACCGGCTTGCGGCCGATGCGATCGGAGAGCGCGCCGCCGACCGGATTCCAGATGAAGTTGGTCACCGCGACGAGCAGCGTGACCAGCAGCGCATCATGCGTCGACAGCTTCAGCACGGTCTTGCCGAAGGTCGGCGTGTACACGGTGACGAAGTAGAACGTCGTCGTGGTCAGGATCGCGATCATCATGCCGAGGACGACGATGCGCCAATTGGCGAGCGCCGAGGCGAACACCTCGCTCGCGGTCGGATGCTTCTTCATGGCGAGGAAGGCCGGCGTCTCCTCGAGCGTCCGCCGCAGGAGGAAGATCAGCGGAATGATAAGGCATCCCACGAAAAAGGGAATGCGCCAGCCCCAGGCGGCCACGGTGTCGGCCGGCATCACCTCGGAGAGGATGTAGCCGAGGATCGAGGCCACGAAGATCGCGACCTGCTGGCTCGACGACTGGAACGAGGTGTAGAAGCCGCGATTGCCGGGCGTCGCGATCTCCGCGAGATACACCGACACGCCGCCGAGCTCGACGCCGGCCGAGAAGCCTTGCAGCAGCCGGCCGATCAGCACGATGATCGGCGCCGCGATGCCGATGGTCGCGTAGCTCGGGCAGAACGCGATGACGATCGTGCCGAAGGCCATGATGCCAAGCGTGACGATCAGGCCCTGGCGGCGGCCGATGCGGTCGATATAGGCCCCCAGCACGATGGCGCCGACGGGGCGCATCAAGGCGCCGAGCCAGAACACGCCGAACGTGTTGAGCAGCGAGGCGGTCTCGTTGGTGGAGGGGAAGAACGCCTTGCCGATCGCGGCGGCATAGAAGCCGAACAGGAAGAAGTCGAACTGTTCGAGGAAATTGCCGCTGGTTGCGCGCAGGATCGCGCCGACGCGCGACTTGATGGCGGGTGGATTGGTTGAGGCGGCTGGTCCAGCCATGACGTTGCTCCCCTTGGAAAGACGTGGCCGGGCCGAAATGCATTGCACGGCAAGGCGACAGATTGATGCTGCGACAATCTGTCATACCCCTTCCCGCGCGGAGCGGAGCGAGTCAACCGGTATTCCGGAGGAAGCTGATGATTTTTCAGGCTTTATTTTGCGTTGCAGCGACGATCCATTGCCGGAACGCGGCAAGCTTCGGCGCCTCGCGGCGGCCCTCCGGCGCGACCAGGTAGAACCCGGCATCGGCCGGCAGCGCGATCTTGAACGGCACAACGAGGCGGCCCTTGGCGATGTCGTCCTGGACGTAGGAGGTCCGTCCCATCGCCACGCCGATGCCGTCGATCGCGGCCTGGATGGTCATGAAGATCATGTCGAAGGTGATGCCGGGCTGCCTTGCGATATCGACGGGCAGGCCCGCCGCGGTCAGCCACAGCCGCCAGTCGTCGCTGTTGGTGTTCGAGGTGTGCAGCAGCGGATGGTTGCGCAGATCCTCGGGCCGGCGCAGCGGCTTGTCGCCGCGCAGCAGTGACGGACTGCATACCGGAAACAGCTCGTCCGCCATCAGCCAGTCGGCGCGCACGCCCGGCCACTGGCCGCGGCCATAGCGGATCGCGGCATCGACATTGTCGCGCTGGAAGTCGATGAGGCTGGTCGAGGTGGTGATGCGCACGTCGATGCCGGGATGCTGCTCCTGGAAGTCGGTCAGCCGCGGCAGCAGCCATTTTGCCGCGAGCGAGGCGAGCGTCGACACGGTCAGCACCTTGTCGTCCTCTTTGCGCAGCAGTCGATCGGTGGCGAGCCGGAGGTCGTTGAAGGCGGCGCGGACGCCCGGGAGGTAGTCGCGCGCCTCCGGCGTCAGCGCCAGTGCGCGGTTCTGCCGGATGAACAGGCGGATGCCGAGCTCCTCCTCCAGCCTGCGGATCTGATGGCTGATCGCGGTCTGGGTCACGTTCAGCTCGCTGGCTGCCAGCGTGAAGCTGAGATGGCGCGCGGCGGCCTCGAACGCCCGCAATCCGTTCAGGGACGGCAATCTGGCAGTCATCTGGCAGTAGGATGCATGACGTTATTTCATGCGAATGGGTACAAATTGTCGTTTGTCGCAGCGCGGTAGGAAGCAGATATTAGCAGTCAACTTAGCTCCAGGAGCTGAAAATGTCTACTTTGACCGACAATTCGATGACAAATCATCATGCACCGGGGCTGATCCAGCAGATCGGCGAGACGCTTCACGTCTGGCATGAGCGCTACCGCACCAGGCGCGAGCTGACCAACTGGACTGCCCGCGACCTCCATGATGTCGGGCTGTCCTGGTCCGATGTCGCCTATGAGGCCGACAAACCCTTTTGGCGGGCCTGATAGGCCGCCAGGCCGGCGCCGCCCGACTGTGGGGGCGCCGGCGGTCCCTTTTTCGCACGGCATGTGTCATGAGCATCCTTCGCCTCGAAGACCTGAAGCAATATTCGGACAGGGTGCGCACAAGCGACGGCACGGCGCTCAACGTCCGCTTCGTCGAGCCGCGCGACACCGACGAGCTCCAGCACTACTTCCGCTCGCTCTCGACCCGCTCCCGCTACAACCGTTTCTTCGGCGCGATCAGCGAACTGCCGCAGGGCCTGCTGCACGACTTCCTTCGGGTGGGCGAGGGCGAGCGCTTCACGATCGTTGCGACCATGATGGTCGACGGCTTCGAGACCATCGTGGCCGAAGCGCGCTACGCCTTCCATGCCGAGACCGCGACTCTCGAGTTCGGCCTGTCGGTCGACGATCGCTGGCAGGGCCGCGGTATCGCTACCGCGCTGATGAAGAACCTCGAATGCCGCGCCGCCGCGCTTGGCGCCGAGCACATGTTCGGCGACACGCTGCGTTCTAACGAGGCGATGGTCTCGCTCGCGCGCAAATCCGGCTTCGCTTTCGTCAACCATCCCGACGACTGGAAGCTGGTGCGTTTCGACAAGGAGATCAGCGTCGCGCCCAGAGACATTCCCTGCGCAAGCTGGCGCCTCGCCGCCCTTTCCCGTCAGGCCGACAGCCCCTCAGCCTCGGCCTGACACCACTGCAGCCCGGCCTGGCCAAGCCAGAGCCGGGCTTTTTTTCCTTTCCTGCCCGATCCGTCATCCTGAGGCGCTCGTTCTGCGCACTTCGCAGAACGAGCCTCGAAGGATGAACGGCCCCGCTGTTTCCAAGCAGTCTCTCGCAGCAACAGTCGGGCCGTCGCCCTTCGAGGGCCGCTGAAGAAGCGGCCGCCTCAGGGTGACGGTCACAGATTTCGGGTGTCAGCTACTTCCCCGTGAACACCGCCTTGCGCTTCTCGATGAAGGCCTGCACCGCCTCCTTGTGATCCGCGGTCGTGGTCAGGCGGATCAGTCGTTCAGCCTCGTGGTCGCGCGCCGTTTCGAAGTCGAACAGCAGGGCCTCGTCGAGATTGTCCTTCATGTAGCGCAACGCCAGGCGCGGGCCTTCGGCGAGCGATCTGGCCAGCGCGAAGGCCTCGGTTTGCAGCTTGTCATCAGGCACCACGCGGTTGACGAGGCCGATGGCTTCGCAGCGTACCGCATCGACGCGATCGCCGGTGAACATCAGCTCGCGCGCCCGCGCGGTGCCGACGAGCCGGGTCAGGAGCCATGCGATGCCGTAATCGCCGCTGAGCGCGATGCGGGCATAGCCGGTCGCGACGAAGGCGGATTGTGCGGCGATGCGGATATCGCAGGCCATGGCGATGGCAAGCCCGGCGCCGACCGCGGGACCGGGCAAAGCCGCGATGGTCGGCTTGCGCACCGACACCAGCGCGCCGGTCAACAGCCGCTGCCGCTCCTGAAGGTCGGCAACCTTGTCGTCAAAGGACATATCGAGCTTCGCCTTGTCGCGATGTGCGCCCATGCCCTTGACGTTGCCGCCGGCGCAGAACGCTTCGCCCGCGCCGGTGAGCAGCAGCGCGCCGACATTCGGATCCTCGGCGCAGATCCGGATCATGGTGCGCAGCGCCGGCGTCAGCGCGTCCGACAGCGAATTGCGCGCCTCCGGCCGGTTCAGTGTGATGATCGCGACGCGATCGCGGATCGTGCAGAGGAGCTCGCTGGTGCCGGTGTCGATGGTGGTTTCGCTGGTCATGTCGCTTCCTCTCTTTCGTCATTGCGAGCGAAGCGAAGCAATCCAGGCTGCTTCCGTGGAGACATCTCTGGATTGCTTCGCTTCGCTCGCAATGACGATTGTTGTGATGTTATCGCCTCAAAACTTCTCGACCCAGGGCCGCAGCTCGAGCTCCCAGCTCCAGGCGCTGCGCGGCTGCTGCAGCACGTTCCAGTAGCTCTGCGCGATCGCGTCGGGATCGAGCATCGAATCCGGCTTGTCCGCTGGATCGGCTCGCGCGGCGCTGCGGATGCCGCCGTCGATGACGAAATGCGCGACATGGATGCCCTGCGGCGACAATTCGCGCGCCAGGCTCTGCGCAAGGCCGCGCAGCGCGAACTTGCCCATCGCGAACGGGGCCGACTGCGCATAGCCCTTGACGCTGGCGGAGGCGCCGGTGAACAGGATCGCGCCGTGCTTGTTCGGCAGCATGCGCTTGGCCGCCTGCTGCGCCACCAGGAAGCCGCCATAGGCGCTGACCGCAATCGCCTGCGCGACATCGGCCGGAACGAGCTCGACGAAAGGCCCGCGCGAGCGGCCGCTGGCATTGTAGACGACGAGGTCGGGCGTTCCGATCTCACGCTCGACGAGGCCGAACAGCCGTTCGACCTCGTCGGGCTCGGTGGCGTTGCAGGCATAGGCCTTGGCGCCGGTCTCGCTGCAGAGCGCGCCGAGCTTCTCGATCTTTCGCGCGGCGAGCGCGACGCGGATGCCCTGGGCGGAGAGCAGGCGCGCCAGCGAGGCGCTGAGGCCTTCGCCGGCACCGACGATGAGGGCGATCTTGTATTTCGGATGTTCCATGGCGTGATTTCTCGGAAGCAGGAGCCGCTGATCTATGCATGAGCTGTGCGAACAACCAGCCAAAGGGTTTGGGTCGGCGATCACAATTCCGCAGAGCGAATTGCTCCTCCACGGCGATCATGCCGCCCTGACAATTTGCGGCTTTATCGCTGTCCGCGACTGGAGCATGATCGACATCATCCAAAGCGGCAAGCGCAAAGAATTGCCGTCGGACGGAAACGAAGAGGACGATCATGCACAAGCCGGTCACAGCGCAGCCACAAAATGTCGCGGCCGCACCATCCGGCCTGCTGGCGCCCGATACGTCAGGCATGAATTTCTACCGCGCCGATCCGGCGCTGGCCGATCTCCTGCGCATTCATCTGCCGGACACGCTGTTCCGTCATATCGAGCCGCATCTCGACCGTCTCGGCGCGCTCGCCGGCGGCCATCTCGACGAGTGCGCGCGGCTCGCGGACCGGCACACACCCGTTTTGCACCAGCGCGACAAGTTTGGCCGCGACACGCAATGGATCGAATACCACCCGGCCTATCGCGAATTGGAGAATGCTGCGTTCGGTGAGTTCGGCATCCACGCGCTCTCTATCGCTAAGGGCATCATGGGCTGGCCGGACAAATACCCCGTCGTCGCCAAGCACGCCTTCACCTTCCTGTTCAACCAGACCGAATTCGGCATGGGCTGCCCGATCAACGTCACCGACGGCTGCGCCAAGCTGTTGGCAAGTTTCGGCAGCGAGGCGCTGAAGGCAAAATATCTCGACGGCCTGACCTCGACCGACATGAGCAAGCTGACGCAAGGCGGCCAGTTCATGACCGAGAAGGAGGGCGGCTCCGACGTCGGCACGCTGACCACGCGTGCGGTGCAGGAGGGCGACCATTGGCGTCTCTACGGCGAAAAATGGTTCTGCTCGAATGCGGACGCGAAGGTCGTGATGCTGCTGGCGCGTCCTGAAGGCGCGGGCCCCGGCACGCGCGGCGTCGGCCTGTTCCTGATGCCGCGCTTTCTCGACGACGGCTCGCAGAACAACTACCGGATCGTGCGCCTCAAGGACAAGCTCGGTACCCGTTCGATGGCCTCGGGCGAGATCAAGCTCGAAGGCGCGATCGCCTACGCGGTCGGCAAGCTCGACCGCGGCTTCGTGCAGATGGCCGAGATGGTGAACTCGTCGCGGCTCTCCAACGGCGTCAAGTCCACCGCGCTGATGCGCCGCGCCTATCACGACGCGATGACGGTGGCGACGAACCGCGTGGTGTTCGGCAGCCGCATCATCGACCTGCCGCTCGGACGGCGGCAGATGTTGAAGATCATGCTGCCGGTCGAGCAGGCGCTGTCGATGAGCTTCCTCACCGCCGATGCGCTCGATCGCGCCGAAGCCGGCAGCCAGGATGCGGCGGCGCTCCTGCGCATTCTCACCCCGACGCTGAAATTCCGCGCCACGCGCGATGCCCGAAAGGTCTGCGGCGATGCGCTCGAGATGCGCGGCGGCATCGGCTATATCGAGGAATTCGCCACCGCTCGCCTGCTGCGCGATGCGCATCTCGGCTCGGTCTGGGAGGGCACCGGCAACATTGTGGCGATCGATGCGCTGCGACGCGCGGTCGGTCGCCACGGCGCGGAGTCCGCGCTCGCGGCCGATCTGCACGCCCGGCTCGACGACAGCGCCTCCGTGCCGCAGGCCTGGCGCGACCGTCTGCGCGGTCTCACCGATCGCGCCGTCGGCTTTGCGCGCGAGGTCGCAAGCAAGTCCGAGAACGAGGCGGAGGCGCGCCGCGCCACCAGCCTGCTCTATCATGTCGCGAGCGCGGTCACCTTCGCCTGGGAGGCGCATCGCATCCACGACATGCGCGGCGATGCGCGCCGCCTGCTGCTGTCGCGCCTCGTCATCGATCATCGCGTGTTGCCGAGCGATCCGTTCCGGCTGACGGAAAATGCCGCGCAAGCGAAGATCGCCGCGTTGCTGCTCGGCGATCGCGCAGGCGGCATGAGCGAGGTTGGCGAACTGGTTCTGGCAGCGTAGGCTACTGCGGCAGCGGGCGCAGTTCACCTCTCCCATAGGGAGAGGTCGGATCGCGTGAGCGATCCGGGTGAGGGGTTGCGTTCTCACGTGAGACCTGAACCCCTCACCCGGAATCGCATCTTACGATGCGCTTCCGACCTCTCCCTTCGGGAGAGGTGAAGAGCCTAGATCGCGCGAGCGATAATCAACGAAACAAACACTGAGGAAACACCGATGAAGGCCGCCGTCCTCCATGAAGTCAACAAGCCGCTCGTCATCGAGGATGTCAGCCTGCCGAAGCCCGGTCCGCGCGAGGTGCTGATCCGCACCGCGGTTGCCGGCCTCTGTCACTCCGACCTGCATTTCATGGAAGGGCTCTATCCGCATCCGCTGCCGGCGGTGCTTGGGCACGAATCCGCCGGCGTGGTCGAGCAGGTCGGCTCCGACGTCACCTACGTCAAGCCGGGCGACCACGTCGTCACCTGCCTGTCCGTGTTCTGCGGCACCTGCGACAACTGCACCACGGGCCGCACCGTGCTCTGCACCGACACCACGGTGAAGATGCTGCCGGGCGTCTCCAACCGGATGCAATGGTCGAAGCCGGAGAAGCTGCACCAGTTCCTGAACCTCTCCTCCTTCGCCGAGCAGATGCTGGTGCACGAGAATGCCATCGTCAAAATCAGGAAGGAGATGCCGCTCGATCTCGCCGCGCTGATCGGCTGCGGCGTCATCACCGGCTATGGCGCGGTGGTGAACACGGCGAAGGTGACGGCGGGCGAGACCGTGGCCGTGATCGGCTGCGGCGGCGTCGGCATGGCCGCGATCAACGGCGCGCAGATCGCGGGCGCCGGCCGCATCATCGCCATCGACACCAATCCGGCGAAGCTCCAGCTCGCGACCAAGTTAGGGGCGACTGATATCATCAACCCGGCGGATGGTGACGTCGTGAAGCAGGTGCGCGACCTCACCAATGGCGGCGTGCATCATTCCTTCGAGGTGCTCGGCCGCAAGGAGACCGCCGAGCAGGCGTTCGGCATGCTCGCCTCGGGCGGCACCGCCACCATCGTCGGCATGATCCCGTTCGGCCAGAAGATCGAGCTGCACGGCTTCGATTTCCTGCGCGAACGCAAGATCCAGGGCTCCTCGATGGGCTCGAACCACTTCCGCGTGGACATGCCGCGCCTGGTCGATTTCTACCTGCGCGGCCGGCTGCACCTCGAAGACTGGATCTCGGCCAAGCTGAAGCTGAGCGAGATCAACGAGGGCTTTGCCAACATGAAAGCCGGCAAGACGCTGCGTAGCGTGATCATGTTCGATAGCTAGCGGTCGTCACGGTGTCATCGTCCGGCTTGACCGGACTATCCAGTACGCCGCGGCGGGACTTGTGTGAATGAACTCCGCCGCGGCGTACTGGATGCCCCGGTCGAGCCGGGGCATGACAGCGGAGTGTGAGGACCGCCTGCCCTAACTGACCGCGACAAGCGATGCATCAATCATCGAACATCTTCGGCGGCACGAACCCGCCGAACTCGCGCTCGATCAGCTCGGCGAGCTTGAGCGGCGTGCGATCTTCCAGCCACGGACCGACGATCTGAGCGCCGACGGGCAGGCCGTCATTCGACAGACCGAGCGGAACGGCCGTCGCAGGCAGCCCCGGAAGCGTGGCAATGCCCGGCCAGGCGAGCTGGTCGGAATAGGGATAGTCCTTGCCGTCGATGCTGATACGCCGCAGCCGCTGCTCCGGCGAATGGTCATGCGGAAAGGCCGGCGTCGGCATGATCGGGCAGATCACCGCGTCGAAGCTCTTGAACAACGCGCGCCATTGCGCCCGCAGGCCGGCGCGGCTGCCTGCGTCGAGCACCCAGGCGCGGTGGCTTGCGGTGATGCCACGCAATCGCTCCGCGCCGAGGCTGCGATCCTCCGGCGAAAGCTCGCTCGCCCGTGCCTGCGAGTCCGCCAGCTCGTCGGGAGGTAAGAACGCGCCGAGGAAGCTCAGCAGCATGCGCATGTAAAGCCGCGACGTCTCCACGAAGTCCGGAAGCAGCGCGCTCTCGCGGGCGACCGTCACGCCGGCCTTCGACAGATCGGTTGCGAGCCTGTCGATCGCGCCGCGCACGTCCCGATCGGTCGGCAGCAGCGGGTGGCTGTCGATCACCAGGACACGAAAATCCCGCAGCGACTGATGCCGTGCAACGGGCAAGTCGAGCTTGTAGGCGACACCGGCATCCAGCGGATCCGGTCCGGCCATGATGTCGAGCAGCAGGGAGAGATCCGCTGCCGTGCGCGCCATCGGACCGATGACGGCGAGGTCGCCCTCGCGCGGAATGGCCGGAAACGGCGGCGGGGTTTCGCCGCGCGCCGCGCAGAGATTGAGGGTCGGCTTATGCGCGAAGACGCCGCAATGAAATGCCGGCACACGCAGGGAGCCGCCGATGTCGGAGCCGGTGGCGAGCGCGCAATAGCCCGCGGCGAGGGCTGCGGACGATCCTCCGGACGATCCGCCCGGCGTGCGGCCGAGATCATAGGGGTTGTTGGTGGTGCCGTAGATGTCGTTGTAGCTCTGCCAGTCGCCGAGGCCGACCGGCACGTTGGTCTTGCCGAGGATCACGCCGCCCGCCTCCTTGATGCGGGTGACAGGTAGTGCGTCTTCCACAGGCTTGAAATCCTTCTGCGGAACGAACCCCCAGGTCGTCGGCAGGCCGGCGACGTTGAAGGATTCCTTGATCGTCACGGGCAGGCCGAGCAGCGGCTTGCGCTCGCCGCGCGCCAGCGCCGCGTCCGCCTCGCCCGCCGCGACGAGCGCGCGATCGAAATCCCGCACGCAGATCGCGTTGATCGTGCCGTCATGCCGTTCGATGCGCGCGATCGCATCCTGCGTGAGCTCGACCGCGGAGACCTTCTTCGCGCTCAATGCGGCCGACAGTTCGACCGCACTCTTGAAACTCCATTCCGACCTCGCCACGGCGCTTCTCCCGCTCTGGTTGTTGGAGGATGATGCGCAGTTTGGCCGAACGCGGCAACGGTTGTTTGATGGCGATTGCTATGTCAGTGGGACAGTGTGGCTCCTACGCCGCCCCGATCACGATCCCGACCGCCAGCACGATGGCGCCGCCGAGCACGATCTGGAACACGGCTTGGAGGAACGGCGTGTCCATGTAGCGCGAGCGGATGAAGGCGATCGCCCACAATTCGAAGAACACGACGATGCAGGCGATTCCGGTCGCGATCCAGAACGCGTTGGCCCAGCTGTCGGGTACGAGATACGGCGCGGTGTGGCCGAGCCCGCCGAGCGTCGTCATCGCGCCGCAGGTGATGCCGCGCAGCCAGGGCGAGCCGCGCCCCGTGAGCGACCCGTCGTCGGACAGCGCTTCCGCAAAGCCCATGCTGATGCCGGCGCCGATCGAGGCGGCGAGGCCCACCAGAAATGTTTGCCAGTTCTGATGCGTGGCAAAGGCGGCCGCAAACAGCGGCGCGAGCGTCGAGACCGAGCCGTCCATCAGGCCGGCGAGGCCCGGCTGCACATATTGCAGCACGAACATCCGCCGGCGCGTGCGGTCCTCCTCGGCCCGCACGTCGGGCTTCAGGATCTCGTCGGTGAGTTTCGCGGCGGTATGCTCGTGGCCCTTCTCGGCCTCTGCGAGGTCGCCGAGCAGCCGGCGCACGTTGACGTCCTCGGCCTGCTCGGCGGCCTTGGCGTAGAAGCGCTCGGCTTCGAGCTCCATGGTCTCGACTTCCCGGCGGATCGTGTCGAGCGGCAGGTTCTTGGTCAGCCAGATCGGGCGACGGCGCAGGAAGCCCTTGACGTCCTCGCGGCGGATCGGCGGCAAATGCTGGCCGAAGCGCTGCTCGTAGGTTTCCAGCAGCATGTGACGATGGCCGCGCTCTTCCTCTGCCATCTGCTCGAACAGCTTCGCGGAGTCGGGATAGCGTTCCTTCAGATCCTCGGCGAAGGTCATGTAAATCCGGCTGTCCTCCTCCTCGGAGGAGATCGCAACCGCCAGCACTTCGCGCTCGGTCAGATCGGCAAAATTCTTCACGGCCGCCTGTCTTCCTAATTTAGAATTATTCTAAACTATATAGAAGGCCGCGGTTCCCCGGTCAAATCATGCGGCGCGGGCTTTGGCGAGGAAGTCGAGCAGCAACCGGCTCACCTTGGCCGGCTGCTCCTGCTGCACCCAATGGCCGGCGCCGTCGACGAGATGGCAGCCGAGCATCTTCGTGCAGGCGCGGCTCTGCATCGCCTCGAACACGCCCGGGCGCTGATAAGTGCCCCAGTCCTGCTTGCCCGAGATGAAGCAGGAGGGCACGTCGATGCTGCGGCCGGCGAACAGCTGCAGCTCGTTGTTCATCGTGCCCGAGGTGCCGTAGCGATACCATTGCAGCCCGCCCTGGAATCCGGTGCGGCCATATTCGGCGCTGTAGTAGGCGAGGTCGCTGTCCGGCAGCCATCGATTGGCGGCGATCGCCGCGGGCGAGGGCATCTCCTTCGCGACCGTCTCCGCCATGGTCTCGTTCAGGTCCATCACGTAATAAGTCGGCAGCTTCGCCAGCTCGCCCGCCGACCACGACGCCAGCGGATAGGGTTTGTTGCCGGTCCAGTCCGCGCTCTTCTGATGATAATAGGCGCGCAGGAAATCATGCAGGCCCTGCGGTGCGCGGTGCATGTCGGCGTTCGCCTCGCGCGTCGAATAGTACCATTGATAGTGCTTTCGCGGACGCGGCAGCGCGGCGAGCTCGCGATGGACCGCGTCTTCGGCCGCAGGCTCAGCCGGCGCATGCGCGGTGTTGAACGGCAGCGGCGGCGGTCCGCCGAACGGCGCGCTCATCATCGTCACTGACCGAAACACGTCTGGCCGGATCAAGGCGCACCAGGCAGCGACCGGGCTGCCGAAATCATGCCCGACCACATCGACCTGCCTGTAGCCGAACGCCGACACCAGGGCGAGCGCGTCACGCACGAGATTGAGGAGCGAGAAGGGGGCGAGATCGCCGTCGTAATCCGCACTCCATCCCGTCGTGCGCCCATAGCCGCGCTGATCCGGCGCGATCACGTGATAACCTGCGTCGGCCAGCGCCGGCATCACCTTGCGCCAGGAGAAGGCAAGTTCGGGAAAGCCGTGCAGCAGCAAAATGCAGCGCCGTCCGCTGGTCTCGAATCCCGCCTCGAGCACATGCACGCGCAAGCCGTTGATGCCGTCGATGGTACGCGAGCGAATGTCGGCGGGCAGCGGAATGTCGGGCAGATCAGGCATGTTGTTTCCTCGTCATGGCCGGGCTTGTCCCGGCCATCCACGTTCTTCGTGATCGATGGATTGTAAGAGCGTGGATGGCCGGGACAAGCCCGGCCATGACGTGAGGAAGCAGGAAGACCGCTTGCGCTAAACCGCCGCGCAAACGAATCCGCTGCCCTTGCGCTTGATCTTTCCGACCGACGGCGAGGGGAAATGCGCGGTGCAGCACAGCGTGTCGGTGTCGCAATAGCGCTCCAGGAAGCTGCGGCGCGTCGTCGCCGCCTTGGCCGGATCGACGTCGAACTTGATCGACAGCTCCGGATAAAGCGTCTGCAACGGCGAGTGCATGAGATCGCCGGAGAACACCGCATCGTCCTTGCCCCGTCCCATCGTGATGGCGATATGGCCGGGTGTGTGACCGGGCGTCGGCAGGATGCGCACATGGTCGCCGATCTGATGGTCGTCGGCGACGAGCTCGTGCCTGTTAGCCTCGACCACCGGCAGCACGCTGTCGGCGAAAGGCGGGACTTCCGCCTTCGCGTTCTGCGCGGACCAGTGATCAAATTCCTGCTTGGCGAACAGATAGCGCGCCTTGGGGAAGGTTGGCACCCAGCGGCCGTTCTCCAGCCGCGTATTCCAGCCGACATGATCGACATGTAGATGCGTGCACATCACGAAGTCGATGTCGTCGACCGAGAACCCCGCGGCATCGAGCCCGCGCAGATAGGTATCGTCGGTCTTCATGTTCCATTTCGGCCGCGGCCGCGGCTTGTCGTTGCCGATGCAGCTGTCGACCAGGATGGTGTGGTGCGGCGTCTTCACCACGTACGATTGGAAACAGAGCAGCAGCACGTCCTGCTCGTCCAGCGCCTTCGCCTCGCGCATCCACGCGCGGTTTTCGGCCAGCACGTCCGGCGTCAATGCTGGCAGCATCTCTAGAGCCGGGACGAACGAGGTCTCCTGCTCGATGACGCGATGGATGGTGAGATCGCCGACTGAGAACTTCAGGCTCATGAAAACTCCTGCGATTTATGCCGGAGGCGGCACCGAGATCTTCACCGAGGGCCGCTCCAGCATCTTCTGGTGAAAGGCGTCGAGCTTGGGATAGGCCTTGCGCCAGCCGCAATCGGCGAAGCGGAAGTCGGCATAGCCGAGCACGCAAACGAGGCCGATCTGCGAGATGTCGAACGGGCCGTTCAGGACGTCGGGCATGTTCTCGAAGCGCGCCATGCCGGTCCAGGCCCGGTTCCAGTGGTCGTCCGACCAGGCCTGCCATTGCGAGCCCTGCGGGCGCACCATCTTCTCGTAGCGGCACAGCAGCATGGAATCGAGCATGCCGTTGATCAGCGAATGGTTGGTCTTGGCCTTCCAGCGCCGCGGGCCGTAATCCGGAATCAGGCTGCCGCCGGCCATCTCGTTGAGATATTCGACGATGACGTAGGAATCCAGGATCACGTCGCCGTCATTGGTGATCAGCACCGGCAGCTTCTTCAGCGGCGTGATCTTCGAATAATCCTCGTTGGCCGTGCCCGGCGTCACGCTTGCGGGCACGAACTCGATCTTGTCGATCAGCCCGAGCTCGATCGCGGCGATGCGCACCTTGCGGGCGAAGGGCGAGGCAGGGGAGAAGGTGAGTTTCATGAGGATGTCCTGCATTCGGTCTTGTGCGAACGGTGTCTCCTCGTCATGGCCGGGCTTGACCCGGCCATCCACGCGTCGCGTCGTGGTCAGACTGTGAGACGTGGATGCCCGGGTCAAGCCCGGGCATGACGACGGTGTATGATGCGCGCGCGTCTTACGCCGCCACGATCTCCTGGCGCTGCTCGCCGAGGCCTTCGATGCCGAGCGTGACGACGTCGCCGACATTGAGGAAGGTCGGTGGCTTCATGCCGAGGCCGACGCCGGGCGGGGTGCCTGTCGTGATGACGTCGCCGGGCAGCAGGGTCATGAACTGCGAGACGTAGGAGATGCACTTGGCCATGGAGAAGATCATGGTCTTGGTCGAGCCGGTCTGGCGGCGCTGGCCATTGACGTCGAGCCACATCGACAGGTCCTGCACGTCCTTGATCTCGTCCTTGGTGGCGAGCCACGGCCCGAGCGGGCCGAACGTGTCGTGCGACTTGCCCTTGGTCCACTGGCCCAGGCGCTCGATCTGGAATGCGCGCTCGGAGACGTCGTTGCAGACGCAATAGCCGGCGACGTGGTTCAGCGCATCGGTTTCCGAGACGTATTTGGCGCGGGTGCCGATGATGGCGGCGATCTCGACCTCCCAGTCGAGCTTGGTCGAGCCGCGCGGCTTCTCGACCGGATCATTCGGCCCCGACAGCGAGGTGTTGGCCTTCATGAAGATGATCGGCTCGCTCGGGATCTCGGCGCCCGTCTCCTTGGCATGGTCGGAATAGTTGAGGCCGATCGCCACGAATTTCGAGATGCCGGTGACGGGCGCACCGAACCGCGGCTTGCCGGAAACGGCGGGCAGCGAGGCGGGATCGAGCGCCGCCAGCTTCTTCAGGGACTCGGGCGAATAGGCTTCGCCGGTGAGGTCCTTCACATGCGCCGACAGGTCGCGCAGCTGGCCGGATCTGTCGATCAGGCCGGGCTTTTCCGCACCCTTCTCGCCGTAACGAACAAGCTTCATTCTCGTTTCTCCCTGGAGATTGGACCGGTCGGTTAACAGCTTCATGGAACAGGGCGGCAGGAAATTCAACCGCCCAAAACAGAGATCACCCCAGCGCTACGAACCTGAACGCGTCCCCCTCCCGCTTGATATGCCCGGCCGAAAAATGTCCGCCGATCACCAGCGTCGGCGTGTCGGCGAAGCGGCCGAACAGTGCCGCCCGCGTCGCCGCCGATTGCGCCCGGTCGGAATCGGCTGTCGAGGACCAGTCGAGATGGGCCATCTGGCAGGGGTGATGGGCGACGTCGCCGGTGAGCAGGGCCTGTTCGCCGTCCGACTGGATGAGGATGCTCATATGGCCGGGACTGTGGCCCGGGGTCGGGATCATGCTGATCTCCTCGCACAGACGGTGGTCGCTCGAGATCAGATCGGCTCTGTCGGCATCGACGATCGGCTGCACGGAATCGCCGAACACGGCCTGCTTGTCCGGCTCGGTCGAATGGTCGCGCCAGTGTTCGTATTCGGTCCTGCCGAAAACGTAGCGCGCCTTCGGGAACGTCGGCACCCATTTGCCGCCGGACAATTTCGTATTCCAGCCGACGTGATCGACATGAAGATGCGTGCACAGCACGGTGTCGATGCTGTCGGGGGCAAAGCCGGCCGCCGTCATGGTCTCCAGGAACGGCGTGCTGCGGTTGTTCCAAGTCGGGACGTTGCGGCCCTGCTTGTCGTTGCCGAGGCCGGTATCGACCACGATGCGCCTGCCGGGCGTCTCCACCACCAGCGAATGGATCGACATTTTCAGCCGGCCTTCCTCGGTGGCAAAATGCGGGATCAGCCAGGGCAGCTTGCAAATTTCCTCGTTGCTCGCGAGCGGCAGGATGAAACGGGTCGAGCCGACCGTCTCCAATTCCACCACTTTGGTGATTTTGACCTTGCCCACCTGCCACTGCATCCGGCACCTTCCCAGCTTCTTTTTTTGGTGCCGAAACATGCGGTTTTCCGCCGTCAAGCGCAATGGATCATCTGACGCGATGCGGCGTTATCGCGGGAACCCTGGAGAGAGCCATGCCGGAGCTTACGATTTCCGCCGAGAAGGTTGCCTTCATCATCGAGAAGGCGCGTGAATTCGACGTCAAGGAGGGGGATTCCGATCCGGATTCCGGCTCGAACCCAAGCGACGACGATGCGATCGACGTCCTCGGAGATGATGGCTCCGACCCCGTCGTCAACGAGCTCGGAAGCTTCATGATTGCGTTGAACGAGGACGAGCAGGTCGATCTCGTCGCGCTGACCTGGCTTGGTCGCGGCGACGGTACCATCGACGATTGGGACGATCTGCGCGCCCGCGCCGTGGAGGCGCGGGGTGAATATCGCAGCCCGCGCCGCGAAACCGTGCATTATCTGCTCGGCGAGCCGATGCTGGGCGACCTGCTCGCCAACGGGCTCGAGGAATTCGGCATCGACTGGACCGGCGAGCGCCTCACCGCCGATTCCTCCGATCCCAGCGAGCGGGACGAGGACGAACCGACGAAGCAGCGGTGAGTTGCTTTGCCTCTCCCCGCTTGCGGGGAGAGGCCGGAATTCAAACGCAGTTTGAATTCCGGGTGAGGGGGAGCCTCCGCGAGTCCAGTCCTCACGGTGCTTGTGGAGAGAGTCCCTCACCCCAGCCCTCTCCCCGTAAGAACGGGGCGAGGGAGTACACCTGCAAACGCGGCTACAGCGTGCCCGGGAACGCACCACCATCCAGCAGAATGTTCTGCCCGGTGATGAAGCCGGCCTTGGCGCCGCACAGGAAGGCGCAGGCATAGCCGAACTCGTCGGGCTGGCCGAAGCGTCCGGCGGGGTTGAGCTTGGCGCGCTCGGCCAGGATCTGCTCCGGCGTGACACCGCGCTTGTCGGCTTCGCCCTTCGCGGTGCTGGTCAGGCGATCGGTCTCGAACGGGCCCGGCAGCAGGCCGTTGATGGTGACGTTGTTGATCACGGTCTTGCGCGACAGGCCGGCGATGAAGCCGGTGAGGCCGGCGCGCGCGCCGTTGGAGAGGCCGAGGATGTCGATCGGCGCCTTCACCGCGGCCGAGGTGATGTTGACGATGCGGCCGAACTTGCGCGCCATCATGCCGTCCACCGTCGCCTTGATCAGCTCGATCGGGGTCAGCATGTTGGCGTCGATCGCCTTGATCCAGTCGTCGCGGGTCCAGTTGCGGAAATCGCCGGGCGGCGGGCCGCCGGCATTGTTGATCAGGATATCGGGCTCGGGGCAGGCTTTCAGCACCGCCTCACGGCCGGCGGGCGTCGTGATGTCGCCGACGATCTCGGTGACCGTGACATCGGGATAGGCCTTGCGGATTTCATCGGCGGTTTTCTTCAGGGCTTCGGCGCCGCGCGCGGTCAGCGTGACGTGAACGCCGGCGTCCGCCAGCGAGATGGCGCAGGCGCGCCCGAGGCCTTTGCTGGATGCGCAGACGATGGCGCGGCGACCTTTGATCCCAAGATCCACTGTTTCACTCCCGTAATGTCAGGCAGGTTTTGGACGGCGGCACTCTAGCCAACTGTTGCGCCGCTGATAAGGGATCGGCTCGCACCAAAATGCATGCGCGTCCACGCTGCGATGCAAATGCGCCAGATCAGATGCGCCGCTCCTGCTTGAGGCGGTCGATCGCGGAGGCGGCCTCCGGCGGCAGCGACTTGAAGCCCATCTGGCCGGCGGCCGAGAACAGCGGCCGCAGATGCGAGCCGGCGAGGAAGGGCGGCTCGCGGTTGGCCGGCACGATCTGGTCGAACACCAGCACCAGCGTGGTGGCGACAAGGCCGACCCTGATGGCGCCGAGCGCGGCGCCGCCGAGCCGGTCGCCGATTCCCGCTTCGCCGACGGTGTCGTTCAGCGCGATGCGGCCGA
Organism: Bradyrhizobium sp. R2.2-H; assembly: GCF_004346455.1. NCBI lineage: Bacteria > Pseudomonadati > Pseudomonadota > Alphaproteobacteria > Hyphomicrobiales > Nitrobacteraceae > Bradyrhizobium > Bradyrhizobium sp. R2.2-H. The sequence goes on from NZ_SMBR01000012.1 coordinate 37,160, forward strand.
TATGGCCGAACAGCATGCCCACCACCACGAAGATCGCGAAGAACCAGATCCAGTTCTGGAGCAGCGGCGAGTTTGCATTGCCGGCAATCTGCGGTGCGATCATCGGCATCAGCGCCACCGCGATCGGCGCGGCGAGAAGATAGGCGAGGATGGTCATGGCGCTGCGCAGCAGGCCGGTCCTGAACCCGAAGCCGACCGCGACGGCGAGCGCGGCATACACGGCGAGATCGAAACTGTTCATGAGCGAAACCCCGCCTCTGGAACGAATGAACGCCGAACCGATCATTCCGGTTTCAGATCGTTAAAATCGTCTGTATTGATGGCCCCAAAGCTCGCGGGATGCGCCTAAGGAATCGGTAAGGAAATCGGCAAGGAAATCGTCATGTCAGACCTATTCGACGTCAGTAAAGAAACCATCCTCGTCACGGGCGCGAGCCAGGGGCTGGGCCGGCAATTTGCACGGGTGCTGGCGGCGCATGGTGCGGCGGTCGCGCTGGCTGCGCGGCAGACCGACAAGCTGAAGAGCCTCGAGGAGGAGATCCGCGGCAAGGGCGGCCGTGCGGCCGCGGTCGCGCTCGATGTCACCGACACCGCCTCGATCGCCAGGGCTGTCGACGCCGCCGAAGCCGCGCTCGGCCCCGTCACCGTGCTGATCAACAATGCCGGCATCGCCATCGAGAAGCTCGCGACCGAGCAGACCGAGGCGGACTGGGACGCGGTGATCGGCGCCAACCTCAAGGGCGCCTATTTCCTCGCGACCGAGATTGCCCGCCGCATGATCGCGCGCAAGCAGGAAGGCAACATCGTCAACATCGCCTCGGTGCTCGGCACCGGCGTCCTGAAGGCGGTCTCGCCCTATGCGATCTCCAAGGCCGGCATCATCCAGGCGACCAGGGCGATGGCGCTGGAGCTGGCGGGGCAGAACATCCGCATCAACGCGCTGGCGCCGGGCTATATCGACACCGAAATGAACCATGCGTTTTGGTCGACGCCATCAGGCGAACGCCTCGCCAAACGCATCCCCCAGCGCCGCGTCGGCGCAGAATCCGATCTCGACGGCGCCATCCTGCTGCTGGCGTCCAACGCGTCGCGGTACATGACCGGGAGCGTGGTGACGGTGGACGGCGGGTTCTTGCTGAATTGATTCACGTCGTCGTTGCGGACAAGCGCTTTTTGCTCCGCTGTCGTCCCGGACAAGCGCGCCCAAAGCGCGCGCAGATCCGGGACCCATAACCACAGGGAGAAGTTGGGGCGCGCGATGGCAACTCCGAGTCTTCGCCAAACCATGTCCTGTGGCTATGGGTCCCGGATAGGCGCTTACGCTTGTCCGGGACGACAGAGGGGAATGACGCGGCGGCAGCTTCACATTACCGCATCTCCCCCCTGATCATATCCGCCGCTTTCTCGCCGATCATGATGGTCGGCGCATTGGTGTTGCCGCCGATCAGCGTCGGCATGATCGAGGCGTCGACGACGCGCAGGGCTTCCAGCCCGTGCACCTTCAATGCCGGATCGACCACGGCCATCGCGTCCGTCCCCATCTTGCAGGTGCCGACCGGATGATAGACGGTGTCGACGCGTTCGCGCAGCACGGCGCGGATATCGTCGTCGCTGCGCACGTTCGCGGTGAACATGTCCCTCTTCTGCAAAGCGCGCAGCGCCGGCGTCTCCATCAGGCGGCGCGTGGTCTTGAAGCCCGCGACCATCGCTTCGACATCCTCTGCCTCGCCCAGGAAGTTCGGATCGATCATCGGCGCTGCGAGCGGATCGTCGCTCTTCAGCCATACGCTGCCGCGACTCTTCGGTCGCAACAGGCAGACATGGCACGAGAAGCCGGCCTCCTTGTGCTTCTTGCGGCCGTGGTCGTCGAGCATTGCGATGACGAGGTGGAGTTGAATGTCGGGTATGTCGAGGGCGGGCCGGCTCTTCAGGAAGCCACCGCACTCGGCGAAATTGGTGGTCATCAGGCCGCGCCGTTCACGGCGATACCGCTGGATGGCGCGGAGCAGGGACGGTAGCCGGCCGAGCGAGGCGTGAACGAAGTGCGGATAGTCGGAGGCGTAGACGAACACGAAATCCGGGTGGTCCTGCAGATTGCGCCCTACGCCGGGCAGATGATGCACGACGCCAATGCCGTGCAATCGAAGCGCGTCGCCGTCGCCGACTCCCGACAGCATCAGCAATTGCGGTGACTGGAAGGCGCCGGAGGCCAGGATCACCTCACGGCGTGCGCGCAACGTCCTTGTCTGCTTGCCCTGCAGGTATTCGACGCCGACCGCGCGGCTGCCTTCGAACAGGATCTTGGTGGCGTGCGCGCCGGTCTCGATCCGCAGATTCGTGCGCTTGCCCATATGGGGATCAAGATAAGCGCGTGCGGCGCTCCAGCGTTCGCCATTGTGCTGCGTCACCTGGTAGCCGCCGAGTCCTTCATGGTCTTCGGCATTGAAGTCGTCGCGAATGCGGAACTGCGCCTCGCGCGCGGCCTGATGGAAGACGTCGTGGATCGGATTGTCGGAGCGCAGCTTGTTGACATGCAGCGGGCCGCCCTTGCCGTGATATTCGCCGTCGAAATCGCCGTTGTTCTCGGAAGCCTTGAAGTAGGGCAGGACGTCGGCATAGGACCAGCCGGCATTGCCGAGCGAGGCCCAGTGGTCGTAGTCCCATTTGTGGCCGCGGATATAGACCATGGCGTTGATCGCCGAGGAGCCACCGAGGCCCTTGCCGCGCGGCTGATAGCCGATGCGGCCGTTCAGCCCCTTCTGCGGCACGGTATCGAAGGCCCAGTTGGCCGTTTTGTACGGCAGGGCAAGCCCGAACGGCGTGGTGATCCGCCAAGTGTCGTTCCGTCCGCCGGCATCGAGCAGCGCCACGGATGTCGCCGAATCTTCGGATAGCCGTCCCGCGACAGTGCAGCCGCCGGAGCCCGCGCCCACGACGACGAAATCGAATGTGTCGGTCAATGTTGTTTCCCCCTGCCTTTTCTCGTCATTGCGAGCGCAGCGAAGCAATCCAGGCTGTTACCGCGGAGGGATTCTGGATTGCTTCGCTGCGCTCGCAAAGACGGCGTTTGTGTAGCCCCTACGACATGAACCGCATCAGCTTCTCCAGCCGCGCGATCCTGCCGCCATAGGGTGGATAGAGATCTGCGAGGCGATTGAACCGGGAACGATAGAACACCGGCTTCAGCTTGCTGAACGTCCTGAAGCCCCATTCGCCGTGATAGGCGCCGGTGCCGGAGGCACCGACGCCGCCCATCGGCTGGTTCACTTGCGTGAAGTGGAACAGGCAGTCGTTGATCGTGACGCCGCCGGAGACGGTGCGCGCCAGCACCTCGTCGCGCGCGCTCTGGTCGCTGCCGAACCAGTACAGCGCCAGCGGCCGGTCGCGGGCGTTGACGAAAGCGATCGCCTCCGCCGGGTCGCGCGTGCCCAGCACCGGCAGCACGGGTCCAAAGATCTCCTCCTGCATCGCCGCCATCGCTTCGCTCGCACCGACGATCAGCGTTGGCGGGAATTTGCGATGCGCCTTCCAGTTCGGATCGTCGGGCTTCGCCGGTTGCAGGATTTTTGCGCCGTGCTGGGCTGCGTCCGCGACCAGGCCCTCGAGCCGGGCATAGTGCCGGTCGGAGATAATCGAGGTGTAATCCTTGTTGGCGGGATCGGTGCCGAACATGCGCCGCATCTGCGCGCGGACCTTCTCGGCGAAGGCCTGCACCGAGCGCTCCGGCACCAGCACATAGTCCGGCGCGATGCAGGTCTGCCCGGCATTGAGCAGCTTGCCATAGGCGATGCGCTCGGCGGCCTCGTCGAGATCGGCCGAGGCATCGATGATCGCGGGCGACTTGCCGCCGAGCTCGAGCGTAACAGGCGTGAGATTACGTCCCGCGGCCTCCGCGACCAGCCGGCCGACCCGGGTCGAGCCGGTGAAGACCAGATGATCGAACGGCAGGCTTGCGAAACCCTTGGCGATCTCGTCCTCGATGCCGGTGATCAACAGCTCCGCAGCGTCGAATCGCTGCGCGACCGTCTCATGGAGCAGCGCCGAGAAGTGCGGGACCAGCTCGCTCGGCTTGATGATGACGCGGTTGCCGGCGGCGATCGCGCCGATCGCGGGCGCGAGCGTGAGCTGAAGCGGATAATTCCACGGCGCGATGATGCCGACGACGCCGAGCGGCTGCGGCATCAGCCGGTTGCGGGCGGGGAGGAATTGCAGCGCGGTGGCGACGCGCTGCGGCGCCATCCAGGCCTTGAGGTGCTTGGTGGCATGCCGGATCTCGGAGAACAGCAGCATGGTCTCGGCGATGGTGGTTTCGACCGCGCAGCGGTGGCCGAAATCGGCCGAGATCGCCTGCCGGAAGCGCTCCTCGTTATCGGCGATCACCGCGCGCAGCCGCGCCAGCCGGTCGAGTCGCTGGGCCAGGTCAGGGGCCGGTTCCTCCCGCGACCGCGCGCGCATGGCATGGAGGGCCTCTTCGAGGGCCCGCAGTGGGGCGCTCGTCGGGGATTTGTCCACGGCGTTCCTCCCTCCAGGCGTTTCAGCCTGAATCTTGTTGCCGCAAGCTGGCGCTTTGCGGAACTTCTGGCAAGAGCGCGCGGAACGCAGCGGAAATTCGTCCATCCCCTGTCATAAAGTCGAAAAAAACGTTCGCGCAGCCCTTTCCAAAGGCACCCCGCCTTGATACATACGCCCCGCACCCGACGGGCATTGCCCCGGGGTCGCCTTCCAAGGAAGCCTTTGGGACGGAAGAGCAAGCCACGCGAACAGCGCCGGCCTCAACCGACCGTCCCCGGGATTTTCGCAAAGGCACGCAACGATTTAACGCGGGGTGGAGCAGCCCGGTAGCTCGTCAGGCTCATAACCTGAAGGTCATAGGTTCAAATCCTATCCCCGCAACCAAGTTGATGAAATACCCCAGCAATCTCACAGGATTGCTGGGGTATTGTTTTGGTGCCGAGGTCGAACCCAACAACATCAATAGCCTAGCTTGCGGGTTCAAATCGCCCCGCAACGACCCATTCGCATCTTCACCAGACGAGAAAGTCTCCCAGTGGGAAAGCTTCGCGGCGTCGATATTTCGATCGGCCAATTCGTCTTCCGGCACCGCCTTGTTGTTCGCGGTGTCTGAATCAAAGACCGGCCGCGCGCTTACTTCAACAGCTCATCGAGCGCAGCATGTTCTGGGTCCAGCGAGGAACTGCCCTATTTGGACCTGAAGTGGATGACGCCGTCCCAATCTTGGGGCGGGGGCTCCAGCAGAAATCCGACAACGCGATCGAGATAGATTCCAGCCACGACATCTTCGGGATGCTCTGTGGCAAACCCTTCCAGAGCGTTGAGCGTGCGCAGCCAATCCTTGCTGGCGTACATCTCATAAACACTATTCCAGTCCCGGACGAGCTTCGCCATTTCCGGGGTGACGCGGTATTCCTCGGGGCCATCGATCATGCCGAGAAGTTCGAAGACGTTCAGCGCCTTTCCTGCGCCCTTCGGCTGGCTGCGGTCCACGCGCCGGAATAGGAATTCTCGCGAACAGAGATCTGCGACCTGTCCACTCGCGAGAATGCCGGTCCCATAATACTTGTTCAGTGCCTCCAGGCGCGCGGCGATGTTCACGGTGTCGCCAATCGCGGTGTAGTCGATCCGATCGGACGACCCGACATTTCCCAGCACGGCCTCGCCGACGTGAATCCCGAAGCGCGTCTGCCAAGGGGGCAAACCTTCCTTGAGCCACCGCTCGTTCAAACGTCGCGCTACGGCGCGGCATGCAAGGGTCGTCGCGCAGGCCACATGTTCGTGTCGCGCAACCGGAAGCGGCGCATTCCAGAAAGCGAAAATTGCGTCGCCGATGAATTTGTCCACCGTTCCACTCTCCTTGATGATCAAGGATGCGAGCTCTTCAAAGTATTCGGACAGTCTCACCATGAGATTCTCAGCTGGCATGCCCTCGGCGATGCGAGTGAAATCCTTGACATCGGTAAACAGTATGCTGACGCGACGGGTCTCTCCGCCGACCTCAACCAGGCTCTCGCTTTCGAGAAGATCCTTGACCAGCGCCTTCGGTACGAATTTGGAAACTTCGCGAATCGTGCCCTTCATGCCGGACATTGACCTGATGAGCGTGTTGATCTCACGCACCCGCGATTCCATTCTGATCGGATCAGCCAGTTGGAACGATCGTATCAATTCCGCCTCGTCGGAAAGCTTCCTGAGCGGCTTCGAAATCGAGTGCGCGAGGTAAATGATGGCCGGCAGGGCAAGAACAAAGACGAGCAATGCGGTGGGGATGTTTCGCGCAGCGGCGTGGGCCAGAGACCCCAGAAAGTCCGAGAGAGGAGCCGCATAAAGCACAAAGAAGACGCCTCCGTCTCTGGCGACCTGCCGGACCACTGTGGCCAGATACTCCGTACCGGCTACATCAAGATTGGCCAGTTGGTAGGGACCGCCGCGTGCGAAGATCTGCAATGCTTCCCGAACCACGGGGTCGGTAAGATCGGTGGTCCTTGCGAGTTCGGTCGCTTGGGTTTCCCCTGCGCTGGGGGCTTTGAACATCCGATCAGGATCGAAGTGAGCGAGCAGACGATTCTCTTCGTCAAATGCCACGAATCGCTGCTCTTCATTCGATCTGACCGACCGGACATAGGCCATCAATCGGTCGAGTGTGATGTCGACGCCGACGACACCGCCTTCAAATGCCCTTGCCAGGGTCATTCCTGCCTGCGAGGTGGCCGCGAAAATATACGGCAGCGTGCGGGCGACGCTTTGCGGTTGTGCGCGCGCACTACGATACCAATCGCGGCGACGAGGGTCATAGGCGGGAAGCTGATTGCCAAGCGTCCCAATCTGCTGGCGATTGGAGTCGAGAAATCGCCAGGTTTCGACGCGAACGCCGCTGCCGTCGACGCGGATCTCCCGAATCGCGAACCGGGTCGTCTGAGGCCCGCCCAGACCTGCGATAAAGGAGTTTTCGGCTTCCGAGATCGACAGAACGTGAAAGAAATTCCCGTTCTCGAAACCAGCATACACCGCGGATATCTGCGGGCTCAGCGTCAAGCTGGAGAGGATCAAAGGCAGGATCGCCTCCTTCGAGCCGGAGGCCTGATGGAACGTGGGATCGTTGCCGAGTTGCTCGGTCATCAAGAAGGCGGTCGCAAAAAATGCGAGACGTCGCTCATTGATCCGGTCTATTTTCGCCTTGAACGTATCGGATGCGACCTTGATCGCGGTCTTGCGGTCCTCAACGTAGTTGGCGACCGTAACTCCGGCGCCTACCAGCAGCGAGGCGGTCAGGAAGAGTGTCAGGACCGTCACGAAGAGAGGGATGCGCGAGATGCGAGCCGGAGCGGGATGCATTGAACTGCCGCCTCCGCGGACGTTTTATTGCGTAGACAGGTCGATAATGCGCTTCGACAGATAGTCGACCCAGTAGCGAAGGAACGGGTCGGCTTCATCCAGTTTCTGTTTGAGCTTTTCCTCGCTCACGGCCAGCAACTCGCATCCGCCTTTCGTAAAAGCCGACGCGGCGCGCTGCGCTCCGGCCATGAGCGCGTGAACGCCGAACATCTGCCCGGGCTTCAGCTCCGTCAAAGCACGCTGTTGAGCCGTTCCGTATCCAACGAAAATCGTGACGTCGCCCCGAAGCAGGATATAGGCGATCGTTCCCAACTCACCTTCGGCGAAGATCGTTGCGCCCGCGGGAAACACCCTTCGATCTAGGCCTTTCCATGCGGACCGGGCCGGGGTCTTTGGATTTCCGGGCTCGAACGTCATTCGAAAGCCCCCCAATTGAGGCGGCGGATGCTCATCGTGCACCCCTCAGGGATTCTGGAACGGATAGATCACCTTCCAATCCCGCTTCATGTCCACGATGGTCCAGCCCCTGGCCAGGCCTTCCTCCAGCGCTTTGTCGAGCTTGCCGACCGGAGAGATGCGGTCGTAAGCCCATTCACGCTCACCGTCGGTATGATGCACGATGCCGATGAAGCGCGCCCCGCCGCCGGCTGCGGTCCATTGCAGCATTTGAAGGTCACCGTCCGAGTTGCCGAAAGCGAGGATCGGCCGACGGCCGATGAAGCGGTTGATGCCAACCGGCTTTCCGGGGCCATCGTCTATGAATTCGATTTTGGGCTCCTTGATGAGTTCAGGCGTGCCACCCGGTTCGAGTTGGAACTTGACCACGCCGGACGAGCCGACGACCTGCTCCGGCGGGATGCCGTAGGTCCGCTCGGCGAACACGCGCATGAACTCGACGCCGCCGCCAGACACGATGAATGTCTTGAAGCCGTTTTGGCGAAGGTAGGCGAGGAGCTCGAGCTGCGGCTGGTAAACCAGTTTGTCGTAGGGCTGATTGAAACGCGGGTGGCGCGCCGACGCTAACCAGTCGGAGACGCTCCGGGAGAAGGCATCGGTCGTCAAGCCGGCATGAGTGACCGCCACGATTTCGAGCAGCCCCCTCTCGCCTGAGGCCGCAAGCGCCTTCGCGTCGCCCTCAATGGCCGCCTTGAATGGCTGCGCGTCCTTCCATTCCGGATGCTGTGGCGTCAACGCCTTGATGCGATCCAGCGCAAAGGCCAACTGGAAATAGACCGGCTGTTCGGACCATAGTGTTCCATCGTTGTCGAACACGGCGATGCGCAACGCCGGTTGCACAAAATCAGCCGCACCTGGCGTGGTTACGCGTACGACGAAATCTGTGATCGACTTCTTCGCAGTACCATCCTGCCACGACGGCAGCGGGTCGGGTTGTGCTGACGCCCCATGATCCGCGAGCATGCAAAGTACTGCTCCAAGCGATCCAGCGAGCATTGTGCGTCGGGTGGTTTGTTGCATGATGGCAGCCATAATGATCTCCCCTCGATCGGGATTATCAGAGGGAGCGCCGGCCTGAAGGACTGCTGGCCGACGCTCTCTTGCGGTCGTCAACCGCCGTGCGCATTCGACATCTGCGCCAGGACCTCATCAACGCTGAAGCTTGACGGCTTCTGCCGCGGCGGGAAGTCTTTGAATGTCTCGACGAATTGCGCAACGAGCGCCTGAGCCGGCACGATCAGGAAGGCTCGCTGGATTACCCAGTCGTTGTATGTGTTGGAGGTGATGTCCGCCCGCTCGTAGGGGTCCAGGCGAAGATTGAACATCTTCGGCAGGCGACGGCAGACGAAGGGAGCGGCCCAGAGTTCCAGCGTGCCAGCGACCTTCTGCTCGCAGAATACAATCTTCCAGTTCTCGTAGCGCATCGCCACGAGCTGGGCATCGTCGTTGATGTAGAAGAACTCCTTGCGAGCGGACTTCTCCTGCTGGCCGGTGAGCAGCGGCAACTGGTTGTATCCATCAAGGTGCACCTTGAACGTCTTGCCGCCGGAACTATAACCCGTAAGAAGTTTGCTCTTGATGTCCGGCTCTCCGGCTGCAGCCAGCAGCGTCGGGAACCAGTCGAGCGCCGCGAAGACTTCGTTGCTGACCTGTCCGGGCTTGATGCGGCCTGGCCAGCGGATCATTGCTGGAACGCGATAGGCGCCTTCCCAGTTGGTGTTCTTCTCGCTGCGGAACGGTGTCATGCCGCCGTCCGGCCACGAGTTCATGTGCACACCGTTGTCGGTGCCGTAGATCACGATGGTGTTGTTGGCGATGCCGAGGTCGTCGAGCGCCTTGAGCAGGTTGCCGACCTGGCCGTCGTGTTCCAGCATCCCATCCATGTATTCGCTGAGACCGCTGCGGCCCTTATATTCAGGCCGGACGTGGGTATAGAGATGCATGCGGGTGCCGTTCCACCAGCAGAAGAAAGGCTTGTTGGCCTGAACCTGCCGCTTGATGAAGTCGATTGCCGCGCTGGATGTTTCGTCATCGACCGTCTCCATTCGCTTCTTGGTGAGCGGGCCGGTGTCCTCGATGGTCTGCTTCCCGACTTTGCCGAAGCGTGGATCGACGGTCGGATCTTCCCGATCGGCGGCTTTGCATTTGAGCACACCGCGCGGGCCGAATTTCGCCTTGAACCCGGGGTCCTTCGGATAGTCGGGATGCTCGGGCTCCTCCTCGGCATTGAGGTGATAGAGGTTCCCGAAGAACTCATCGAACCCGTGCACCGTCGGCAGGAATTCGTTGCGGTCGCCGAGATGATTCTTGCCGAACTGGCCGGTGGCGTAGCCGAGCGGTTTCAGCGCCTCGGCGATGGTGATGTCCTCGAAACGGAGGCCGAGCGCCGCGCCGGGCAGGCCGACTTTGGTCATCCCTGTGCGCAGACCCGCCTGACCGGTGAGGAACGAGGCCCGCCCCGCCGTGCAGCTCTGCTCGGCGTAATAGTCGGTGAACATCAATCCTTCGCGGGCGATACGGTCGATGTTCGGCGTTTTGTATCCCATCAGGCCGAACGTGTAGGCGCTGATATTGGCGACGCCGACATCGTCGCCCCAGATGACGAGGATGTTCGGCCGTTGCCCGGCAGGAGCGGGCTGCTGCGCTTGCGCCTGCGTCACCTCGACCCGCGCGCCCGCGACGAGCGCGGACGTGGCGGCGAGCGCCGTACCACCGAGCAGAATCCTGCGCCGATCAAGTGCACTGGCCTTCGTGTTGGACTTGTCTCCATCCTTCTCTGTGCTCATGACTTGCTCCTTTCGCGAATGACACAACGAAATCCCACGTGGCTCGTGGACGTATCGATCGGCTCTGCATGACGCGCGGCCGGGCGGTAGCGGCGGCAGTAGTTCGGGGCGCACAGGTGTGAGCCGCCTTTCAGCACCTTGCGTGGAATCCTGATGTTGGCTTGGCAGGGGTCGTAGCTGTTGGCCTCGCGACCCCCGCTCGGGTTTTCCGGGATGCAGCACGGCTTGGCCGCGTCGGCCTCGTGCTGTGCGCACCACCAATCGGAGGTCCATTCCCAGACATTGCCGATCATGTCGTGCAGGCCGTAGCCATTCGGCGGAAACGCCGTCACCGGCGAGGTGCGCTTGAAACCGTCGCTGTTGAGATTTTCATGGGGGAAGTGGCCCTGCCAGGTATTGGCCATGTGCTTGCCGCCGGGGGCAAGCTCGTCGCCCCATGCGAATTCGGCGCCGTCGAGCCCGCCGCGCGCGGCGAATTCCCATTCCGCTTCCGTCGGCAGGTCCTTGCCGGCCCAGAGCGCATAGGCCAGCGCATCGGAATAGGCGACGTGCACCACGGGATGATCGTCGAGCGTGTTGATGTTGCTCTTCGGGCCGTAAGGATGGCGCCAGTCGGCGCCATTGAGGAAGCTCCACCATTGGCTCCAGTCGCGCAGATCGACCGGACGGAGCGGGGGTGCAAAGACCAGCGACCCGGCATAGAGCATGTGAGGCAACGCGCCGGGATAGTCCTTCGGATCCGGGGAAATCTCGGCAAAGGTGACGTGGCCCGTCGCCTTTACGAACGCCCTGAATTGACGGTTGGTCACCGGCGTCCGGTCGATCCAGAACGGATCGACGGTGACGCGGTGCACTGGCGCCTCTTCCCGATAGTGCCGGTCCGAACCCATGCGGAAGGTGCCGCCGGGGATGAGGATCATCTCCGCTCGATCGGAGATGGATGCGGGGTCGCTTTCCGTGCTGCGCTGACCGCTTCCGCACTGACGATCGCCCGCGAGATCGAACGCGTCGTTTGATGCCGTTCTTGAAGACATCGCGTCCCTCACCCTGCTGTTGTTGTGCCTTGGGTGCTTCGCGCGGGGCTTACCCGTCAATGCGCGCTTTTCAGCGCGTGCCGCGCAGAAGAAGACACATGGAGACCTCCACCAAGAACCGTTTGTACGGCATCCGCCAGTTCATCGCCGACGCCGGATTTGATGACGTATCCCAACGCTCCTTCCGCAGGGGCTTTTCTGATGACGGCCGGCTCGTCCAGAGCCGAAATGAAAAAAATACGAGCCTCCGGATGCGCGTCCCGGATGCTGCAGGCCGCAGGGCAACAGCAGCAGGCCCCTTGGGTCGGCAGCGAATACGTCGCTCGTCCCGAGCATTAAAAAACAAGCACGCCAGCGCAGTGCCCACGCGTCTCATTACTCGCAGCTCTCTCGCGACACTGCCAGACCAGACAGCAAGTCCCCGCGCCGGCTCCGTTTGGAGCCCGCGCGAAACGTCTCCGGGATCAGAGCGCGTATCACGCTAGGCTCTACTACCCAAGGTTAGCAAGCGGATTAAGGGACACGTGTGCTGGCCTATTCAACTCTGGATTGGCCACTCTTGATGCCAGCGAGGATAAGGTTGACACCTGCGAGAAACTGAGCCCGATCGTCGTGTTCACGGAACTTATGCGAGATCTCATGCATGAATGGGTACTCAGCCGGATCGTTTTGTGTCCACCGTGCTACCACATCGGCCAAAAAGGACTCGCGATCCGTATCTTGTGGCAGAAGCCTGGCATTTGCAGCGTTTTGACCCGCCACACCGAGTATGTAGCTCACTAAGGTCGACACGGCATCGAACCGCTGACTCGGTGGAACGTTAAGTGCTCGCAGCTGCTGGCCGATGGTTTCGAAGAGGAGCAGCATTGCGAGCTGCCATGGCGCACGAGCGAGATGTGCACCGACCCAAGGACGAGCATCAACAGTCTCGAAGACGCCGAGCGCAAGCGTGCGTATAGCGTCAACCGGATCAGTATCCCTCGCTGCCTGAGCCATAACGGGTGCAATCACCATATCGGTGGCCGCCGTCAGGAGTTCGTTCTTGTCTGCAACGTGCCAGTAAATCGCCCCGCTGCCGGTGGCCAGTCGGGCCGCGAGGGCGCGAAACGTCAGAGCGTTCTCGCCTTCAACGTCGAGGATTGCGATCGCTGCTTCAACGATTTGGGTTTTTGAGAGGGAAGTGGTGCGCCGTTCGCGCCGTTGGGCCGGGATGGTCTTCATGAAATGCACCTTGACATAAATGGAATGATGTTCCAATCCATTATGGAATGACGTTCCATACAAGTCTTGCGGAAGATAAGCTATTGAAATCAGTAACAATCGTAGGCGCAGGTCTCGGCGGACTTGTTCTTGCCCGCGTCCTCCATATCCATGGGCTGCCCGTGACAGTTTACGAAGCAGAAGCTTCAGCCTCGGCACGCTCGCAAGGTGGTCAGCTCGATATTCATGCTCACAGCGGTCAGCATGCGCTGGCAGTCGCCAAACTGACGGAAGCCTTTCACGCGATCATCCACCATGGTGCTGAGGCGACCCGTGTGTTGGACCCAAACGGTAAGGTTCTGCTCGATATACCTGACACTGGCGATAACCGGCGCCCCGAGGTTTTGCGCGGCGATCTGCGCCAGCTTCTTCTCGATGCGCTACCTCCAGGCACAGTTCAGTGGGGAAGCAAGCTTGTCAGTGTCGACGCACTGGGGGACGGACGGCATAACCTTACATTTGCGAATGGCTCTGAGGTCAGCACTGATCTGTTCGTGGGCGCGGATGGCGCTTGGTCTCGGGTGCGCAGGCTGTTGTCGGATGCCCAACCGGCTTACTCAGGCATAACCTTTGTGGAGACCTATCTGCATGATGTCGATGCCCGCCACCCTGCGGCAGCGGAAGCGGTTGGCGTTGGATCGATGATCGCATTGACCTCAGGCAAAGGCATTACGGCACATCGCGAAGCCGGGAACGTTATTCACGCTTACGTTCAGCTCAAGTGTCCCGTTGATTGGGCCGCCAGCATCGATTTTACAGAAAGTGCGGCGGCGAAGATGCAGGTTGCGGCCTTGTTTGGTGGTTGGTCGCCCGCGCTGACCGCGCTGATCGCTGGCAGCGACACCCCGCTGGTCCCTCGCCTTATCTACAACCTGCCAGATGAACATCGCTGGGCTCGCATTCCCGGAGTGACGCTTGTTGGCGATGCAGCGCATCTAATGGCGCCTAATGGCGAGGGAGCAAACCTCGCGATGCTCGACGGGGCCGAACTCGCGCAGGCCATCATTGCACATCCCGGCGATACGGAAGCCGCGCTTGCCGCTTACGAGCAGGCTCTATTCCCGCGTAATGCAACTGAAGCCGCCGGAACGCATAAGCTGCTTGATCTCTGCTTGGGTGAACGTGCTCCCTACGGATTGATCGAGTTCTTTCAGCAGGCCGGAAACAAAGACGTTACCTGACCCTACGAGACCGTTGCTCGTTAGAGTATCGCCCATCTCTCGGCGTCATCACCACCCGTGCCTTGGGGCGTTGGATCGCGACCTTTATCTTGCTATTGATGCTGGTTCACCCGAGCGCGCGCGGCTTCTTGGATGTGCAGAGCGATCTCGTCTTCGCTGCGGCCACCGTTGATTGCGGTACGTCCGCCAAAGATGAAATGGGGCACCGAGCGGACGCCTGCCTCCGCAGACCGGACAGCCTCTTGTTCGACCCGCTTATGCCGGACGGGATCGAGGGCGATCGCGTGTGCTTCCGCACGCTCGAACCCATAGTCTGCGGCGATACCGGCAAGCACATCGGCATCACCGATGTTCTTTGCGCCCAGGAAGTAGGCTTCGGTGATCGCCATCGCGAGCCGATGCTGCGTGCCACGTTCCCTGGCGGCAAGATTGCGCCGGTTCATCGAGACTAACTCTTCAAAGCAAGATCAGTGCATGTGGGATACTTCCAACCTCTCTGCTGATCGACGCGGTTATCTTGATGATGACTGGGGCTTTGAGACCATTGCGCGGTCCATAGCTTCAGAGGCGAAAATTCCGAGAACTTGGTTGGAGCCCTACCGTACAGCGAACCCGAGAGATCAGGCGGAGCGTTCGGCTCGACAGGTACGCTTCCGGGTCTGGGTAAGTCCTCGGACCTTTGACTTGTTCTGCAACTCTATCGATGGCCTGAGAGGTCGGTACTGGCGGGAGCCTGATCCTCCCCCGATAAAGTGGACGGGTTAAGCGGCTTTTAGCTCCATCTCGACCGGGGGGATATATCCCCCCGGACAAATGAACGTACTGCAGGTTCACGAATGCACTGGACCCGCAATTCAACAGAGTAGAATCCTTCCAATCAGGATCGGTACGGGCAGACCATCGTCAGGTTCAGCAGCGTCGGCGTGTTCGAGCCCTTCTTGTATTCCCACTCCAACCGGATCTCATGCCGGTGGGCATAGGCGTCGTTCGGCCCGTGGACGATGATGTTGGTCTTCATCGGGATCGGCGGCTCGGAGTTGAAGCATTTCCGGACGCAGGCATCGAGCAGATCGCATCGCGTCAGCGGGATCACGCCCGGCTCGTCCCTGGACAGCGGGACCGTGTTCGGCTGGGTGCTGAGGTCGAGACGAGCCCGGCCCTTCTCCTTGTGCCAGTACTTGGCGCTTCCCTGCGGCCACTTCGAGGCCGGGTTCAGGATCAGGTGGTACTGACCGTATTCCAGGGTCGGCAGGTCGATGTCCTCCGATGCCTTGAGCTTGGCGACGCTCTTTTTCATGTTCGCCAAGGGATAGTAATTACTGTTCATCAAGTCTCGAAATGCCTTGCCGCTATATACCAGTCCGGCCATCGTCTCTTTCCCCGATACGTTCGTTTGTCAAAACCTGTAGCTGGCCGCCCGAAGCAGGCAGCGCAGCAGATCACACATATTGTTGTGTGCAGGCACGCTACCATCCGACGTTGCGCTTCGTCCAGAGAGCCGCCATCCGGTAACATCGCGTATCCCGCAAGCCTAATTGCCATGCATTCCTCCATGGGTAATGTACGTCAAACGCCTCGCGGGCGTTGGAGCGGGACTGCCGCGGCAGTTCGTTGAAGGCGCTGGAATGCATTGCTTCGCGTGTCAGTCGACGATCGGTCCGGGCGACAGCTGGTGCGCCAAATGCGGAGCGGCGGTGCGCGAGCGCGTTGACCCCGACAGCGAGCGACGCTTTGTGACCATTCTGCGCGCCGACGTCGTTGATTCCACGGGACTCGTTGCCGAACTGGAGCCTGAGGAGGCGGTTTCGCGCCTCGAGCCGGCTCTCGCGGCGATGCGAGGCGCAGTACGCCAGTTCGGCGGCATCGTCAGCAAGGAGTTGGGTGACGGGCTTGCTGCGGTCTTCGGCGCCCCGATCGCCGATGACAACCATGCGCCATTGGCCTGCCACGCGGCGATCGAGCTGGTCCGGCGTGTCGCCAGCCTGGGCGATCCCCGACTTCAGGTCCGGGTCGGCCTGCACTCCGGCCATGTGGTGGCCTATATGGTCGCCAGTGAATTTTCCAAGGTCTACGAGATCGGCGGTGCCGCCCAGCATCTGGCGGCGCGGCTGGAGTCGGCGGCCGAGGCGAACCAGATCTACGTGTCGGAAGCCTGCCGGGAGCTTGCGGAAGGGCATGTCCGCTTTGAATTCCTGGGCCGCAAGGCGCTCCGTGGCTTCGGCGATCCGCTGCCCGTGTACCGCGTCATGGGCGCAAGCGATCTTTCGAGCTGGCGGGTCCGACGCGCGCGCAGTGTTTCCCGATTCGTCGATCGCGCGGCCGAGCGGGCGCTGCTGTGGCGCGCCACAGAGAGAGTCGCCGCCGGCCGGCAAACGGTATTGCTGACGGGGGATGCCGGCATTGGAAAGTCGCGCCTTGCACATGAGTTCGCACAGGACCTTCGGGCCGGTGGCTGGCGGCTGGTCGATGCCGAGTGCAGCCCGAATCTCCAGGGCGCGCCGTACAGCGCCCTCAAGCGCCTGGTGCTGTCGATACTTGATGCGGCCGTGCGCGATCTGGACAATCTCAGAGACGCATTGCCTGTGGTGCAGCAGCGAGCCATCGATGCGATTCTGGACCTGCCGATCTCCGATCCGCAATGGGACGAATTGGAGCCTCACGCCCGCGGCCGCGCCATTGCAGACGCAAGCTGCTCTCTCGTCGAGAGCGTCGCCCGGCGCCAGCGTACGGTCCTGCTGATCGAGGATCTGCACTGGATCGACCGGGCCAGCGACGCGGTCGTGGCCACTCTCTCCACCCTGCAATGCCCCGATTTGCTCGTGCTGCTGACGACGCGGCCCAATGGAATGCCGGTGTGGATCGCGCGGTGTCACGCGGAAATCGTGGCCATGCGGCCTCTTGACGATGATTCGGGCCTTGCCATGCTCGCGGAGATACTTGGCCCCGCCACGACGAACTCAGAGTTGAAGAACCGGATTATCTCTCATACATCCAGCGTTCCTCTGTTCATCGAGGAGGTCTGCCGCAGTCTGAAGGACAGCGGCATGCTGCTTGGACAGTGGGGCGACCTTTCTCTCGCACGTCCCATTGATGAACTCGGCATCCCCAGCAGCATTCAAGGAGTGATCGCGGCGCGGCTTGATCGGGTGTCGCGACAGGAGCGGTCGCTTCTCCAGATCGCGGCGGCGCTCGGCCCCCGGGCAAATCAGGCCCTGCTGCGAAAAGTAGCGCGCTTGCCGGAAGACGTCCTGCAAGATTGCCTCACCGCGCTCGACCGGGCTGAACTACTCGTCAGGATCGATAGCGAGTTGGAGGATTCACTCGAATTCCGGCACGAGATGGTCAGACAGGTGACCTACGATTCGATGGTCGAAAAGGTGCGCGAAGGCATCCATGCCAGCATCCTCGCGGCTATCGAGGGCGAGGAAGCATGGACCGACGGGCCGGATACGCTCTGTTATCACGCGACGAGGGCGAAGGATTGGCAGAAGGCGTTTCAACATGGCAGGAGCGCTGCTCGTAGATGCCTGGCTCGCTCAGCCTATGCCGAGGCGGTCGATTATTTCGAGATCGCGATGGAAGCGCTCGACAAGACCCCTGTGACACACGCGAGAGAGGCGGGCGCTATCGACCTCCGGATGGAGGCTCGTTTGGCCTTTGCCGGATCTGGGCGTGTGGCCGAAGCCTTGGACCTGGGAAGCGAGGCCGAACGGCGAGCCGATGCGATCAACGACACCGGACGCAAGATCGCGGCCATGACGATGAGAGCGGGTGCTCAGAACTTCTATGGAACGCCGCTCGAAGCGGTCGCGATCGGCGAAGCCGTCGTGCACCTGGCGGAAAGCTCGGGCAATTCCGGCTGGCGCAATCTCGCGCAATACGGGCTTGGGCAGGCGTATTTTCTTGCCGGTCGGTACCACGCCGCCGAGAAGATGCTGGCGACCGCCCGGGCCCATCTCGCGGGCTCCGCGCCGAGTGCCCCGATCGGCACGACCCCGCGCTCTCTGCTCTTGCTCTGCTGCATGATGAAGAGCTTCACCCACACGGTCATGGGTGAGCTCGACGCCGCCGAGCAGCTCCAGCAACAGGCCGCCGAGATCGCGGAGGAGACCGGCCGTCCCTACGACCGCGTCGCCGCCGCCTATAGCGGCGGCTGGCTGAAGCTTGGGCAGAACGATCCCGCGGCGGCCGCCGTAATCCTCGAAGAAGGTTTCGTCCTCGCGCAGAAGCACGGCATCCGGCTGTTCGTGCCGGTGCTGGCCTGCCACCTCGGCATCGCCTATCTCGAGCAGGGCCTGTTCGACCGGGCGCGCGGCATGCTGACGGAGGCGCGCGAGGAAGCGAAGGCGGTCGGCTACACCTCGGCGGTGCTGCGCAGCTCGATCTACCTGGCGCTCGCCACCCACCGCCTCGGCGACGTCAGGGCCGCGCAGAACATGCTGCGCGAGGCCCGCAACACCGCCCGCCAGCAGGGGTTTTCAGGCCTCGAGGCCGAGGCCCTGTTCGGCGAGGCTGTCGTGACGCCGCCATCGGATGCGGCGAACAAGGCCGCCATCGTCGTCGCCCTGCGCGCCGCCATCGCTATCACCTCCGAAAGCGGCGCGCTGCCGCTGAAGCAGAAAGCCGAGGCGATGCTGACCGGGATGGTCGCCCGGGACGATCGGCTCAGCTGAGCCTGCTCCCGGTCGGTCTGGCGACAGCGCCGGCGCCCCCACGAACCTGCCCGACGCGTCAAATAAATCCCGTAGCTAAAACAAGGGGATCGCTACTGTGCATGGGGTTGTTTTCGCCCTTTTTGGTTGGGGCAGATCGAAGCCGTGCCCGGACACCGGCTCCGAGCCGCGTGGCGGAGGGCCAATCAGGCGAGGAACGCGCGAAACCGCCGCAGCGCGATCACGAAGAAGACGCCGCCGATCACGGCGAGCGCGGCAAGCTGCGGCCACACCGCCTCCAGGCCTGCGCCGCGAAACAGGATCGCCTGCGCCAGCATCACGAAATGCGTGTTGGGCGCCGCCAGCATGATGTCCTGGACGAATTGCGGCATGCTCTCCCGCGGCGTCATGCTGCCCGACAGGGTCTGCAGCGGCAGCAGGATCATGATCAGCAGCAGTCCGAACTGCGGCATCGATCCGGCGACGGTGGCGAGGAAGATGCCCATGCTGGTGGTGGCGAACAGCTGCAGCGCCGCGCCGACCAGGAACAGCGCCAGCGAGCCGTCGATCGTGACCGCCAGCCAGCCCTTGACGACGAAGGCGATCGACAGCGCGGAGGCGATCAGCACCACGGCTCCCATCGACCAGACCTTGCTCACCATGATCTCCAGGGGCGTGACCGGCATCACCAGGAGGTGCTCGATCGTGCCGTGCTCGCGCTCGCGGATCAGCGCGGCGCCGGTCAGGATGATCGAGAGCATGGTGATCGAGGTGATGATGTGATCGATGGCGCCGAACCACGACTTCTTCAGCTCCGGGTTGAACCTTGCCCGCAGCGTCAGCTCGATCGGCGCGGCCTGCGCATTGCGCGCACGCGCCAGGAACTCCGCGACCTCCGCGCTGACGATCTGCTCGATATAGCCGCCGCCGTTGAACGCCTGCGAAATGCGCGTCGCATCGATGTTGAGCTGGATCGTGGGCGATTTGCGCGCCAGCAGATCGCGCTGGAAATCCGGCGGGATGTCGAGCGCGAAAGTGTCGAGGCCGGCGTCCATCCTGCGGTCCATCTCGTATTGCGAGATCAGGCGCGGCGTCGAGAAATAGGGCGCGGTGAACGCCATCCCGATCCGGGTCGAGACCGGCGAATGGTCTTCGTCGACGATGGCGATCGCGGCGTGGTTCAGGGTTTCCGGCAGCGCCTTTGCGCCGGCATAAACCGCCAGCGTGAACGAATAGACGATCAGCACCAGCAGCATGGGGTCGCGCACCAAGCCGCGCAATTCCTTGATGCCGAGCTGAAACACATTGTCGAAGCGCATGGTCAGCGGGCCTGTTTCTTCAGCAGCATCGTGCCGGCGATCACCAGGACGGGGACCATGACGGCGAGCGCCAGGAGATCGTTGTGGAGGGTGTCGAACCCCAGGGCCTTGGAGAACGTGCCGCGCGAGATCGTGACGAAATAGGTGGTGGGATAGAGCCGCCCGATCAGGGCGCCCAGTCCCTGCAGCGACGAAACCGGATCGATCAGCCCGGAATACTGGATGGCCGGGATCAGCGTGATCAGGACGGTGCCGAACAGGGCCGCGATCTGGCTGTTCATGAAGGCCGAGATCACCATCCCCATGCCGGTCGTGGCCGTGACGTAGAGCAGCGCGGCCAGCGCGTAGGTCGGAAAGCTCCCGGTGAAAGGTACGCGGAAGACGGCGAGGGCAAAGCCGACGAGGAGGAGGAAGTTTCCGAATGCCAGCACGACATAGGGTAGTTGCGTGCCGAGCAGGAACTCCAGCCGCGTCACCGGCGTGACGTAGAAATTGACGATCGATCCGAGCTCCTTCTCGCGCACCACCGCCAGCGCCGCGAGCACCGCCGGAATCATGATCAGCAGCAACGGGATGATGCCCGGCGCCATGGCGACGACGCTGATGACGTCCGGATTGTAGCGGTAGCGCACCTGGAGCTGGTAGGTGCCGGCGATCGCCGCATCGCCATAGAGCTCGCGGCCCTTCTGCGCGAGCCAGGTCGCGTGGATCGCCTGGGCGTAGGAGCGCAGCGTCTCGGCCCGTGTCGGATTGGCGCCGTCGACCCAGGCGCCGATCTCGACATGGCGGCCGCGGCTGACGTCGCGGCCGAAACCCGGCGGCAGCTCGATGGCGAGGCCGATCTCGCCGGCGCGCATGCGGCGGTCGAGATCGGCGTAATCGGTGATCGGTGGCTTCTCGGTGAAATAGCGCGAGCCCGCGATCTGAAGGCTGTAGTCGCGGCTGATCGCGGTGTCATCGCGGTCGAGCACGGCGAAGGTCAGGTTCTCGACGTCCATGCTGATGCCGTAGCCGAGCACGAACAGCAGCAGCACGCTGCCGAGGATCGCGAGAGTGGCGCGGATCGGATCGCGCCGCAGCTCGAGCGTCTCGCGCCGGGAATAGGCCAGCATGCGCGTCGGATTGAACGCGGCGCTGTGCCGACGGACCGCTGGGGGGGCCGCAGGTGCGGGCGGCGGCGAGGCGACCGCCGGCTGGCGGGCCGGCTCCGTCGTGTCCGCGATCGCCTCTTCCAGCCAGGCGATGAAGGCCTGCTCCAGCGTGGCGGTGCCGCGCGCGGCCACGATGGCGGCCGGCGTGTCCGACGTCAGCACCTTGCCGGCGTGCATCAGCGAGATCCGATCGCAGCGCTCGGCCTCGTTCATGAAATGGGTGGAGACGAAGATGGTGACGTTGTCCTTGCGGGAGAGCTCGGCGAGGATCTGCCAGAATCGGTCGCGGGCGACCGGATCCACGCCGGAGGTCGGCTCGTCGAGGATGAGGATGTCGGGCGCATGGATCATGGCGACCGCCAGCGACAGCCGCTGCCGCAGCCCGAGCGGCAGGGCATCGGGCAGGGCGTCGACGACGTCGGCAAGATCGAACCGGGCGATCATCTCGTCGATGCGCGCAGCGATGGTGTCCGCCGGCAGCTCGAACAGGCGCGCATGCAGATCGAGATTCTGCGTGACCGTGAGCTCGGAATAGAGTGAGAAGCCCTGCGACATGTAGCCGATGCGCCGCCGCACCGACATGTCGCCGGCATCGATGGTGTTGCCGAACAGCCGCGCGGTTCCTTCGCTCACGGGCAGGAGGCCGGTGAGCATCTTCATGGTGGTGGTCTTGCCGCAGCCGTTCGAGCCGAGAAAGCCGAAGATCTCGCCCTTCCTGATGCGGAAGCTGACGTCGTCGACGGCAACGAAACCATCGAACCGCCGGGTCAGGTGGTCGGCTTCGATCGCGATCTCCTCGTGGTCCTCGTCGCGCGGCGGGATGACGACATTGGTATGGTTGCCGCGCTCGGCCTCGGGCAGAAGACGGATGAAGGCGTCATCCAGCGTATCGGCGCCGGTCTGCCGCTTGAGTTCGGCGGGCGTTCCGGTCGCCAGCACGCGGCCGGCGTTCATCGCGATCAGGAAATCGAACTGCGCGGCCTCCTCCATGTAGGCGGTCGAGACGATCACGCTCATGCCGGGCCGGCTATCGCGGATCGAGTCGATCAATTCCCAGAACTGGCGGCGCGACAGCGGATCGACGCCGGTGGTCGGCTCGTCCAGGATCAGGAGCTCGGGATCGTGGATCAGCGCGCAGCACAGGCCGACCTTCTGCTTCATGCCGCCGGAGAGTTTTGCCGCCGGCCGGTCGGCAAAGGGCGTGAGCCCGGTGTCGCGCAGCAGGCCCGCGATCCGCCTGTTCCGCTCCGCCTTGTCGTGTCCGAACAGGCGACCGAAGAAGTCGATGTTCTCGAACACCGACAGTGTCGGGTACAGATTCTTGCCGAGGCCCTGCGGCATGTAGGCGATGTCGGGGCACACGTTGCGGCGGTGGCGCGCGCTCGCCATATCGCCGCCGAGCACGTCGATACGCCCCTGCTGGATCGCGCGCGCGCCCGCGATCAGGGCGAGCAGGCTCGATTTGCCGACGCCGTCGGGGCCGATCATCCCGACCATGCAGCCGGACGGCAGGTCGAGCGTGATGGACTCGAGCGCCCGGGTCTTGCCGTAGCTCAGGCCCACGCCTTCCAGATGCACCACGCTGCCGACGGCAGCCGGTGCTTCGGCTGCGGCAGTCGTGCTCATCTCGTCAACTTGATCTTGAGGTTGTCGGGCCATTGCGCCGCCGGATCGAGCTGCACATAGGCCATGCCGGGAAGGCCCGTCTTCACATGCTCGATGTGCTGACGCAGCAGGTCGGGCGCGATATGCGCCTTGATGCGGAACATCAGCTTTTGGCGCTCCTCCTCGGTCTCGACGGTCTTGGGCGTGAATTGTGCGACGTCGGCGACGAAGGTGGCCTTGGCGGGGATCACATATTGTGGGATGGCGTCAAGCACGAGGCGGACCTCGGCGCCGATCGCGACGCGGCCGGCCTCGGCCGTCGGCAGGAAGAACGTCATGTAGACGTCGCCGAGATCGACCATGTTGAGGACGCGGCCCCCGGCAGCGAGCACCTCGCCGGGCTGTGACACGCGATACTGCACGCGGCCGTCGCGCGGCGCCTTCAGCACGCTGTCGTTGAGGTCGGCATTGATGCTTTCGATCGCGGCCTTTGCCGCGTCGACGGCGGCGCCGGCGTCGATCACCATGGCGCGGGAGGAGCTGATTGCGGCTTCCGATGCCGCGACCTGGGCATGGGACGCGGCCAGCGCCGCTTTCGCCGTGGCGTTGGCGGCGCGGTCGTCGTCCAGGACCTGCTGGGACACCGCACTCGTCTTGATTAATTGTTCGGACCGGTCCAGCTTGCGGCTCGTGGTGTCGAGCTGGGCGATGCGCTGGTCGACCACGGCCTCCGCAGCCCTGCGTTCGGCCTCGCGCTGGTTCACCAGGCTCTTCGCGGTCTCGACATTGATCATTGCGCGCTGGAGCTGCGCTTCGGCCTGGCGGCGCTGGGCCTGCAGCTGCTCGGTGTCCATGCGTGCCAGAACCTCGCCCGCGCTGACGAAATCGCCTTCGTTGACTAGGATCTCGCGGATTCGTCCCGGCGTCTTGGTGGCGATGTCGATCTCGACCGCTTCGATGCGGCCATTGCCGCGGGCGAAACCTGGTGGCAGCGCGTCGGCATCACGGTGCTGCCAATAGTAATAACCGCCGCCCGCGAGCAGGATGGCGAGCGCGGCGACGACGCGACCCGGTGTAAAGTTCATCTGTGCACAACGCCGTGCGGTGGCGCCCACTGTTGAGATACGAACGCCCGGCCGCTGATCGCGCGGCAAGGACGAACTCAACATTGCAGCTAATTTTGCACCGCAGCTTGATGCAGATCAGACGGCGGCGCGCGGCGTGCTGCCTCTATTTTGGGCCGCACGTCGTCATCCGCCGCGCGTCCGCCCTGATCGGCCGAGTGGACGCGCGAGAGCTGGTGGAGGAATTGCGCATCGGCTCGACCCGGGCCGCCTCACTTCACCAGCGGGCAGCCGCCGTCCTTCAGCGGCCGGAAGGCCTGGTCCGCGGGAACTTCGGCGAGCAGCTTGTAGTAATCCCAGGACCCCTTCGATTCCTCGGGCTTCTTCACCTGGAACAGGTACATGCTGTGCACCATGCGGCCGTCCTCGCGCAAGGTGCCGTTGTCGGTGAAGGCGTCGCGCACTGGCAGCTCGCGCATCTTGGCCATCACGGTCTTGGTGTCCCTGGTGCCGGCAGCCTGCACGGCCTTGAGATAATGCAGCGTCGCGCTGTAGGTCGCGGCCTGGTTCATGGTCGGCATGCGCTTGACCCGCTCCAGGAAGCGCTTGCCGAAGGCGCGGGTCTTGTCGTTCAGGTCCCAATAATAGGCCTCGGTGACGATCAGGCCTTGCGCCAGCTTGAGCCCGAGGCTGTGCACGTCGGAGATGAACATCACGATCGCAGCCAGGTTCTGGCCCCCGGCGACGATCCCGAACTCGCCGGCCTGCTTGATCGCGTTGATGGTGTCGCCGCCGCCGTTCGCGAGGCCGATGATCTTGGCCTTGGAAGCCTGGGCCTGAAGCAGGAACGAGGAGAAGTCCGCCGTGTTGAGGGGATGCTTGACGCTGCCCAGCACCTTGCCGCCGGAGGCCTTCACGACGTCACCGGTGTCGCGCTCGACCGAATGGCCGAACACGTAGTCCGCGGTCAGGAAGAACCAGGTATCGCCGCCGTTCTTGACGATGGCGCTGCCCACGGTGTGCGCGTTGGCATAGGTGTCGTAGGTCCAGTGCGCGGTGTAGGGCGAGCAGGACTTTCCGGTGATGTCGGAGCTCGCCGCATCCGTCACGATCATGATCTTCTCGTACTGCTTCGACAGCTCCATCACCGCGAGCGCCGTCGCCGATGTCGGCAGATCGATGATCATGTCGACGCCTTCGGTCTCCCACCATTTGCGGGCGATGGTGGAGGCGACGTCGGGCTTGTTGAGCACGTCGGCACTGACCATGTCGATGGGTTTGCCGAACATCTTGCCGCCGAAGTCCTCGATCGCCATTTTGGTGGCCTCGACATTCCCCATGCCGCCGATGTCTGAATAGACGGACGAGAAGTCGGAGAGCACGCCGATCTTGAGCGGCGCCTGCTGGGCCGAGGTGGGGGCGATCAAGGCAGCCGACAGCAATCCGGCCGCAGACACGAGTGCCGCGATAGGTCTCATTGGATACGTTTCCTCTTATAAGGGGCTATTCTGTCCCTTTGTCCGACAAAGCTAGAGCCAGCTTCCGGCAGAGTCAATTTCTTGCACCAGAGGCCTAAATGCGGGAGTTTGACGCATTCTCCGGTCAGGCATAAGGTTTGTCGGACAATCGCCAATGGAGTTTGATTTGCCTGTCGCTCCGCTATTTCGTCCGATCGATGTCGCGCCCGCCTATCAGAAGGTTGCTGACGCCATCGAGCGCGAGATCGTCAATGGCCGCATCAAGCCAGGCGATCCCATCGGCACCGAGCACGATCTGGTCCGCCAATTCGGCGTCAATCGCTCGACCATTCGCGAGGGCATCCGCGTCCTGGAGGAAGGCGGGCTGATCAGGCGCGATTCCTCGCGCCGCCTGCACGCCTGCCTGCCGCGCTACAGCAAGCTCGCGAGCCGTCTCAGCCGCGCGCTGGTCCTGCACGAGGTCACCTTCCGTGAACTCTACGAGGCTTCCATGACGCTGGAAGTCGCCAGCATCGAGGGCGCGGTGGAACGGGCGACGGAGGAGAACATCGCCGAGCTCGCCGGCAATCTCGCGCGCAGCGAGGCCGTGGTCGGCGACGCTGCGATGCTTGCCGAATGCGATGCCGAATTCCATGTTCTGGTCGCCAAGGCCTCGCAGAACCGCGTGCTCCAACTCGCGCGGGAGCCGGCAGCGCAATTGTTCTATCCGACCACTGAGATGATCGTGACAGGTGTCGCCGAAGGCGGCCCGCGTCTCGTCGCGGCGCACCGCCATCTCATCGATGCGATCCGCCGCCGCGACCGCGAAGCCGGCGTGCTGTGGACGCGCCGGCACCTGCAGGACTGGCGGCGCGGCTTCGAGAAAATCGCGTCGCTCGATCGCTCGGTCGAGCACATGTACATGGAGCACGCGCAGGCGACCCGCCGCAGATAGCGCCCCTGGAATTCGTGCAGCACAACAAACAAAGACATCACACGGAGGAACACATGACCGGCGACACCGCAGCCACCATCTCGAAAGCGCGCGAGCATTCGATCGGCGATCTCTTGCGCCGCTCGGCGGGCCGCGAGCCGAACAAGCTCGCGGTAAGCTGCGGCGGTGTGAGCTGGACCTTTGTCGAAATGGACGCGATCTGCAACCGGCTCGGCCGCGGCCTGCTCGGGCTTGGCGTCAGGAAGGGCGACCGAGTCGCGGTGCTGTCGCGCAATTCGCACGCCTTCGCCGCGCTGCGCTTCGCGGCGGCGCGGATCGGCGCCGTGCTGGTGCCGATCAACTTCATGCTCAATCCGGACGAGATCAATTTCATTTTGAAGAGCTCCGGCGCGAAACTGCTCGCGACCGGACCGGACTTCCTCGAGCAGGCACGCGCGGCGAGCGCCAGGGGTTGCGCGGTCGAGAAGATGATCTGGCTACCGGGCGAGGATGCGGCCATGGCCCCCGCGGGCCTCACCACCTTCGACGATCTCCTCGACGCCGACGGCTCGTTCCTGGATGCATCGGTCGACAGCCGCGATCTTGCGCAGATCGTCTACACCAGCGGCACGGAATCCCTGCCCAAGGGCGCAATGCTGACCCATGAAGCCGTGATGTGGCAGTATGTCAGCTGCATCATCGACGGCGGCATGAGCGCGGACGACAAGTTCATGCACGCGCTGCCGCTCTATCATTGCGCCCAGCTCGATGTCTTCCTGGGGCCACAGATCTATCTCGGCGCCTCCGGCGTGATCACCGGCAAGCCGACTGCCGACAATATCCTGGCGCTGATCGAGGCACACAAGATCACGTCCTTCTTCGCGCCGCCGACGATCTGGATCGCGATGCTGCGCTCGCCGAACTTCGACACGACCGATCTGTCGACATTGCAGAAGGGTTATTACGGCGCCTCGATCATGCCGGTGGAAGTCCTGCTCGAGCTTCAGCGTCGCCTGCCCAACGTCAAGTTCTGGAATTTCTACGGCCAGACCGAGATCGCACCGCTCGCAACCGTGCTGCGACCCGAGGACCAGCTGCGCAAGGCCGGCTCGGCCGGCAAGCCCGTGCTCAATGTCGAAACGCGCGTGGTCAACACGGCGATGGAGGATGTCAAGGTGGGCGAAGTCGGCGAGATCGTGCACCGCTCGCCGCATCTGCTGTCCGGCTACTACAACGATCCCGTCAAGACCGCGGCCGCGTTCTCCGGCGGCTGGTTTCACTCGGGCGATCTCGCCACGGTCGACGACGAGGGCCACATCACCGTAGTCGATCGCGTCAAGGACATGATCAAGACCGGTGGCGAGAACGTCGCGAGCCGCGAGGTCGAGGAGATGGTCTATCGCATCCCCGCCGTCTCCGAGGTCGCCGTGGTCGGCCTGCCCGATCCGCGCTGGATCGAGGCGGTGACCGCAATCGTCGTGGTCAAGAGCGGGGAGACGCTGGACGAGGACGCCGTCATCAAGCACTGCGCCGGCCAGATGGCGCATTTCAAGGTGCCGAAGCGCGTCATCTTCGTCGACAGTCTGCCTAAGAATCCGAGCGGCAAGCTGCTCAAGCGCGAGCTGCGCCAGCGCTTCGTCGGCGGCGAGACGCTTGACAAGGCGATCCAGAAGAATTTTGGGACGTGATGATCTCGCCTCAATACTTCTTCACCGCCGCCGCGAAGGCCAGCCACAGCACGATCGACGCGAGCCCAAAGCCGCCGAGCAGCAGGAAGGTCGGTCCGTAGCCGATCCATTGCGCGATCCAGCCGCCAAGTGCGGGACTGAGGCTCGCGCCGATGCCCTGCACCGTGATCACGGCGCCCTGGCCGAGATTGATGCGGCCGGTGCCATTGAGCGAGCGCGCGACCATGCCCGGGACGGCGACAGTCTGCAGCCCGGTGCCGATGCCGTCGAGCACCTGCATCGGCACGACGCCCCACCACCCCGTGACGAAGAAGGCGAGCACGCCGCGGACGGGCAAGAACATGAAAGACACCAGGATCACCGGCCAGTAGTTGCGCTTGCTCGCGGCCTTCATCGCGATCAGCGACGTCACGATCATCACGCCTTGCGCGATCACGACGGTGGTCGCGACGAAGCTCGGGCCGTTGGCCTGTCCTTCGGCCACCGCGGCTAGTCCGTAGAGCGGGACGATGGCGGCGTTGCCGAGATGGAAGAGCGCGAGGGCGAGAGCCAGCACGAGCAGCGCCCGGTGCTTGAGCAGCATCGTCATCGCATCCGGCGGAGCCTTGGAGTCGTCCTCCTTGCTGCCGCGCGCGGCGCGGTCGTCGATTGCCTTTGCGGGGATGATCAGGACGCAGGCGATGGCGATGGCACCGAACACGGCCGCCAGCGCGAACACGGCGACATAGCCGAACTTGTAGCCGAGATAGCCC
The DNA here is from genome assembly GCF_004346455.1 of Bradyrhizobium sp. R2.2-H. Taxonomy (NCBI): domain Bacteria; kingdom Pseudomonadati; phylum Pseudomonadota; class Alphaproteobacteria; order Hyphomicrobiales; family Nitrobacteraceae; genus Bradyrhizobium; species Bradyrhizobium sp. R2.2-H. The sequence goes on from NZ_SMBR01000012.1 coordinate 65,849, forward strand.
GACAAGCCGGCGCCGACCATGTTGCCCGCATGGTTGTAGGCCTGGTTGCGGCCATTGAGCGCATTGAAGCCCTTCTGCTTGGCGATGCCGAGCGTGATGCCCGTTACCGCCGGCACGATCGCGGCGCTCGCCAGCGATTGCGCGACTTGCGAGAAAGTCACCGCCCAGAAGTTCTGCGAGATCAGGATGATCCCGGACGCGAGAACGACGCAGATGCCGGGAATGACGACCCAGAGCCGCTTGTTGCGGCTGGCGTCGATGAATCCTCCGATCGGCGTCGTGATCAGCATGCCCGCGACGTTGCCGATCGTCATCGCAGTGCCGATCAGCCCGCTGGCCCAGCCGCGCTCCTGAAGGAAGACACCCACGAACGGCCCGATGCCCGACTGCATGTCGGCCATGAAGAAGTTGAGCGCGAACAAAGGCCAGATACGGGGCGAGGTGGGAGACCGCGATGCCATCGAAACTCGAACATGCTCTTCGTGCGTCGTGATTCCCTTGGCCGATCGTTCTGGCGTGGACCTGAACGTAACGGGCGCTCAGAGCGTTGGTTCCAGTCACTGCCGCCGGCTATCGATCTTGCCGGGAGCTTGTCCCCGATGTCATCCTGGATCTTTCCACGGAGCCCGAGTCATGCCTCTCTGGACCTGCGAAACCTGCGGTGCTCAATTTCCCTCACGCGCAGCGCCGCCCGACTCCTGCCCGATTTGCGAGGACGAGCGACAGTTCGTGAACTGGAAAGGGCAGACCTTTCTCGCGCGCGAGGAGCTCGCGCGGAGGCATCGACTGGTGGGCCGCGACGATCTTGGCCTCACCGGGATCGGGATGGAGCCGAGCTTTGCCATCGGGCAGCGCGCACTGCTGGTGCCTCAAGACGATGGCTGCGTGATGTGGGATTGCATTCCGCTTGCGACCGACGAGGCCATCCAGCATGTCGCAGCACTCGGCGGGCTGAAGGCCATCGCGATCTCGCATCCGCACTACTACGGCGCGGTCGCCGACTGGAGCGACACGTTTGGCGGCGTGCCGGTGTACCTGCACGCCGATGACCGCGCCTTCGTCACACGGCCTCATCCGGCGATCGTGCACTGGACCGGCGACCGCCATCGCATTACCGACGACGTGCTGCTGCTGCGCACCGGCGGCCACTTCGCCGGCGCCACCATGCTGCATTATGGGCGTGGTGCGGACGGCAAGGGCGCGTTGCTCACCGGGGACATCGCGCAGGTGACGATGGACCGCCGCTTCGTCAGCTTCATGTATTCCTATCCGAATTACATGCCGCTGGGTGCCGCCGCGGTGCGGCGGATCGCGGCAGCCGTCGAGCCGCTCGCCTTCGACCGGATCTACGGAGCCTGGTGGGGCCGCAACATCGCCAGCGGCGCCAAGGCTGCGTTCGCCGCGTCGGTCGCGCGCTATCTGTCGGCCATCGCCTGAGCCGGACCTGCGTTCGGATTTATCTTGCCGGCCCGCAATAACTGTACTAAAAGTACATTATTATGGTCCTGCCGCAAAACGACGTCTCTGCGGGGTTCGGCATGATCGATGCATCGCGGAAGCCGTGGGGTTTTGCGGCCTCCGTGAGCGGGAGCTGAATGCATGACGGCGCAGCGCGACTACGAGATCTTCGAGGCCGGCGACGTCCTGCTCCGATCGGGGACCGTCCTTCCCGCCATGAAGCTCGCCTACAAGACCTACGGCACGCTGAGCCCGGCCCGGGACAACGTCATCCTCTATCCGACCTCGTTCAGTGCGCAGCACACCGACACGGAATGGCTGATCGGGCCCGACGGCGTGCTCGATCCTACGCGTTATTTCATCATCATCCCGAACCTGTTCGGCAACGGCCTGTCGTCCTCGCCGTCGAATACGCCCGCGCCCTTCCCCGCGGTGACCTATCACGATGCCATCGCGGTCCAGCACCGGCTGCTCACCGAACGCTTCGGCATCTCGAGGCTCGCGCTGGTCTATGGCTGGTCGATGGGCGGTATGCAGGCGTATCACTGGGCGGCGCTGCATCCTGACATGGTCGAGCGTGCCGCGGTCGTCTGCGGCAGCGCCCGCTGCGCGCCCTACAATCACGTCTTCCTGGAAAGCGTGAAGGCTGCGCTCACTGCCGATCCCGCCTTTCGCGATGGCCGTTTCGCCGAAAAGCCCCTTGCCGGCTACCGCGCCATGGGGCGCGTCTATGCCGGTTGGGCGATGTCGCACGGCTTCTATCGCGACGAACTGTGGCGCGAGGCCGGCTTCAATTCGCTGGAAGATTATCTCGTCCGTGCCTGGGACGCGACGTTTGCGCGGCGCGACGCCAACGACCTCCTGGCGCAGATCGGGATCTGGCAGAATGGCGACGTCAGCCGCTGCCCGACATTCGCGGGTGATTTCGACCGGGCGCTGGCGGCGATCAAGGCTCACATGCTGCTGATGCCGGGCGCGACAGATCGCTATTTCGACGTCCGCGACAATGAGGACGAACTCGGCCGGCTCGTCAGCGCGACATCGGCCGTGCTGCATCCGATCCCATCGCTGCATGGCCATCGCGCCGGCAACCCCGTCAACAATCCGCGCGACCAGGCCTTCATCAAGGCCGAGATCGCCGCGCTTCTCAGCAAGTAAGGCAGGCACCGATCATGAGCGACGCAACCGTTTCAGAACCCGGTCATCGCCTGAAGCCGCTGACACCGGCCATGCTGCGCGAATTGTCGGTTCGTTCCAATATCAGGGGTGCGGCGCAGAGCCTTGGCCATTACGGCGTGATCCTGCTGGTGGGCGCGTTGATCTGGAAGGTATCGTCGACATGGGGCGTGCTCTGGGCGCTGCCGCTGATGGTGGTGCAGGGCTATGTCGTTGCCTTCCTGTTCATGGCGGTGCACGAGACCGCGCACAAGACGGCGTTCAGGAGCCGCGGCCTCAATCTCACGGTGGGCCATCTCTCGGCCTTCATCATCGGACTGCCTTACGAATATTACTGCCTGTTTCACTGGGACCATCACCGTTACACGCAGGATCCAGAAAGGGATCCCGAGCTGATCGTCGGGGTAAAGCCGGCATCCGACACGCAGCTTGCGCTGGCCTATAGCGGCCTGCTCCAGGTCGCCGGCCGGCTGTGGCTGATGCTCGGCCATGCGTTCACCGGCACGGTTACCGTGCCCTGGATTCCCGAGAACAAGCGCGCCGTCATCGTGACGGAGGCGCGGATCCATGTGGCCCTCTATGCGCTGCTGCTCGCGCTCTCACTCTGGTTTTCCTCGGCGCTGCTGCTCTGGGTCTGGATCGTGCCGCTCATCATCGGGCAGTTCTTCCTGCGGCCCTACCTTTACGCCGAGCATACCGGGTGTGACCACACCCGCAGCGCCTTCCACAACACCCGTACCACCTACACCGGCGCGGTCGTCAAATGGTTCGCGTGGAACATGCCCTACCATGTCGAGCACCACGCCTATCCCTCGATCCCCTTTCACGCGTTGCCGAAGCTGAACGAGATCGTCGACGGCGAGATCGTGCATCGCGGCCGCGGCTACATCAGGACGACGCGGGAGACCTGGGCCTGGTTTCGCCGACAGCGGCCGGCCGGCTAGTCGCGCGCCCCTCTCCCGCGCGCGTTTGCCAGCTCCCGATAGAAAGCTTCATTGCACGTTCATCACACGCGCTCGTCTTGCGGGTCATTGCGATACTGTCTCGCCGAGTGGCCGCGAGTGGTTCGAAAATTTACATTGAAATCAATGGTTTGGACGAGCCGCAAAACATGGCTAACAGGTGCTTCCCGATAGGGAAAGTTCTAGCCGTGTTGTATTCACGACCAAGCGAGGCCCGCCGCTCTAGCGTGCAAGCAGTCAAGGGAGATTGATGATGAGCGCGACGAGAGGCCGTCTTCTTGTGGTCGACGACGATCTGGTGCAGCGGGTTTTGATCAGCAAGATCGGCTCGAAGCTCGGATACGATTCCGTCGTTGTTCCATCGTACGAGGCTGCAACCGAGCTTCTGGCACGCGAAACCTTCGATATCATGGCGCTGGACCTGTCGCTTGGCGAGCGGGATGGGGTGGAGCTGTTGCGTTTCGTCGCAGAACGAGACCTCCGCGCGATGTCGATCGTGATCATCAGCGGCTGCGATGATCGCATCATGAAGGCGACGCGCCGGGTTGCCGTCGGATTGAAGCTGCCGCTCGCCGGATGCCTGACCAAGCCGCTCGATCTCAACCGCCTGCGCTGCGCGCTCGAACTGCCGCAGCGCTCGCCACTGGTCGCGAAGACTGCCTCGCCGCCGCCCCGGATTACGCCGGACAGAATTGCGCGCGGTCTCGCCAATCGCGAGTTCTTCGTCGAGTTTCAGCCGAAGGTCGCGCTGCGGACCGGCAGGGTTGTCGGCGCCGAAGCCCTCGCACGCTGGCGCACCGCCGAGTTCGGCATGGTCTCGCCCATGGTCTTCATTCCGATCGCCGAACAGGCCGGCCTCATGCGCGAGGTGACCGATTGCATCCTTTCATCGGCGCTGTCGCAGGGCCGAAAGATGATCGAGCGCAATCCCGGCTTCACGATCGCCGTCAACATCTCGGGCTCGCTGATGTCGGACTTGACCCTGCCCGACCGGATCGAGGAGATCCTGCGCCGCGAGAACGTGCCCCCATCGTCGCTGACGGTGGAAATCACCGAAACCACGGCAATGGCCGACGTCGACCGCGCCAACGACATTCTGGTGCGTCTGCGGCTCAAGAACATCGGCACGGCAATCGACGACTTTGGCACCGGTTATTCATCGCTCGCAGTCCTGGCGCGGCTTCCGTTCAGCGAGCTGAAGATCGACCAGTCCTTCATCAAGGGCTGCGAATCCGACGACGACATGATGAAGATCGTCGATGCGTCCGTTGCGCTTGCCAAGGCGTTCAACATGAAGGTCGTGGCCGAGGGTGTCGAGAACTCGGAAGCGCTCGACATCATCCGCCGGGTCGGCTGTGACGTTGCGCAGGGGTTTTATTTTGCACCTTCGCTGCGGCGTTCGCGCGCCGAACGATGGATATCCGAACGCAATTCTCTTGCCGACGAGCAAGCCGCGTCGGCAACGCCGGCGGCTCTTGCGAGTTGAGACGACGAACCCCGGTCGCGGAGCGATCGGGGTTGCGCCAGCCGCTAGATGTGCTCAGTAGATCCCGTAGGCGCAGACATTCACGACGCGCACGCGCAGGCCATGACGGGTGCGGACGAGGCGCTCCTGGTAGCAGTTGCTGACGCCCGTGTTGAGGTAGATACCGCCAAAGCCCCAGCCGGGACCCCAGTGGTGATGACCGTGATGGTGATGGAAGCCGCCCGCCGAGGCCGCGGTGGGCGCGAGGGCGGCAACACCGAGCGAGCCGGCAGCGATCAGACCGAGAGCAAGCTTACGAAACATCTTCATTCTCCATTTGGCGCAGGGGCCATTGTTGTGTCCCTGCATCTCGGTCGGGATGAGATGCGATCGCGTTCACACGGGATGCGGAGAATCGTGTTTCAGGATTGTTTCGTGGGCTGCGACAAAGTGTGCTGCCGTCAGGCCTTTCGCACCGTGCGATAGCGCGCAGCCATCGCTTGCGTCAGCTCCGCCATCTTGTCGCGGAGATCGGCGGGCTCCAGCACTTCGGCCTCGGGTCCGAGCCGCAGCAATTCCGCCGCGGCGTGCCACGACGTCTTGCCGACCGGGATTCGCGCAATGCGCCAGCCATCGGCATCTATGGTCTCGTCAAGCTGCGTGCGCGCCTTGACATAGGGCTGGCTCAGCGCGTCGAGCAGTTTGACGCCGAACGGCGACAGCCGCACGATCGCGACATTGGGATGCATCTCGGCTTCCAGGCGCAGCGTCGCGGCCTGCCAATAGGCGCCGAGATCGAAGCCGGCGGGCCTGTCGAAGCGGTCGCCGAGCGCCGTGCAGTCGAGCACGCGCGCGACGCGATAGGTACGCACGCTGCCGTCGACCTGGCCGGCGAGATACCAGCTGCCGCCCTTCAGCACGAGGCCGAGCGGAGCGACGCGGCGTTGCTTCTCCGCGCGCCAGCTCTGGTAGCGGATCCTGATCAGCGTCCCGCGCAGCACGGCGCCGGCGATGGCGCGCAGGTGCTTTGGGTCTTCCGCCTCGCCGAACCAGCCCGGTGCGTCCAGATGAAAACGCTCCTGCATCCGGCCGGCGTCTTCGCGCAGAGTCTCGGGCAGGGCAGCCATCAGCTTGTTCTGCGCGGCGATCATCGCGGCGTCGAGCCCGAGCGCCGCCGCAGGGCCGGGCAATCCCGCCAGGAACAGCGCGCCCGCCTCGCTCTGCGACAGGCCGTTCAGCCGCACGCGATAGCCGTCGAGCAGGCGATAGCCGCCTTCGGCGCCGCGGTCGGCGTAAACGGGAACGCCGGACGCCGCGAGCGCATCGATGTCGCGGTAGATCGTGCGCACCGAAACTTCGCAGGCCTCCGCGAGCGCGGGCGCGGTGACCCGTCCCCTGGCCTGGAGGGTGGTGAGGATCGACAGCATCCGGCTCGCGCGCATGATCCCTTAAACCATACCTGACAGAAGATGTCAGGTATGGTCCGCTACAAGCAGCCCAGCGCCAGCCGGCGAGAGGGAGACTGCCATGACCGATCCGAGCCACATCACGCTGTATTATTCGCCGCAGACGCGCGCCACCGGCACGCGGGTGCTGCTGGAGGAGCTGGGCGCTCCTTACGATCTCCACGTTCTCAACATGAAGGCCGGCGAGCAGCGTAAGCCCGCCTATCTCGCCATCAACCCGCTTGGCAAGGTGCCGGCGATCCGCCACGGCGAGGCGCTGGTGACGGAGCAGGTCGCCATCACCATCTATCTCGCCGACCTGTTTCCGCAGGCCGGCCTCACGCCCGCCCTGAACGATCCGCTGCGTGGCCCCTATCTGCGCTGGATCGCATATTACGGATCGTCGTTCGAGCCGGCCCTGATCGACAAGTTCATGCAGCGCGAGCCGGCGCCGATCACGCAATCGCCCTATGCCGATTATGACACCATGCTGGGCGCGCTCGAGGCACAGCTGTCGAAGGGCCCATATCTGCTCGGCGAGCGCATGACGGCCGCCGACGTGCTCTGGGGCGTCGCCTTCAGCTGGACGATGATGTTCGGCATCGTGCCGAAGAAGGACGTGTTCGTTCGTTATGCCGAACGCATGACGGCGCGGCCGGCGTTCCAGCGGATCAATGCGGCGGATGCGGAGATGGCGGCGCAGCATGCCAAGGCGGTTGGGGGCTGAGCGAGAGCTCCATATTCGGTGTCGTCCCGGGCAAGCGGCAGCGCAGACCCGGGATCCATAACCACAGGAAGATGTTTTGCGAAGACTCGGAGTGACCAGTTTCTCTCCACAACCACCCCCTGTGGCTATGGATCCCGGATCGGCGCTCCGCTTCGCTTCGCTTGTCCGGGACGACAATGGAGTGTGAGGCGCCTCCTCGTACTCCCTGACCGGCCACTCAAAACCGTGGTGCCCGCTTCTCCGCAAACGCCTTGATGCCTTCCTTGATCTCGTCGCCCCGCATGCTGTCGCGGTGGCGCTGGTCGGCGGCGGCTTCATCGAACTCGCCGTGGGCGAACTCGTTGATGGCGCGCTTCATGCCGCGCATCGCCTGCGGGGCGTTGCCGGCGAGGACGCCAGCGAGCTTGTCGACTTCCTCGTCCAGGCATTCCACCGGCACCATCGCGGTGAGATAGCCGATGCGCAGCATCTCCGGCGCGCCGATCTTCTGTGCGGTCAGGAACAGTTTCTTCGCATTGTCTACGCCGAGACGCGTCACGTAGCGTTTGATACCGCTCGGGTAATAATGCAGCCCAAGCCGCGCCGCCGGCATGAACATTTCGGCGGTATCGACGCCGATCCGGAAATCGCAGGCGAGGGCGAGGTCGGTCGCGCCGCCATAGACGCCGCCGTTGAGCCGGCAGATGGTCGGTACGCCCAAATCCTCCAGCCGGTTGACGACCACCTCGAAAGCCGAGCCCGCGCTCTGCTGCTCGCTCGCGCTGACCGCGCGCTCCGCCACCGAATTGAGATCGTAGCCCGCGGAGAAGGCGCGTCCGGTGCCGGTCAGCACCAGCACGCGAATATCGGGATCGGCCTCGACCCGGTCGAACAGTCTCGTCAGCTCGCCGAGATCCTCCGCCTGGAGCCGGTTGAGATGTTTCGGTCGATTGAGGCGGATGGTGGCGCGTGCGCCGGTGATCTCGATCAGGGGGCCGGTGGCTGCCTCGGCGGTGTCCGACATTCTCGTCTCCATTGTCGGCGCCAAAGTGCCCGCCCGGGCGGAGACCGTCAACGACGGTGCGGGCTGTTTCATCCGGACGGTGGATCAGGCGCTCTGGGCGGTCTTCACCACCACGACATTGCTGTCATCCGGCTGGGCCGGGCCAACGTCGCGCACCGTCTTGTCGGCTTCGCCGGCATGACGTTTCAGATAGTCGCGGCGCATGCCGATCTCGTCGCGGACGAATTCGTAGCCGAGCTTGAAGGTGTCGAGCCCGTCGGTACTGATCGTGCCGTCTCTGAGGCCGATAACGGCGCCGCGCAAGATGGCCTCCAGCTCGTCCTGGAGACATTCGAGCTGGTCCAGCGAGTGGGCATGCTCGATCCGCTCGCCGATGTCGAGGATGGCGGTGGAGAGCTCGCTGGCCTTCTCCGGCGCGATCCTCGTGATCTTGGCGTAGATCGCCGCGAAGATCGAACCGATGATGCTGAGCGCGGCAACGCCCACATACATCAGATCGCTGTACTTGTCGATGAACGACTTGGTGTCGTCGTTGATGTAATCGGCGGCGCCCCGGTGCGCGATCACGAACGCATCCTTCTCGACGGACGCGGGTTCTATCCTGGTGGCGAAGCCGTTGTCGAGGCCGAGCGCGGACTTGTTCTCGTAGATGATACGCGCGAGCTCGCCTGCCGTCGTCGGGGACATTCTCGATTGTGCGACCAGGAGCCATTCGAGCCCGATCGTGTCGAGATCGTCGTCGGGAATTTGCGGCGATGTCGACAACGTGCCTGCCGTCAGTGTCTCGCCGGAGATGCCCGGGAATTTGCGGGCCAGCATCTTCGCTTCGTCGATCGCGTTCAGCGTGAAGCCGCCGCGTCTGGCGACTTGCTCATAGGATTTGTCCCTGACGGCCCTGGAGGCGTGGACGACGGCGACCACCGCGCCAAAGCCGTTCGGCGGGGCAAACAGCCTGTCGAGCGTTGCGCCCCGCGGCGCCATCTGGACCCTCGCAGCCTCGGGGCCGTCCGGGACCTCGAGGATGCTGCGGACGAAGGCGAGCGAGGCTTCGTTCTCGGCGACGACCGCGACTTTCTTCTTCCTGAGCTCGGAGAGGGACTTGATCTTCTTGTTGCCGGGTCCGAGCAGCAGCACGAGATCATGCTCGAGGATCGCGAGCGTGCGCGCGCGCAGCGGCACCTTGGAGTCGCTGCGCAGGACGGCGAGGTCAGCCTGCTTGCGGTCGAATTGGGCGAGCGCCTTGGCGTTATCCGCGTTGTTGACGATCTCGATCCGGACGCGGGAGCCGTTGTCCTTCACCACAGTGGCGAGCTTGGCCGCGAATAGCGCTTCGTCACTGTTGGGAGCACCGACGGCGAAGGTCAGCGTCTCCGAATTGTGCAGCAAGGCGCGACCGCCCCAGACGGTGGCGAGCGACAACAGCAGGGTCAGCACGACGTACAGGAAAACCTGCTGCTGGTTTGTCTTGATCACTTTGGGGCGCCGGGGCGGCGGTTCGGTCGGCGATGAGGTGGGGCCTTCAGTACTCATGGCAGCACCTGGCCTTAATCTCGGATGGCGGTCGGCTCGCGGCGGGCGCCCTGCAGTTCGTAAATGTCTGAAAAAAGAAAGATATTCTCTGTCGCCGATGATAGCGCGACGGTAACAGAACGCAAATTTCGAGCCGGAGGTAACCGGACGCGACACGTCCGCGGCGATCGGTCATCCTATCACCAGTTAGCCACACTTGGCGATTTTCCGGTTCCCCCGGCTGCATTCCGCCGCTGGAAATGTCATAAATCGCGCGTCCCGGCGATTTGACCGGTCCAAGAAGAAGTTGCGCTGAACGCTCCAATTCTTCTCGTCACGTCAATGAGGGCGTCAGCTTGTCGTTTCCACCCATGTCATCGGCGATTCCGGTTGAAGCGCTCATTGGCTGGATGTTGCTGCTCACCTTCAAGCACATCATCGCCGATTTCGTTCTCCAGACCGCTTGGATGGCGCACGGCAAGGACCAGAAGCATGGCTGGGCCCTGCCGCTTCTGGTGCACTGCCTGATCCACCTTGCCGTTGCGCTGCCGCTGATCCTGATCGTGGCGCCGAGATTCTGGTTCGTGGCGCTGATCGACTTCGCGATCCACATCACGATCGACCGCGCCAAGGGGTTCGTCTCCGCCAATTTCGGCGTCGACCTCGCGCATCCCTGGTTCTGGACCCTGATAGGCGTCGACCAGGCGCTGCATCACCTGACCGGCTTCGGCCTCTCCATCTTCATGGCGGCGAACTGACTGCTGCGCATCTGTCATTCCGGGGCGGTCCGCAGGACCGAACCCGGAATCTCGAGATTCTCAGGTGCGCAACTGCGCACCGTAGTTCTCGCTTCGCGACCCCGGAATGACGGCAATCTGCAATGCCTCCCGCCTCTGATTCGCGGCCGGGGCGCAATCATCCCGGGTGACTACCGGCCGGTGTGGTTAACCTTTCGTTAGAGAATTACGCTGCATCTTCCTGACACGAGGGAGAACTGCAATGTTTTCAAGCCGCGACACCTTTGAAAGCGATTTCTGCCCGGTCCGCGACGAGCTCCTTGGCGAAATGTATCGCGCCAGCGAGAGTGGGCTGCCGAGGCTGGTTGAGAGTGTTTCCCCTGACGTGCGCGCCAGGCTGGCGCTGTTCTGCTATCGCCGCAGCCATTTGCATTCGCTGGCGGTCGCGATTGCGGCAAGCTGCAGCGAGCGCGACCTGGTCGAGAACGGCGGCCGCGTCGGCTCGACGCTCTATGCGCTGTCGCGGGAACGCGCGACGAAATCCTCGCCGTCGCTGTCGGGCGGCCGCAAGCCGATCACGCTGTCGACCAAGCCGCTCTCGGTGCTCGCACCGCTCGATGACGAGCTCGACGACGAGATCAGCGAAGCGGTGCCCGCCTAAGCGGCCTCTATCATCGGCAAGCCGAACTTCCGGCGTGCCATCGCGCATTCGGCGTCGCCCGGAATGCAGGTGCGGCACACCTCCGGCCGTACGTCATAGATGGCGCAGGCCGTCATCTTTCCGATCTCTCCCTGCAACGCCGAGCAGCGATCACCCTCGCAGCGCATGCCGGACTGGCGCGCATTGACCAGCCCTTCGGGAATCGCGGCGAGTTCCTCGTCGCTCTCGATCGAGAAGCGCGGCCAGTTTTGCGAATAGCCGCAGCAGGCGCCGCAACCCTGGCAACAACTCGACAGGTCGATCTCTTCCATCGTCCTCACGTGTCCTTTGGCGGACCCCAGACCAGGCTCTGCCGCCATCTGGCGCGCAGCACGTCGCGCCGTTCCGGATATTTCTCGTCGAGATAGGTCGCCTCGACCACGCGGTCGGTGCGGAAGCTGCGGAAGTCGCCGCGCAGCTCGCACCAGGCCGCCAGCAGCCGCACGGCTTCGAGATAGCCGACCGAGATCGGCCAGATCATGCGCTCGCTGGGACGACCCTGCTCGTCGCGATAGCGTAGCATGATCTTCCTGCCTTCGTGGATCTGGGTGCGGGTGCGCGCCATGTCCAGGCGGTCCGGCTCCCTGTTCCAGCTCGGCCGCGCCCGGCTCGCCGGCTCCAGCACGAAAGGCCGCAGGCGCTCAGGCACGGTGTCGGCGATCTTGGCCATCAAGTCTTCGGCCGCGCGCGCCAGCGTGGAATCGGCGTGTCCGGCGACCCATTGCGCGCCCAGCACCGCCGCCTCGATCTCGTCGGGTGTCAGCATGAGCGGCGGGAGGTCAAAGCCCTTCTCCAGGATGTAACCCATGCCGGCTTCGCCGCGGATCGGCACGCGCTGGCCGATCAGCGTCGCGATGTCGCGATAGATCGTACGCTTCGAGGTCTCGAGCTCGGCCGCGATCGCGTCCGCCGTCAGCGGCTTCCGCGTGCGCCTCAGCACCTGGATGATTTGAAACAGCCGGTCTGCGCGTCTCATGACAGGTCCCTTGTCGCTGTTTTTTTCCGGTGGTCTCTTCAGAAGGCGGCGCGCGGCTGCTGACAGGATGTTGGCAGCAGGGGAGTTCTATACCGGGACAACACATCGACTGAAGAGGATTTGTCCATGATCATTCCAACCCATTTCGGCCCGGCCGGCCCGTTGTGGCGGAGCCAGCCTTTCCAGGTTCGGGCGTGGCAGGCTTGGGCATTCCGCCGCCTCGTTTCGCTTGATGTCATGGTCGTCGACCTCCGCCTTGCGCTCGCGACCGCCGTGACGCGTTCGCTGGTCCATGCCGCGGATGCGCTGGTCCGCTACGTGATGGGCCGCGCCTGGCGAGGGGCCCGCTTCGCAGAAGATATCACGGCTGCTGCCACCATGGTGGCAGCAGCCGGCCGCTAGGTTCCTTCCACTCGTTCGACAGGTTCAGGAGAGCCCGCATGATCACGCTTTACGGCTTTGGCGCCGGCTTCGGCCTGCCGGAAATCAGCCCCTTCGTCACCAAGACGGAGGTGCAGCTCAAGATGGCGGGGCTGCCTTACCGGAAGGAGCGGGCGATGCCGCCCGCGTCCCCCAAGGGTCAGCTGCCCTTCATCGACGACGGCGGCGAGGCGGTGGCCGATTCCACCTTCATCCGCGCCCATATCGAGCGCCGCTACGGCTTCGATTTCGACGCAGGACTTTCGTTGCAGGAACGCGCGCAGGCCTGGGCGTTCGAGCGCATGATCGAGCATCACGTCTATTGGGCGCTGGTCGGCGCGCGCTGGGTCGATCCGGTCAATTTCGCCAAGGGGCCCGCGCATTTCTTCGACGGCGCGCCGGAGCACAACCGCGAGAAGCTGCGCGAGGATGCGCAATTCCGGGTCGCCGAGAACTATCTGCTCTCCGGCCTCGGCCGCCATGCGCCGGACGACGACGTCGATCTCGCGGTGCGCTCGCTGTTCGCGCTCTCGGTGCAGCTCGGCGACAAGGCGTACTTGATGGGCAGCAAGCCCTGCGGCGTCGATGCCACCGCTTTCGGCATGCTCGCCGGCGTTCTCTCGCCGTTCTTCGAATCGGCTTTGCGCGAGCGCGCCGAGGGATTTCCAAACCTCACCGCCTATGTCGACCGCATGATGGACAATTACTATCCGGAGTTCGCCTGGACCCCGCTGCGGCAGGCGGCGTAGCGTTCGGCTGTTGCAGCGACGGGCGCTGAACCTTCCACATCGTCATGCCCGGGCTTGTCCCGGGCATCCACGTTCTTTGGATCGGGCGGAAAGGCGTGGATGGCCGGGACAAGCCCGGCCATGACGAGCTGAGAGTCCGGAGCAAAACAAAAAAAGCCGGCCCACCGGGCCGGCTCTCGTCGTCTCAAATCCTCGCCGCGCCTACTTCACCAGCATGTACTTGCCGTCCTTCACCGTGAGCAGGATGCGCGAGCGCTCGTCGAGGCCGTAGCGGTCCTTTTCGGTGAAGTTGTAGACGCCCTGGCTCGCCGCCAGCTCCTTCTCCGTCAGCAGCGCCTGACGAATGGCTTCGCGGAATTCCGGCGTGCCGGGTTTTGCGGTTTTCAGCGCCGTCGGGATCACGCGCTTGAGGATTTCGAACGCGTCGTAGGAATGGCCGGCGAACTGGCTGCGGCTGTTCGCGCCATATTTGGCTTCATAGGCCGAGTTCAATGCGAGGCCCGGCTTCTTGGTCAGCGCGGTGTCCGGCTGGTCCTCGGGGTCCATGACGGGCCCGGAGGCCATCAGCACGCCCTCCGCCGCTTTGCCGGCGATGCGGATGAAGTCCATGCTGGCAGCACCGTGGGTCTGGTAGATCAGGCCCTTGTAGCCGCGTTCGCGCAGTTCGGTCTGCGGCAGCGCGGCCGCGGTGCCGGACGCCCCGACCAGGATCGCGTCCGGATTGGCGGCGACGAGCTTCAGCACCTGTCCGGTCACCGAAGTGTCCGGACGGGCAAAGCGCTCCTCGTCGACGATGGTCATGCCCATCGGCACGGCCTGGGCCTTGAGGTCGTTGAACCAGAGGTCGCCGTAGGAATCGGAATAGCCGATATAGCCGAGCGTCTTCACGCCCTTGGACTTCATGTGATCGTACAGCACCTTGCCCACGATCGGAATCGGCTGCGGCATCGCGACCGACCACTTCATGCGCTCGGGCGTGATCGGGAACGGCGCGAGGCCGAAATGCGGGATACCGGCCTCGTTGGCGACGTTGGAGACCGCGATGGTCGGCGGCGTCAGGGCCGAGCCCATGATGATGTCGGCCTTGGACTCGGTCACGAAGCGGCGGGCGTTGGTGGTCGCGGTGGTGGGATCGCCGCCGTCGTCGAGCACGATCACCTTCAGCGGCACGCCGCCGATCTCCTTCGGCACGAATTCCAGCGCATTGCGCTCGGGAATGCCGAGGGCTGCGCCCGGGCCGGTCGTGGTGGTGGTGATGCCGATGGTGATTTCGCTGGTCTGGGCCAGCGCAGGCAATGCCGGCAGCGCCAGCGCGGCCGCGGTGATGGCAGCGGTCAAATAAAAACGTTTCATCTATTCCTCCCTTGACGTGTTTCTTTGAAAGCAGAAATCGGGGGGTAATTCAGCCCCCTCTTTTGGTGATGCGGCGATTTAGCTCCGGGCTCTAGCTCTCCGTGAATTTGGCTACCATTTCCGCCGGAAACGGTGCCGATTTCAGCTTGTCGGGGTTAACGGGGTCGCGGCCGACAAGGACGCGGGTCTCGAACCCCTCGATCGCCAGCGCCTCGCCCTTGTAGACGTTGTGCTTCACCTCGAAGCTCGAGCGCTTGATGCTCTCGATTTTGGTTTCGATGATGATCCAGTCGCCATAGGTCGAGGGGATGTAGAACTTGGCTCGCGTGTCGACCATGGGAATACCCACCAGGCCATATTTGCGGACCAGGTCCTGCTTGGAGAAGCCGGCGACCTCGAACAGGGTCGAGGTCGAATCGTCGAACATCGCGAAATAGCGCGGGTAATAGACGATGTTGGCGGGGTCGCAATCGCCCCACTGGATCTGGACCTTGCGCCGGTTCACGAACATAAGTTATGCATCCACTAGCGCTGTGACACACCTCTCCCGGAGGGAGAGGTCGAATTGCGCCTTGCGATGCGCAGCATCGTCAAGAGCAATTCGGGTGAGGGAGTACGGCCTCTCGATAGGGCAGGGCCCCTCACCCGGCGCTGCGCGCCGACCTCTCCCAATGGGAGAGGTAAGGTCGAGGTCGCTGTTGTAATCCCGATCATCGATTTACTTCGGCGCCATGCGCAGCGAGCCGTCGAGGCGCACCACTTCGCCGTTCAGGTAGGCGTTCTCGACCATGTGCAGCGCGAGCGCGGCGAACTCGTCGGCATTGCCGAGCCGGCGCGGGAACGGGATCGCCGCGGCGAGCGAGTCCTGGGCTTCCTGCGGAAGGTTGGCCAGCAGCGGCGTGAGGAACAGGCCGGGCGCGATCGTCAGCACGCGGACGCCGAACTGCGCGAGCTCGCGAGCGATCGGCAGCGTCATGCCGACGATGCCGCCCTTGGACGCCGAATAGGCCGACTGGCCGATCTGGCCGTCATAGGCGGCGACGGAGGCGGTGTTGATGATGACGCCGCGTTCGCCGGTCGCCTGCGGCTCGAGCTTGGACATCTCGGTCGCAGCAAGGCGCAGCATGTTGAAGGTGCCGATCAGGTTGACCTTGATCACCTTGTCGAAATCGGCGAGCGCCATCGGGCCGTCGCGGCCGACCACGCGCTTGGCAACGCCGATGCCGGCGCAATTGACCAGCACGCGGGCCGGGCCGTGGGCCTTCGTCGCCTGCGCGATCGCGGCTTCAGCGGAGGCGGCATCGGAGACGTCGCAGGTCACGGCGACGCCCTTGATCTCGGCGGCGACGGTTTCCGCGAGCTTGGCATTGAGATCGAACACCGCGACCTTGGCGCCCTGCGCCGCGAGTTTTCGCGCAGTGGCAGCGCCAAGCCCCGATGCGCCGCCGGTCACGATGGCTGCCTGATCCTTCAACAACATGGCGTTCTCCTTTGAGCGTTCTTAGGTGCGACCGGATCGGCCGGTCTGCTCCCTCTCCCCGTTCTTACGGGGAGAGGGTTGGGGTGAGGGGCTTGCTTCCGCGAATGCGGTGGCAGTGGGACTCGCGGCGGCTCCCCCTCACCCGAATTTGCGCGCTGCGCAAATTCGACCTCTCCCCGCAAGCGGGACGAGGTGAAGAAAGAGCCGACTGGTTCATTCTAATTGTCATGTTACCCGACCGACATCACACGGTTCGATGGATTGGCAGCGTAGAGCTCCTCGATCAGCTCGCCGCGATGCTCCAGCACCGCGCGCTGATTGATCGAGCCCTTGTCGGTGACCTCGCCCTTGTCGATCGACAGCGGCGTGTCCATCAGGATCGCGCGCGTGATCCGCGTCGAGGAGCCGGTGGCCTGGCTGAGGAAACGGGTCAGGCGCTCGCGAAACGCCTCGCGCACCAGCCGGTCGCGCGTGGCGACGACGAGATCGTCGGTCGGCAGCGTCGGGTTGATCAGCCGGCAGCCGTCGAGATCGAGCACCACGAGCGCGGAAATCTCGTCACGGTTGATGCCGGCGATGACGACGTCGCGCACCAGCGGCGCGCAGGCCGCAACGAAGCGCGCCCGCAGCGGGCCGACGCTGACCCAGGTGCCGCTGGCGAGCTTGAAGTCTTCGCCGATGCGGCCGTCGAAATCGAAGCCGGCGTTGAGATCATCAGGATCGGCCGGCTTGAGCGCATCGCCGAGTTTGTAGAAGCCTTCCTCGTCGAAGGATTTCGCGGTGATGTCGGGCTGGCGCCAGTAGCCGGGCATCACGTTCGGCCCCTTGCAGCGGACCTCCAGCTTGCCGTTGTTCGGCACCAGCTTGGCGTCGTTGCCCGAGACCGGCAGGCCGACATGGCCGGATCGGCTGGTGCGCGGATTGACCGACATGAAGAACGGCGCAGTCTCGGTCGCGCCGAGACCCGTCAGCATCGGCACGCGGTAGCCCTTTTCCTTCACCGCGAGCTCGTCGAGGCTGTCCCAGACGAAGGGCGACAGCGCCGCGCCCGAGAAGAACATCGCGTGCAGCCGGTCGAAGAACTTGGCGCGCAGGCCCTGGTCGTCGCGCAGATACGGCAGCAGCGATTCATAGCCTTTCGGCACGTTGAAATAGACCGTGGGCGAAATCTCCTGGAGATTGCGCACGGTCTCCTCGATGCCGCCGGGCATCGGCTTGCCGGCGTCCAGATACATCGAGCCGCCATTGTAGAGCGTCAGTCCGATATTGTGGTTGCCGCCGAAGGTGTGGTTCCAGGGCAGCCAGTCGATGATGACCGGCGGCTCGTCCTTGAGGAAGGCGAGCGTCTCGCGCAGCATCACCTGGTTGGCGCAGATCATGCGCTGGGTGTTGATGACGGCCTTGGGGTTGCCGGTCGAGCCCGAGGTCAGCAGGAATTTTGCGATCGTGTCGGGGCCGATCCGGCCGTGGACGTCGTCGAGATCGCCGCGGAGCGGCGTTGCCATGAGGTCGGCGAGCAGGGTGACGTCGCGGCCCGGCACGTGGCCATAGGACGCGGCGATCTCGGTGCCGAGTGAGACATTGGCGGTGAGTGCGTCGGCGAACTTGTCGGCATCCTCGGCGAAGACGAGGCCGGGCGTCAGCAGCTTCATCAGGTAAGACAGCTTGCCGTAATCCTTCGACACCAGCGAATAGGCCGGCGACACCGGACAGAACGGAACGCCCGCATAGAACGCGCCGAAGGCGAGCAGGGCATGGTCGATCGAATTGCCGGAGAGGATGACGACCGGGCGCTCTGCGGACAATCCGCGCGCAATCAGGCTCGAGGCGATGTGCCGGCTCGCGGTGAGCAGCTCGGCATAGGTGATCTTGCGCCAGGAGCGGCCGCCTTCGCGCTCGGCCATGAAGACGCGGTCCGGCGTCGTCGTCGCCCAGTGATGCAGGCGATCGGTGATGCGGACGGGATAGTCGCCGAGCGGCTGCTTCGGCCTGAGGTAGATCGTGCCGTCGTCGCGGCGCTCGACGTTGACGGCGGGATCGCCGAACGAGATCGGCCGCAGCGGGAAAGTGCTCGCGCCGCGCTCCGTGCTGGAAGAGGACGGCTGTGCGCTCATGACTTTGCGCTCATGATTTGGGCTTTACCTTCGCGGTCTTGTGTTCGAGGAACTCGCGGATCCGGCGCTTGGCCTCCTTGTCGCTCTGCGCGACGGTGGCCATCAGCGATTCCATCAACAAACCCGTCTGCGGATTGGCCTCCGCGATCATCGGCAGCGCTTGGAGCACGGCGAAATTGGTCAGCGGCGCGTTGGAGGCGATCTTGGTCGCAAGCTCCAGCGCCTTGCCGAGCCCGTTGCCGGCTTCCGTCAGATATTGCGCGAAGCCGTAGGATGCGCCCTCGGTCGCGCTATAGACGCGCCCGGTCAGCATCATGTCCATCATCCTGGCGACGCCGATCAGGCGCGGCAGCCGCACCGAGCCGCCGCCGCCGACGAAGATGCCGCGCTGTCCCTCCGGCAGCGCGAAATAGGTCGAGGGCTCGGCGACGCGGATATGCGCGGCGCAGGCAAGCTCGAGCCCGCCGCCGATCACGGCGCCCCGGAGCGCCGCGATCACGGGCACGCGGCTGTACTGGATGCGGTCGAACACCCGGTGCCACATCTGGGAATGGAGCAGGCCGCCGGTCGCGTCATGCTCGGTCAATTCGGAGAGGTCGAGGCCTGAGGAGAAATGGTCGCCGATGCCGTGGATCACGACCGCGCCGATGTCCTCGGGCAGGGACGCAAAACACTCGCCGATTTCCAGGATGATGCCGTCATTGAGCGCATTGCGCTTGGCCGGCCGGTTCAGACCCACGGTCAGAACCCGGTCCGCCCGCTCGATCTTCAACAGCCCGGCGGTGCCCGCGTCCGCGGTCTCGGCGTTTCCCTGTGTCATTTGCGTCCTTGTCAGAATAGTTATGTTGTATAACGAATTCTGGGGGAGTCAAGGAGGGGCGTCGTCGCGGGTCGGATGGAAAAGGCGCCTTGGAAAGCCGACGCATCCGGCGCCGAACTGCGCAACGGCGAGGTTGACTCACGCGGCGTCGGTGCTCAGCTTCTTGGCGGCTTGCGCGAGCAGGCCCGATCGCGTGTAGCCGTGGGCCTCGGCGTACTTGTCGATCTGCTCCAGCACGTCGCCGGGCAGGGTGACATTGACGCGGACGGCCTTCGGCTGCTCGTCCTTCACCGATATCAGAATCGCGACGCCCGAGCGGTTCTGCGGATCCGACATGATTTCCTCAAGCGACGACGGCTCGGGGGTGGCGTCTCCGTCTTCAGCCATGCCTCGGAGATGAAGCGCCAGCGATTCTTCGGCCATGTCGCGCGCTTCGCCGAGCGTGGTCCCCGCGGTCACGACGCCCGGCAGATCGGAAAACGACACGCCGAAATCGCTATCGGCATCCTCATGGATCAAGCCGATGTAATGACGCATGGCGCTCACCTCAGCTTCAGGCCGGACCTGCCGTCTTCGGATTAAGTGACAGTGGGCATTTCGTCAAAGGTCTGATCACGGTATGTCCGACCGCTGGCTTTCTTCCGGACGCCCCCCCACTGTTTAAAGAAGAAGGCCGTATCGGACTCCCTGCAGGCGGCCTCGATCTCATCAACCCACTCCCTTAGCATAGGGCGAGCGTGGGGGCCGCTCTCGCCGCCAACAATTGCCCAATCAATACCGCTTAGGTCAGCAGTAGCCACAGAGCCCAGCAAAGGCTCGAATGAAATGAACCTGACGGCCGCGGTTACTCTTCGTAGCTCTTCGATGCGGTGAAGATAGCTTGCATTTTCGATGCTGGTACCAAGCCAAACGTTCCTGAGCACAGGCAACCCCGATGTATGCGCGGCCATTCGATCGGGACGTTTCGTCAGGATCTGAAACGTATGCCAGGGAGTCTGCCCCATAACCGACCATACCTTCGCAACAAAGGTCGCAGGTACCTTTTCGTGGAACAAGTCTGACATCGAGTTCACAAAGATGCGCTTCGGCTTCCTCCACTTGGCCGGAACGCCGAGTGCATTCTCATCCAGTCGTACTTTGCCAGTCCACACCGCTCGCCGGCCACTTTTTCGGGTCAGTCCACGGTACTTCGTCAACCCCATCGCATCGAGGCGTGCGGCCATCCGCATCGCATAACAATTGGTGCAGCCGGGTGAGAGGACGGTACACCCAGCCACTGGATTCCATGTGGCGTCTGTCCACTCGATCGACGTTTCAGCCATTTTCCCTCACAACAATCGTCCTTGAACGTGCACGTTTCTGATGTCGTCCCAAAGCCTTCGTCCTAGCTCATGCGAACTGACAAATACCAGCCAATAGAGCCGCTGGCCTTTGGTCGCTGAGACTAGCTCGATGCCCTCCGCGGGGGATGTGCCAAGTCCCTGAATCAGACTGAGCCAGTAGTGCAGAAGATCAGTCCTGACTGATTGGTCAGTTCGATTCATATCAATCGCGCTACGCCACCCCGGCATAAACACGTCGAGCACTCGACCATCTTCTAGATAACGGCGCAAGTTGCGCTGGAGGTCGAAGATGCTAACGTGAATGAGCATATCCATTCTCGGTAGCTTCGCCAGCTTCTCGATAATTGAGAAAGGTAGATTTTCGAGGTTATAGGGATCAAGAAAGGCGAAATGGAGTCCCGTGGGGTTAAGCGCTCTGACCACGTGGTTGACGGCAACCTCTGCCGCCTGGTTATAGTAGTTCGCTGCACCTCCGAGCCGAGCCATTCGTTGACGGAGCGCCTCGACGTTCTCTCCATCAGCGTCGTTAAAATACATTTCGGAGAAGCGCGTCTTGCTCCCACGGGCCGCTTTGTAAGCGACCAGTGGGCTTCCATCGATAAACTCGCTCGTGTCGTCTCGCTGTGAGCGACCCGGACCAGAAAAGAGATCGATATAGGCAGCCCCGCCGGTGCCTTTCGGGGGAAGAAATTTGGCTCGGGCGCCTCGATACGCGTCTATGTATTTTCGTAACCGTTCATGCTTATCGATCGCCCAAGGACCGACGATGTCAGTTGCTAATCCGTCACCTGGATCAATCGCTCTTCTCGCCACGGCAATGTCCCCAAAAAATGTCATCTTAGTCTAGTTGGGGAAAGCCTACCACTGGTTGTAATAGCTTGGCTTGAGTTGGTTAATTTCGACGGGTTGCAGGCGGCCTTACATCACCTGATGCACGTCGATCACCACCCGGTCGGCATGCCTCGCAGCCGAACCGACGAAAATGTGCTCCATCAGCCAGCGATACTTCTCGTGCCCGGTCTCGAACCTCGGCACGGTGCGGAAATAGATCAGCTTGGGATCGACCGGCTCGCCGCGCTTGAGCTTCTGCAAGAGCTCGACCGGCCCGAAGCGCATGCCCTTGTTCTCGACATAGACCACGGCGCCGTCGTCGGTCTCTAAGGCGTATTTGGCTTCGAGATCGATCAGCTCGTTGGGGCGGATGGTCTGGAAATCGGCGCCGAACGGCAGCACCTTCCCTGTGATCGCGCCTTTCACCTCGCCGCCGATGATCGGGATGATGCGGCGAACGCCGATCCCGGTCTCGCCGGCGGTGACGACGTCGCCGATGCGGACGGTAAGGGTGAAGACGTACTTCGTTTCTAACGTCGGCGTGGTCATCGCTTCACCTCGTCATTGCGCCATCATCCGTGTCGGCAGCCAGATCGCCAGCAGCGGGAAGGCGATCAGAATCACCAGGCGGATTAGGTCGGTGACCACGAACGGACTCACGCCCCTGAAGATGGTGGAGAACGACACGTCCTTCACCACGCTCTTGATGACGAACACGTTCATGCCCACCGGCGGAGTTATCAGCCCGAGCTCGACGGTCATGACGACAATGACGCCGAACCAGATCGGATCGAAGCCGAGATGGATGATGACCGGGAAGATGATCGGCACGGTCAAGATGATCATCGCCATCGCGTCCATCAGGCAGCCGAGCACGAGATACATCACCATGATCAGCGCCAGCACGCCGTAGGGTCCGAGGCCGAGGCCGGTGAGGAGCTCCGTGACCTTCTGCGGCGTCTGCGTCACCGTGAGGAAATAGCCGAAGATCAGCGCGCCGATCAGCACGGTGAACACCGCGGCCGCGGTGCGCGTGGCCTGGAGCAGCGAGGCCAGCACCTTCTCGCGGTCGAGTCGGCCGGTCAGCACGCCGATGATGAAGGCCCCGGTCGCGCCGACGCCGCCTGCCTCCGTCGGCGTGAAGCGCGGCAGGAAGGGCAGGCCATAGAGGCCGCCGATCACGAAGATGAACAGCAGCACCGGAGCCCAGATGTCCTTCAATCCGGCGAAACGCTCGCGCCACGGAATCACCTTGCCCTTGGCTAGAAAATCGGGGCGGAAATAGCCGATCAGGAAGATCGTGATCATGTACATGGCCATCGCGAGCAGGCCGGGAATGATGCCCGCGATGAAGAGCTTGCCGATGTCCTGCTCGGTGATGATGCCGTAGACCGCAAGCACCGTGGAGGGCGGCAGGATCGCGCCCAGCGTGCCGCCGGCCGCGATGACCCCCGTGGCAAAGGACTGCGGGTAGCCGAAGCGGCGCATTTCCGGGTAGGCGACGGCAGAGAAGGTCGCGGCGGTCGCAACCGACGAACCGCAGATCGCGGCGAAACCGCCGCAGGCACCGACGGTGGCGATGCCGAGGCCGCCCCGCAAATGGCCGACGAAGCCGTTGGCGGCGCGGAACAGCTCGCGGCTCATGCCGGAGTTGCTGACGAAGGATCCCATCAGCAGGAACATCGGAATCACGCCGAAAGTGTAGTCCGTCACCGTCCGCATGGTGACTTGCCCGACCATCTTCAGGGCCGGGGTCGAGCCGACGAGATAGCTGAAGCCGCACACGCCGACGAGACCCATGGCCATGCCGACCGGCACGCGCAGCAGCATCAGGGCGAACAGCGAGACGAAGCCGATGACGGCGACGGCGTCGGTACTCATGGTCACTCCGTCACCTTGATCTTGGGTTCGTGCATGTCTTCGGGGTGGAAGATCAGCCGGTACGTGCGGATCGCGATCAGCAGCACGGCACAGACGTCGCCAATCCATGCGACGAGGAAGAACGGCCATACCGGCATGTGCAGGTCGAAAGTCTGGACGTTGTCGTTGTAGGTGCCGCGCACCTTGTCGAACAGCGTCCAGGTCTGCACGGTCACGACGAACAGAAGCACCAGCGTCGCGAACACGTCGATCCAGCGCTGGTGGCGCGGGCCGACATTGCCCCAGACCAGATCCACCGTGATGTGGGTGCCGCGATAGGAGGTGGCCGCGATGCCCCAGAAAATGAGGATGCCGAGCAGCATGCGGCCGATGTCGAAACTGTCGGGAATCGAATAGTTCAGCGTGTTGCGCAGCAGCACCGAGAGGAAGATGTCGAGCGCGACGATGCCGACGAAGCCGGCCGCGATCCATTCGATCGAGTCGATCACGCGATCCATCCAGGAGCGCTTCATGGGGTGGTCCTATCGCGTGAGGTCATTCGTTCGATCCAGGTGTCGCCGCGCGCCTCGCCTCTCCCCGCGTGCGGGGAGAGGCCGGATTGCATCGGAGATGCAATCCGGGTGAGGGGGACTCTCCGCGAGTCCTTCTTTCACCGCTTTTTGCGGAAGCAGCCCCTCACCCCGACCCTCTCCCCGTAAGAACGGGGAGAGGGGGAGGCGAGCTCGCCACCGCGTTACTCCGCCAGCGCGTTGTACTTCTTCAGCGATGCCTTCAGGTCCGCGAGCGCCGCATCGGGATCGGCGCCGGCCTTCTTGGCATTATCGCTCCAGGTTTTGACCAGCGGTTCGGCGGCCTTCTTCCAGGCGGCGGTCTGCTCGGCCGTGAGCTTGTAGACCTCGTGATTGGACTCCGCCTTCACTTTGTCGATGCCGGCATCCTCGAACTTGCCCCAGTGCTCGCCGACCGCTCCCGCCATCTCGACCGTGCAATTCTTGTCGATCGCGGCCTTCTGCTTGTCGGACATGGCATTGTACTTGTCCTTGTTGATCACGAACACGAAGGTCGTGGTGTAGAGCGGCGCCTCCATGTCGTATTTGGTCACCTTGTCGATGCCGAACAGCACCAGGGAGCCCCACGGGAAGGTGACGCCGTCGGCGACGCCGCGCTCGATGATGTCGCGCACTTCGGGTGCGGAGGATTGCACGTTGGTGCCGCCGAGCGAGGTGACGAAATTCGCCATGGTGGCGTGTGCCGGGCGGATCTTCAGGCCCTTCACGTCCTCGGGGTTGACGATCTTCTTGGTGCGGGAGTGGAACGAGGAGGGCGAGTGGACGAAGGCGAGACAGTATTTGACGTCCTTCATCTCCTTCTCTGCATATTTGCGATACCAGGCGTCGAGCCCCATCGAGCCGCCCTTGGCGTCCGAGATCAGGAAGGGCAGTTCGCCTGCGCCGATGATGGGGAAGCGGCCGGGCTGATAGCCGGGATTGACATAGGTGACGTCGGCGATGCCGTCGCGCGCCATGTCGTAATGGTCGAACGCCTTGCCGAGCTGCTGGGCCGGAAACACCTTGCCGGTGATGGTCCCGCCGGAATCCTTGTTCACCGCGGCGACCCAGTCTTCCAGCGATTTCTGCAGCGGATGCGAGGCCGGCACCCAGTGCGAGACCTTCAGGTCGAAGGTCTTCTCCTGCGCGAACGCTGGGCTCACGCTTGCTGCCAGCAGCAACGCCAGACAGGCTTTCCTCATCACGCGTCTCTCCCTGTTTTTGACGGCGGGCTTCGATGGCCCGGTCTCGTTAATTAACATGTTATCTAATTGGCCGGCGCGTTCAAGCCGGAAACTGGCGCGCACCTCGCCGCGCCGTCTACATCATCCATGTTGCATGGATTTGTCGCGCTGCGGCGAACGCCCTCCCTTCTTCCCAACCGTTATATGATATAATTATCCTGCACGGAGCGTGGCGACAAGCGACCCGCGACGAAAGCCTACAGGATCGGAAGGAGCAAGTATTGCGGACAAAAGTCGCAATCATCGGAGCCGGGCCGGCCGGGTTGTTGCTCGGGCAACTGCTGCACACATACGGCATCGACAACGTCATCCTGGAGCGGCAGAGCCCGGATTACGTGCTCGGCCGCATCCGCGCCGGTCTCCTGGAGGAAGGAACCGTCGCGCTGCTCGACCAGGTCGGCGCCGGCGCGCGGGCCCATGCCGAAGGCCTGGTGCACGAAGGCATCGAGCTCGCCTTCTCCGGCCGCCGTCACCGTATCGACATGAAGGGCGCGACCGGCAAGACGGTGATGATCTACGGCCAGACCGAGGTCACGCTCGACCTGATGAATGCGAGGAAGGCCGCCGGTCTCATCTCCGTCTACGAGGCCAGGGACGTGCAACCGCATGATTTCGACGGCAGTCACCCGCGCGTGACCTATGTCAAGGACGGCGTTACCCACACCATCGATTGCGATTTCATCGCCGGCTGCGACGGTTTCCATGGCGTCAGCCGCGCCAGCGTCCCGTCTTCGGCGATCGAGGAGTTCGAGCGGGTCTATCCGTTCGGCTGGCTCGGCATCCTGTCCGACACCCCGCCGGTCAGCCACGAGCTGATCTATTCCAACCATGCCCGCGGCTTTGCGCTGTGCACCATGCGCTCGACCAGGCGCAGCCGCTACTATGTGCAATGTTCGCTCGACGATCATGTCGACCAATGGCCGGACGACCGCTTCTGGGATGAGTTGAAGCGCCGGCTCGACCAGGAGGCGGCCGACAGCCTCGTCACGGGCCCGTCGATCGAGAAGAGCATCGCGCCGCTGCGCAGCTTCGTCGCCGAGCCGATGCGCTTCGGCAAGATGTTCCTGTGCGGCGACGCCGCCCACATCGTGCCGCCGACCGGCGCCAAGGGATTGAACCTCGCTGCCAGCGACGCGCACTATCTGGCGAGCGCGCTGCGCGAGTTCTACGACGAGAAATCCAGCGCCGGCCTCGATGCTTATTCCACCAAGGCGCTGGCACGGGTCTGGAAAGCCGTGCGCTTCTCCTGGTGGATGACCTCGATGCTCCACAAATTCCCCGACACCGGCACGATCGGCGCCCGCATTCAGCTCGCCGAGCTCGACTACGTCACGCAGTCGGAAGCTGCGATGACCTCGCTGTCGGAGAATTACGTGGGGCTGCCGTTTTGACCACAGATGTCATGCCCGCGCAGGCGGGCATCCAGTACGCCGCGGCCCCTCGGTTTAGTCAAAACCGCCTCTGGAATACTGGATCACCCGCCTTCGCGGGTGATGACAGTGTCGTTGGGTGCGACGGCGCGTCCGTTTCAAACGCCTGCGCAAATTCCGTTTGAAACTTTGTAATTGATGCAACCGTCATCCACATCGCGTTCAATGCCGGCAACCAGCAACGCGAGACTGCCATGACCTCCACTGACATCCCCGCCGGCTTCGAGCCGCATTTCCGCAAATCCCCGCTCACCGATCCCTGGGAGCCGCTCTATTCGAAGAAGGCCGACAAGAGCGTCACCGTGGGATTGCGGCTGGCGACGCCACACACCAATGCGCGCGGGCTGATCCATGGCGGGCTGATCGCGGCGCTGGCCGATGCCGCCATGGGCTACAGCTGCGCGCAAGCGACGGCATGGGCGACGTCCTTCGTCACGATTTCGCTGTCGGTCGATTACGTCGGCGCCGCCGGGATCGGCCAATGGCTCGCGGTCGAGGGCGAGGCCATCAAGACCGGCTCCACGATCTGCTTCGCGCAATGCCTGGTCAGGGCCGACGATGCCGTGATCGCGCGGGCGAGCGGGACGTTCCGCGTGGTGCCGAAGAAGGGGTGAAGCTCTCTCGTGCCCCGGACGCAGCGCAGCGCCCTCTTCGGCGGTGCGCTGCTGAGCCGGGGCCATCCATCCGCAGCTCACTCTTCGCTTTCTGGATCCCGGCTCTGCGCCGCTTCGCACCGCGTCCGGGACACGAGGCCTATCCGAACCGCCACTCCGCCGTCTCCACCACGAGATCGACGAACGCCCGCACCTTGGCCGAGAGCAGGCGCGAGGTCGGATAGACGATGTGGATCGGCAGTGCCGGCTGCTCATATTTCGCCAGCACGATCTTCAGCCGTCCGCGCTTCAAGCCCTCGGCGGCCTGATAGGCCAGCACGCGCGTCACGCCGCCGCCGGCCTCGGCATATTGCAGCGCCGCGTCGGCGCTGTTGCTGGTGAAGCGTGGGGTCGGCATGACCTCGATGTCGCGGCCGTCGTGCTGGAAGCGCCATTCGGACCAGGGGCCGAACTGGATGGTCTGGTGCTCGCGAAGCGCCTCCGGCGTCTTCGGCTCGCCATGTCGTTTGAGATAGCCGGGCGCGGCCACCACGATCCGCCGCATCACGCCGACCTGGCGCGCAACCAGCGAGGAATCGGCGAGATGACCGATCCGCACCGCCGCATCGACGGCGTCCTCGACGAGATTGACCAGATGATCCGACAGTCTGAGCTCGCAGGCGACCTCGGGATAGCGCTTGAGATAAGCGGTCATGACCGGCCCGACATGCAGCCGGCCGAAGCCGACCGGCGCCGACACCACCAGCCGCCCGCTCGGCCGGTTGCGCTCCTGCCGCGCCGAGCCGTCGGCCTCCTCGACATCGGCGAGGATGCGCCGCGCGCGCTCGAGATAGCGCGTGCCCACATCGGTCAGTGTCACCTGCCGCGTGGTTCGCTGCAGCAGCCGCGCGCCGAGGTGCTCCTCCAGCGCAGCGATCATCCGGGTCACCGCGGAGGGCGACAGGCGCAGCTTGCGCGCCGCCGGCGCGAAGCCGCGCAGATCGGCGACGGTGACGAACACGTGCATGGCTTCGAGCCGGTCCATGGACATTATTGCATATGCTGCAATGATGAAGTGTCAAGTGGCCAGATTGTTCTGGCGGCTTGCAAGTCTATCTTATGCCTGGAAAGACGCGGGAATGCGCCGGAATTTTCAAGGAGACGTTCCGATGACGACAGCAGCTGATGCCTATGCCAGCGACGTCGCCTTCTCGCCGGCGGTGAAGGCGATCCAGGCGCGCAAGGGCTCGCGCGAGGCCTATGCGCGTAGCGAGCAGCGCGGATGGCGCACGGAGGTCGACGACAACCTCGCGGCCTTCCTGGCCGACGCCAACAGCTTCTATTTCGCCACCGCTTCAGCCGACGGCCAGCCCTACATCCAGCACCGCGGCGGACCGAAGGGGTTTCTCAAGGTGCTCGACAAGCAGACGCTGGCCTTCGCCGACTATGCCGGCAACCAGCAGTTCATCACGCAAGGCAATTTGACGGAGAATGCCAAGGCCTACATCTTCGTGATGGACTACGCCCACCGCCGCCGTGTGAAGATCTGGGGCGAGGCGCGGGTGGTCGAGGACGACGAAGCGCTAACCGCGTCGCTGATGCCGAAAGGCTATCGTGCGCGGCCGGAGCAGGTGATCCTGTTCAAGATCGCGGCCTGGGACACAAACTGCCCGCAGCACATTCCGCAGAAATTCGATGCAGGCGATGTCGCCGCGGCGCTGGCGGCGCGGGATGCGAGGATCGCGGAGCTGGAAGCGGAGGTCGCGGCGCTGAAGGGGGAGAAGGCGGCAGATTGAGCTCCGTAAAGCCGCTGCTTCTTTTACCCTCCCCTGGAGGGGGAGGGTCGATCGCGCGAACGCGCGAGCGGGGTGGTGTGATCTCTCAACACGGGCAGTTTCCGACGCGGAGAGACCGTCACCCCACCCCGCGACGCATTTCGCTTCGCTGCATGCGTAGCGACCCTGCCCCTCCAGGGGAGGGTAAGAGTCACACCACGCTCTCGCCTTCGTGCTGGAAGCCGAGATAGCTGGCCGCCACCCGCTCGTTGGCCGCGACGTCGCTGGCCTTGCCGCTGAGAACGAATTCGCCGAGCTCCATCACATAGGCCTGGTCTGCGATCTTCAGCGCGGCCTGCGCGTTCTGCTCGACCAGCAGCACGGAGACGCCGGCGGCACGCAGCTCGGTGACGATGCGGAAAATGTCGGCGACGATGATGGGAGCGAGGCCGAGGCTCGGCTCGTCCAGCATCAGGAGCTTTGGCTCGCCCATCAGCGCGCGGCCCATCGCGAGCATCTGCTGCTCGCCGCCGGAGAGCGTGCCGGCAAGCTGCTTGCGCCGCTCCTTCAGCCGCGGGAACAGCGTGTAGACCCGCTCCATCGAGGCTCTCGCCCGACTCCGCTCGATGCGGAAGGCACCCAGCTCGAGATTGTCCTCGACATTCATGGTCACGAACAATTCGCGGTGCTCGGGGACGAGGCCGAGGCCCATCGCGACGCGGTCCTCGATGTCGAGCCGGGCGAGATCCTGCCCGGCGAAGGCGACGCGGCCTTTCAGCGGCAGAATGCCCATGATGGCCGAAAGCAGCGTGGTCTTGCCGGCGCCGTTGGCGCCGACGATGGTGACGATCTCGTTGGCCCCGACCTCGAGCGAAACCGAACGCACCGCCTCGACCTTGCCATAGGCGACATGTGCGTCGGTGACGGACAACAGCGCGCTCATGCCGCCACTCCGAGATAGGCCTTGATCACTTCGGGATTGGTCTTGATCGTGGCGGGGGTGCCTTCCGCGATCTTGGTGCCGAAATCGAGCACCACGATGCGGTCGGCGAGGTTCATCACGAAGCCCATGTCGTGCTCGACCAGCAGCACGCTCATGCCGCCGTCGCGCAGCTCGCGCAGCAGCGTCGCGAGGCGCTGCTTCTCCATGTGGCGCAGGCCCGCGGCCGGCTCGTCGAGCAGCAGCAGCATCGGGTCGACGCAGAGCGCGCGGGCGATCTCGACGATGCGCTGCTGGCCGAGCGAGAGGCTGCCTGCGAGCTGGTGCATCTGCTCGGTGAGGCCGACGCGCTCGATCTGGCGGGCGGCCTCGGCGAGCAGCTTGGCCTCATCAGTGCGGTCGAGGCGCAGCATCGAGGAGATCGGTCCGGAATGGCCGCGCAGATGCGCGCCGATCGCGACGTTCTCCAGCACGGTCATGTCGGGGACGAGCTTGACGTGCTGGAAGGTCCTGCTGATGCCGAGCTTGACGATCTCCTGCGGCGGCGCGTTGTCGACCTTCTTGCCGAGCACCGAGATCGAGCCCGAGGTCGCCGACAGCACGCCCGTGATCAGGTTGAACGTCGTGCTCTTGCCGGCGCCGTTCGGGCCAATCAGGGCGACGATCTCGCGGGCCCGGACGTCGAAGGAGACGTTGTTGACCGCGACCACGCCGCCGAACTGCTTCCGCGCCTTCTCGACCTGGAGCAGCACGCCGGCCTCGGCGGGGACGCGGGCGCGATGCTCCAGCTTCAGCGAGGTGTCCGGCTTCCTGCCACTGTTGCGCTCGGGCAGGAACGACATCAGCCAGGGCCAGAGGCCGCCGGGCGCGAGCTGCAGCAGCGCCACCAGCATGATGCCGAACACGATGGTCTCGACCTGGCCGGAGCCCGGCAGGATCAGCGGCAGATAGCTTTGCAGCACCTCTTTCAGCACGACGACGATCGCCGCGCCCAGGACGCCGCCCCAGACATAGCCGGCGCCGCCGACCACGGCGATGAAGAGGTACTCGATGCCCATATGCGCGCCGAACGGGGTCGGGTTCACCGCGCGCTGGAGATGCGCGTAGAGCCAGCCCGAAAGGCCGGCGAGCACGGCGGCATGGATGAACACCAGCAGCTTGGCGCGCGGCGTGTGCACGCCGAACGCTTCCGCCGCGATATGGCCGCGCCTGAGCGCGCGGATGGCGCGGCCGGTGCGGGAGTCCAGCAGGTTCATCGTCAACAGGGCCGAAACGATCACGGCGATCCAGATCGCGTAATAGATCGAGCCCGGCGAGAGCATCTTGTACGAGCCGATCGACAGCGGCGGGATCGCCGAGATGCCGTCGTTTCTCCCGAGGAATTCCAGCTTGCTGAACAGATAGAACAGCCCCAGCCCCCAGGCGAGCGTGCCGAGCGGCAGATAATGGCCCGAGAGGCGGACGGTGATCAGCCCGAGCAACACCGCGAGCGATCCGCTGACCACGAGCGACAGCGGCAGCGTCAGCCAGGGCGACAGGCCGTAGGCCGTCGACAGCACCGCGGTGGTGTAGGCGCCGAAGCCGACGAAGGCCGCCTGCCCGAACGAGGTCAGGCCGCCGACGCCGGTGAGCAGCACGAGGCCCATCGCGACCAGCGCGGCGAGGCCGATATTATCGAGCAGGACGATCCAGAACGGCGGCATGCCCGGGACGAACGGGATCGCCGCCATGACGGTTGCAAAGACGATGATGGGAAGCCGGCTCTGCATCTTGGCGTCAGTCCTTCTCTTCCTCGACCGCGGGCGCGGCGAGCGAGCGCAGCAGCAGCACGGGGATCAGCAGCATGAAGACGATGACCTCCTTGTAGTTGGAGGCATAGAAGGACGAGAACGCCTCGACGATGCCGACGACCAGCGCCGCGACGGCGGTGAGGGGATAGCTGACGAGCCCGCCGATGATCGCGGCGACGAAACCCTTCAGCCCGATCAGGAAGCCGCTGTCATAGTAGAGCGTCGTGATCGGCACGATCAGGATGCCCGACAGCGCGCCGATCACGGACGCCAGCAGGAAGGCGATCTGCCCGGACAGCGTGGTGCGGATGCCGGCAAGCCGCGCGCCCAGCCGGTTCACGGCGGTCGCGCGCAGCGCCTTGCCGTAGAGCGTCAGGCCGAAGAACAGCCAGAGCCCGACGATGAAGGCGATGGTGATGGCGTAGACGGTGATGCTCTGGCCGGTGAAGCGCAGCGCGCCGGCGGTGAAGGCGCCGGACAGCACGGCAGGTCCGCGCTGGCCCTCGGCGCCGAAGAACAGCAGGCCCAGCCCCTGCAGCGCGAGGTGGACGCCGACCGACGCGATCAGCAGCACCAGCACCGAGGTGTGCGCCAGCGGCTGGAACGCGATGCGGTAGAGGTAGAGGCCGATCATCGCGACGATCACCAGCGACAAGGCGATGCAGACCGCGACCGGCGGCTTCTGGGCGGCGAAGTACAGGGTCAGCGCCAGCACGATCGCCGGCAGCACGATGTTGGTGACGAGGCTGCGCAGGACTAGGCGGCCGTGCAACGCCTTGCGCGCCACGAACAGGTCGAAGCCGAAGGCGCCGATGCCGAGCGCGAGCGCGAGCTTTGCCGTGCCCGGCATCTGGCCCGCGGCCAGCGAGGCATAGGTCAGCGCGCCGTAGGTGACGAATTCGCCCTGGGGAATGAGGATGACGCGGGTGACGGCGAACACCAGCACCAGCGCCAGGCCGAGCAGCGCGTAGATCGCGCCATTGGTGATGCCGTCCTGTACCAGGAACAGCATGATGGTGGTATTCAAGACCGGACGCTCCCCCTCAAGATTGAGGACCAGTCTCCGCAATTGCGGTGGATGGTCCCCTCACAGCCATTGAAATACGCTGACGATATTTGATATGGTCCATAACAATTATCAAATATAACATCAAGGGTGGGGAACGACCCATCCCGAATTTAGCGGGATTACGAGCACGAGGCGATGACCGTTTCCAGAACCGCTGAAAAGTCCTCCGAAAAACCGGCCGACACGGGCAAGGGCCGCAAGGACGCGGGCGAGGTCCAAACCGAAGCGCTCCAGCTGGGCGAGCTGTCCGAACAGCTCGGCTATGTCCTGAAGCGGGCCCAGCTCAAGGTGTTCGAGAACTTTCTGCGCTGCATGGCCTCGCTCCAACTGACGCCGGCGCAGTTCTCGGTCCTGCTCCTGGTCGAGAAGAACCCCGGCCGCAACCAGACCGAGATCGCCTCCACGCTCGGCATCCTCAGGCCGAACTTCGTGGCCATGCTCGACAATCTCGAAAGCCGCGACCTGTGCGCGCGGATCCGCTCCACCAACGACCGCCGCTCGCACATCCTGGTACTGACCGACAAGGGCAAGGCCGTGCTGGCGCGGGCGAAAAAGCTCGTCGCGACCAAGCACGAGGCCCGGCTGAACGATCTGCTCGGCCAGGCCAATCGCGAGGCCCTGATCGGGATGCTCTCGAAGATCGCCAACGAGTTCTGACTCTTACCCTCCTCTGGACGGCAGGGCCATCGCATATGAATTTTCGAGAGGCCGTCATGCCCGGGCTTGTCCCGGGCATCCACGTTCTTCGTGCTGCGTAGAAAGACGTGGATGGCCGGGACAAGCCCGGCCATGACGACGTGGAGAGGCTCGGTGCCCATAGCCCACATCTCATACGCGATTCCCCTGCCCCTCCAGGGGAGGGTAAGCGCGCCTCAATCCACCAAAATCACCCTGATATCATTCACGTTCGTCAGCTTCGGGCCGAGTTGCAGCAGATCGCGCGTGGCCTCGAAGAACGTCGTCGCGTCGTTGTTGTCGAGATAGGCCTGCGGCTGCAGCCCTTGCGCCTTC
The DNA here is from genome assembly GCF_004346455.1 of Bradyrhizobium sp. R2.2-H. Taxonomy (NCBI): domain Bacteria; kingdom Pseudomonadati; phylum Pseudomonadota; class Alphaproteobacteria; order Hyphomicrobiales; family Nitrobacteraceae; genus Bradyrhizobium; species Bradyrhizobium sp. R2.2-H. The sequence goes on from NZ_SMBR01000012.1 coordinate 99,398, forward strand.
ATCTTCGCGAAGGTCGCAGCATCGATCAGCGCGCCACACGCACCCGGAAGGTGTAAGCTCCGAGGACATCAAACGGAATGATGCGTTGCATCTAGAAGATGATGCTTGAAACATCATTTTGCATGCCTTAGGCTTGGTCGATCAATCACTGTACCTGCCACGGACATTGCCCGTGATCACCGCCGCGCAGCTTCGAGCCGCCCGTGCCTTACTCAGGATTGACCAGCGCGAGCTCGCGCAGCGCTGTTCACTGTCGCTGCCCACTATCCAGCGCATGGAAGCCTCCGAAGGGGTGATCCGCGGCAATGTCGATTCTCTGGTGAAGCTGGTTGACGCGCTGTCGGTTGCCGGCATCGAGTTGATCGCCGAGGGGGCGGTGTCGAGCGCCGGGGGCCGCGGGGTGCGGCTGAAGTCTCCACCTCCGAGCACGGGCGACCAATAGCGATGACAACCCGTGCACAGATCATGATCGAGGAGCGGCCATGATCGCCGTGGCGCTATGGTCAGTGGCGGCTCTGCTGGCCCTGGCGCCTGCGGGAGTCGTGCTGTCGACGCGCCCGCGCGGCTCGATCATCCTCTACGGCGGATGCCTGGTCGCCACATCGACGCTATGTGTCACGGCGCTGTCAGATCTGCTCTTTTTCCCTCATCTGGCGCCGAGTGCGACACTGCCGATCGGTCTGCCCTGGCTCGGTGCGCATTTCCGGCTCGATGCGCTGTCCGCCTTCTTCCTCGTCGTCGTCAATCTCGGCGGCGCCGCTGCGAGCCTGTTCGCGCTCGGCTACTCCAGGCACGAGGACTCCCCCGGCCGCGTGCTGCCATTCTATCCCGCCTACCTCGCAGCAATGAACGTCGTCGTGCTGGCAAACGACGCCTTCAGCTTCCTGGTCGCCTGGGAATTCATGTCGCTGACCTCCTGGGCGATGGCCGTGTCGCATCACCGGGACCCGGAGAATGTCCGCGCCGGCTATGTCTATATTCTGATGGCCAGTTTCGGCACGTTGGCGCTGCTGCTCGCCTTCGGCCTGCTCGCGAGCGGCGCCGGTTACGATTTCGATGCGATCCGAGCCTCGCATCCTTCCGCTGCGCTGACCGGCACGGTGGTCATCCTCGTGCTGCTGGGGGCCGGCTCCAAGGCCGGCCTTGTGCCGCTGCACGCCTGGCTGCCGCTCGCCCATCCCGCCGCGCCGAGCCACGTCTCCGCCCTCATGAGCGGCGTCATGACCAAGGTTGCCGTCTACGGCTTCGTGCGCATCGTCTTTGATCTCGTGCCCGAACCGGTGTGGTGGTGGAGCATGGTGGTGCTGCTGGTCGGCGGTCCGACGGCGACGCTGGGCGTGCTCTATGCGCTGATGCAGCGCGATATCAAGCGCGTGCTCGCCTATTCAACGATTGAGAACATCGGCATCATCTTCACCGGCCTCGGGCTGGCGCTGGCTTTCAAGGCGGAAGGGCTCGACTGGGTGGCGGCGCTCGCCTTCACCGCGGCGATGCTGCACGTCTTCAATCATGCGCTGTTCAAGAGCCTGTTGTTCTTCGGCGCCGGCGCGGTGCTGGGAGCCACCGGCGAGCGCGACATGGAGAAGCTCGGCGGCCTGATCCATCGCATGCCGAAGACGGCGTTCGCGATGCTGGTCGGCTGCGTCGCGATCTCGGCGTTGCCTCCGTTCAACGGCTTCGTCTCGGAATGGCTGACCTTCCAGGCGATCCTGCTTTCACCGCAACTGCCCTCCTGGGGCCTCAAGCTGGTCATCCCGGCGGTCGGCGGTTTGCTGGCGCTCGCGGCCGCCTTTGCCGCGGCCTGCTTCGTCAAGCTCTATGGCATCAGCTTCCTCGGCCGGCCGCGTTCGGATGTCGCGGCGTCAGCGCATGAGACTGACCGCTTCTCGCTGACCGCAATGTTCGCGCTTGCCGCCTTCTGTCTCATTGCCGGTATCCTGCCCGGGCTGTTCATCGACGCACTGGCGCCGGTGAGCAAGGATATGGTCGGCAACATCATGCCGCATCAGGTCGGATTGCAATGGCTCACCATCGTGCCGATTGCGGAAAGCCGCAGCTCCTATAACGGCCTTCTGGTGTTCCTGTTCGCGGCACTCTGCGGCACGGCGGCGGCGACAGCCATTCACCGTCTCGCCTCCGACCGTTTACGCCGCGCGCCGGCCTGGGATTGCGGCTATCCCGACGCGGACCCCGCGATCCAGTACTCGGCCTCCAGCTTCTCGCAGCCGATCCGCCGCGTGTTCGGCAGCGTCATCTTTGGCGCACGCGAGATCGGCGAGATGCCGCCGCCGTCCTCGCCGCTTCCTGCGCGGCTCCAGGTCGAACTGCACGATCTGATCTGGGATGGGCTGTACGCGCCGATCGCGAAGGCCATCGGCTTTGCGACCGACCGCATCAATATCCTGCAGTTCCTCAGCATCCGCCGCTACCTGACGCTGGTGTTCGTGGCCCTGGTCGTGCTGCTGCTGGTGGTGGCCCTATGAACGAGCTGCGCGACATCCTCTCCCAGGGCGCGCAGATGTCGCTGGTGCTGGGACTCGCGCCGCTGCTGACGGGTTTCGTGCGAAAGGTGAAGGCTCGGCTGCTACGCCGGCGCGGACCGCCGCTGCTCCAACCTTATCGCGACCTCATTCGCCTGATGCGCAAGGATGTGGTGCTCGCGGACAACGCATCCTGGCTGTTTCGCGTCATTCCGTATCTGATCTTCGCGGGCACCTGGGTCGCCGCGTCGCTGGTGCCGACCTTCGGCAATGGACTGTTGTTCTCCTGGACCGCCGATCTCATCGCCATCACTGCGCTGCTCGGCAGCGCCCGTTTCTTCCAGGCGCTCGCCGGCATGGACGTTGGAACCGCCTTCGGCGGCATCGGCTCCAGCCGTGAGGTGATGATCGCCTCCCTCGCCGAGCCCGCGATGCTGATCACCGCGTTCTCGGTTGCCATGATCGCCGGCTCGACGCAGCTCCCCACGGTGGCCGAGTTCATGGGCTCGGACGCGGTCGGCCTGCGCGTGTCGCTGGGGATGGCGTTCGTGGCGCTGACCATCGTTGCGCTGGCGGAGAATGCCCGTATCCCCATCGATAACCCCGCCACCCATCTCGAGCTCACCATGGTGCATGAGGCCATGGTGCTGGAATATTCAGGGCGGCATCTCGCGCTGATCGATTTGTCGTCGCAGCTCAAGCTTCTGCTCTATGTCTCGCTGATCGCCTGCGTGTTCCTGCCATGGGGCACGGCGACCGCGGATGCGAGCGTTGCAAGGCTCGCTCTTGGCGCGCTGGTCTATCTCGGCAAGCTGACGGTCCTCGGCTTTCTGCTTGCCGTGTTCGAGACCGCGATCGCCAAGATGCGCGTGTTCCGGATTCCGGAGTTCTTGGGCGCAGCGCTGATGCTGGCATTGCTTGCCACGCTGTTGCGCTTCGTGTCGGGGAGCCTCTGAGATGAGCAGCCTGCAATTCGACATCGCCCATCTGCTCGCCGGCTCCCTCGTGCTGGCGAGCTTCATGATGCTCTACCAGGATCGGCTCTATGCGCTGCTCAACGTCTATGCGCTGCATGCCGGCGTGCTGGCGCTGTCGGTGGGCTGGCAGGCCTATGTGCAGCAAGCGCCGCATCTCTATATCACGGCGCTGATCGCGCTGGTCTTCAAGGCCATCATCATCCCCGTGGCGCTGCACCGGATCATCAAGCGGCTCGGTATCCACCGCGAGATCGAGAACGTGATCGGCATCGGGTTGACCATGATGGCCGGGATAGGCCTCGTCGCGCTGTCGATGGTGGTGATGTTGCGGGTGACGCCGGGCGCCGATGCACTCGCGCGCGAGGACCTCGCCTTCGCGCTGTCGGTGGTGCTGCTGGGTCTCCTGATCATGGTTACGCGACGCAACGCCGTGAGCCAGGTCGTCGGCTTCATGTCGCTGGAGAACGGGCTGGTGCTGGCGGCAACCGGCGCCAAGGGCATGCCGCTGGTGGTGGAGATCAGCGTCGCCTTCTCGGTGCTGATCGCTTTCATCGTGATCGGGATATTCCTGTTCCGCATCCGCGAGCGTTTTGACAGCGTGGACGTACAGGCGCTCGATCGCTTCCGGGGAGAGCGGCGATGACGATCGATGCGCTCGGTGCGATCCTGCTGATCCCGTCCATCTCGGCCGCTCTGCTCGCGATCCTGCCTGGCTACATGCTGGCGGCGAAGCTCAACATCGTCGCGGCGCTCGCGACCTTCCTCACTTCGCTGTCCCTGTTCGTGATCGAGCCGACGTCGGGGCAATATCTGCTGCTCGACGACCTCAACAAGGTCTTCATAGTCCTGACGACCTTCATCGGCTTCACGACCTCGGTCTTCAGCGCGAGCTACATCCACCACGAGATCGAGATCGGGCGGCTGACGCCGGCCTTCCTGCGTTTCTATCACGCGATGTACCAGATGCTGATGTTCGCGATGAACCTCGCGCTCGTCGCCAACAATATCGGCCTGATGTGGGTTGCGGTCGAGGTGGCGACGCTGACGACCGTGCTGATGGTCGGCATCTACCGCACCCATGAGGCGCTGGAAGCCGCATGGAAATATTTCATCCTCGGTAGCGTCGGCATCGCGCTCGCGCTGTTCGGCACCATCCTGGTCTATATGGCGGCGCGCCCCGCGGTGGGCGAGGGGCTGGACGGCATGGTGTGGACGGTGCTGGTGAAGCACGCCGCACAGTTCGATCCGGCGTTGCTCAACGTCGCCTTTGTCTTCCTGCTGCTGGGCTACGGCACCAAGGTCGGCCTCGCACCGCTGCACGCCTGGCTGCCGGATGCGCATGCCGAGGGCCCGACGCCGATTTCGGCGGTGCTGTCCGGCCTGCTGCTCAATGTCGCGCTCTATGCGCTGCTGCGCTTCAAGATGATGCTTGCGGTCAACTCCGAGGCGATCGCGCCGGGTCCGCTGATGGTGACCATGGGCCTGATCTCGGTGGTCTTCGCCGCGCTGATGCTGTACCGGCGCCGCGACATCAAGCGGATGTTCGCCTATTCCTCGATCGAGCATATGGGCATCATCGTCTTCGCCTTCGGCATGGGCGGCCCGCTCGCCAATTTCGCAGCTCTGTTGCACATGGCCATGCATTCGCTGACCAAGTCGGCAATCTTCTTCGCCGTCGGTCATATCGCGCAGGTCAAGGGCACACAGAAGATCGCCGAGATCGGCGGCCTCACGACGACCAACCCCGTGCTCGGCTGGGGCCTGATGCTCGGCGTCATCGCCATCGTCGGGCTGCCGCCATTCGGCATCTTCATGAGCGAGTTTCTGGTGGTGAGCTCGACGTTCGCCCGCGCACCCTGGCTGACGGTGATCCTGGTGCTCGGTATCATCGTCGCGCTCGGCGGGCTTTTCCTGCGGGTCGGCGTGGTGATGTTCGGCGAGCCCAAGGGCAAGACCGCACCCGCCGAAGCCTCCTACGTGCCGATGTTCACACACCTCGGATTGGTGCTGATGGCCGGCATCTATCTGCCGCCGGTGCTGGTCACCGGCTTCCAGAACGTCGCGAAGCTCCTGGGATAAGCGATGGGCATCCTCGACAGCATCCCCCATGTCAATGCGGTGCCGTCGCACCGGCCCTGGCCGCGCGCGGTCGTGACGGAGGCGGGCTGGCAGGCGGCGATCGATCGGCTGGTCGAGGGGGGCCTCACACTGCTCGGCTTATGGGGCGAGCCGACCGCGGTGCATATGGCGATGCTCGATGGAGGCTCGGCCGAGATCGCGGTCGTGACCTACGCGTGTACGGCCGGCACATTTCCAAGCATCGCCAACCGTCATCCGCCGGCGCTTCGGCTGGAGCGGATTATCCATGATCTGTTCGGGCTTGTTCCGACCGTTGCGCACGATCTGCGGCCGTGGCTCGATCACGATGCCTGGGGCCAATCCTATCCGCTCTCGGGCCGCAACGCATCGCGCGACGTGCGGCCATACCAGTTCCTGCCGGCCGAGGGCGAGGCGTTGCACCAGGTGGCGGTCGGCCCGGTCCATGCCGGGATCATCGAGCCCGGCCATTTCCGCTTCACCGCCAATGGCGAACATGTGGTGCGGCTGGAGCAGCGGCTCGGCTACACCCACAAGGGCATCGAGTCGCTGATGCAGGGCGCGAGCCTCGAGGCCGCGGCAAAGCTCGCCAACCGCACCTCCGGCGACAGCGCGGTGGCCTACGCTTTCGCCTTTGCCCGCGCGGCGGAAGCCGCGCTCGACATCGAGGTGCCGCGGCGCGCGACGTACTTGCGGGCGCTGATGGCGGAACTGGAGCGGCTCGCCAATCATTTCGGTGACATCGGGGCGATCTGCAACGATGCGTCGTTCGCGCTGATGCACGCCCAGACCGGCATTTTGCGCGAGCGGACCCTGCGCGCTGCGGATGCTGCGTTCGGCCATCGCCTGATGATGGACGTCGTCGTGCCCGGTGGCTTGGCGCGCGACATCGCGCCGGACGGTATCCCGGCGCTACGAACGCTGCTTGCTGAAATCAAGAAGGTATTCCCGCGCCTGATCGAGCTCTACGACAACACCGCATCCTTGCAGGACCGCACCGTCACCACGGGCATCGTGAAGGCGGGCTATGCGCGGCAGTTCGGCGCCGGCGGCTATGTCGGCCGCGCCTCGGGCCGCAATTTCGATGCACGACGCACGCTTGCCTACGCGCCCTACGATCAATTGTCGTTCGAGGTGCCGGTGCTGGAAGCCGGCGATGTCAACGCACGGGTCTGGATCCGCATCCGCGAGGTCGAGCAGAGCGTCGAGCTGATTGCGCAGATCCTCGACCTGATGGAGCCGGGCGAGATCAGCAGCGCGCCGCCGGCGGGGCGCGGCGCATGCGAAGGCCTGGCGCTGACGGAAGCCTTCCGCGGCGACGTTCTGGTCTGGCTGCGGCTCGATGGTGAGCTGCGCGTCGAACGCTGCCACCTGCGCGACGCGTCGTGGTTCCAGTGGCCGCTGCTGGAAACCGCAATCGAGGGCAACATCATTGCCGACTTTCCGCTCTGCAATAAATCGTTCAACTGTTCCTATTCTGGCGTGGACCTCTGAGCCATGCGCAAGACCCTGCTCGAAAGCCTCACCCATGGCTCGCTGACGGAGCCGGCGCCGGCGCCGGACGGTTCGGCGCTGGCCGAGCTTGCAGCGAAGGTCGACCGTGCTGCCCAGGCCCGGCTCGGGCGTTCTCTTGCCATTCGCGAGGTCGATGCCGGGTCCTGCAACGGCTGCGAGCTTGAGATCCATGCGCTGTCCAACGCCTTCTACGACATCGAACGTTTCGGCCTGCGCTTCGTCGCTTCGCCGCGCCATGCCGACGTGCTGCTGGTCACGGGCCCGGTGACGAAGAACATGCGACAGGCGCTGGAGCGGACCTACAACGCGACGCCCGATCCGAAATGGGTCGTCGCGGTCGGCGGCTGTGCGATCGATGGCGGCATTTTCAGAGGCAGCTACGCCTGCGTCGGCGGCGTGTCCGAGATCGTTCCGGTGGATTTGCACATCAAGGGCTGCCCGCCGTCGCCGACGGACTTGTTGAAGGGCCTGCTGGCGCTGCTGGAGCACGTCAGCGTCAAGCGGTAGGCCGCACCTACACACTCCGTCACTGCGAGAGCCGTGGATTCGATGGCATCGAGCGGGGCGTGCCTCAATCCACCAGGATCACCCTGATGTCGTTCACGTTGGTCAGCGTCGGCCCCGGCTGGAGCAGATCCCCCGTGGCCTCGAAGAACGAGGTCGCGTCGTTGTTGTCGAGATAGGCCTGCGGTTGCAGTCCCTGCGCCTTCATCCTTGCGAACGTTGCCGCGTCGATCAGCGCGCCGGCGGGGTCGGTGGGATTGCCGGCGCCGCCGTCGGCGCCGTCGGTGTCGCCGGCGAGCGCCGAGATGCCGGCGGTGTCCTGCAACAGGGCGGCGAGCGCCAGCGCGTATTCCTGGTTCGGTCCGCCGCGTCCCTGGCCACGCACGGTGACCGTGAGCTCGCCGCCGGAGAGGATGGCGATGCGCTTGCCTTGCGCGCGTGCCTCGAGCGCCAGCCTGGCGTGATCGGCGGCGACCTCGCGCGCCTCGCCTTCGAGATCGGCGCCGAGATCGATGGTCTCGTAACCGGCGGCGCGCGCCATCGTCACCGCGGCGTCGAGCGACTGCTTGGGCCGCGCGATCAGCTCGAAAGTCGCGCGCCCGAAGGCAGCGTCACCCGGTTTGCAGCTCTCGTTGGCGGGATCGTCGAGCGCGCGGCGCACCGCATCGTCGACGTCGAGCTTGTACTTGGCCACGATCGCGCGCGCATCCTTAAGCGTCGTCGGGTCCGGCACGGTGGGGCCGGACGCGATTGCGGAGGGGTCGTCATGCGGCACGTCTGAGATCGCGAGCGTGACGATCTCGGCGGCGTTCCTGCCGGCGCGCGCCAGCCGCCCTCCCTTGATGCGCGAGAGGTGCTTGCGCACGACATTCATCTCGCCGATCGGCGCGCCCGAGCGCAGCAGCGCCTTGTTGACCGCCTGCTTCTGCGCGAAGCTGACGCCATTCGCCGGCGCGATCCAGTTGGCCGAGCCGCCGCCGGTGAGCAGCACCAGGAGCAGATCGTCAGGCCCGGCCTCGCCCGCCAGCGCGAGCGTGTCGGCGGCGCCCTTCAAGCCGGCTTCGTCAGGCACGGGATGCCCGGCCTCGACCATGCGGATGCGGCGGGTCGGCACGCCGTAGCCGTGGCGCGTGGTGGCGATGCCGACCAGCCGTTCCGGCGGGAGTCCGAGCGCGTCGAGATAATGCCGCTCGGCCGCCGCGGCCATCGCGCCTGCGCCCTTGCCCGCGGCAAGGCAGATCACGCGTCCCCTCGGCGCGGGGCGCAGATGCGGCGCCAGAATCGTATTCGGATGGGCGGCGGCAACGGCGGCGTCGTAGAGCGCGCGGAGCAGGGGACGTCGGTCGGTCATGACGATGGCCTTCGGCAGACTGAAGTGGCGGCGATGAGGTCGCCGGTCAACTGCCTACCGCATCGTGCGCCAAAGCGTAAGCGGCCTCCGCCATCATTCGATTGTGCAATCGCGTGATCAGGACCGCCGCGCAAGCAGAAACCCCCTGCGCGACCGGCGCAGGGGATTTTCCGTCGTGCCTTTCAGGCGTCAGTTAGCCGCCGGCTTCCGCATTGATCACGTCGCCGAACAGCTCCCATCGCTCGCCCTTGAAGCGTTGCAGCTGCAGCGAGCTGATCGGGGCGAAATCGGTCGCCGACGTGTTGATCTTGATGCCGGGCAGCAGCGCTTCGGTGCGGAAGTCCTTCAGGCTCGCGGCCTGCTTCATGACGTTCGCGCGCGTGAGGTCGTCGCCGCAGTTCTTCAGCACCTGGACCAGCGTCTGCGCGACGCCGTAGCCGACGATCGTGCCGCCGTCGGTCTTGTCGCCTTCGGGAAAGTACTTCGTCATGAAGTCGAGGAACGCCTTCATGCCGGGGTCGTTGGCCCATTGCGCGTCGGTGGTGTCCTTCAGATAGGCCGCCGAAATGATGCCTTGCGCGTTCTCGAAGCCGGCCGGCTTGATCACGCTCCCGACCGAGGCCGAGACGTTGTTGAGGAAGTGGATCGGTTTCCAGCCGATCTCGGCATTCTTCTTGATCGCCTGCGCCGCGAATTTCGGCGTGGTGATGTTGATGAAGACGTCGGCGCCGGTCGCCTTCAGCTTGACGATGTGATTGTCGATGGTCGGCTCCGACGTCTCGTAGCTTTCCTCCAGCACGATCATGCTCGCGGCCTTGGCGCCGAGGCCGTCCTTCAGGCCCTTCAGGTAGTCCTTGCCGTAATCGTCGTTCTGATAGAGCACGCCGATCTTGGCGTTGGGCAGCTCCTTCAGGATGTATTTGGCGTAGATCTGCGTCTCGCTCTGGTAGTTGGGCTGCCAGCCCATGGTCCAGGGGAAGTTCTGCGGATCGTTCCACTTGGTGGCGCCGGTGGCGACGAACAGCTGCGGCACCTTCTTCGAGTTCATGTATTTCTGGATCGCCGAGTTCGGCGGCGTGCCGAGCGAGTTGAAGATGAACAGCACCTCGTCGCTCTCGACCAGCTTGCGGGCCTGCTCCACCGTCTTCGGCGGTGAGTACGCGTCGTCGTAGGAGATGAAATTGATCTTGCGGCCGTTGATGCCGCCTTCGTCGTTGATTTTCTTGAAATAGGCGGCTTCGGTGCGCCCGATGATGCCGTAGGCGGACGCCGGTCCGCTGTAGGGCATGATGTTGCCGATCTTGATCTCGGTGTCGGTCGCGCCGGTATCGTATTTCTTCTGGGCCGATGCAGTTGAGGTCGAAGCCGCAATGAGCGCGAGAGCCAATGACGCGGCCGCAAGTTTGCCGGTGACAGCAGGCATTCCAATCTCCCTATTCTTCTTGGTGTGTGCGTCCCTTTTCTTGTCTCGTTTTTTGGCGACGCGACCGCAATTCAATACGATTTGCGCGAATGCTTCAAGGAAAAGCCCCTGCGGCAAGACCGCAGGGGCTGCGTCTTTAGTCGATTTGGCTACATCTTGAGCATCTGGTTAAGGTTAGCCGCCGACGTCGCCGCTCAAGATCTCGCCAAATCGCTCCCAATGCTCGCCCTTGAAGCGGATCAATTGCAGCTGCGAGAGCGGCGCGAAATCGGAGGCCGACGTGTTGACCTTGATGCCCGGCAGCAGGCCGGCCGGCTCGAACTCCTTGATGCTGGCGGCCTGCTTCATGACGTTCTCGCGGGTCAGATTGTCACCGCAGGCCTTGAGCACGTGAACGAGACCCTGGGCCACGATGTAGCCGTACATCACCGAGGCGTCGGCGCGGTTCGCTTCCGGATAGTACTTATCCAGGAATTCGTTCCAGCCAATCATCGCCTTGTCGTTCTTCCACTGCGCGTCGGTCGGATCCTTGAAATATTGCGACGAGATGATGTCCTGGGCGTTCTCGAAGCCGGCCGGCTTGATCACGCTGCCGATCGAGCCCGAGACGTTGTTGAGGAAATGCAGCGGCTTCCAGCCGATCTCGGCGTTCTTCTTGATGGCCTGCGCCGCGAATTTCGGCGTGGTGACGTTGAAGAAGATATCCGCGCCCGTCGCCTTCATCTTCACGATGTGGGAATCAATGGTTGGCTCGGAGACTTCGTAGCTGTCCTCAATGACGATCATCGAGGCGGCCTTGGCGCCGAGCCCGTCCTTGAATCCTTTCAGATAGTCCTTGCCGTAGTCGTCGTTCTGGTAGAGCACGGCGATCTTGGCGTTCGGATGGTTCTTCAGGATGTATTTGGCATAGATGATCGACTCGATCTGGTAGTTGGGCTGCCAGCCCATCGTCCACGGGAAGTTCTGCGGATCGTTCCACTTGGTGGCGCCGGTGGCGACGAAGAGCTGCGGCACCTTCTTCGAGTTCATGTATTTCTGGATCGCCGAGTTCGGCGGCGTGCCCAGCGAGTTGAAGATCAACAGCACCTCGTCGCTTTCGACGAGCTTGCGCGCCTGTTCCACCGTTTTGGGCGGCGAGTAGGTGTCGTCATAGGTGATGAAATTGATCTTGCGGCCGTTGATGCCGCCTTCTGCGTTGATCTTGCGGAAATAGGCCTCCTCGGTCTTGCCGATCACGCCGTAGGCGGAGGCGGGTCCGCTGTAGGGCATGATGTTGCCGATCTTGATTTCGGTGTCGGATGCGCCGGTATCGTATTTCTTCTGCGCGGACGCCGTCGTGGAAAGGGCGGCAGCCAGCACGAGGGCAGCCGAAAAGGCCCCCAATCGCACATGCATTGCAGGCATCTTGATCTCCCTAGGAAGGTTTGAATGTGTCGATTGTTCTTGTTGGGGGCGATGGTTGCTCCTCGCTCCACCGCACATTCAATACCTATCCACGGCCGTCAGCAAGAAGAACGCCCCCGCATAAGCGTCGCGGGGCGGACGATTCTCGTCGAAGACGATCCTGGAATATTCCGGCGCGTGAGATTTCGTGCCGCCAATCCGCCGCTGGAGTTGCTTTCAGAAGAAGCGGCTATCCTGAATTGAACCGTCGCGGCGATCAGTGGCCGACGTGGCTCGAGATGACGTCGCCGAACAGCTCCCATTTCCGACCCTTGAACCGCATCATCTGGAGCTGTTCGATCGGAGCGAAATCGTCCGGCGCGGTATTGATCTTGATGCCGGGCAAGAGCGTATCGGGTTCGAAGTCCTTCAGGCTGGCGGCCTGCTTTATGACGTTCTCGCGGGTGAGATCGTCGCCGCACATCTGCAGCACCTTCACCATGGTCTGCGCGGCGGCATAGCCGAACACGACGCCGGCATCGAGCTTGTTGGCCTTGGGGTCATACTGGGCGAGGAAGTTGTAGAATTTCTTCATGCCGTCATCGGCATTCCACTGCGGATCGGAGCCGTCCTTGGTGTAGCTCGCCGACAGGATGCCTTGCGAGATCTCGAGCCCGGCCGGTTCGAGCACGCCGCCGACCGAAGCCGAGACGTTCGAGATGATGTGGACCGGATGCCAGTTGATCTCCGCCGCCTTTTTGATGCCCTGCGCCGTGAATTTCGGTGTGGTGATGCTGATGAAGACGTCAGCGCCGGAGGCTTTTAGTTTGACCACGTGCTCGTCGATCGCCGGCTCCGAGGTGCTGTAGGGCTCTTCCAGCACGATCATCGAGGCCTTGGCGCCGAGGCCCTCTTTCAGCCCGTTCAGATAGTCCTTGCCGAAATCGTCGTTCTGGTAGAGCACACCGATCTTTCCGTTCGGCTTCTCCTTCATGAGGTATTTGGCATAGATGCGCGCCTCGCTCGCGTAGTTCGGCTGCCAGCCCATGGTCCAGGGATATTGCCTGGGATCGTTCCATTTCGACGCGCCGCTCGCCACGAACAATTGCGGCACCTTCTTCTCGTTCATGTATTTGCGGATGGCGCTATTGGTGGAGGTGCCGAGCGAGCCGAAAATCAGCAGCACCCCGTCGCTCTCGACCAGCTTGCGCGCCTGCTCGACCGTCTTCGGCGGCGAATAGGCGTCGTCATAGGAGATGAACTTGATCTTGCGGCCATTGATGCCGCCCTCGGCGTTGATCTTGTTGAAATAAGCTTCCTCGGTCTTGCCAATCGCGGCATAGGCGGAGGCCGGCCCGCTATAGGGCATGATGTTACCGATCTTGATCTCGGTATCGGAAGCGCCGTTGTCGTATTTCTTCTGCGCCAGCACCTCGCTGCTCGTTGCAGTGCACAAGGCGAGCGCGACCCAGAGGGACGCAACCTGGAAACGAACGGCGACCATTGTTCTCCTTCCTCGGGGCGGATCGGTCGCATTGAACAAGATTGGCGCCGGCCGTCAACAAGAAGCCCCCGCGGTCGCCCGCGGGGGCTGTTTACGTTGGATGATCGCGTCAGCGTGTCACTCGGAGGCGATATCGCCGCTGATGATCTCGCCGAACAGTTCCCACTTCTCGCCCTTGAAGCGCATCATCTGAAGCTGCGCAATCGGGGCGAAGTCGGTGGCGCTGGTGTTGATCTTGACGCCGGGCAGCATGGTATCCGGCGTGAAGTCCTTCAGGCTCGCGGCCTGCTTCATGAGGTTGGCGCGGGTGAGATCGTCACCGCACATTTCCAGCACCTTGGCCAGGGTCGACGCGGCGCCGTAGCCATAGACCATGCTGGTGTCGGACTTGTCGGCACCCGGCATGTACTTGTCGACGAACTCGTTCCACCTCTTCATGCCGGGATCGTTGGCCCATTGCGGGTCGGTGGAGTCCTTGGCATAGGCTGCCGACAACACGCCCTGCGCGTTTTCGAAGCCGGCCGGCTTCATCACGCTGCCAACCGAGATCGACACGTTGGTGAGGATCTGGAGCGGCTTCCAGCTGAGCTCGGCGGTCTTCTTGATGGTCTGGGCCGCGAACTTCGGCGTGGTGTAGATCAGGAGCACGTCGGGATTGGCCGCCTTGATCTTGACGATGTGACCGTCGATCGACGGCTCGGAGACCTCGTAGCTCTCTTCCATGATGATCATGGACGAGGCCTTCGCGCCGAGACCGTCCTTGGTGCCCTTGAGGTAGTCTTTGCCGAAATCGTCGTTCTGATAGAGGATCGCGATCTTGGCGTCCGGCTTCTCCTTCATCAGCCACTTGGCGTAGATGTGCGCTTCGCTCTGGTAGGAGGGCTGCCAGCCCATGGTCCAGGGGAAATTCTTCGGATCGTTCCACTTGGTCGCGCCGGTGGCGACGAACAGCTGCGGGATCTTCTTGGCGTTGAGGTATTTCTGGATCGCCGTGTTCGAGGGCGTGCCGAGCGGGTTGAAGACGGCCAGCACCTCGTCGCTCTCGACCAGCTTGCGGACCTGCTCGACGGCCTTCGGCGGCGAATAGCCGTCGTCATAGGTTACGAAGTTGATCTTGCGACCGTTGATGCCGCCCTTGTCGTTGACCATCCTGAAATAGGCCTCTTCGGTCTTGCCGATGATGCCATAGGCCGAGGCCGGACCGCTGTACGGCATGATGTTGCCGATCTTGATCTCGGTATCGGACGCGCCGGTGTCGTATTTCTTTTGGGCGAGTGCAGCGCCGGAGGTAAGGGTGACGGCCGCCGTTGCCGTGACCAGCGCGGCGGCTCGCAGTGTTCTTCCGAAAAGCAATTGAGTCTCCTTGGTTAAACAACAGTCCTTGAGAGTTTTCAGTTCTTCCTGAGCTTGCCGACGAGTTGCTGGCCCAGGACCGCGACCTGCCTTGCGCCATGCGGCACGAGGTAGATGACGAGGAACAACAGCACGCCGAACACCGCGCCGGAGAGGCCCTTGGAGATGCTTTCCGCCATGTTCGGCACGAAGATGATGAAGGCCGCACCGACGAACGAGCCGGGCAGCCAGCCGACGCCGCCGACCACCATGCCGAGGAACAGCGAGATCGCGAGCGTGATGGTGTAGCTGTCGGGCGCGACGAATTGCACGGCGATGGCGCCAAGCGAGCCGGCGACGCCGGTGATGCCGGCGGACACCCCGAAAGCCAGCGTCTTGTAGAGCGCGACGTTGACGCCCATGGAGGAGGCCGCAATCTCGTTGTCGCGGATCGCCATGAAGGCGCGGCCCGAGCGGGAGCGCAGCAGGTTCACCGAGAAGATGTAGATCGCGACCGTCACCGCGAGCGTGAAATAGTACAGCCACATGTCCTGCGACATCGGCAGGCCGAACGGTGCGTCCGGCTTGGTGACGACGAGGCCCTGCACGCCGCCGGTCCAGTGCTCGAGGAAGTTCAGCTTGAGCAGCTGCGGCATCGCGGTCGCGAGCGCGAATGTCGCGAGCGCGAGATAGATGCCCGACAGCCGCAGCGCTGGCTTGCCGAACAGGTAGCCGAATCCGAAGCAGATCGCGGCGGAAATCGGAATGGTCAGCGCATAGTTGACGTTGGCATGCTCCATCAGGACCGCCGAGGTATAGGCGCCGACGGCGTAGAACGCGCTCTGGCCGAGCGAGAACTGGCCGGAGCCGCCGGTCAGGATGTTCAGCGCCAGCACCGCGAGCCCGTAGATCAGGAGCATCGTCATCTGGAAGATGATGAAGTTCTTGACGAACATCGGCACGATCAACAGCGCCAACAGCACCACCAGCGAGGTGCCGGTGCCCAGCGTCATGGCCCGCTTCGGAACCGCCTCGACCGCCTCGTGGCCCTCGGCAACGACTTCTTCTGCTGCGCTCATGATCAAACTCGCTTGACGATTTGCCGGCCGAACAGGCCGGCGGGTTTGACGACCAGGACGGAAATGATCAGCGCGAGCGCGATCGGGAGTTTCAGCTCGTTGCCGACGCCGGGGATGTAGGTGCCGGCGAGGTTCTCGAACACGCCGACCAGGAAGCCGCCGACCACGGCGCCGAACGGGCTGCTCAATCCGCCGAGCACTGCCGCGGCGAAGCCGTAGATCAGCACGCCGCCCATCATGTTGGGCTCGAGGAACACGACAGGGGCGATCAGCATGCCGGCGATGGCGCCGATCGCGGTCGCCATGCCCCAGCCGAGGGCAATCATCCAGCTCGTGTTGATGCCGACGAGGCGGGCCGATTCAGGTACCGACGCTGCGGCACGCATCGCAAGTCCGATCCGCGTGTATTGGAAGAAGAAGTAGAGCGCGAGCAGCAGCGCCACGGTGACGCCGATCATGCCGGCCTGGTGCGTCGAGATCAGCTGGCTGCCCAGGAACGGTGCGGAGCCGAACGGGGTCGGATACTGCTTGATCGTGAAGTCCCAGATCAGGCCCGCCGAGGAATTGATGATCGCAAACAGCGCGATGAAGCCGGCGACGTTGGTCAGCACCGGCGCCTTCGCGAGCGGCTTGAACAGGATGCGCTCGATCGCGATGCCGGCGACGAAGGAGAATGCCAGCGTCATCAGGAAGGCCGCCCAATAGGACACGCCCCACTGCATCAGCTGCCAGGAGATGAAGGTCGAGAACATCGCCATCTCGCCTTGCGCGAAATTGAGATGGTCGATGGCCTGGTAGATCATGACCACGGCGAGCGCCATGCAGGCGTAGATCGCGCCCGTGGCGATGCCGGCCAGGACCTGGTTGGTGAACAGTTCCATTGTCCCGGCTCCCTAAAACTTGCCCGATTGGGTTTGAACTGCAACGGCGTTGGAGGTCCACCTCTCCCTAAGTGAGAGGTCGCGCCGAAGGCGCGGGTGAGGGGTTACGGTCTCACGGTGAAGCTGCGGCCCCTCACCCGATTTGCTGCGCAAGTCGACCTCTCCCCTCCGGGGAGAGGTGAAGCGAATGCGCGTATAATTCATTGCCATCATCCGCTCCCTCAGTAGCCCAGATAGGATTTGCGGATTTCTTCGTTGTTCGCGATGTCCTTGGCCTTACCCGACATCACGATGCGGCCGGTCTCGATCACATAGGCCTGGTCGGCGAGTTCGAGCGCCAGCTGGGCGTTCTGTTCGACCACCAGGATCGACACCTTGTCCTCGCGGTTGATCTTGCCGAGGATGCCGAACAGATCGCGCACCACCAGCGGCGCGAGGCCGAAGGACGGCTCGTCGAGCAGCATCAGCCGGGGCCGCAGCATCAGGGCGCGGGCAACCGCGAGCATCTGCTGCTCGCCGCCGGACAGCGTGCCGGCCACCTGGGTGTGCCGCTGCTTCAGCACCGGGAAGTGGGCGTACATGCGCTCGATGTCGGAGACAATGCCGGCGCTGTCCTTGCGGGTGATGGCCCCTAACTGCAGGTTCTCCTCCACCGTCATGGTGGTGAAGGTGCCGCGGCCCTGCGGCACGTGGGCGATGCCGAACCGCACGATGCTTTCGGTCGAGCGGTTGTTCAGAGGCTTGCCCTCGAACTCGATCGCTCCGGTCGAGCGCACCATGTTGCAGATCGCGCGCAGCGTCGTGGTCTTGCCGGCGCCGTTGGCACCGAGCAGCGTCACGAGCGAGCCCTCGTTGAGCGAGAAGGACAGGCCATGGAGTGCCTGGACCTGACCGTAATAGGCGCGCAGGTCCTTGACGTTGAGCAGTGTCGTCATTGGTCCTTGCTCCCGAGATACGCCTTGATGACGTCGGGGTCGGCCTGCACCTGGGCGGGCGTCCCCTCCGCGAGCTTCTTGCCGAAATTCAGCGCGACGACGTGGTCGGCGATCGACATCACGAGGCCCATGTGGTGCTCGACCAGGAGCACGGTCATGTGGCGCTCGTCGCGAATGCGGCGGATGAGAGCTCCGAGCACGTAGACTTCCTCGTGGTTGAGGCCGCCGGCAGGCTCGTCGAGCAGCAGGATCTTCGGATCGGCCGCGAGCGCGCGCGCCAGCTCGACCCGCTTCTGCGTACCGAAGGGCAGGCCGGAGACGATGGTGTGGGCGACGTCCTCGAGGTCGAGATAGGCGAGGATCTCGTGCACCTTCTTGTTGACGCTGGTTTCGCTGCGCCGGACCCAGGCAAGCCTCAGGGAGTCGCTGATGATGTCGCTCGAGGTCTTCGAATGCGCGCCGACGCGGACGTTGTCCATCACCGACAAATTCGGGAACAGCGCCACGTTCTGGAAGGTGCGGCCGATGCCGATCTCGGCGATCCGGTGCGGCGGCCGCGACAGGATGCTGACGCCGTCCAGCAGGATGTCGCCGGACGACGGCTGATACAGCCGCGAAAGGCAATTGAAGAGCGTGGTCTTGCCGGCGCCGTTGGGGCCGATGAGCCCAAGGATCTGGCCCTTGTGCATGTCGAAGGACACGCCGTTGAGCGCGATGATGCCGCCGAACACGACGCTGACGTCGCGAACCGCGAGCAGGGGCGATGTCCCCCGCGCGAGCTGTGCCTGCGTCATGTCGTCTCGCTCACGTCGTTCGGTGAGCGATGGGGCGATGCGAACCGCTCCCTATGATGACAAAGGCTATCTGAACCCCTCGGCCACACGCGCAACTTTTCCTCCTGATTTCAGCTTTTTGCTGTTGTCTTTTTTGGATTGCGGCATCAGACCCCCGAGCGCCGCTTCGATGTTCCTTACCATCGTCAGCAGACGCGGTCCAATGTCGTTGATCAAACGCTCTTCCGTGAAGCGGAATGCCGGCGCGCCGCAATTGAATGCGTAAGGTCCGGTTCCGTCGTTGAGCTTGAGCGCGACGCCGGCCGCGCCGATGTCGTCGTGCCAGTCGCCGACCGAGATCGCAAAGCCGTATTTCGCGACCGTTTCGCCGGAACGCTCCAGTCCTTCGCGCATCTTCGGCCAGCGGCTGCCGTAATGTTCGCGCAGAATGCGCGACACTTCAGCGCGGCTCTCGTCGTCGAGCGCCCAGAAATAGGCGCGGCCCATCGCGCTGGTTGCAATCGGCACGCGCGAGCCGACGTCAAGTTGAACGCCGACCGTCTCGCTGCCGCGGCTCTGCCCGAAATAGATCATGCTGTGACGGTCGCGGCCGCCGACGGCGACGGCGCCCCCGGTCGCGCGCATCACTTCCTCGCGGAACGGCTCCGACAGATGCCGAACGCCCAGATTGGCCAGCGCCGCATAACCGAGCGACATCGCTGCGGGTGCGAGCTGGTACTTCTCGAAGCGGGGAACCGGCGTCAGATAGCCGAGCTTGGTCAACGTGTAGGTCAGCCGCGACACCGTCGGCTTGGGCAGGTTGGTGCGGGCCGCAATCTCCTGATTGCCGAGCAGGCCGTCATTGGGTTGGAACGCGCGCAATACATCCAGTCCGCGGGAAAGCGCGACGACGAAATTCCGATCGGTCGCAGTCTTCTTTCCTGTACGCTTCATCCCTGATCTGCTTCTTGCGCGGAGTCGTTGACAACGTCCGTGCTTCAAAATAACCCTGCCGTCAAGATGCGGAATTAAATTCCGCACTGCGAAATCGAACAAAAGCAATCCCCACCAAGGAGGGACACCGTGAGCGAAGTGGTCAAGCTTGAGCGTCATGACGAGGTCGGCATCGTCACGGTCAACAGCCCGCCGGTCAATGCGCTGAGTGCCGCGGTCCGCGGCGGCATTCTGGAATGCATCAAGGCCGCAATCGCCGATCCCGCCATCAAGGGCATCGTGCTGACCTGCGCCGGCCGCACCTTCATCGCGGGCGCCGACATCACCGAATTCGGCAAGCCGCCGAAGCCGCCGGCCCTCAACGACGTGCTGTCCGAGATCGAGAATTCGCCCAAGCCCGTCGTCGCCGCGATCCACGGCACCGCCCTCGGCGGCGGCCTCGAGGTCGCACTCGCCTGTCATTTCCGCGTCGCGGTGAAGGAGGCCAAGCTCGGCCTGCCCGAGGTGAAGCTGGGCTTGTTGCCGGGCGCCGGCGGAACCCAGCGCCTGCCGCGCGCGGTCGGGCCTGAGCTCGCAGTCAAGATGATCGTGGGCGGCGATCCGATCGGTGCCGCGGAAGCGCTGAAGAACGGCCTGATCGAGGAGATCGTCGAAGGGCCGGCTTCGGGCGGCGAAGCCTTCGTTCGCAAGCTGCTGGCCGAGAAGCGCCCGCTGCGCCGCCTGCGCGACGACGATTCCAAGATCGCGGCCGCCAAGGCCGACCGCTCGATCTTCACCAATGCCGTCGCCGCCATGACCAAGAAGTCGCGCGGCCTGGAAGCGCCGTTCGCGGCGGCCGATGCCGTCGGCTACGCCATCGACCTTCCGTTCGACGAAGGGTTGAAGAAGGAGCGCGAGGGCTTCCTGAAGCTCGTCGCCAGCGACCAGTCCAAGGCGCAGCGCTATGCGTTCTTCGCCGAGCGCGAAGCCGCCAAGATCGCGGGTGTCCCCGAAGGCACCAAGTCGCGCCCCGTGAACCGTGTCGCCATTCTCGGCGCCGGCACTATGGGCGGCGGCATCGCGATGTCGTTCGCCAATGCCGGCATTCCCGTCACCCTGATCGAGACCGCCGAGGAGCAGCTCAAGCGCGGCATGGGCGTCATGCAGAAGAACTGGGAGGCCACCGCGGCGCGCGGCGGCATCCCGGCGGACGCGCCCGCCAAGCGCATGGCGCTGATCGACGGCAAGGTCGGCATCGAGAATGTCGGCGATGCCGACCTCGTCATCGAGGCCGTGTTCGAGACCATGGCGGTGAAGAAGGAGGTGTTCGGCAAGCTCGACCAGTACGCCAAGCCGGGCGCCGTGCTCGCCTCCAACACCTCGTACCTGAACATCGACGAGATCGCGAAGTCGACCAAGCGTCCGCAGGACGTGCTCGGCATGCACTTCTTCTCGCCGGCCAACGTCATGAAGCTGTGCGAGATCGTGCGCGCCGACAAGACCGCGCCTGATGCGCTGGTCACCGCCGTGACGATCGCTCGCAAGATCGCCAAGGTGCCGGCCGTGGTCGGCGTCTGCGACGGCTTCGTCGGCAACCGCATGCTGGCCCAGCGCGGCAAGCAGTCCGAGAAGCTGCTGTTCGAAGGCGCGCTGCCGCAGCAGGTCGATGCCGTCGTCACCAAGTTCGGCATGCCGATGGGCCCGTTCGCGATGGGCGATCTCGCCGGCCTCGACATCGGCTGGCGCTCGCGCAAGGACCGCGGCATCAAGTCGGAGATCGCGGACGCGCTGTGCGAGGCCGGCCGCTTCGGCCAGAAGACCGGCAAGGGCTACTACAAGTACGAAGCAGGCAGCCGCGCGCCGCTGCCCGACCCCGAGGTCGAGAAGCTGATCGACGAGACGCTGCTGCGCCTCGGCCGTAAGAAGCGCGTCGTCAGCGACGAGGAGATCCTCGAGCGCATGATGTATCCGATGATCAACGAGGGCGCGAAGATCCTGGAAGAGGGCATCGCGGCACGTCCTAGCGACATCGACGTGGTCTGGCTCTACGGCTATGGCTGGCCGATCTACCGCGGCGGCCCGATGTACTGGGCCGACAGCGTCGGCCTCAAGCACATCGCCGATCGCCTGTCGTTCTACGCCAAGGAGACCAACGACCCCAGCCTCGAGCCCGCACCGCTGCTGAAGAAGCTCGCCGCCGAAGGCAAGACGTTCGCGTCGCTTGCTGCGGCGTCGAAGGCGGCGTGATTGGATTGGCAGCTGCCGCGATGTCGCGCTCCGGGCAACACTCTCTCCGTTCCCTCCCCCCTTGCGGGGGAGGGTCAGGGAGGGGGGTGGCTCCGGGCGAGGTTCGAGTTTGTGGCTACCCCTCTCCCCAGCCCTCCCCCACAAGGGGGGAGGGAGCCCATCCGCCGGTGCCTGCCTTACGTGCAAAGTAACGAGCTTCCATGACCCATCCCGGCGAACAGTTTTACCCCGAGGGCGTGCGTTGGGACGACACCATCGTCCAGGGCACGCTCCCGGACCTCCTGTCGAAAGCCGCCGCGGATTACGGTCCGCGCACCGCGCTGGAGTTCCGCGACCGCCCGATCACGTACACCGATCTCGCAGCTCAGGCCGAGCGCGCGGCGGCCGCGTTCCTGCGCGCGGGCTGCGGCAGGAGCTCTTCCGTCGCGCTGTTCCTCGGCAACACGCCGGACCATCCCGTCAATTTCTTCGGCGCGCTGAAGGCGGGCGCCCGCGTAGCTCATCTGTCGCCGCTCGACGGCGAGATCGCCCTGACGCACAAGGTCTCCGATTCCGGCTCGCGCCTGCTCGTCACCTCGAACCTCCAGGCCTTGCTACCGACCGCGCTGAAATTCCTGGAGAAGGGGCTGATCGATCGCCTGGTCGTCTGCGAGGACGATCATTGGGGCAAGGTCGGCACGCCGCAGGCGGCAATTCCCGACGATCCCCGCGTCGTGACCTTCAAGACCTTCGTCGAGGGCGCGGTCGCGCCGGTGCAATGGCCGTCAGTGACCGCCGCCGACGTCGCGCTGCTGCAATATACCGGCGGCACCACCGGCCTGCCCAAGGGCGCGATGCTCACGCACGGCAATCTCACCGCGGCGGTGTCGATCTACGACGTCTGGGGCAAGCCGTCGCGCGCGGCGCGCGGCGATGTGATCGAGCGCGTGATCTGCGTGTTGCCGCTGTTCCACATCTACGCGCTCACCGTCGTGCTGTTGTCCTCGCTCAGCCGCGGCAATCTGATCTCGCTGCATCAGCGCTTCGACGTCGAAGCTGTCATGCGCGACATCGAGGTCAAGCGCGCGACCTACTTTCCGGGCGTGCCGACGATGTGGATCGCGATCGCCGCGCTCCCAGACCTCGACAAGCGCGACTTTTCCTCGCTCGCGACCATCGGTTCCGGCGGCGCGCCGCTGCCGGTCGAGATCGCGAATTTCTTCGAGCGCAAGGTCGGCAAGAAGCTGCGCAGCGGCTGGGGCATGACCGAGACCTGCTCGCCCGGCACCGGCCATCCGCCCGACGGTCCCGAGAAGCCGGGCTCGATCGGCCTGACGCTGCCCGGCATCGAGCTCGACGTCGTCGCGCTCGACGATCCCCGGCGCGTGCTGCCGCCGGGCGAAGTCGGCGAGATCCGCATCAAGGGCCCGAACGTCACCAAAGGCTATTGGAACAGGCCGGAAGGATCCACGGATGCCTTCGTCGACGGCCGTTTCCTCACCGGCGACATCGGCTATGTCGACACCGACGGCTATTTCTTCCTGGTTGACCGCAAGAAGGACATGATCATCTCCGGCGGCTTCAACGTCTATCCGCAGATGATCGAGCAGGCGATCTACACCATATCGGGCGTGCACGAAGTGATCGTGCTCGGCATCCCCGACCAGTACCGCGGCGAGGCCGCAAAGGCCTTCATCAAGCTGAAGCCCGGCGCAAAGCCGTTCTCGCTCGACGAGCTGCGCGCGCAGCTCAACGGCAAGCTCGGCAAGCACGAGCTGCCGGCCGCGGTCGAATTCGTCGACGATCTGCCGCGCACGCCGGTCGGAAAATTGTCGCGCCACGAATTGCGCCAGCAGCAGAAACCGTCACAATCCACCCAAACCGTATCAGGAGTCCGTTCTTGACCGACGCCGTCATCGTTTCCACCGCCCGCACCCCGATCGGCAAGGCCTATCGCGGCGCGCTCAACGCCACCGAGGGCGCAACCCTGCTCGGCCACGCCATTGGCGAGGCCGTGGCGCGTGCCAAGGTCGATCCGAAGGAGATCGAGGATGTCGTGATGGGCGCCGCCCTCCAGCAGGGCGCGACCGGCGGCAACATCGCGCGCAAGGCGCTGCTCCGCGCCGGCCTTCCCGTCACCGTCGCCGGCACCACGATCGACCGGCAATGCGCCTCCGGTCTTCAGGCGATTGCGCTGGCCGCGCGTTCCGTGCTGTTCGACGGCGTCGAGATCGCGGTTGGTGGCGGCGGCGAGTCGATCTCGCTGGTGCAGAACGACAAGATGAACGGCTTCCACGCCCAGGACCCGGCGCTGCTCAAGATCAAGGGCGAGGTCTACATGCCCATGATCGACACCGCGGAAGTCGTCGCCAAGCGCTACGGCATCTCGCGCGAACGCCAGGACGAATATTCGCTGGAGAGCCAGCGCCGCACCGCTGCCGCGCAGCAGGGCGGCAGGTTCAAGGAGGAGATCGCGCCGATCGCGACGCAGATGGCGGTCACCGACAAGGCCACCGGCGCGGTCTCGATGAAGGAGATCACGCTGTCGCAGGACGAAGGTCCGCGCCCCGAGACCACCGCTGAAGGCCTCGCCGGCCTCAAGCCCGTGCGCGGCGACGGCTTCAGCATCACCGCCGGCAACGCCAGCCAGCTCTCCGACGGCGCCAGCGCCTGCGTGATCATGACCGACAAGGAAGCCGCAAAGCGCGGCCTCAAGCCGCTCGGCATCTTCCGCGGCTTCGTCTCCGCCGGCTGCGAGCCGGACGAGATGGGCATCGGCCCGGTCTTCGCCGTGCCGCGCCTCCTGAAGCGCCACGGCCTCACCGTCGACGACATCGGCCTGTGGGAGCTCAACGAAGCCTTCGCGGTGCAGGTGCTGTATTGCCGCGACAAGCTCGGCATCGACCCCGAGAAGATCAACGTCGATGGCGGCGCGATCGCGGTCGGCCATCCCTATGGCATGTCGGGCGCGCGGCTCACCGGCCACGCCCTGATCGAGGGCCGCCGCCGCAAGGCCAAATACGCGGTCGTCACCATGTGCGTCGGCGGCGGCATGGGCGCGGCGGGATTGTTCGAGGTGCTGCAGTAGGAGTTTCTGTCATTCCGGGGCGCCGCGAAGCGGCGAGCCCGGAATCCATAA
Source organism: Bradyrhizobium sp. R2.2-H (assembly GCF_004346455.1). Classification (NCBI taxonomy): domain Bacteria; kingdom Pseudomonadati; phylum Pseudomonadota; class Alphaproteobacteria; order Hyphomicrobiales; family Nitrobacteraceae; genus Bradyrhizobium; species Bradyrhizobium sp. R2.2-H. Next base: position 123,930 of record NZ_SMBR01000012.1, read on the forward strand.
CCACCAGTCGGAGATATGGATTCCGGGCCTGCGCCAAGCGGCGCATCCCGGAATGACGGCGGAACTGGTTAAGAACAAATCGCTCACAGGAGGATCCGATGGATCTCGCATTCACGAAGGAAGAGCAGGCGTTTCGCGAGGAAGTGCGGCAGTTCTTCCGCGATAACGTGCCGCCGGAGACGCGGCGCAAGATGGTCGAGGGCCGTCATCTCTCCAAGGACGAGATGGTGACCTGGTGGCGCATCCTCAACAAGAAGGGCTGGGGCGTCAGCCACTGGCCGAAGGAATATGGCGGCACCGGCTGGACCGCCGTGCAGCATTACATCTTCAACGAGGAGCTCCAGGCCCATCCGGCGCCGCAGCCGCTCGCCTTCGGCGTCAGCATGGTCGGCCCGGTCATCTACACCTTCGGCAACGAGGAGCAGAAGAAGAAATACCTGCCGCGCATCGCCAATGTCGACGATTGGTGGTGCCAGGGCTTCTCCGAGCCCGGCTCCGGCTCCGACCTCGCCTCGCTCAAGACGAAAGCCGAGCGCCGCGGCGACAAGTGGATCATCAACGGCCAGAAGACCTGGACCACGCTCGCCCAGCACGCCGACATGATCTTCTGCCTCTGCCGCACCGACAATAACGCCAAGAAGCAGATGGGCATCTCCTTCATCGTGTTCTCGATGAAGTCGAAGGGCGTCACCGTGCGCCCGATCCAGACCATCGACGGCGGCCATGAGGTCAACGAAGTGTTTTTCGACGACGTCGAGGTGCCCATCGAGAACCTGATCGGCGAGGAGAACAAGGGCTGGGACTACGCCAAATTCCTGCTCGGCAACGAGCGCACCGGTATCGCCCGCGTCGGCGTCTCCAAGGAGCGCATCCGCCGCATCAAGGATCTCGCCTCCAAGGTCGAATCCGGCGGCAAGCCGATCATCCAGGACGCGGCGTTCCGCGAGAAGCTCACTGCTTGCGAGATCGAGCTGAAAGCGCTCGAGCTCACGCAGCTCCGCGTCGTCGCCGACGAAGGCAAGCACGGCAAGGGCAAGCCCAATCCGGCGTCCTCGGTGCTGAAGATCAAGGGCTCCGAGATCCAGCAGACCACCACCGAGCTGCTGATGGAAGTGATCGGCCCGTTCGCTGCGCCCTACGACGAGCACGGCGACGACGGCTCCAACGAAGCCATGGACTGGACCGCCCAGATCGCGCCGAGCTACTTCAACAACCGCAAGGTCTCGATCTACGGCGGCTCCAACGAGATCCAGCGCAACATCATCGCCAAGGCGGTGCTGGGGCTCTAGGCGTCATTCCGGGGCGCGACGTAGTCGCGAGCCCGGAATCCATAACCACGATCGGGAGTATGGATCCCGGGCTCGCGCTGCGCGCGCCCCGGGATGACGAAGCCAGATAATTTCGGGTACGAGGAACGAATAAAATGGATTTTGATCTGTCCGAGGAGCAACGGCTTCTCAAGGAAAGCATCGACGGCCTGCTGACCGATTCCTACGATTTCGAGCAGCGCAAGAAGTACATGGCGGAGAAGGGCGGCTGGAGCAAAGCGGTCTGGCTCAAGCTCGCCGAGCAGGGCCTGCTCGGCCTGCCCTTCGCTGAGGCCGATGGCGGCTTCGGCGGCGGCGGCGTCGAGACCATGATCGTGATGGAGGCGCTCGGCAAGGCTCTGGTGCTGGAGCCTTATCTCGCCACGGTCGTGATCGGCGGCGGCTTCCTGCGCCATGCCGGCACCGATGCGCAGAAGGCGGCGCACGTGCCTTCGATCATCGACGGCAGCAAGACGCTCGCCTTCGCCCAGCTCGAGAAGAACTCGCGCTACGATCTGTTCGACGTCTCGACGACCGCGAAGAAGAAGGGCGATGCTTACGTCATCGACGGCGAGAAGTTCGTCGTGCTCAACGGCGAGAGCGCCGACACGTTGATCGTCACCGCGCGCACCAAGGGCGATCGCCGTGACAAAAGCGGCATCGGCGTGTTCCTGGTGCCCGCGAATGCCAAGGGCGTCGGCAGGAAGGGCTATCCGACCCAGGACGGCCTGCACGCCGCCGACATCACCTTCACCGGCGTCGAGGTCGGTCCGGACGCCGTGATCGGCAATCCCGAGGATTCCCTCGCGCTGATCGAGCGCGTGGTGGACGAAGCCCGCGTCGCGCTCTGCGCCGAGGCGGTCGGCCTGATGGACGAATCGCTCAAGACCACGGTCGAGTACATCAAGACGCGCAAGCAGTTCGGCGTCGCGATCGGCTCGTTCCAGTCGCTCCAGCACCGCGCCTCCGACATGTTCGTCGCCGCCGAGCAGGCGCGCTCGATGTCGATGTTCGCGACCATGGCCGGTGATTTCGAGGACGCCAGGGAGCGCACGAATGCGATCGCCGCGGCCAAGGTGCAGATCGGCAAGTCGCTGAAATTCGTCGGGCAACAGTCGATCCAGCTCCACGGTGGCATCGGCATGACCATGGAGGCCAGGATCGGCCACTACTTCAAGCGCCTCACCATGATCGAGAACACGTTCGGCGACACCGACTACCACCAGCGCCGCGTCGCCGATGCGGGCGGGTTGATCTAGCCGTCGCATTGCGAGGCGGCATCCGCACAAAGATCGTCATGCCCGGGCTTGTCCCGGGCATCCACGTCTTGCCGGCAGGTAAGAACATGGATGGCCGGGACGGGCCCGGCCATGACGGAAACAGGGAGCTCAAACAAAAATGAAAAACACCCCGTTCGATCTCACCGGCAAGGTCGCCGTGGTCACAGGCTCCAGCCGCGGCATCGGCCGCTCCTCCGCCGAGCTCCTGGCGAAGCTCGGCGCCAAGGTCGTGGTCTCCTCTCGCAAGGCCGAGGCCTGCAAGGAGGTCGCCGATGGCATCAACGCGTCGGGCGGCGAGGCAACCGTCATTCCCTGCAACATCGCGCGCAAGAACGAGGTCGAGGCGCTGATCGCGGGTGCCACGAAGCACTACGGTAAGGTCGACATCCTCGTCTGCAACGCCGCGGTGAATCCCTATTACGGCCCGCTCCTCGATATTACCGATGAAGCCTTCGACAAGATCATGGGCTCGAACGTCAAGAGCAACATCTGGCTCTCCGCGCTGGCGATCCCGCAAATGGCCGAGCGCGGCAACGGCTCCGTGATCATCATCTCCTCGATCGGGGGCCTACGCGGCTCCACCGTGATCGGCGCCTACGGCATCTCGAAAGCCGCCGATTTCGCGCTGTGCCGTTCGCTCGCGGGCGAATGGGGCCCGAAGGGCGTCCGGGTCAACTGCATCGCGCCCGGCCTCGTCAAGACCGATTTCGCCCGCGCGCTGTGGGAAGACGAAGCCAACCTCAAGCGCCGCACCGCCACCACCCCGCTGCGCCGCATCGGCGAGCCCGACGAAATCGCCGGCGCCGTCGCCTACCTCGCCTCCGACGCCTCGAGCTTCATGACCGGCCAGACCATCGTCATCGACGGCGGCGTGACGACGGCCGCGGTGTAGGCGCTGCACCACTTGCAATTGTGCCGCGCGCACGCTTCACTTCACCCTCCCCTGGAGGGGTCCGGGACGAGCGTAGCTCGCCCGTGGGTCGCTCGCGCGAAGCGCGAGCGGGGTGGGGTGAAGCCACGCAAATGGTCTCGACATCAATCCGACGCGCTGCCGCGAAGAAGCTGAGAGAGAACACCACACCGCACGAGCGGATGTTGTGGCGTGCTCTCAAAGACCTTCCCATGGACGGCTCGCACTTCCGTCGCCAAGCACCAATTGGTCCTTACGTTGTCGACTTCTTCTGCCCGGCGAAGCGCCTCATCATCGAGCTCGATGGCGGCCACCACAACGAAGACGCCACGGCCGCACGCGATCTCGAACGCCAACGCTGGCTCGAGAACGAAGGCTATCGCGTCATCCGCTTCTGGAATTCGGAGATCAACGCCGACCTCACCGCGGTCCTCGAACGCATCTATGTCGAGCTCTACGGATCGCGCGAAGCGGAAACCATGCGCCTCCAGCACCGCCGCAACCGGAAAACGCCAACCTGAACTCAGGAGCACGCTTTCTTACCCTCCCCTGGAGGGGGAGGGTCGATCGCGCGCAGCGCGAGCGGGGTGGGGTGATCTCTCTACTCGGGCAGTGTTGGATGTGGCGAGACCGTCACCCCACCCCGGATCACATTCCGCTTCGCTGCATGTGATCCGACCCTCCCCCTCCAGGGGAGGTAAGAAAGCGCCTGCCGCGTACGCCTTGACCTCTTGCCGGCAATCCCGTTTTCTCTAGCTCAATCAACGTGCCCCGCCGGGGAACAACGCCAGGATACGCCGACATGTCTTTCGTCCTCGCCATCGACCAGGGCACCACCTCCTCGCGCGCGATCGTGTTTCGCGGCGATATTTCCATTGCTGCCAAAGCGCAGCAGGAATTTCCGCAGCACTTTCCAGCCTCGGGCTGGGTCGAGCACGAGCCGGAGGACATCTGGACCTCGACCGTGATGGTCTGCCGCGAGGCGATCGAGCACGCCGGCATCAGCGCAAAGGACATCGCTGCGATCGGCATCACCAACCAGCGCGAGACCACCGTGGTGTGGGACCGTGCCACCGGCCAGGCCGTGCACCGCGCCATCGTCTGGCAGGACCGCCGCACCGCCGACATCTGCGCGAAACTGAAAGCCGACGGCCGCGAGCCGGTGATCTCTGAGAAGACCGGCCTGATCATCGATCCCTATTTCTCCGGCACCAAGGTCGCCTGGATCCTCGATCACGTCCCCGGTGCGCGCGCCCGCGCCGCGCGCGGCGAACTCATGTTCGGCACCGTCGATTGCTACCTGCTCTGGCGCCTCACCGGCGGCAAGGTGCACGCCACCGACGCCACCAACGCCTCGCGCACGCTGCTGTTCAACATCCACACCGGCCAGTGGGACGACGAGCTGCTGGAGATCATCGGCGTGCCGCGCTCGATGCTGCCCGAGGTGAAGGATTCCTCCGCCCGGTTCGGCGAGAGCACGCCCGATTTGTTCGGCGGCGCGATCGCGATCTCGGGAATTGCCGGCGACCAGCAGGCCGCCACCATCGGCCAGGCCTGCTTCCGCCCGGGCATGATGAAGTCCACCTACGGCACCGGCTGCTTTGCCTTGCTCAACACCGGCACCACGCCTGTCGTCTCCAAGAACAAGCTGCTCACCACTGTGGCCTACCAGCTCGACGGAAAACGCACCTATGCGCTCGAAGGCTCGATCTTCGTCGCGGGCTCGGCGGTGCAATGGCTGCGTGACGGCCTCGGCATCATCAAGCACGCCGCCGAGACAGGGCCGCTTGCCGATCAATCCGACTCCATGCAGAGCGTCTATCTCGTCCCCGCCTTCGTCGGCATGGGCGCGCCCTACTGGAATCCGCGCGTGCGCGGCGCGCTGTTCGGCCTCACCCGCAACACCGGCCCCGCCGAGCTGGCGCACGCCGCGCTGGAGAGCGTCTGCTACCAGACCTACGACCTCTGGGCCGCGATGCGCGCGGACTGGCCGAGCTCGGAAACCGCCAGCGTCGTGCTCCGCGTCGACGGCGGCATGACCGCCTCCGACTGGACCATGCAGCGCCTCGCCGATCTGCTCGACGCCCCGGTCGACCGCCCCGTGATCCAGGAGACCACGGCCTTAGGGGCCGCCTATCTCGCCGGCCTCAACGCCGGCGTCTATCCCGAGCCGACCAAATTCGCCGACAATTGGCGTCTCGAGCACCGCTTCAAGCCGAACATGAGCCAGGCGACACGCGAGCGGAAGCTCGCCGGCTGGGCGCGCGCGGTGAAAGGCGTGCTCGCGAGCGACGAGGGGGAGGGGTAGGCGCGACCGCCAAGACCCTCCCGCTCAGACCGACGTGACGAGGCGCATCCGCAAGCAAGCTGTCGTCCCGGCGAACGCCGGGACCCATACTCCGCAGCAGATTTTGTCAACGGGACACGTCGTTCCAACGCGCAAACCAATCTACACTCGTGGTTATGGGTCCCGGCGTTCGCCGGGACGACACCGATTGTATGGCCGCCGCTTGGGCCTGAGCTGAACGAGCAAGCCCCATGATCCTTCCCGACGGCTACTCCGACGTCCCCGCCGGCAAGATCGCCGCGGTCGTCACCCATCTGGAGATGACTGCACCTCCCGCGCGCCGCGCCGATCCCCCCGGCACCTGGACCCTGCGCAAGGTCGATGCCCCCGCGCTTCCTTGGTACCGCGATCTCTTCCGCCGCGTCGGCGAGGAGTGGCTGTGGTTCTCGCGACCACGCATGAGCGACGCCGAACTCGCCGCAACCATCCACGCGCCCGGCATCGAGGTCTATGCCCTGGTCGCCGACGGCTGCGACGAAGGCTTGCTCGAGCTCGACTTCCGCGAGCCCGGCCAGTGCGAGCTGGTCTATTTCGGCGTTACCGCGCGCTTGATCGGCACAGGCGCCGCCCGCTTCCTGATGAATCGCGCGCTGGAGCGCGCCTGGTCGCGCGATATCCGCCGCGTCTGGGTCCACACCTGCACGTTCGACCACCCCTCCGCCGTTGCCTTCTACCAGCGCTCCGGCTTCCGCCCCTTCCGCCGCCAGATCGAGGTGGCGGATGATCCGCGGCTCGACGGAACGGCACAGCGGACGGCGGCGAAGCACGTGCCGATCATCGAATAGAACACGCCTGCCTCAGCGTCGTCATTGCGAGCAGCCCTTGCGACGAAGCAACCCAGACTGTCTCCGCGAAAAGATGCTGGATTGCTGAGGATGGCGACCTGGTCGAGGACGGCGTCTGCGGATTGCCGAAAAGCTCGGCGTCAGCGCCCCCCCCCCCCTTGAGCGAGCACATGCGGGCGCTGACGGCAGCCAAGCTGGTGCGCGCCAAGCGGATCAAGCATGGACGATGTACAGGCGCAACGAGACCGCGATCGCCGCGATCAAGCGCTCGATCCGGTATGGTCTTTGAGCGCGAGGCGGTCGCGGGTCGTTGCAGCCTGCGCAATGCTCCCTTTCCGAGATTCTTGTTGCGTGGTGCCGAGCTGGCGAGTGACGAGGGATAATAGCCAGGCCTGCAAAGGCCAGTGTCCAATCCGCGTATCCAGCTGGTCGAAAAATCGAAAGACCACGTACGCTCCGCACAATAGTTCAATTCATCGAAGCCATGTCACGCCACCGTCGAACGCTCATAACGTCAAATCGTTCGCCTTTGAAAACGATCTGCCGGACCACTTTCCTTCCTCCGTCGCTTTCTCGCCGCAAGTACTCCCGAATGTCCATCCAGCGACTTTCACCCTCCGCACTACGAATTACCAGTAACACAGGAAAAGGTTGGCTTCGCCAATAGTCGGCATGGCGCGGTTTTTCGATCTTGAATATTTCGGCGCCGTCCTTCTTGCGAATCTTGAGAAAAGAGTTCCCAGACTTCAATTGCAGGTAAACTATCTTACCGGTAGCCTCCCCTTCATCCGACTTGAATTCGACTTCCATATCAATTCCGTGATCACTAACATTCTTTTCTCTGCAGATTTGACCAGCTAAAGCAACAGTCGAAATAACGTCGCCAACAAGAGCGCGCTCTTTGCTTTCGCTATCCAATACAATTGTCGCCTCTTGTTGCAGGTCTTGAACGGCCTTTTGAATCTTCGGACTTGCAAAGCACTGCTCTAGTTCGTCCCACAGCGGCACACGATCTTCGCATTCGGCACACACAATGGTTGGAGAGCCAGCCTTCCTTTTTCCTGCTTCTCCCGTTTGGCCGTTCACCCACTGATCCAGTCGTCGCATTGCCACATCGCGGTTCTCTACGGAGGTTCCGCAATGGGGGCACACATAGTACCGAAATCGCGCAACTTCCGTTGCCGTCTGTGAGAGGTGCTCGTGTACGTATTTGCTGAAGATGATCTTCTCTTCTAATGAGATGGTTGGATCAAAATATACTTCTATCTCGCCAACCCCTTCTGAGCGCCGCATCATTTTCAATCCAAGTTGTTTGTCGGTGAGCGTCTTGAAGTCGGCAGCGTTGCGCCAAAGACGATCCTGAGAAAATGCCTTTGTGTGATGCAGCCGAACAACGAGAGTAGCGTAAATAGGCGTTCAGCAATCAAGCGTACGATTGGCTTATCTTTTGAGCTGTGGCTTAAGAACACATCATACTCAAAATCGAATGGAGTTGGCATATCGCCTTCCTTGCAGTACTGTCGGAGTAGAGAAAAGTCACGATACAATCGTGACTTGTCAATGCAAGGCGCCTGGGAAGTTGTTCGATTGTTCTTTGGTCAAAACAGAGATCATCAAACGCCTCTTCCGCGTGGCCAAACCGTCGAACTGCCTGCGAGAGTTGAGCGCGTTCCGTGAAGCGCTGCAATCTGTGATTGATCCGCTAGAAGAGCGAGAACCATGTTCCTGATCGGCCAATATGATTCCCCCTTCGTCCGCCGCGTCGCGATTGCGCTGCAGTTCTACGGGCTCGCTTTCGAGCACAGGCCGTGGTCGACCTTCGGCGATGCCGACAAGATCGCGCCGTACAATCCGCTGCGCCGGGTGCCGACGCTGGTGCTCGACGACGGCGAGGCGCTGATCGAGAGCATGATCATCCTCGACTATCTCGACGACCTCGTCGGCGAGGCAAAGGCGATGCTACCGCGCGGCGGCGCCGAGCGGCGCAGGCATTTGCGCATCTGCGCGCTCGCCTCCGGCCTCGGCGACAAGGCGGTGAGCCTGCTCTACGAGCGCGTGCTGCGGAAGGAGCAGCTCGCGCTGTGGGTCGAACGCTGCCAGGCGCAGATCGGCGACGTTCTGAAGGTGCTTGAGGCCGAGCGCGCCAAGGTGACGACGCCGTATTGGCTGGGCGGCCGCATCGGCCATGCCGACGTCGCCGTCGCCTGCGTCGTCCGCTTCACCCGCGAGGCGCATCCGCAGCTGTTCGATGCGTCACGCTATCCGGCGCTGGCGGCGCATGCCGAGCGCTGTGAGGCACTGGCTCCGTTCAAGGAGATCGTGCAGCCGCTGGCCCCGCCGAAGGGGTGAGGCCTCTTACCCTCCCCTGGAGGGGGAGGGTCGATCGCGCGCAGCGCGAGCGGGGTGGGGTGATCTCTCCGCACGGGCAGTGCCTGCGCGGACAGACCGTCACCCCACCTCGGTCCGCATTCCGCTTCGCTGCATGCGAACCGATCCACGGGCGAGCTATGCTTGTCCCGGACCCTCCAGGGGAGGATGGGCACCGTGCATGTGGGAGGGTTACAGGATACATCCGCCGCCTTTGCGTCACCGCGCGTGACAACCCCATGATCCCATAATACCCCTGTTTTGCCCGACGCCGCAACCGCGCTTTCGGTAAGACCGAAAAGGTCAAGCCTTTTCAACCCCATCGCTACTGTGCATGGGGTTGTTTTCGCAGTTCTTGTTTGGAGACGCGGCTAACCCACCCCCGCGCGCTTCTTCTGCCAGACGAGGTGCACCGCGCAGGTGCAGCCCGGAGGATGCGAGGCGAGGTCTTTCGGCATCTCGTCGTTCGCCGGCTTTGCCGCGAAGGACTTGTCCTGCTGGGACGGGATGTAGTTCAGCACCGGCGCGAGCCAGCGCTCGGTCTCCGCCACCGTCATGCCCTTGCGCGCCGCGTAGTCCTCGACCTGGTCGCGCTCGATCTTGCCGACGCCGAAATAATAGCTCTCGGGGTTCGCGAAATAGAGCCCTGATACGGAGGAGCCCGGCCACATCGCAAAGCTCTCGGTCAGCTTCACGCCGGCCGTGGCCTCGGCATCGAGCAATTCGAACAGCGTCGCCTTCTCGGTGTGATCGGGTTGGGCGGGATAGCCGGGCGCGGGGCGGATGCCCTGATATTTCTCCAGGATCAGCTCCTCGCTGGAGAGCGCCTCGTCCGGCGCATAGGCCCAGAACTCGCGGCGCACACGGGCATGCATGCGTTCGGCGAAGGCTTCGGCGAGGCGGTCGGCCAGCGCCTTGCACAGGATCGAGGAGTAGTCGTCGTTCGCCATCTTGAAGCGGTCGGCAACGGCATCCTCGCCGATCCCGGCGGTGACGACGAAGCCGCCGATATAGTCGGGCACGCCCGCGGGCGCGATGAAGTCGGCGAGCGCGGCGTTGAAGCGGCCCTCGCGCTTCTCGAGCTGCTGGCGCAGCGTGTGCAGCGTCGCAATTGGCTTGGTCCGGCTCTCGTCGGCATAGAGCACGATGTCGTCGCCTTGCGCATTCGCCGGCCAGAAGCCGATCGTCGCGCGGGCCCGGAACCATTTCTCCTTCACGATGGTGTCGAGCATCTTGCGCGCATCGTCATAGAGCGAGCGCGCGACCTCGCCGACCTTGGAATCGTCGAGGATGGCGGGGAAGCGGCCCGCGAGCTCCCAGGTCTGGAAGAACGGCGTCCAGTCGATGTAGGGCACGAGCTCGGCGAGATCGTATTCGTCAAAACTCTTGATGCCGAGGAAGGTCGGCTTCACCGGCTTGCTCTTGGAGAAGTCGACCGGCACGCGGTTGGCGCGGGCGTCAGTCAGCTTCAGGCGCTTCTTGTCCGCCTGCGCGCGCAGATGCGCCTCCGAGATCCTGGCGTATTCGGCCCGCACCTCGGCGGCGTAGGCCTCGCGCTTCTCGGGCGAGAGCAGCGAGGACGCGACGCCGACCGCGCGGCTGGCGTCGTTGACGTGCACGACGGGACCGGCGCGATAGCTCGGATCGATCTTCACGGCGGTATGCACGCGGCTAGTGGTGGCGCCGCCGATCAGCAGCGGCAGCTTGAGGCCTTCGCGCTGCAGTTCGCCGGCGAAGAACGCCATCTCGTCGAGCGAGGGCGTGATCAGGCCTGATAGCCCGACGATGTCGGCCTTCTCCGCCTTCACGGTCTCGACGATCTTGGCGGCCGGCACCATCACGCCGAGATCGATGACCTCGAAATTGTTGCACTGAAGCACGATGCCGACGATGTTCTTGCCGATGTCGTGGACGTCGCCCTTCACCGTCGCAAGCACGATCTTGCCGGCGGACGAGGAGCCCTCCGTGCCGATGCCGTTCGCGAGGTTGCGCGCCTTCTCCTCCTCCATGAAGGGCATGAGGTAGGCAACCGCCTGCTTCATGACGCGCGCGGACTTCACCACCTGCGGCAGGAACATCTTGCCGTCGCCGAAGAGGTCGCCGACCACGTTCATGCCGGCCATCAGCGGCCCCTCGATCACGTCCAGCGGACGCGAGGAGTTCTTGCGGGCTTCCTCGGTGTCCTGCTCGATGAATTCGGTGATGCCGTGCACCAGCGAATGCGACAGCCGCTTCGCCACCGGCCATTCGCGCCAGGCGAGATCGGCTTCCCTGCTTTCGGTCTTCTTGCCGCGGAATTTTTCGGCGAGCGCCAGGAGGCGTTCGGACGCGCCGGGGTCGCGATTGAGGACGACGTCCTCGCAGGTCTGGCGCAGCTCCGGATCGATGTCGTCGTAGACGATCATCTGCCCGGCATTGACGATGCCCATGTCCATGCCGGCCTTGATGGCGTGATACAGGAACACCGAGTGCATGGCCTCGCGCACCGGCTCGTTGCCGCGGAACGAGAACGAGAGATTCGAGACGCCGCCGGAGACATGCGCGCCGGGCAGGTTCTGCCGGATCCAGCGCGTCGCCTCGATGAAGTCGACGCCGTAATTGTTGTGCTCCTCGATGCCGGTCGCGATCGCGAAGATGTTCGGATCGAAGATGATGTCCTCGGGCGGTAAGCCGACGCGGCCCACCAGGATGTCGTAGGCGCGCTTGCAGATCTCGGTCTTGCGCGCGAACGTGTCAGCCTGGCCGGCCTCGTCGAACGCCATCACCACCACGGCCGCGCCGTGGCGGCGCGCGATCCGCGCCTCGTGGATGAACTTCTCCTCGCCTTCCTTCATCGAGATCGAGTTGACGACCGGCTTGCCCTGAACGCATTTCAGGCCGGCCTCGATCACCGAGAATTTCGAGGAGTCGACCATGACGGGGACGCGGGCGATGTCGGGCTCGGCGGCGACGAGGTTGAGGAAGGTCACCATCGCGGCTTCGGAGTCGAGCAGGCCCTCGTCCATGTTGACGTCGATGATCTGCGCGCCGTTCTCGACCTGGTCGCGCGCGACCTGCAGCGCGGCGGTGTAGTCGCCGGCGGTGATCAGCTTGCGGAAGCGGGCCGAGCCCGTGACGTTGGTGCGCTCGCCGACGTTCACGAACGGGATTGCGTCGGTCAGCATGAACGGCTCGAGGCCGGAGAGCCTTAAGCGAGGTTCGATCGCCGGCACGGTGCGCGGCTTGTGCGGGGCGACGCTGGCTGCGATCGCCGCGATATGGTCCGGCGTGGTGCCGCAGCAGCCGCCGACGATGTTGACGAGGCCGTCGCGGGCAAACTCGCCGATCAGGCGCGCCATGTATTCCGGCGTCTCGTCATACTGGCCGAACTCGTTGGGCAGGCCGGCATTGGGATAAGCGCAGACCAGCGTGTCGGCGACGCGGCCGATATCGGCGATATGCGCGCGCAGGTCCTCGGCGCCGAGCGCGCAGTTGAAGCCGATGGTGATGGGTTTTGCGTGCCGCACCGAGTTCCAGAACGCTTCCGGCATCTGCCCCGACAGCAGGCGGCCGGACTTGTCGGTGATGGTGCCCGACACCATCACGGGCACGTCGATGCCGAGTTCTTCGGTGATCTCGGCGATCGCATAGAGCGCCGCCTTGGCGTTGAGCGTGTCGAAGATGGTCTCGACCAGCAAGAGGTCGACGCCGCCGTCGATCAGCCCGCGGATCTGCTCGCCATAGGACTTGCGCAGATCGTCGAAGGTGACGGCGCGGTAGCCGGGATTGGAGACGTCCGGCGAGATCGAGGCGGTGCGGTTGGTGGGGCCGATGGCGCCGGCGACGAAGCGCGGCTTGCCGTCTTCGGCTTCGACGCGCCGTGCGGCATTGCCGGCGAGGCGGGCGCCTTCGCGCGCCATCTCGTGGACGATGTCGGTGAGGTCGTAATCGGCCTGCGCGATCGAGGTCGTGGAGAAGGTGTTGGTCGCGACGATGTCGGCGCCGGCGCGCAAATAGGCGGCGTGGATGTCCTCGATCGCCTGCGGCTGGGTCAGGATCAAGAGGTCGTTGTTGCCGCGCAGGTCGCGATGGAAATTCCTGAAGCGCTCGCCGCGGAAGGCGGCCTCGTCGAGCTGGAGATTCTGGATCATCGTGCCCATGGCGCCGTCGAGCACGAGAATGCGTTCGCGCGCGGCGTCGAGGAGGGCGGTTCGCTTGGAGGATACGGGTACGGTCATCTGATCTCACGCAGCCTTCTGGGCGGTCCTGGCGCGAATGCCGAGCAAATGGCTGATCGCGAATACGAGGTCGGCGCGGTTCATGGTGTAGAAGTGGAAGGTGTCGACGCCGTGCTTGGCGAGCTTCTGCACCTGGCCGGCCGCGACGGTCGCGGCCACCAGCTTGCGCGTCTCGGCATCGTCGTCGAGGCCGTCGAATTTCGCGGCGAACCAGTCCGGCACGGTGGTGCCGGCGCGGGTGACGAAATTGCGCGCCTGCTTGAAATTGTGCATGGGCATGATGCCCGGCACGATCGGGATGTCGATGCCGCGGGCGCGGACGCGGTCGCGGTAGCGGAAGTAGAGGTCGTTGTCGAAGAACACCTGGGTGATCGCGCGCGCCGCACCCGCATCGACCTTGGCCTTGAGCGTGTCGATGTCGGCGTCGAAGTCGCGCGCCTCGGGGTGCTTCTCGGGATAGGCCGACACGCTGACTTCGATGTCGCCGTGCCGCTTCTTGATTCCGGCGACGAGGTCGGCCGAGCTCTGGTAGCCGTCGGGATGGCTCGCATAGGGCGTGCCGATGCCGCCGACGGGATCACCGCGCAAGGCCACGATGTGGCGGACGCCGACCTCGTGATAGCGGTCGACGATCTCGTCGATCTCGCCGCGCGAGGCGCCGACGCAGGTCAGATGCGCGGCGGGCAGCAGCGCGGTCTCCTTCAGGATGCGCGCGATGGTCGAATGGGTGCGCTCTCGGGTCGAGCCGCCGGCGCCATAGGTCACCGAGACGAATTTCGGCTCGAGCGGGGCGAGCCGCTTGATGGTGTCCCAGAGATTACGCTCCATCTCCTCGGTCTTGGGCGGAAAGAACTCGAACGAGATCGCAGGCCGCTTCAGGTGCCCGTCGGCGGTCGCAGGCGTCGTCACGTCAGTCATGGCACCACTCGCTCCAATTTCCGCCGGCCGCGGGGTCTAGCTTGGGAGGGCCTAAGATAGGGCAAAGGCAGTTTGGCCGACAGCCCATCGATGATGGGAAATGGCCCACTGGAGCCTGTAAAATGTGAAATTCGATACCAGTCCGCCTTTGTTGTGGGAGGGCGATCGATTCGCATAACACACTGTATTATAAGAAATTTATTAGATTTAAATGCCTTCAAAATCTCAATCTGGCCGGTGGGCACGATGAAGTTACCGCGTTACGTAGGTAATCTGTCCCAACAGGCATCTTCCGCGACGACCCGCCCGTCCGTACCCTCTGACCTGCGCAGCCTGCCATTGCCGCCGCACGGCCCTTCGTTAGGGTAATGCGCCATGATCCCGCTCTCAGTCCTCGACCTCTCCGTAGTTACGACAGGCACCAAGCCCGCCGCGGCGCTGCGCAACAGCATCGACCTGGCGCGCCATGTCGACGGACTCGGCTATCTCCGCTACTGGCTCGCCGAGCATCACAACCTCGCTTCCGTCGCGAGTCCCGCGCCCGACGTCATGATCGGGCAGATCGCAGCGGTGACGAAGCACATCCGCGTCGGGTCCGGCGGCGTGATGCTGCCCAACCACGCGCCGCTGGTGGTGGCCGAGCGCTTCAAGATGCTGGAGGCGCTGTTTCCCGGCCGGATCGATCTCGGCCTCGGCCGCGCGCCGGGCACCGATGGTGCGACGGCCTACGCGTTGCGCAGCCGGCTCGATCGGCGCGAGGGCGACGATTTCCTGGAGCGCCTGCACGAGCTGATTCTGTGGGAGACCCGCGAATTCCCTGCAGGACACCCCTACAACAACGTCGTCGTGATGCCCGACGACACCAGGTTGCCGCCGATCTGGTTGCTCGGCTCCAGCGATTATTCCTCGGAACTGGCCGCTCAAGTCGGCATGGGCTTCGCCTTCGCCCATCATTTCGCCACCCACGACGCGATCGATGCGATGGTCCATTACCGCAATCGTTTTCAGCCCTCGGCCTGGCGTGCGAGTCCGCATGCCATTCTCGCGGTTGCCGTCATTGCGGCTGATACCGACGAGGAGGCGGAGAGGCTCGCCTCGTCCTTCGACCTCAACCGGTTGCGCCGTGACCGCGGTCAATATCTGCCGCTGCCGAGCGTCGAGGAGGCGATCGCCTATCCGTATACGGACGCCGAGCGCACCTCGATCCTGCGCAACCGCTCGCGCCTGTTCGTCGGCAGCCCCGCGACGGTGCAGAAGAAGCTTCAGCCGCTGATCTACACCAGCAAGCCGGACGAGCTGATGGTGATCACCGCTGTGTACGACCACGAGGCGCGCAAGAAATCGTATTCGCTGCTGGCGGAGGCGTTCGGATTGGTGAAGCAGGCGGAATAGTTACCGTTATTCCGGGGCGATGCATCGCATCGAACCCGGAATCTCGAGGTTCCGGGTTCGCGCTACGTGCGCCCCGGAACGACGCTATCAGTCCTGCGTCTCGCTGAACGTCGCGCGGAACGGATGTCCCGGATACACGCCGACGATGCGGAATTCGCGCGAGAAGAATTTAAGCTCCTCGATCGCGAAGGCGAGACCCTTGTCGTCGGGGTGGCCGTCGACGTCGGCATAGAACTGCGTGGCGAAGAAGTTGCCGTCGACCATGTAGCTCTCGAGCTTGGTCATGTTGACGCCGTTGGTCGCAAAGCCACCGAGCGCCTTGTAGAGTGCGGCCGGCAAATTGCGCACCCGGAACACAAAAGTGGTGACCAGCGGGCCCGCGCCTTGGGGCGCCCATTTCGGCTCGCGTGCCAGCACCACGAAGCGGGTGGTGTTGTGCGCCTCGTCCTCGATGTCCTCGGCGAGAATGTCGAGGCCGTAGATCTTTGCGGCGAGGCGCGATGCGATCGCGGCCACGGTCTTGTCCTTGCGCTCGGAGATGTCGCGGGCGCTGCCGGCGGTATCGGCGTGAACGATCGGCTTGATGCCCAGCTTGCGGATGATGCGCCGGCACTGGCCGAGCGCGTGCACATGGCTCTCGACGCTCTTGATGTCTTCGAGCCTGGTCCCCTTCACCGCCATCAGCTGGTGCCGGACCGGCAAGAACCATTCGCCGATGATGAAGAGGCCCGACGCCGGCAGCAAATGATGGATGTCGGCGACGCGGCCGGCGACCGAGTTCTCGATCGGGATCATGCCGAGCTCGGCTTCGCCCGACGAGATCGCCGACAGCGCATCCTCGAAGGTGGCGCAGGGCATCGGTTCGGCCTCGGGATAGGCCTCGACGATGGCGATGTGGGAATTTGCTCCGGGTTCGCCCTGGAATGCGATCTTCATCTTGCTCATGATCGGCCTTGTAACAGCGGCTCAGGATTTGGAAAGGATGCTGCGCGCAGTTTCGAGGTCCGCCGGCGTATCGACACCGCGGGGCACGGTATCGACGATGGTGAAATCGATGCGCATTCCGGCCTCGAGCGCCCGGAGCTGCTCGAGCTTCTCCTGCAATTCCAGCGGAGACGGCGGAAGCGAAACGTAGCGCTCCAGCGCGGCGCGGCGAAAGGCATAGAGGCCGATATGGTGGTAACGTGGTCCGTCGCCGGTCGGGGCGGTCGCGCGGGTGAAATAAAGTGCGCGCATCCGCCTGCCGCCAACCGAGGTTCCGATCGCCTTCACCACGCTTGGGGCGAGATCCTCTTCCTCGGTGTGGATCTGCGAGGCCAGCGTCGCGATGTCCACGGCCGGGTCTTGCAGCGGCGGCAGCACCTCGCGGATGTTGTCGATCGTAATGGTCGGAAAATCCCCCTGGACATTGACCACGATCTCGGCCTTGCCCTCGGTATCGAGCTTCTGCATGGCCTCGTGGATGCGGTCGGAGCCCGACGGGTGGTCGGAGCGGGTCATCACGGCCTCGCCGCCATGGGCGGTGACGACCGAGGCGATCTCGGGCGTGTCGGTGGCCACCGCGACCCGGCCGATGGCGGCGGCTTCGGCCCGGCGCAGCACATGCACGATCATCGGCAATCCCGCGATGTCGGCGAGCGGCTTGCCGGGCAGGCGGGTGGCGGCCATGCGGGCCGGGATCAGCACCAGGATGCGGGGATCGATCATTGGGTTCAAAGGTCTGGGGGCAAGAGCTTGGGAACGGGGCGTTTTCCGCGCCGAGAAATGGAGTGGGACGGGCTGAAAGCCGGCTCGCTTATACGGGTTGCCAGACCCCGGGCAAACCGATATCTCAATGGCAAAACTCGGGGAAACAATAAGGAATGTTTTGATTCTCCCGAGGCTCGTCCTGGCGGCCGCTTGGGCCGCTGTTTCCTTCTTGCGGTGGGGCCTGGCCGGAAATGGACTCTTTCGAACTCAACAAGATTCTCGGTGCCGTGCTCGGCACCTGTCTCTTTCTGCTGGTGACGAGCTTCACCGCGAGTGCGCTGTTCTCCCCCAAGATGCCGGAAAAGCCCGGCTTCGAGATCGCCGTGAAGGAAGATGCCGGCCACGGCAAGGAAGGCGCCGCTGCTGCCGCACCGTCCGAGCCGATCGAGAAGCTGCTCCAGACCGCCTCCGTCGAGAAGGGCGCGGCGGCCGCCAAGAAGTGCGGCGCCTGCCATACGTTCGAGAAAGGCGGCCCGAATCGGGTCGGTCCGAACCTCTATGGCGTCGTCGGCGAGCCAAAGGGCCAGGGCCGTGGTGGTTTCAACTTCTCGGCCGCCATGAAGGCCAAGGGTGGCGACTGGACGTTCGACGATCTCAACAAATTCATCGCCAATCCTAAGGGCTTCATTCCCGGCACCGCGATGGGCTTCGCCGGCATCCAGAAGGATTCCGAGCGCGCCGACGTCATTGCCTATCTGAATTCGCTGTCGGAACATCCGCAGCCGTTGCCAACGGCCTCCAAATAAGGCCGCCGGAACGCATCTTGGAATGAGCGGCCAGGCTGAAATGCCTGGCCGTTTGCTTATCCAGGCCTCGCGGCCAGTTTATCGGGGCGTTTGGCCGCATCCGATCGGCCGCCCGGCCTCCAAGATGAGGAAAAAGCAACACATATTCGGTCGAAACCTCGTCTATATTAGGAACTTAAAGGAGTAGCCTCCTTCAAGACAGGGATGTTGATTTGGCCATCACCCGACGCGATCTTCTGCTCACCGGCACTGCGGCCGCAGCGCTTCCCGTTTTCGGTTCCGTGGCGGGCGTTCCCGTCGTCGGCGCGGCCGAGGCGCAGTCTTCCAATGAATTGCCTTGGCGCCATGCGCTGTCCCTGTTCGGAAAGGTCAAGTACCCCGCCGACTTCAAGCGCTTCGACTACGTCAATCCGGACGCGCCCAAAGGCGGCGTCGCGCGCCAGATCGCTGTCGGCACATTCGACAATTTCAACATCGTCGTATCAGGTGTGAAGGGGCAGGTCGCCGGTGCCGTCGCCTTCATCTACGAATCCCTCACCACGCCCTCGCTTGACGAGGTCTCGACCGAATACGGCGCGCTGGCCGAAGCAGTCAGCCACCCGGACGATTTCTCCTTCGTCATTTATCGTTTGCGGCCGCAGGCGAAATGGCATGACGGCAAGTCCGTCACGCCGGAGGACGTGATCTTCTCGCTCGATTCCTTCAAGAAGCACCATCCGATGTATTCGGCGTACTACAGCCATGTCGTGAAGGCCGAGAAGGTCGGCGAGCGCGAGGTGAAGTTCGTATTCGACGCGCCGGGCAATCGCGAATTGCCGCAGATCGTAGGACAACTTACGGTCTTGCCGAAGCATTGGTGGGAGGGGACGGACGCGCAAGGCCGCAAGCGCGATGTCTCCGCCACCACGCTCGAAGTGCCGCTCGGTTCGGGGCCCTACAAGGTCAAGGAGTTCGTAGCAGGACGGTCGATCGCGCTGGAGCGCGTCAAGGATTATTGGGGCCGCGACCTCCCCGCCAATGTTGGCCGCAGCAATTTCGACGAGCTGCGCTACGAATATTTCCGAGACGCCACGGTCGCGATCGAGGCCTTCAAGGCCGATCAGGTCGATTGGCGCACCGAGAACAGCGCCAAGAGCTGGGCGACGGCCTACGACTTCCCGGCCGTGAGCGAAAAGCGCGTGATCCTAGAGGAATTCGTCAATCGCAGCTCGGGCGTGATGCAGGCCTTCGTGCCGAACCTGCGACGCGCCAAATTCAGCGACCCCCGCGTGCGTCGTGCGCTCAACTACGCCTTCGACTTCGAGGAGATGAACAAGCAGATCTTCTTTGGTCAGTACAAGCGTATCAGTAGCTATTTCGACGGCATCGAGGAGCTCATGGCGACTGGCTTGCCGCAGGGCAAGGAGCTCGAGATCCTCGAAACCGTCCGCGCCCAGGTCCCGCCCGAGGTCTTCACGACGCCCTACAGCAATCCGGTTGGCGGCAGCCCGGAGGCCGTCCGGGAGAATCTTCGCGAGGCGCTGCGTCTGTTCAAGGACGCCGGTTATGAGGTGCGCGACCGCAAGCTGATCGACGTCAAGACCGGCACCCAGTTCTCACTGGAGTTGCTGAACCAGGATCCGAGCTTCGAGCGGATCACGCTGTTCTACAAGCCGTCGCTGGAGCGGCTCGGCATTGCCGTCAGCGTGCGGACGGTCGATCCAACCCAGTACGAGAACAGGACCCGCGAGTGGGACTTCGATATCGTCACCAACTCATGGGGCGAGTCGCAGTCGCCGGGGAACGAGCAGCGCGAGTTCTGGTCGTCCAAGACGGCCGACATCGCCGGGTCGCGCAACATCGGCGGCATCAAGAATCCCGCGATCGACAAGTTGATCGAACGGGTGATCTACGCCACCGATCGCGACGATCTGGTGGCCGCAACCAAGGCGCTCGACCGCGTGCTGCTGTGGAATCACTACGTCGTGCCGCAGTGGACCTACAACAAGGTGCGCACGGCGCGCTGGGATCGCTTCGGCCGGCCGGCGGAATTGCCCAGATACGGTCAATCCGGCTTCCCGTTCATCTGGTGGTACGACGCAGACAAGGCGGCGCGGATCGCAAAGAAGTCGTGAAGGACATTCCCCGCATGACGCAGATGTCACGCCGCCATGTGCTTGCCTTGGGTGTTGGCGGCGCCCTCGGGGCGTCCATTGGTGCGCCGTTGCGCAGTGGGTGTGCATCGGAAGCGGGGACCGACGCGCACGGCATCTCTGCGTTCGGCGATCTCAAATATCCCGCCGATTTCCACCATTTCGACTACGTCAATCCGTCTGCGCCGAAGGGCGGCACGTTCTCGCTCATCCCATCGACGAGGTCGTATAACCAGTCCTACCAGACCTTCAACTCGCTCAACGCCTACATCCTGAAGGGCGACGGCGCGCAAGGCATGGACATGACGTTTTCGCCGCTGATGGTGCGCGGCAGCGACGAGCCGGACGCGATGTACGGACTTGCCGCAAAATCCGTGCAGATATCGCCGGACAGGCTGGTCTATCGCTTCACGATGCGGCCGGAGGCGAGATTCCACGACGGCACCAAGCTCACCGCCCACGACGCGGCGTTCTCGCTGACGACGTTGAAGGCCAAGGGCCACCCGCTGATCATCGTGCAGATGCGTGATTTCGTGAACGCGGAAGTGATCGACGACGCGACGCTCGTCGTCACCTTCGCCAAGGGACGCGCCCGCGACGTGCCGCTCTATGTCGCCGGACTGCCGATCTTCTCGAAGGCCTATTATGCGTCCCGGCCGTTCGATGAATCGACGCTGGATATTCCGCTCGGCTCGGGTCCGTACAAGGTCGGCAGGTTCGAGGTCAATCGCTACATCGAATTCGAGCGGGTCAAGGATTGGTGGGCCGCCGATCTGCCGGTTTGCCGCGGCAGCTACAATTTCGACGTCGTGCGCTACGAGTTCTATCGCGACCGCGACGTCGCCTTCGAAGGTTTCACCGGCAAGAGCTATCTCTATCGGGAAGAATTCACCTCGCGCATATGGGCAACGCGCTACGACTTTCCGGCCGCGAAGGATGGCCGGGTCAAGATGGAGGTCGTGCCCGATGACACTCCGTCCGGAGCGCAAGGCTGGTTCATCAACACGCGACGCGAGAAATTCAGGGATCCTCGCGTGCGCGAGGCCCTGATCAACGCTTTCGATTTCGAATGGACCAACAAGACCATCATGTACGGCGCCTATGCCCGTACGGTCTCGCCATTCCAGAACTCGGACCTCATGGCAGGCAATGCGCCGCCTTCGCCGGAAGAGCTGAAATTGCTGGAGCCGTTTCGTGGCCAGGTTCCGGAAGACGTTTTCACGGCACCATTCACGCCGCCGGTCACGGACGGCTCCGGACAAGACCGCACCCTGTTGCGCAAGGCACAGCAACTGTTGAACGAGGCCGGCGTGCCGATCAAGGACGGCAAGCGGATGCTGCCAAATGGCGAGGTGTTCAAGATCGAGTTCCTGTTGGACGAACCCTCCTTCCAGCCGCATCATGCGCCCTACATCAAGAACCTCGGGACGCTCGGTATCGAAGCGAACGTGCGCCTCGTCGATGCGGTTCAATACAGGGCGCGTCAGGACGACTTCGATTTCGACATGACGATCCAGCGCTTCAGCATGTCCGCGACGCCGGGCGACGCCATGCGCTCGTTCTTCTCCTCGCAGGTCGCGAACACCAAGGGCTCGTACAATCTCGCGGGCATCGCCAACCCGGCCATCGACGCCATGATCGAGAAGATCATGTCGGCTGACACCCGCGAAGAGCTAACCGTCGCTTGCCGCGCTTTCGATCGGCTGTTCCGCGCCGGCCGCTATTGGGTGCCGCAATGGTACAACAAGACGCACCGGCTGGCCTATTGGGACCAGTTCGGCCATCCGCAGAAGCTGCCGCGTTATGCCAACGGCGTCGGCGCGCCCGACATCTGGTGGCATGAACCCGCCAAGGCGGCCAAGCTCGAGCAGGCAAAATAGCCATGAGCGCCTATATCGCCCGCCGGATCCTCCTGATGATCCCGACGCTGCTGGGAATCCTCTTCGTGTCCTTCGTCGTCGTGCAGTTCGCGCCGGGCGGCCCGGTCGAGCGCGTGATAGCGCAGCTCTCGGGCGCCGACACCGGCGGGACCTCCCGCATTTCGGGTGGCAGCGATTTTGCGCAGCGCGCGCCGGGGCAGGTCGGTGCCGGGGGCGACGCCATCAACTCCAAATATCGCGGTGCGCAGGGGCTCGATCCTGATTTCATCAAGAAGCTGGAGGTGCAGTTCGGCTTCGACAAGCCGGCACCGGAACGCTTCGCGCTGATGGTTTGGAATTTCGCCCGTTTCGATTTCGGCAAGAGTTACTTTCGCGATGTCAGCGTGATCCAGCTCATCAAGGAGAAGCTGCCGGTCTCGATCTCCCTCGGGATCTGGCTGACGCTGATCACCTATCTGATCTCGATCCCCCTCGGCATCCGCAAGGCGATGAACGACGGTACGCGCCTCGACACCTGGACATCAACCGTCCTCGTGCTCGGCTATGCCATTCCCGGATTCCTCTTCGCCATTCTTCTGATCATCCTGTTCGCCGGCGGCTCCTTCTTCAACTGGTTTCCGCTGCGCGGGTTGACGTCAGACGGATGGTCGGAGTTTCCCTGGTACTGGAAGATCATCGACTATTTCTGGCACCTGACGCTGCCGCTGATCGCCATGGGCCTCGGCGCGTTCACCACCATGACGTTCCTGACCAAGAACTCGTTCCTTGACGAGATCCGCAAGCAATACGTCATGACGGCGCGCGCCAAGGGCTGCAGCGAGAACCGGGTGCTGTACGGCCATGTCTTCCGCAATGCGATGTTGATCGTGATCGCCGGCTTCCCCGGGACTTTCATCCACGCCTTCTTTTCAGGCTCGCTTCTGATCGAGACCATCTTCTCGCTGGACGGGCTGGGGCTGCTCAGCTTCGAGAGCGTGCTCAACCGCGACTATCCCGTCGTGTTCGGCACGCTCTACATCTTTTCGCTGGTCGGTCTCGTGATCAACCTGATCTCCGACCTGACCTATATGTGGATCGACCCCCGGATCGATTTCGAGGCGCGGGAGGTCTGATGACGGTTACCGCGCCGATGCCGGTCGAGACCATAGCGAAGTCGCCGCTCGGCGATGCCGTGCCGATCACGCGTAAGCCGTTCGCGCCTTCGCCGCTCAACAGGCGGCGCTGGCAGAACTTCAAGGCCAACCGCCGCGGCTACTGGTCGTTCTGGCTCTTCATCGGCCTGTTCGTGGTGTCGCTGTTCGCCGAGCTGATCGCCAACGATCGGCCCTTCCTGATCAAGTTCGACGGCCGGCTCTATTGGCCGGCCTTCGTGACCTATTCGGAAACGACCTTCGGTGGCGATTTCGAGACGGCGGCCGACTATCGCGATCCCTACTTGCAGAAGCTCATCAAGGACAAGAACGGCACAATCATCTGGCCCCTGATCCGCTATTCCTACGATACTCACAATCTCGACCTGCCGACGCCGGCGCCGTCGCCGCCAACCTGGATGTTGACGGAGAAGCAGTGCCAGCCGGTGGTGGAGAAGAAGGGACTGAAGAGCTGCCGCGACCTCGAATATAACTGGCTCGGCACCGACGATCAGGGTCGCGACGTGGTGGCGCGGCTGATCTACGGCTTCCGCATCTCGGTGCTGTTCGGACTTTGCCTCACGATCGTCTCGTCCGTCATCGGCATCGCGGCGGGGGCGGTGCAGGGCTATTTCGGCGGGCGGGTCGACCTCATCTTCCAGCGCTTCATCGAGATCTGGACGGCGATTCCTTCGCTCTATCTTCTCCTGATCCTGTCCTCGGTCCTCGTGCCCGGTTTCTTCGTGCTGCTCGGCATCCTGCTGCTGTTTTCCTGGGTCTCGCTGGTCGGTCTGGTGCGGGCCGAGTTCCTGCGCGGGCGCAACTTCGAATATATCCAGGCGGCGCGGGCGCTCGGCGTCTCCAACCCGGTCATCATGTTCCGCCACCTGCTGCCGAACGCGATGGTCGCGACCATGACGTTCCTGCCCTTCATCGTGTCGAGCTCGGTGATGACGTTGACGGCGCTCGATTTCCTGGGCTTCGGCCTGCCGCCGGGATCGCCTTCGCTCGGCGAATTGCTGTCGCAGGCCAAGTCCAATGTGCAGGCGCCCTGGCTTGGCTTCTCCGGCTTCTTCTCGGTTGCGATCATGCTGTCGCTCCTGATCTTCATCGGCGAGGCCGTGCGCGACGCCTTCGATCCGCGCAAGACGTTCAGGTAAGGCCATGGACGCAATCAACCAGCCCCTGCTCAGCGTGCGTGACCTTTCGGTGGCCTTCCACCAGGGCGGCGCCACCACGCTCGCGGTCGACAAGGTCTCGTTCCAGATCAAGCGCGGCGAATGCGTGGCGCTGGTCGGCGAATCCGGCTCCGGCAAGTCGGTCAGCGCGCTCTCGATCCTGAAGCTGTTGCCCTATCCGAACGCGTCGCACCCCTCGGGCAGCATCCGCTTCAAGGGGCAGGAACTGATCGACCGGTCCGAGCAGAAGATGCGCGAGATCCGCGGCAGCGACATCTCCATCATCTTCCAGGAGCCGATGACCTCGCTCAATCCGCTGCACACGATCGAGGCGCAGATCGGCGAGATCATCCAGCTGCACAATCCGACCAGCAATGCGCAGGCGCGCAAGCGGACGCTGGAGTTGCTGACCCAGGTCGGCATCCCCGAGCCCGAGACGCGGCTGAAGAGCTATCCGCACCAGCTCTCCGGCGGCCAGCGCCAGCGCGTGATGATCGCGATGGCGCTTGCCAACGAGCCGGACCTTCTGATCGCGGACGAGCCGACGACGGCGCTCGACGTCACCGTGCAGGCGCAGATCCTGGCGCTGCTCGCCGAGATCCGTTCGCGGCTCGGCATGAGCCTGCTGTTCATTACCCACGATCTCGGCATCGTCCGCCGCATCGCCGACACCGTCTGCGTCATGAAGGGGGGCGTGGTCGTCGAGCAGGGACCGGTCGAGCAGGTCTTCAAAACCCCGAAACATCCCTATACGCGCGACCTGCTCGCGGCGGAGCCGAAGCCCGATCCGGCGCCGCCGCAGCCGGATGCGCCGGTGGTGATGTCGGCCGATGATCTCAAAGTCTGGTTTCCAATCAAGCGCGGCCTGATGCGCAAGACGGTCGGCCACATCAAGGCGGTCGATGGCGTCAGCGTCGCCGTGCGCAAGGGCGAGACGCTCGGGGTCGTCGGCGAATCAGGCTCGGGCAAGACCACGCTGGGTCTCGCCCTGCTGCGGCTGATCTCCTCGAACGGGCGCATCGTGTTCCTGGGAAAGGACATCCAGGGCCTGCGCTTCAAGGAGATGCGGCCCTTCCGGCGCGACATGCAGATCGTGTTCCAGGATCCATTCGGCTCGCTCAGCCCGCGCATGTCGGTGGCCGACATCATCGCCGAAGGTCTTTCCGTGCATCAGCCGAAGCTGTCGCGCGAGGAGCGCGAGGCGCGCGTCGTCAAGGCGCTGGAGGATGTCGGGCTCAATCCGGAGACGCGTTTCCGCTATCCGCATGAATTCTCCGGCGGCCAGCGCCAGCGCATCAGCATCGCGCGCGCGGTGGTGCTGGAGCCGGATTTCGTCGTGCTGGACGAGCCGACCAGCGCGCTCGACATGCTGTTCCAGGCGCAGATGGTCGACCTCTTGCGCGAGCTCCAGCGCAAGCGCGATCTCACCTACATGTTCATCTCGCACGATCTGCGCGTCGTCGCCTCGCTCGCCAGCCATCTCATCGTGATGCGCGGCGGCAAGGTGGTCGAGGAAGGCCAGGCCGCCGAGCTGTTCAAGAATCCGAAGACGGATTACACGCGCGCGCTGTTCGCGGCCGCGTTCCGGCTGGAGACGGCCGGGAATGGCTCGGTCGCGACGTAGCATTCGTCATTCTTGAAACTGCGACCTGTCCGTCGAGGGGCGAAGGCGAAATCCTCGGGAGGATTTGAGACGCCGCCTCAGCGTCGCCTCAAATCCTGCCACGGATGAAGGTCCGTATTCGCGGCGTTACCTGCAGAGATGACGGCGACGGTCTCGACCGATGTAGGTGCCCGTTGCCGGATCGTAGGATCGGTAGCGCTCCGCGCAAGCACGTGAGGCGGCGCCGTCAATGCGAGCCAGGGCGTTGTCCACGCTCCGCGAAGGAGCCGCGCCATCCGGCAACTCGAGGCCTATCCGACCTGCCGGCGTCAGTGTGCCATTCAGGTTGCGATTGGGGTACTCGGCCTCGTACGTATCCGGATGGCTGCTTGCAAAGCCAGACTGCGCGTAGGCGGTGCTTAAGGTCAGGCTCGACAGCAAGGCCGCGGCAGCGAGAATCTTCAGTCCAGTCATAGTCGATCTCCATCACCAGCCGGCGCGTCGTGCAGCCGGCGCGGTGAGATGTGGATCGACATGGTGCGGTCAACAAGCTCGTTGTGAGCCATATTTGCTGCCCGGCCCAATGCCGTCGTTCAAACCCGGAAAGCGTCGTGTGCTTGTGGAACGAGAGGCAGTAGTCGAGGGAGGCCCGCTAAAGCGCGATGCGACTAGGATGGATCGTCATCGCGCTTTAGGCCTGTTGTTTAAGCATGATCTTTCGGAAAACCGCTGCGCACTTTTCCGGATCATGCTTTAGAGTCGCTTGATCGCGGTGACCTCGCTGCCGGCCTGCCTGATCCGCGCAATCGCGGGCTCGATCGGCTCGACCACGGTCGCCATGTGATATGCATTGGCGTGAACCATGGTACTGGCATCCCGGACGATGGCGACATGGCCCTTCCAGAAGATCAGATCGCCGCGTAGCAGGCTGCCTCGCTCATGAGGCTCCAGCGTGCGGCCGAGTCCGGCCAGCTGCATGTCGCTGTCGCGCGGGCAGCCGATGCCTGCGGCGGTCAGCGAGATCTGCACGAGGCCCGAGCAGTCGATGCCGAGGCTGCTCTTGCCGCCCCACAGGTAGGGCGTGCCGACGAAGCGCTCGGCCACCGACACGAAATCTGCCTCGCGATGATCGAGCGAGACGAGATGCGTCCCCGGCAAAAATCTCCCGTCGCGCGTCACGGCGAAAGAGCCGTCCTCGCGCGCCACGGCAATCTTCGAGCCCATCACGAGCGTCTCTGCCGGCGGCAGCTTGATCGAGGGACCGGGGAACGCGAACGTTCGCAGCGCGCCCACCTTGTGCGTCGGCGCGGCCGTCGGTTTCACGAGCGCCGCGTCGGGAAGCCAGCCGACATAGCCGTCGCCATTGAGCTGGCCCCAGGCCCACCCCTCGCCGTTGCGGTCGTAGACCGTGACGTGCTCGCCGCGCAGCGCTTCCGTCATCAGCATGGCGTCCGAGGACGGCTGCTCGCGCACCGGTGCGATCGCCTCGACCACCTCGAATTCCTCCCCGGTGACGAAGCGATCCGCCTCGACCTTGCCTTCGAGATATTTCGCGGCGATATCGCCCCGCGCCGGCGTCAGCCGTGGATCATGTTTGGGATCATGCATAGCGCTCGCTCAGCAATGTGTAGAGGGCGCGAGCGGCCTGGCACTCGCCGCCTTCGGGCCGCGCCGGCTTCGCCGACGGCGTCCAGCCGTAGATGTCGACATGCAGCCAGCTCGCGGCGTGCTCGACGAAGCGTTGCAGGAACAGCGCGCAAGTGATCGAGCCGGCGAAGCCGCCGGACGGCGCATTGGTGATGGTGGCCGTCTTGGAGTCCAGCCAGGCGTCGTAGGGCGGCCACAGCGGCATGCGCCACAACGGATCGTTCTCCTTCGCCGCGCAGCGCGCGACGTCGGCGGCCAGCGCCTCATCATTGGTGTAGAAGGGCGGCAAATCCGGCCCCAGCGCAACGCGGGCCGCGCCCGTCAGCGTGCCCAGATCGATCAGCAGATCGGGCTTCTCCTCGTCTGCCAGCGCCAGCGCGTCGGCGAGGACGAGCCGGCCTTCCGCGTCGGTATTGCCGATCTCGACTGTGATGCCCTTGCGCGAGGTGAAGATGTCGAGCGGGCGGAAGGCATTGCCGGCGACCGCGTTCTCCACGGCCGGGATCAGCACGCGCAGCCGCACCTTCAGCTTCGCGTCCATCACCATGCGCGCGAGCGCCAGCACGTTGGCGGCGCCGCCCATGTCCTTCTTCATGATCAGCATGCCGCTCGACGGCTTCAGGTCCAGCCCGCCGGTGTCGAAACACACGCCCTTGCCGACCAGCGTCACCTTTGGATGATCAGGATCGCCCCAGCCGATGTCGATCAGCTGCGGCGGACGGCTGGAGGCCATCCCGACGGCATGGATCAGCGGGAAATTCGTCCTCAGATCGTCGCCGACGGTGCAGGCGAAGCTCGCGCCGAACTCGGTTGCGAGCGCTTGCGCGGCTGCGGCGAGTTCCGCCGGGCCCATGTCGTTGGACGGCGTGTTGATGAGGTCGCGCGCCAGCATTGCGGCATCGGCGATCCGCTCGATCTCGGCTGCGTCGACACCGTCAGGCGGCACCAGCCGGACCTCCGGGCGATCGGCCTTGCGGTAGCGGGCGAAGCGGTAACACCCCAGTGCGAAGGCGAGCGCCGCCAGCCGGGGATCGTGCGGCGCGTTGGCAAAGCGATAGGTTCCCGGCGGCAACAGGCCGGGCAGGGCCCCGGGTCGGAACAGGTCGCGCGATCTTGCACCCTCATCCTCGAGGCCGAACAGCACCTGAGCAATCGTTCCGTCCGGCGCGGGGAGTGCCAGATAGCCGCCCGGCTTTGCGGCAAAGGCGCTCGCGGCGGCGAACTGGCGCTGCGCCGGGGGCAGCGTCTCGGCAATCTGATCCCAGCTCGGCTTGGTGACGAAAGTGATCGGGATGGCGGTGGGCGACGTCTCGAAGACAGAGGGCATTGGCGGGTCCGGATCGTCAGATCAAGCGGGGTCATGCGAGCTGACGAGACTTCGCAGAGTTTCGGCGCCGCTGCAATCGGCATTGCCGCCACCGGTCAGCGAACTGCGCCGCGCCGCAAGCCCATGCTAAGTTCGCGGGGCGGCCGCCGGATGTGGAGATCGGAGGCGACCGACCAGGAAGCGCGGGGAGGAAATGTGATGGAATTTGTGTGGAGCGTGGTCACATTCGTCGGCCAGGCCGTCGAGGCGATTTTTGGCTATATCGAACATCACCATTGGATCTTCGCGTTCCTTGCCGGCGGCTGCGTCTTCTATCTCCACGACCGCTCCGTCCACGCGCGGTTCGATGCGCTCGACAAGCGCATCGACGAAATCCGCCGGCGGCTCGCCATCGAATATTGACCGGGTGAGAGGACGCCGTCCTCGGGGCGTATCTCGCGCCGAGAGCTACGGTTTGGATGGGGACGGCCTCACGCCTTTACGAGCGTTGCGATCGTGATGCCGCCGCGAGAGGCCAGAGGACGTCGTTAACCGGCCGTTAGGGTTAACATTCTATTGCTGGCGCGTTCGGCTCGATAAGCGGTTCCAGAATCAAGGCCTCATGCGTCAACGGATCAGTCCAGCCCGGCTTCTTGCCTCGACGTCGCTGATCGCAGCGGTGGCCATGGGCCTCGGCGGCTGCACGGCCATGTCGAAACTCTCCGACGTGACGGGCTCGGTCGGCCCCCGGGCGGAGTCGGCTTCAGCCGACCGCGCGTCCACCGATCCGGCGCGGGCCGTCGACGCCTATGGCCAGCGCTACCGCGCCAATCCCAAGGATGCCGACGCCGCACTCGCCTACGGACAGGCCTTGCGCGCCAACGGCCAGCGCGCCCAGGCCGCCGCCGTGCTCGAGCAGGCGACCATCGCCAATCCCGGCAACAAGGCACTGCTCGCCCAATACGGCCGCGCACTCGCCGACAACGGCAATTTCCAGCAGGCTTACGACGTCCTGTCGAAGGCGCACTCGCCCGACAATCCGGACTGGCGCCTGCTTTCGGTGCAGGGCACGGCGCTGGACCAGATGGGCCGTCATGAGGAGGCGCGATCCTACTACGCGAGCGCGCTCAAGATCGCACCGGGTGATCCCGGCGTGCTCTCCAATCTCGGCCTGTCCTACATGTTGTCGAGAGAGCTGCCGAAAGCCGAAGAGGCGCTGCGGCAGGCCTATGCCTCGCCGCGTGCGAGCGCGCGGGTGCGGCAGAACCTCGCCCTGGTCGTCGGTCTCCAGGGCCGCTTCGCGGAAGCGGAGACCATCGTGAAGGCGGACCTGCCACCGGACCAGGCCGCCGCCAATGTGGCCTATCTCAAGGACATGCTCAGCCGCAGCGATGCCCCGCACGGTGCACCGAAGCGGACGCCGGTTGCTTCGCTCAGCCAGCCCGACTGATCAGATCCGATCGCCCGATCTCAGCCTGAGCGACGAACCGCGCGGTCCGCTCTCGCTCAGTGCAACTCCGTGACCTTGATGGCGGTCGGCCCGAGAATGACCACGAACAGCACCGGCAGGAAGAACAGGATCATCGGCACCGTCAGCTTCGGCGGCAGGGCGGCGGCCTTCTTCTCGGCCTCGTTCATGCGCATGTCGCGGTTCTCCTGCGCCATGACGCGCAGGGAGTGGCCGAGCGGGGTGCCGTAGCGCTCCGCCTGCTGAAGCGCGAGACACACCGACTTGACGCCCTCGAGCCCGGTGCGCCGTGCGAGGTTCTCATAGGCGACCTTGCGATCCTGCAGATAGGACAGTTCGGCCGTGGTCAGGGTGAACTCCTCCGAGAGCGCGATCGACTGGCCCACGATTTCTGTCGCGACCTTCCGGAACGCCATCTCGACCGACATGCCGGATTCGATGCAGATCAGGAGCAAGTCGAGCGCGTCGGGAAATGCACGCTTGATCGAGAGCTGGCGCTTGGCGATCGCATTCCTGAGGAACAGCATCGGCGCCTGAAGGCCGAGATAGGCAGCGCCGATGCAGATGCCGATCTTGACCGGCAGCGCCTGTTCCATGCGCGCGATCACGAAGACGTAGAGGGCCGAGCCGATGAAGAGCGCGATCGGGGCGACCATGCGGGCAAACAGGAAGGTGATGTAGGGCGCCTGGCCGCGGTAACCTGCCATGATGAGCTTGTCCCGCGCAGCTTCCTGCGCGAGCCATTTGGTGAGGTTGAAGTCCTCGACCACCTTGGAAACGAGCTGCTTCGGGGTCTGGCGCAGCGAGACTTTTTCGCTCTTGTGAAGACGCTCACGCTCGCGCTGCCGGATGCGCTCGCGCTCGCTCGCCACCGCCTTCATGCGCTTGGAGAGACCCTCGCCGGCGAACAACGGCATCACCAGCGTATACACGGTTGCGCTGGCGGCGACGGCCGCGAGCAGCATGGTCATGAAACGGACGTCGTGCAGTTTCGAGACGAGGAATTCGACCATACGGCACCGTCAGAAATCGAAGTTGATCATCTTCTTCATCACCATGATGCCGATCGACATCCAGACGACGCAGCCGACCAGCATCAGCTGCCCGGTAGGATGAGTCCAAAGCACCGAGATGTATTGCGGCGTCGTGAGATAGACGAGGAACATCACGATCGGCGGCAGCGAGCCGATGATGCCGGCCGAGGCCTTGGCTTCCATCGACATCGCCTGGATCTTCTCCCGCATCTTCTTGCGGTCGCGCAGCACCTTGGAGAGGTTTCCGAGCGCTTCGGAGAGGTTGCCGCCCGACTTCTGTTGGATAGACACCACGATGCCGAAGAAATTGGCCTCCGGCAGCGGCATGCGCTCGTAGAGCCGCGCGCAGGCCTCGCCCAGCGGCATGCCGATCGCCTGCGTCTCGATGATAGCCAGGAATTCGCTGCGCAGCGGTTCGGGAGAATCGGCGGCGACGACCTTGATCGATTCGAACAGCGGCAGGCCCGCCTTGATGCCGCGAACGATCACGTCGACCGCGTCGGGCAGCGCAGCCAGGAACTTGGCCTCGCGACGCTTCTTCAGGAAGCTGAGCGCCCAGCGCGGCAGGCCGAAGCCGCCGGCAAAGGCGAGCCCGGCGGCGCCGATCATGCCGCCGCCGCCGAACAGTGCGACCGCGAAGAACACGCCCGCCACGACGGCGGACGCGATCCAGAATTTTTGCGGCGTCCAGTCAAGCCCCGCCTGCGACAGGCGGACGCTGAGCGGAGCACTCTTCTCCTGGGCGCGCCGCGCCTCGAGGTCCTTGAGCGTGGTCTCGACCTGCTCGCGGCGCGAGCGCTGGGTCTTCTCGGCCTGGCGGGCCGTCGGCGCCTCGGCGCGCGCAACCGATGCGCGCCGGCTTTCCGCCTTTCGCTCCCCGGACAGCAACGGATAGAGGAAGACCCAGGCGATGCCACCGACGGCTGCGGTGGCGAGGAAGGCGAGGGCGAGGACCTGCATGTTCATGGCGGCGTTGACCTGCTCACGTCTTCGGGGCGACTTCCGCTGCGTCGAGCGCAGCGGCAAGGCGCTTCTCCTCGCCGTAATAGCGGGCGCGTTCCCAGAACTTCGGACGGCCGATGCCGGTCGAGCGGTGCCGGCCGATGATCTTGCCGTTGGCGTCCTCTCCGACCATGTCGTAGAGGAAGATGTCCTGGGTGATGATGGTGTCACCTTCCATGCCCATCACCTCGGTAATGTGGGTGATGCGGCGTGAACCGTCGCGCAGGCGTGCGGCCTGGATGATGACGTCGATCGAGGCGCAGATCATCTCGCGGATGGTTCGCGAGGGCAGGGAGAAGCCGCCCATCGTGATCA
Source organism: Bradyrhizobium sp. R2.2-H (assembly GCF_004346455.1). NCBI lineage: Bacteria > Pseudomonadati > Pseudomonadota > Alphaproteobacteria > Hyphomicrobiales > Nitrobacteraceae > Bradyrhizobium > Bradyrhizobium sp. R2.2-H. Next base: position 156,643 of record NZ_SMBR01000012.1, read on the forward strand.
TGGATTCGCAGCGCGACAGCGCTTCGCGAGGGTTGTTGGCGTGCAGCGTGCCCATCGAGCCGTCATGGCCGGTGTTCATGGCCTGGAGCAGGTCGAAGGCTTCGGGGCCGCGAACCTCGCCGACGATGATGCGTTCGGGCCGCATGCGCAGGCAGTTGCGCACCAGTTCGCGCATGGTGACCTGGCCCTCGCCCTCGATATTGGGGGGGCGGGTTTCCAGCCGCACCACGTGGGGCTGCTGGAGCTGGAGCTCGGCGGCGTCCTCGCAGGTGATGACGCGCTCGTCGTGCTCGATGTAATTGGTGAGGCAGTTCAGCAGCGTGGTCTTGCCCGAGCCGGTACCGCCGGAGATCAGCACGTTGCACCGGACGCGGCCGATGATCTGGAGGATCTCGGCGCCCTCCGGCGTGATCGCGCCGAACTTGACGAGCTGATCCAGCGTCAGCTTGTCCTTCCTGAATTTGCGGATGGTGAGCGTGGGGCCGTCGATGGACAGCGGCGGCACGATGGCGTTGACGCGGGAGCCGTCGGCGAGGCGCGCGTCGCAGATCGGCGAGGATTCGTCGACGCGCCGGCCGACCTGGCTGACGATGCGCTGGCAGATGTTGAGAAGCTGCTGGTTGTCGCGAAAGCGGATCCCGGTGCGCTGGATCTTGCCGCCGACCTCGATGTAGACGGTATTGGCACCATTGACCATGATGTCGGCGATGTCGTCACGCGACAACAGCGGTTCGAGCGGGCCGTAGCCGAGGACGTCGTTGCAGATGTCGTCGAGCAGCTCTTCCTGCTCGGCGATCGACATCACGATGTTCTTGATCGCGATGATCTCGTTGACGATATCGCGGATTTCCTCGCGCGCGGACTCCGAATCGAGCTTGGCGAGCTGGGCGAGGTCGATCGCCTCGATCAGAGCGCCGAAGATGGTCGCCTTGACCTCGTAGTAGTTGTCCGAACGCCGGCTCTCCATGGCCGGAGGCGGCGCGACCTTGGCAGGGGCAAGCGGCGGCGAGGCGACGGCCGGCGGAGTTGGGGCGCGCGACATCGTCGGCGCCGGAGCCGGGGCAGGCTCATGCGATACGACGCCGGGCTTGGGCGCCCGAAGGTCGGTGTCTGTTCCGCTACGCTTACCGAACACTTAACAGCTCCATGCGGCGGCTTATCTTCCCCGCAACTTCTCAATCAGAGGTGAAAACAGGGACGACTTTTGTTTCTTGGTCTCGCTGCGGCCGGTCAGGCGTTGGGCGATCTGCAGGAACATCTCGATCGACTTGTGGTTGGTGGAGATCTCCGCGATCATCTGGCCGTTGTTGGCCGCCGAGCCGAAGATCTGCGGCTCGAACGGGATCGAGACGACCGGCTGGCTCTCGATCGCCTTGGCGAACTCCGTGGCGGCGATTTCGGGCCGTTTCGGCACGCCGACCTGGTTGAGGCAGTAGAGCGGCGGCCGGTCGTTGGGCCGCGCGGCCTTCAACAGATCGAACAGGTTCTTGGTATTGCGCAGGTTGGCGAGGTCGGGCGCGGCCACGATCAGGATATCGTCCGCTCCGATCAAGGCGCGCTTGGTCCAGCCCGCCCATTGATGCGGAACGTCGAGCACGATGCAGGGCATGGTGGAGCGCAGCGTGTCGAACACGGCGTCGAAAGCGTCGGTGCCGAAATCATAGACCCGGTCGAGCGTCGCAGGCGCCGCCAGCAGGCTGAGATGGTCGGTGCATTTCGACAGCAGGCGGTCGATGAAGGCGGTGTCGACGCGGTCGGGCGAGAACACGGCGTCGGCGATGCCCTGCGGCGGATCCTGGTTGTAGTCGAGCCCGGCGGTCCCGAAGGCGAGGTCGAGATCGGCGACGACGGCGTCCATCGCGAGGTCGCGCGCGATCGCCCAGGCGACATTGTGGGAGATGGTGGAAGCCCCGACGCCACCCTTGGCGCCGACCACGGCGATGATGCGGCCGACCGCCTTGGCTTCCGGCGCCGAGAACAGGTTGCAGATCGAGCGCACGACGTCGATCGCGCCGACCGGCGCGAGCACGTAGTCGCTGACGCCGCGGCGCACCAGCTCGCGATAGAGCGTGACGTCGTTGATGCGGCCGATCACGACCACGCGGGTGCCGGCGTCGCAGACCGTGGCGAGCTGGTCGAGCCCGCTCAACAGATCGCTGCGGCCGTCGCTCTCGAGCACGATCACGTTCGGCGTGGGAGCCGAGCGATAGGCTTCGATCGCGGCCGCCATGCCGCCCATCTGGATCTTCAGGTGTGCCTTGCCGAGACGGCGATCTTCGCCGGCGGCCTGTACCGCGGCGGCAGTCTCCACGGTTTCGCAGAAGGCCTGGACCGAGACGCGCGGCGCAGGCGCAATATGCTCCTCCATCGGCGGAGGAGCGGCTTGCGACTGCTCTTCTTGTGTCTGGCGCGCGTAGCTGATCATCTGCCGGTTTCGCTGAGTTTGGCCTTGTCGGCCTCGGGATAGGTCGTCGCCGTCGAGAGCCCTTTGCGATATTTCTCGAGACCGGTGATGCGCCGCGGCGTGTATGACGGAGTTTCGGGCCGCGGCTGCTCAAGATCCGACGGATTGTCGACCATGGCCGCGAGGTTGCGCTGATAGGCGCAGCCGTAATTGTAGTAGTCCTTGTTCTCGAACCAGCGCTTGTTCTTCATCGAGGGGCCGATGTCCTCGGGCCACAGGCCGCAGGGACCGGCGACCGCCGCGATCCTGGAATAGGTGAGCCGGATCGGCGGCAGGAAACGCTTGTCCTCCGGCCGGTAGGGGTGAACGCTGACGCCGCGCGGAGGAACGCCTGCCGCCGCCAGCATCGCCTGGATCTCTCGCATCGTATCCGCGATCGGACGAGCGTTGGGCGTCTGGGACGGTACGTCGATGCGAATGGCGCCGGTGCCTTCGTGCAACCATGCCGATGCGACCCCCATCACGTCGGCGCGTTGGGCGGCGGTCAGTCCACCGCGGGCATGGCCGACGAAGACGACGATCGAGCGATTTTGCTCCTCGATCGCGATCGGATGGCGCTGCTTGTAATCGTCGGGAATGGAGGCCGTGGCGACCTCGTCGTGTTGGCAGCCGCCGAGCGCGAGCGCCATGCCGACGAGCGCGCCACCGAGGCGGATGGCGCGTTTGCGAAGCTGGGGTGGTCTCGTGATCATCGTGAAGTCCCCGTTCCGCCTCAGTCGGTGATGAAGCCGTAGGTGCCGCGGTAGCTCTTGGCCGGCTCGGCCCGTCCGGGCACGCCGTAGAGCCGGTTGACATTGCCGATCAGCTGGGCCTGCGGATCCGCCGGCGGAGCGAAGCCGTCATCCGGCCGCGACAGGTCCTTCGGCGCCACCGCGCGAACGACGTAGGGCGTCACGATCACGACCAGTTCGGTCGCGTTGTTGACGAAGTCGCGGCTGCGGAACAGCGTGCCCAGGATCGGGAGTTGCATCAGTCCCGGCAATCCGCTGATCGCCTGCTTGGTCTGCTGCTGGATCAGGCCGGCCATCGCCATCGCGCCGCCGGAGGGAATTTCCAGCGAGGTCTCCGCGCGGCGGGTTCTGATCGAAGGCACCGTCAGCGAGTTCACCGTGGTCGAGGTCACCGCCTGCGACAGCGTGATCGAATTCTCGTTCGACAGCTCCGATACTTCCGTCATCACCCGCAGGCTGATCTTGCCTTCACTCAGCACCACGGGCGTGAAGTTCAGCGAGATGCCGAACTTCTTGAAGTTGATCTGGGTTGTACAGACATGAGTGACGGGATCGCACGCATAGCCTGACGGCACAGGGAATTCACCGCCGGCGATGAACGTCGCCGATTCACCGGAGATCGCGGTCAGGTTCGGTTCGGCCAGCGTGCGGATCACGCCGGCGGTTTCCATCGCACGCAGGGTGGCCTGCACGGATGGCGTCGCGCCGAACTTCGTGGTCAGGTTGTTGCCGTCGACAAGGTTGCGGCCATAGGCCGTGAACGGATTCGAATTGGTGAAGCTCACCACGGAGGTGCCGTAGTTGAGGTTGGCGGAGAGGTCGATGCCGAGCTGCTTGACGATGCTGCGCTGGACCTCGGCCACCGTCACCTTGAGCATGATCTGGTCGCGGCCGCGCACCACGATCGAGTTCACCACCTTGTCGGGGCCGCCGGCCAGGCGCGCGGCGAGCTCGTTGGCCTGTTGCGCTTCCATCGGGTTGGCAGCCGTTCCGGTTAGGACGATGCCGTCGCCGAGACCATCGACCTGGATGTCTGAATTGGGCAGGATCTGCTTCAGCGCGGCCCGCACGCCGTTGAGGTCGCGCTTGACTGCGATGTCATAGGCCGCAATCTGCTGGCCGGCGGAATCGAAGAACACGATGTTGGTCTGGCCGACCGCCGCGCCGATGATGTAGGCGCGCTGCGCCGAGCGGACCACCGCATTGGCGATCTTGGGATCGGCGACGAGCACGTCCTTGATGTCGCGCGGCAGGTCGATCACGATGGACTTGCCGATGCCGAGCGAGAGGAAGCGTGCGTTGATCTGGCCGTCCGCCGCGGCCGGCGCCACGGGGCGGTAGTCGGCAGCGATCACCGGGTTGAACGCCAGCGCGAAGGCGGCCGAAAACGACAGGGCGCGGACCAGTGAGGTCCGTATCGTCGCCGAGTCTGCCCTGCATTTCATATCGACTGTCTTCATCGTGCCTTAGCCGTCTGACTTGGAATGCCGTAGCGAATGATCGAAATGCCGTCTCGCTTCTGTGTGGAGTCGTCGAGCGTGATTTCGCTCAGCTTGACGTCGGCGATACTGCGCAGCGCCAGCGACAGCGTGCCGCTCTGCCGTGCCGCGGAGAGCGTTGCGGTCTGCGCTGGATTGAGCTCGAGGGTGACGGTCTTGCCGATCACCGCGTTCTGGCCGTCCTTCTCCTTGGGCGCCTGGTCGATGGCCAGGACGCGGATGTTGGCCAGGATGATCTCGGAGGTGACGAGGTCGGGGGCGCCGCTGCTCTCGTCCGGGTTCTTCAACCGGCGCGTGAGAAGCACGTCGACGCGATCGTTGGGCAGGATGAAGCCGCCCGCGCCGGTCTCCGGCGAGATCTCGGTCGAGATCGCCCGCATGCCGGTGGGCAGGATCGCCGCCATGAAGCCGGAGCCTTCCGCCTTGACCAGCTTCTGGTCGCGGATCGGCTCACCCTGAATGAAGGGCGCGCGCGCGATCGAGCCGGCCACCTGGGTCGCGCCGTCGGGGCGCTCGTTGCGTCGGATGAAGCTGGCGCTGGCGGTCGCGGCCGGCCAGGTCTGCCATTGCACGTCTTCCGGCTTCACGGTCTGGCCGAGGCCGATGTCGTTCTTGGCGACGAGGACGTCAACGGTCGGCAGTTGCGCGACCGGAAGCGGAGGCGGCGCAGAATTGTCGGTGCCGCTCGCCAGGTACGCGGCGACGCCGCCGGCGCAGATGGCGACCGCCAGGACGACAATGCGTGCCCTATTCATACGCTTCACTTTCCAACAATACGCCGCGACGCTGCCGCCGCCGTGATCGGCAGTTGACCAGCTATTCGTCAAAGCATGGTTAATGAGGCGTATCTAAATCGCCTTAACGCCGGGTTACCCAGTGCGTTCAGCGCAGTGCGAGGTGAGTGAGGTCGATCGCCTTCACCCATTCCGTCTCCGGGTAGACCATCAACGCGCTCAGGGCGAGCGCGATGCCGTAGGGAATGCCGCTCTCCTTGGCGTGCAGCCGTGCGAGCCAGGCCTGACCCGCCAGCCCGTAGGGCAGCGGCCATTGCCGGAACTGGAGCAGCAGCAGCGTCAGCGCGCCGCCGAACAGCGAGGCGTAGAGCAGGAAGTTCATCAGCTGCGCGAAGCCGAACCAGAGCGCGACGGAAGCCGCGACCTTGGCGTCGCCGCCGCCCACCCAGCCCATCGCGAAGCAGGTGAAGGCCACGACCAGGACGAGCGCGCCGGCGCCGACATGACTCATGATGTCGTAAGGTGCCATGCCACCGGCAAGGGCGAGCACGAAGAAGCCTGCGACCAGCGCCAGCGACACACGGTTCGAGATCGTCATCGTGAAGAGATCGCTCGCGGCGGCGAATGCCATCAGGGCCGGGAAGAGCAGAAGGCGCGCAAGGTCGAGGATCATGGGCTGCGTCTTGAGGCCTGGGTTGGCCGCGGGAGCTGGCGTCGCCGGATGCTAGCGCGTAGTGCTAAACAAACCGACAACGGCGACAGGGACGTGCGGCCAAGGCCGCTGAATGCGTTTTCACCAGAAGCTGGCAATGCGTACGGCGAGCGCGACCGTCGCAAGCAGCAGCGCAAGGCAGATCCAATAGGCCGGCGAGCCGGCTTGAGCCGTCCCCGCCTCTTTCGCCGCGACCGCGGCATCGGTTCTGAACTTGTACAACGCCACTGGAACTTGCCGTCTTCAGAAAAGCAAAGGCCCCGGAGGCCCGGGGCGTTTGTCGTCGGTCGTCGGTTACCTACTTCAGCGACGTGCTGATCGAGGTGAACTTGCCGTTCAGCGCGGTGCCGAGATTGTTGACGACGGTGATGATGGCCAACGCGATGCCGGCGGCGATCAGACCGTATTCGATGGCGGTGGCGCCGGATTCATCCTTCGCGAAACGCGCGATCAAGTTCTTCATGAACAAAACTCCGTCTGGGTGAAATCGCCTCGTTCGGCGCTGTCTGCGGCGAAGACCATGAGAGCCGAGCTCTTTCGGTAAAGTTAAATCGATCGGATAAACCAAGGTCCGGCGCGAAGCTTTCGCGCAGAGTGAATTTCGCCTTAAAACGGCAGCTGCGATGCATTCCGGTTCCCGGTGCATCGGCAGCGCGGTGCCTGCTTCACGCTCCCTTAAATTTCGCGGAGTACGCCTAGGCAGGACTGGAATTCGCAAGAGAGGCGACGATGTCGAGCCTGCCCATGCAAGTCGCCCTGATGCTCGGCGAGACCATCGTCAAGGTGATCCCCGTCACCTTCGTGCTCGCGGCCGTCTTCACCGTGCTGGAGCATTTCTGGGCCTGCAATCCCGGCGCGCCGTGGTGGCGCAAGCGGGAGATCGTCACCGACATCTGCTACTGGTTCTTCGTCCCGGTGTTTGCCCGCACCATGCGGATCGGTCTTCTGATCGTCGGCGCCAGCGTCGTCTTCAACATCCACGACGCCGACGAACTCATTGCCTTCTACGACAATGGCCATGGTCCGCTGTCGCAGTTGCCGCTGTGGCTCCAGGCCCTGCTGTTCCTGGTGCTGTCCGACTTCATGCTGTACTGGCTGCACCGGCTTTTCCACGACGGCGGCTTCTGGAAGTACCACGCCGTCCATCATTCGTCGGAGGAAATCGGGTGGATCTCCGCGGCCCGCTTCCATCCCGTCAATCTCTTGCTCGGGACGATCAGCGTCGACGTCGTGCTGCTGATGGCCGGTATCTCCCCCAACGTCATGATCTGGGTCGGTCCGTTCACCACCTTCCATTCGGCCTTCGTGCACGCCAACCTGAACTGGACGTTCGGACCGTTCAAATACGTGCTGGCGACGCCGGTATTCCACCGTTGGCACCACACTTCGCTCGAAGAGGGCGGCCACACCAATTTCGCGGGGACGTTTCCAATCTGGGATGTGCTGTTCGGCACCTTCCGCATGCCGGAGGGGAAGCTGCCGCAGGACTACGGCAAGGACGAAGCGACCATGCCGAAGGAGATCTGGGGCCAACTCTCCTATCCGTTCAAACAATAGCCGGCGAATTTGCGGAACGTTCATGAATTAAAGGCAGGTTGGCCGGGTCGGGCGCCGGCTCCGCTGTTGTCTGGCCGCTTCTGCCGGTTTGTGACGTCCCGGGGGTAAGAGTATGCGTAAGGAATTGCTGCGCCGTCATGCGCGCGTGTGTCTTCTGTTTGCCGCTGCAGTGGCATGGCCGGCCGCCGGCCTTGCCGAGTCCACCGCCGACACGATCGCCGTCAATGTCGATCAGGCCAAGCTGGTACGGCTGCCCGGTAAGGTGGCGACCATCGTGGTGGGCAATCCCCTGATCGCCGACGTCACGCTCCAGCCGGGCGGGATGATCGTCGTGACCGGAAAGGGCTATGGTGCCACCAACTTCATCGCGCTCGACCGGGGCGGCGAGATCCTGGTCGACCGCCAGATCCAGGTTGAAGGTCCGAGCGACCGGCTCGTCACCGTCTATCGCGGGATCGAGCGCGAGTCCTACAGCTGCGTACCGCTTTGCCAGCGTCGCGTGACGCTCGGCGACAGCGACGCCTACTTCAACAACACGATGAGCCAGGCTGGTTCGCTGAGCAGCAGTGCCAGCGGCAGCACCAAACCCAACTAAGGCGCGATGCGATCAGGATGAATGGTCTGCGCGCTTCAGGTTGATGTTGTACAATAAAAAAGGCCGTGCGCGACGCACGGCCTTCTTGTTTCCTCGCTCGAGGCGGTCGGGCCAAGAGCCCGGTTGGCTCAGCCCGCGGCGCGGAGGTTGTCCGCCGCCGACTTGCCGGAGCGGCGGTCGGCCACGATCTCGTAGGAGATCTTCTGGCCTTCGCGCAGCGAGCCGAGACCGGCGCGCTCCACGGCGCTGATGTGAACGAATACGTCCTGGCCGCCGTCGTCGGGCTGGATGAAGCCGAAGCCCTTGGTCGCGTTAAACCACTTCACGGTTCCCATGCTCATGGGGTAGTTCCTTCTCAGATACACAATGTCGGAGCCCGCTCGCGCGGGCAGGTTTAGATCGAATTTCTGGAAGGGTCGTCAGGGTGTCTGAACCGGCTGTACCGGTGGATGCCAATGTCGTCCGGCCGAAAATCGATTAATTCATTTTATCAGAAACAGGGATTCGAGACAATCGGGACGCGCACGATTTTTTGATCCGCCGTGGTGTCAACGGCGGATCAAGATCCAGGTCGGGGTTTCTCGCGCCTGCGCGCCGCAACCGATCAGCGGCGGCGGAACTGGCCGCCGCGCTGTCCGGGACGGGGCGGTCCGCCAGCCGTGCTGGGACGTTCGTCCTTGTGGCGGAAAATGAGCCGGCCCTTCTCCAGGTCGTACGGCGACATCTCCACCGTCACGCGGTCGCCCGCGAGCGTCTTGATGCGGTTCTTCTTCATCTTGCCGGCGGTATAGGCAACGATCTCGTGTCCGGCGTCGAGTTGCACGCGGTAACGGGCGTCGGGGAGGATTTCGGTGACCAGTCCTTCGAACTGGATCAGCTCTTCCTTAGCCATGAATTTCTCCAGGTCGTGGACGGCTAGTGCGAATAGGGTTTGCGGTTCGGTTGGCTGTTTGGCCGACTCTCGCGGCGCAAAAAGGCCACGCCTTGTATCCCATCAGGCGTCCCGGCGCTATGCGCGGAACGTTGTTCCGGACGGTCGACGGGCGATGAATGCATCTTACCACCGGAGCGGCGGCGCCGAGAACCCTTCGAAGCATTCGGGCCATTGCCGGGTCGTCCGTCAGCATGCCTCGCCTCGGCATGCCGTCCTTCACCGGGCCTTCCGTCACTTGGTTTGCCGGCACCATGGTGACGCCCGTCGGCATGTCTTTCGTCAGCACGCCGCCCGTCACCGTGCCGCGTCCCTTGCGGGCGTTGGCCCGGGCGGCCGCCCGGCCGGCCCTGCCGTTGCTGCGACGGGGCGGGGCCGGCATCGCGGCGCCCGGCGTCGGTGCGGTGGTCCTCGCGCGGCAGCGCGACGCGGATCAGCCGTTCGATGTCGCGGAGATAGCCGAGCTCCTCGCCGCCTGCGACCAGGGAGATCGCGGTGCCGTCGGCGCCGGCACGGGCGGTGCGGCCGATGCGGTGGACGTAGGTCTCGGGGACGTTGGGCAGGTCGAAATTGATGACGTGGGTGATGCCGTCGACGTCGATGCCGCGGGCGGCGATGTCGGTCGCCACCAAGGTGCGGATCTCGCCGGAGCGGAACTGGGCGAGCGTCCGCTCGCGATGGTTCTGGGACTTGTTCCCGTGGATGGCGCTCGCGGTAATGCCGGCCTTTTCAAGGGTCTTCACCACCTTGTCGGCGCCGTGCTTGGTGCGGGTGAAAACCAGTGCGCGGTTGATCGGCTCGTCCTTCAGGAGCTTGGTCAGGAAGGCGGGCTTGGAAGAGAAGTCGAGCTGGATGATGCGCTGGTTGATCCGCTCGGCGGTCGAGGAGACCGGGGTCACCGCGACGCGGGCCGGATCGCGCAGCATGGCGTCGGCGAGCTCGGCGATGTCCTTGGGCATGGTGGCCGAGAAGAACAGCGTCTGCCGCTTGATCGGCAGCTTGGCGACGATTTTGCGGATGTCGTTGATGAACCCCATGTCGAGCATGCGGTCCGCTTCGTCGAGCACGAGGAACTCGACGCTTCCAAGCTTCAGCCCGTTGCTCTGCACGAGGTCGAGCAGGCGGCCTGGAGTGGCAACCAGAACGTCGACGCCCTGCATCAGGGCGCGGACCTGACGGCCCATCGGCACGCCGCCGATGGCGAGGGTCGACGCCAGCCGCAGGTGACGGCCATAGGCGTTGAAGCTGTCCAGGATCTGGCCGGACAGCTCGCGGGTCGGAGAGAGCACGAGGACGCGGCAGGTCTTGGGCTGCGGCTTGATGCGGTTCTCGAGCAACCGGTGGAGGATTGGAAGCGCGAAGGACGCGGTCTTGCCGGTTCCGGTCTGGGCGATACCGACGACGTCGCGGCCGGTCAGCGCCAGCGGGATGGTCTGGGCCTGGATCGGGGTGGGGGTGACGTAATTCTCTTCACGAAGAGCGCGCGCGATGGGTTCGGCGAGGCCGAAATCCTGAAACGAAGTCAAAAGAGGGGTTCTTTCCATGTCAAAAGCGAGCGCCCGGCGCATTCGGCGCGGCGCGCGCAAAAAGGTGTCGAGAAGACACCTGCGTGTTTGGGGTGTCGGATGGGCTTGGGAGATGTGGGGCAAGCCAGACGCCCGTATGGGCTTAAGAACACGCGGCTCGCTATGACCTCTTGATTCGCAAGAGGTCTCGGGTGGTCATATGGAACATCGAAGGGGCGCTTTCAAGGCAGGCGTGGCTGAAATAGCGATTGCGGTGCAAAAATAGTGATGCCGGAAATTTAGCCAGAACTGGCGATTTGCTCATAAAATAAACTGCATGCCGCTTTCGCACACATTTCGGACGCCTAGAATTTAGTCAGTCTGACTATGGCCAAACTTCGATTTCGGCCGATTCTATAAGCAACATCAAAGCGTTGATGGGTGCTCAGCCCATGGCATGGTTCTTGCGATTCCGTTAATCGCAGGCGGCCGTGGGGCCGTTTCGCAGCATTTTCACGTCTGCGTCAGGGAGATGAGACACTCATGTTTAGCAAATCCACTCACGATATAGCGGCTTCATTTAGCCGCCGCGGCGTGCTCGCCGCGACCGCCGGATTGGTGCTCGGTCTGGCTTCATTGACTGGCGCGAAGGCCGCGGACGACACCATCAAGGTCGGCGTGCTCCACTCCCTGTCCGGCACCATGGCGATCAGCGAAACCACGCTGAAGGATACCATCCTCTTCCTGATCGATGAGCAGAACAAGAAGGGCGGCGTGCTCGGCAAGAAGCTGGAAGCCGTCGTCGTCGACCCCGCTTCGAACTGGCCGCTGTTCGCCGAAAAGGCGCGCGAGCTGATCACCAAGGACAAGGTCTCGGTCGTGTTCGGCTGCTGGACCTCGGTGTCGCGCAAGTCGGTGCTGCCGGTCTTCAAGGAGCTGAACAACATTCTGTTCTACCCCGTGCAGTACGAGGGTGAGGAGAGCGAGCGCAACGTGTTCTACACGGGTGCGGCGCCGAACCAGCAGGCGATCCCGGCCGTCGACTATCTGATGAAGGAAGAGAAGGTGAAGCGCTGGGTGCTCGCGGGCACCGACTACGTCTATCCGCGCACGACCAACAAGATCCTGGAAGCCTATCTGAAGTCGAAGGGTGTCGCCCAGGAAGACATCATGATCAACTACACGCCGTTCGGTCACTCCGACTGGCAGACGATCGTGGCCGACATCAAGAAGTTCGGCTCGGCCGGAAAGAAAACTGCGGTGGTCTCGACCATCAATGGCGACGCCAACGTTCCCTTCTACAAGGAGCTCGGCAACCAGGGCATCAAGGCAAAGGACATCCCGGTCGTTGCGTTCTCCGTGGGTGAGGAAGAGCTCGCCGGCATCGACACCAAGCCGCTGGTCGGTCATCTCGCCGCCTGGAACTACTTCGAATCGATCAAGACCAAGGACGGGTCGAACGAGAAGTTCATCAAGGACTGGCAAGCCTACACCAAGAACCCCAAGCGCGTGACCAACGACCCGATGGAAGCGCACGTGATCGGCTTCAACATGTGGGTGAAGGCGGTCGAGAAGGTCAAGTCGACCGATCCGGACAAGGTGATCGACGCGCTTCCCGGCATCGAGGCGCCGAACCTGACCGGCGGCGTGTCGAAGATGCTGCCGAACCACCACATCACCAAGCCGGTGTTCATCGGCGAGATCAAGGCGAACGGCCAGTTCGACGTAGTCTGGAAAACGCCGGGCCTCGTCGCGGGCGATGCCTGGTCGAAGGAGCTGGAAGGCTCCAAGGACCTGATCGGCGACTGGGTCGGCAAGAAGTGCGGCAACTTCAACACCAAGACCAACAAGTGTCTCGGTTCGGGCTCCTGATCCGGATCTGACGTCCATTGCAAGATCGGAGAGGGCGGCGATCCCGCCGCCTTCTCCACTCATTTCTGCCGGGGTCATTCACAGTGCCAGCCCATTTGTCCGCCCGTCTCTGTTCGCTTGCACTCTCGTTGTTTCTGATCGCGTTCGCGCTGCCGGCCTTCGCCGGGCCGTTCGAGGATGCGGTCGCCAAATTCGCGAATGATGATTTTTCCGACACGGAGGAGGCGATCGGCGTGGTCGCGGGCAGCGGCAACCCGTTGGCTTTCCCCATCATCAGCGCGCTCCAGGACGGCCGCCTCATGGCCGATCCTGACAGCAAGAAGGTTTACGTCACCGGCGCCGACGGCAAGTCGATCGACGCCGCGACGGGCGCGGCCGTCGCCAGCGTTCCCGACAGTGCGAGCGCGGTCCGCCTCAACAACCGCCTGCGCCGCAGCGTCGATGCCGCGCTCGGCGGCCTGACGCTTCAGTCGCCGGACGTCGGAACGCGGCTGCAGGCCGCGCAATCCGTCTTCAAGTCGCACGAGGAGACCGCGCTCGAGGCGGTCGATGCGGCGCTTGCCAAGGAAACCGACAGATCCGTCAAGACCGCGCTCAGCGAGGCCCGCGCCGCGATCCTGCTGTTCAAGTCCGACGCCACCGAGGTCGAGAAGCTCGAGGCCGTCGCCACCCTCAAGGCGCGCGGCGACCAGGACGCGCTGGCGCTGCTGACCGGCATGGGCGACCAGCCGGCGTCGGTAACCAAGGCCGCCGCGAGCGCGATCTCCTCGATCCAGAGCTCGCTGGCGGTCTGGTCCATGGTGCAGAACGCCTGGTACGGCCTCTCGCTCGGCTCTGTGCTGCTGCTCGCGGCGATCGGACTCGCCATCACCTTCGGCGTGATGGGCGTCATCAACATGGCGCATGGCGAGATGGTGATGATCGGGGCCTATACCACCTTCGTGGTGCAGGAGGTGATCCGCACCCGTTATCCCGGCCTGTTCGACTATTCACTGCTGATCGCGGTGCCGCTCGCCTTCCTCGTCGCCGGCGCGATCGGCGTCTTGATCGAGCGCAGCATCATCCGCTTCCTCTACGGCCGGCCGCTGGAGACGCTGCTTGCCACCTGGGGCCTGTCGCTGGTGCTGCAGCAGGCGGTGCGAACCATGTTCGGTCCGACCAACCGCGAGGTCGGCAACCCCTCCTGGATGAGCGGCGCGTTCGAGCTCGGCCAGATCACCATCACCTATAACCGGCTCTGGATCCTCGTCTTCACGCTTGCCGTGTTCATGATCCTGCTCGCGATGCTGCGCTACACGGCGCTCGGCCTCGAGATGCGCGCGGTGACGCAGAACCGCCGCATGGCGGCCTCGATGGGCATTGCCACCTCGCGCGTCGATGCACTGACCTTCGGCCTCGGTTCGGGCATCGCCGGCATCGCCGGCGTGGCGCTGTCGCAGATCGACAATGTCAGCCCCAATCTTGGCCAGAGCTACATCATCGACAGCTTCATGGTCGTGGTGTTCGGCGGCGTCGGCAATCTCTGGGGCACGCTGGTCGGCGCCTTCACGCTCGGCATCGCCAACAAGTTCCTGGAGCCGGTCGCCGGCGCCGTGCTCGGCAAGATCGCGATCCTGGTCCTCATCATCCTGTTCATTCAAAAGCGGCCGCGCGGCCTGTTCGCGCTCAAGGGCCGCGCGGTGGAAGCATGACCCCTCACATGCTGACGCGATCGCTGGACCGCAGCGCGACGATCTTCCTCGCCGTCGTCGCGGCCTGCGGCATCCTCATCCCGCTCTCCAACCTGCTACTGCCCGCGGGCTCGTTCCTGCAAGTGCCAACCTATCTCGTCGCGCTCTGGGGCAAATATGTCTGCTACGCCATTCTGGCGCTTTCGATTGACCTGATCTGGGGCTATTGCGGCATCCTCTCGCTCGGTCACGGCGCCTTCTTCGCGCTCGGTGGCTACGCCATGGGCATGTACCTGATGCGGCAGATCGGCACCCGCGGCGTCTACGGCAATCCGGTCCTGCCCGATTTCATGGTGTTCCTGAACTGGGAGAAGCTGCCGTGGTACTGGTACGGCTTCGACATGTTCTGGTTCGCCGCGCTGATGGTGCTGGTCGTGCCCGGCCTGCTCGCCTTCTGCTTCGGCTGGCTCGCGTTCCGCTCCCGCGTCACCGGCGTGTACCTGTCGATCATCACGCAGGCGATGACCTATGCGCTGCTGCTTGCCTTCTTCCGCAACGACTTCGGCTTCGGCGGCAATAACGGCCTCACCGATTTCAAGGACATTCTGGGCTTCAACGTGCAGGCGGAGGGCACCCGAGCCGCGCTGTTCGCGCTGAGCTGCCTGGCGCTGATCGTAGGTTTCCTGATCTGCCGCGCCATCGTCTCGTCCAAGCTCGGCAAGGTGCTGATCGCGGTGCGCGACGCGGAATCGCGGACGCGCTTCCTGGGCTACCGTGTCGAATCCTACAAGCTGTTCGTGTTCACGGTCTCGGCCTGCATGGCCGGCGTCGCCGGCGCGCTCTACGTGCCGCAGGTCGGCATCATCAATCCGAGCGAGTTCGCTCCGGGTAACTCGATCGAGGCGGTGATCTGGGTCGCGGTCGGCGGGCGCGGCACGCTGGTCGGTGCCGCGCTCGGCGCCGTCGTCGTCAACTATGCAAAAACGTTCTTCACCTCCGGCGTGCTGGCGCCGTACTGGCTGTTCATGCTGGGCGCGCTGTTCATCCTGGTGACGCTGCTGCTGCCGAAGGGCATCGTCGGCACCTTCAACGCCTGGTGGGACTCGTCGAAGGAAAAACGCACCGCCGCGGCCTCCGTGAGCGCGGCGGCCGAGGACGGTGTCACCGAACCCAAGATGGCGGAGTAGGTGCAATGAACGTCATGGATACCCGCGCGACTTCCGCGATGCTCTATCTGGACGGGGTGCACGTCTCGTTCGACGGCTTCCACGCCATCAACAATCTTTCGCTGACGCTCGAGCCCGGCGAGATGCGCGCCATCATCGGCCCGAACGGCGCCGGCAAGACCACGATGATGGACATCATCACCGGCAAGACCAAGCCCGACGAGGGCACCGTGCTGTTCGATGGCGTCACCGACCTGACGCGGCTCGACGAGACCCGCATCGCCGAGCTCGGCATCGGCCGGAAATTCCAGAAGCCGACCGTGTTCGAGAGCCAGACCGTGCAGGACAACCTGCTGCTCGCGCTCAATGTCGACCACAGCGTCAAGGCCACGCTGTTCTGGCGCGGCAGCAAGGCGGAAGCCGAGCGCATCGACAAGGTGCTGGAGACGATCCGCCTCACCGAGGCCCGCAACCGCCTTGCCGGCAGCCTCAGCCACGGCCAGAAGCAGTGGCTCGAGATCGGCATGCTGCTGGCGCAGGATCCCAAGCTGCTCCTCGTCGACGAGCCTGTCGCCGGTATGACCGACGTCGAGACGCATCTCACCGCCGAGTTGCTCAAGGAGATCAACAAGACCCACACGGTCATGGTGGTCGAACACGACATGACCTTCGTGCGCGAACTCGGCGTCAAGGTCACGTGCCTGCACGAAGGCACCGTGCTCGCGGAAGGAACCATCGACCAGGTCTCGTCCAACGAGCGGGTCATCGAAGTCTATCTGGGACGCTGAGCATGCTTGAGGTCAAGGACATCAACCTGTTCTACGGCGCGGCGCAGGCGCTACGCGGCGTCTCGATCTCGGCCGAGCCGGGCAAGGTGACTTGCGTGCTCGGGCGCAACGGCGTCGGCAAGACGTCTCTCTTGCGTGCCATGGTCGGGCAGTATCCGATCTCCTCGGGGGCGATCGTGTTCGATGGCAGCGACATCACGGGCCTGAAGCCGTACGAGCGGGCGCGCAAGGGCATCGGTTTCGTGCCGCAGGGCCGCGAGATCTTTCCGCTGCTGACGGTCGAGGAAAACCTCAAGACCGGCTTCGGGCCGCTCAAGCGCGAGGACAGGCATATTCCGGACGACGTCTTCTCGCTGTTTCCGGTGCTGCAATCCATGCTCGGCCGGCGCGGCGGCGACCTCTCCGGCGGTCAGCAGCAGCAGCTCGCCATCGGCCGCGCACTCGTGATGCGGCCGAAGCTGCTTCTGCTGGATGAGCCGACCGAGGGCATCCAGCCCTCGATCATCAAGGACATCGGTCGCGCCATCTCCTACCTGCGCAACCTCGGCAACATCGCCATCGTGCTGGTCGAACAATATCTCGACTTTGCCTGCGAACTCGGCGACAGTTTCGCGGTGATGGATCGCGGCGCGGTGAAGTTCACCTGTGATCGCGCCAACCTGGATCCCGGCGAGATCAGCCGCCAGATGGCGCTGTAAGCTAGGAGCCAGTAAGCCAATAAATCCTGCCGCGGCCGGCTGGGGAGACGGATGCGCAGCGACGCTCTAGCGACAAATTCGGTGTTTGAGGCCAACCGCGCCCGTGGCGCTGTCAGGTTCGACGTGCATGCTCGTGACGGTGTGACGCGGCGCGGGACTTTGCATGAATCCGGTTCGCTCCGCGTGCGCTTTCCCTCGCCCGAAGACGAGGGCCTCTCCGGCGTGTTCGTCAATACCGCCGGCGGCGTTGCCGGCGGTGATCGCTTCGACATCGAGATATCGGCGGCGGATCGCTCGCGGTTGACACTGACGACGGCGGCGGCTGAAAAGGTCTATCGCGCGCCGGGCTCGGCGGCACAGCTCAACATCGCCCTTAAGGCCGGCGCGGGTGCGCGTCTTGCCTGGCTGCCTCAGGAGACGATCCTGTTCGATTGCGCTCGGGTTCAGCGCCGCTTCGACATTGCGCTCGACGAGAGCGCCTCGCTCCTGCTTTGCGAGATCGTCGTGTTCGGCCGTATCGCCATGGGCGAGCGGATGGAGCAGGGCGAATTCATCGACCGTTGGCGGCTGCGACGCGGCGGCAGGCTGGTGTTCGCCGAGACGGTCAGGCTCGGCGGCGATATCGGCGCAAAGCTCGCGCGATCAGCGGTCGCCAGGGGCGGCGCGGCGATCGGCACGGCCCTGATCGTGCCCGGCGATGAGGCGCTGGTCGAGCGCATCCGCGCGGCATCGGAGTCGTTCTCCGGCGAGGTCGGGATATCCGCCTGGAATGGCTTTGCAATCGCGCGGTTCTGTGCCCAAGATGCGGCGCGCTTGCGCGCCGACATGATGACGGTGCTGGCGCGCACTGGTGCGGCCCTGCCGCGGCTCTGGCTGAACTAGACTGGTTGAATTGACGTGTTGAACGGAAGAGATGTCGCATGAACCTGTCTCCCCGCGAAAAGGACAAGCTTCTGATCTCGATGGCGGCGATCGTGGCGCGCCGCAGGCTGGACCGCGGCGTCAAGCTCAACCATCCCGAGGCGATCGCGATCATCTCCGATTTCATCCTCGAAGGCGCGCGCGACGGTCGTACCGTTGCCGAGCTGATGCAATCCGGCGCGCAGGTCCTAACCCGCGACCAGGTGATGCCGGGGATTCCCGAGATGATCCACGATATCCAGGTCGAGGCGACCTTTCCTGACGGCACCAAGCTCGTCACCGTGCACGAGCCGATCCGTTGAAGCGCGAAACTGTATCAACATCGTCATGCCCGGGCTTGTCCCGGGCATCCACGACCATCAACCAAGCGGCCCCACGTGGATGGCCGGGACAAGCCCGGCCATGACGCAGCGGAGCAAGACGAGGTAGCACATGATCCCCGGCGAACTCTTCATCCAGGACGGCGAGATCGAGCTGAATGCCGGGCGCAAGACCGTGACGCTGACGGTTGCCAACACCGGCGACCGCCCGATCCAGGTCGGCTCGCACTACCATTTCTTCGAGACCAACCCCGCGCTGAAGTTCGACCGCAAGAAGGCCCGCGGCATGCGCCTCGACATCGCCGCCGGCACCGCCGTCCGCTTCGAGCCCGGCCAGACTCGCGACATCCAGCTCGTCGCCATGGCGGGCAAAAAGACGATTTATGGCTTCCGCGGCGACGTCATGGGCAAGCTGTGACACCCGGAGGAACGCGCGCGGCGCGGCACGGTTGAGGCGAGCAGTGATCGACAGTGAGGTGAGCACGCCGGTCAGGCTCCCTCCCCCCTTGCGGGGGAGGGTTGGGGAGAGGGGTGAGCCACGAACTCCGACGGGAGTAGTCTTGCGAGGCTGCGTCGACCGCGGATGTTGTCGTCGAGGAGTGCTGTGACAGCCATGCTGCCTGCCATCCGCCTCGTCTCGGAAGCTGCCGAGCTCGCCGCGCTCCGCCATAACGGCATGGCGCGCAAGGGGCGCGGCAATGAGCCCTATATCAATCACCTCGCCGAGGTCGCGAACCTGCTTGCGACCGCGACTGACGGCGCCGATGCCGAACTGGTCGCGGCCGGCTGGCTGCATGACACCATCGAGGACACCGACACCACACGCGAGGAGCTCGCGCAAAGGTTTTCCGCGCGTGTCGCTTCCCTCGTCGCCGAATGCACCGATGACATGAGCTTGCCGAAGGCCGAACGGCGGCGGCTTCAGGTGCTGGACGCGCCGAAGAAATCCGCCGGGGCCAAGCTGATCAAGATCGCCGACAAAATCAGCAATACGGGCGCGCGCATTCAAACCGATCCGAGTGCCGAGGAGCGCGAGGATCTCGCCGACTATATCGCGTGGGCCACGCAGGTCGTTGCGGGCTGCCGCGGCGGAAATGCGTGGCTGGACGAGAAGTTCGATGATGCCGTGAAAGCAGCGAGGGCGCTGCTGTGATCCATCAGACATTCAAACGCAAACGGGGCTTGTGATGTCCGTCAAAATGAAGCGTTCCGTCTATGCCGACATGTTCGGCCCGACCACCGGCGACAGGGTGCGGCTGGCCGACACCGACCTCATCATCGAGGTCGAGAAGGATTTCACCACCTACGGCGAGGAGGTGAAGTTCGGCGGCGGCAAGGTCATCCGCGACGGCATGGGGCAGTCGCAAGTCACCAACAGGCAGGGTGCGGCCGACACGGTCATCACCAATGCGCTGATCGTCGATCACTGGGGCATCGTCAAGGCCGACGTCGCGATCAAGGAGGGCATGATCGCAGGCATCGGCAAGGCCGGTAATCCCGACATCCAGCCGGGCGTTACCATCATCATCGGCCCCGGGACCGATGTGATCGCGGGCGAAGGCAAGATCCTCACCGCCGGCGGCTTCGACAGCCACATCCATTTCATCTGTCCGCAGCAGATCGAGCACGCGCTGATGTCTGGCGTCACCTCGATGCTCGGCGGCGGCACCGGCCCGTCGCACGGTACCTTCGCCACCACCTGCACGCCGGGGCCGTGGCACATGGGGCGGATGATCCAGTCGTTCGACGCCTTCCCAGTCAATCTCGGCATCTCAGGCAAGGGCAACGCGTCGCGTCCCGCCGCGCTGGTCGAGATGATCAAGGCCGGCGCCTGTGCGCTGAAGCTGCACGAGGACTGGGGCACCACGCCGGCGGCGATCGACAATTGCCTGTCGGTTGCCGACGATCACGACATCCAGGTGATGATCCACACCGACACGCTGAATGAATCCGGCTTCGTCGAGGACACGATCAAGGCGTTCAAGGGCCGCACCATCCACGCCTTCCACACCGAAGGCGCCGGCGGCGGCCATGCCCCTGACATCATCAAGATCGCCGGCCTGAAAAACGTGCTGCCCTCCTCGACCAACCCGACGCGGCCCTTCACCCGCAACACCATCGACGAGCATCTGGACATGCTGATGGTGTGCCACCACCTCGATCCCTCGATCGCGGAAGATCTGGCGTTCGCCGAAAGCCGCATCCGCAAGGAGACGATTGCGGCCGAAGACATCCTGCACGACCTCGGCGCGCTCTCGATGATGTCCTCGGACTCGCAGGCCATGGGCCGCCTCGGCGAGGTCATCATCCGCACCTGGCAGACAGCCGACAAGATGAAGAAGCAACGCGGCTCGCTGCCGCAGGACAAGGGCAAGGACAACGACAATTTCCGCGTCAAGCGCTACATCGCCAAGTACACGATCAATCCCGCGATCGCGCACGGCGTGTCGAAGTTGATCGGCTCGGTCGAGAAGGGCAAGCTCGCCGATCTCGTGCTGTGGTCGCCGGCGTTCTTCGGCGTCAAGCCGGATTGCATCGTCAAGGGAGGCACGATCGTCGCCGCGCCCATGGGCGATCCCAACGCCTCGATCCCGACGCCGCAGCCGGTGCACTACCAGCCGATGTTCGGCGCCTTCGGCAAGGCGCGCACCGCGTCGTCCGTGGTATTCACCTCGAAGGCGGCGGTCACCGGCGGCCTCGCGCGAAAGCTCGGCATCGAGAAGAAGCTCTATGCGGTCCAGAATACCCGCGGCAAGATCTCGAAGAAGAGCATGATCCACAACGACGCCACGCCCAATATCGAGGTCGATCCGGAGACCTATGAAGTGCGCGCCGACGGCGAGTTGCTCACTTGTGCCCCTGCCGAGGTGTTGCCGATGGCGCAGCGATATTTCATGTACTGAAATAGCGCGTTTGCATGCCGCTGGAGCATGTTCGGGTGGTTTTTCGGTTTTGCGTTCGATCCCGCCTGGTCTAATGTCCCGCCCGGTATCTGAAGCCAGAAGAAAAGCCGGGAGGATTTCTCGTGATCTACGTCGTTGCCACCTTGACCATCAAGCCCGAAACGCGCGCCGAATTCATTGCAGCCGCCACCGCCTGCATCAAGGAGACCCGGAAGGAGCCCGGCAATATCGCCTATGATCTGCACGAGAGCGTCACCGATCCCAGCAAAATGGTGTTCGTCGAGCAGTGGGAGAATGCCGAGGCGCTGGTGCCGCATCGGGGCATGGAGCACATGAAGACGTTCGGCCGCGTCGCGGTGAAGTGCTTCACGGCGCCGCCGAAGATCGAAGTGATCACGCCCGAGAAGGTCGAAACGCGGTAGCGGGGTAAACGGATGATCCGGGCGACGCAGGTCAGGGGACAGCACTGCTTCACGGAAGCGCCAGCCGATACGGTCGTGCTCGATTTCGACGATCGGCACCGTCGGCGCATGGCGATGACGGGCACGCGGGGGCTCGAATTCCTGCTCGACCTGGAGCATGCCGTCGCTTTGCGCGGCGGCGACGCGCTGGTGCTGGAGGACGGCCGGCTGATCGAAGTCGTCGCGGCGCCCGAGCCGCTGCTGGAGATCCGCGGCCGCGATCCGCACCACCTCATCCGGGTCGGCTGGCATCTCGGCAATCGCCATCTGCCGACGCAGATCATGGCCAAGGCCCTGCGCATCCGCCGCGACCATGTCATCGAGGCCATGGTGAAGGGCCTCGGCGCGCGCGTGATCGAGATCGAGGCGCCGTTCGATCCCGAAGGCGGGGCCTATGCCGATGCCGGCCACGCGCATGGGCACGATGACCATGCGCATCACGATCACAGCCATCATCACCATGATTACGGCCACCACGGTCATGATCATGCCGCGCATGATCATGGCCACGGTCACCACCATCACCACGATGAGCACTGCGACCACCCCGACCATCACCACGGCCACAAGCATGCTCATGACCACAAATGAGCCGGTCGGCGCCGGCGCCCTTGCCGAAGGCGAGGCGGCGGCGCTGTACCGGCTGATGACCTGGCTGTCGCCGGCGTTCCCGGTCGGCGGCTTCTCTTATTCCAGCGGTCTCGAATGGGCCGTCGAGGCGGGCGACATCACCGACACCGCCTCGCTTGCGGATTGGCTCGACGCGATGCTCGGCGACGGCTCCGGCTTTTGTGACGCGACGTTTCTGGTCCACGCCTATCGCGCGGCGGAAGCGGGCGAGACCGCCGCTTTGAACGAGATCGCCGAGCTCGCCGCCGCCTTCGTGCCGTCGCGCGAGCGGCAGCTGGAGACGGCCTCACAGGGCCGCGCCTTCATCGACATCGCCCGCGCCGCGTGGAATGCCGACGGACTGGATGCCGTGATTGCGGCATGCAGCACGCCACCGGTCTATCCGGTCGCCGTCGGTGTCGTCGCAGCTCAGCACGCCGTGCCGCTGGCGCCGACGTTGCACGCCTTTCTGCATGCGCTGGTCTCGAACTGGATCTCGGCGGCCAGCCGGCTCATTCCGCTCGGCCAGACCGATAGCCAGCGCGTGCTGGTCAGGCTGGAAGCCGCCGTCGCCGCGACCGCCAATCGTGCGCTGAACGCGGCATTGGACGATCTCGGCAGCGCGACGTTCCGGGCCGATCTCGCCAGCTTGCGGCACGAGACGCAGTACACGCGGCTGTTTCGCTCGTGACCGGCGCGGCTTCAACCAATCGAGAGAGAGCGAATCACATGTCGAAATCTCACGGCCCCTTGCGCGTCGGTGTCGGCGGCCCGGTCGGGTCGGGCAAGACTGCGCTGATGGACCTGCTCTGCAAGACCATGCGCGAGCGCTATGACATTGCGGCGATCACCAACGACATCTACACCAAATGGGATGCGGAGTTCCTCGTGCGTTCGGGATCGCTGACGCCGGATCGCATCGCCGGCGTAGAGACCGGAGGTTGCCCGCACACCGCGATCCGCGAGGACGCCTCGATGAACCTCGCCGCGGTCGCGGACATGCGCGCCAAGTTTCCCGGACTTGATCTCGTGCTGATCGAGTCCGGCGGTGACAATCTCGCTGCTACTTTTTCCCCAGAGCTGGCCGATCTCACCATTTACGTCATCGACGTTGCCGCCGGCGACAAGATCCCATCCAAGGGCGGCCCCGGCATCACCCGGTCGGACCTCCTGATCATCAACAAGATCGACCTCGCGCCCCATGTGGGCGCCTCCCTGGAGAAGATGGAGACGGACGCCAGGCGCATGCGCGGCGAGCGTCCTTTCGTCATGACCAACCTGAAGAAAAGCGAGGGGCTCGACCGGATCGTCGGCTTCATCGAAGCCAAAGGCGGCCTGAAACGGCCGGGCTGACGGGACGCGACCACTTGGCGCAGGCATTTCCTCGCCGTTAACGTTTGGGCGGCGCCGTAACCGCGGAACAAATTTCGGACACGGCGATTAACTACCTCCGGCGCCCGGGGCAGATCCATCCCTGCCAGCCCATCGGCCGGGCGGATTAAGCTTTTCAGGCGACCCAAGTTGCGTACTGATGCCTCCTCCTCCATTATCTCCGCCACTGGGGTCTACCCTGTCTCGGCAGATGGCCGTTCGAGCGGCGTTCATATGCTCCGTGTTTATTGCCGACCTCCTGCTTTCGCCTGAGTAATCGCGTGGTCAGGCTCGGTTTCATCATCGGCTTCATCGCTTTGCTCGGGGCCTTGCTCTCCGGGCTTGCAGCCTATCGCGTCCATGACCAGGAGCTGGCGCTGGATCGGATCGCGCTCGCGCGCGCGATCGACGTTCATGCGAGCCTGGTTCAGGACCGCCTCACCGAGCGGGAGCTGCTCGCGCGTGTCGCCTCAGGCCTGTTCCGCACGCCATCCGTGATCAAGCCGAACATGCTGGAGCCGCTGCGCTCGGCAATCTACGCCTTCAAGACCGATTTCGTGGTGGCCGGCTGGATCGCCCGGCTGAAGCCGGACGAGCTCGCGGCGGCGCAGGCCGCCATCGCCGGCGCCGGCTTCCCAAATCCGCAGATTCGGTCCTACGACGACAAGCCGATCAATCCGGCCGAAATCACCCAGCCGATCGACGTGCTGATGGACCTCGAGCCACGCAGCAACGAGACCAAAACGCTGCCCGGCCGCAGCTACGATCAGGATCCGGTTCGCAGTGCCATGCTGACGCGTGCGCGCGCCGAGAAGAGGTCGGTTGCCTCGGACCCGGTGCCGTTGATCAGCGGGAACGGCGCGATCGGTATCATTGTGGCCGCGCCCGTCATTCCCGAGGGCGCAACGGAGCCGGCCGGCTTCGTCACATTCTCCTACGAGCTCGCCACGCTGATGCTCACCAACGATGATATGTCGTTGTTCGCGGTCGCGCTGAGGGATCCGCGCAAGGAAGGCGGCGAGCTGATCGCCAACGATCAGGGCGTGGTCTCGACGCGCAGGGTTGCAGCGGACGGGCCGGCGCCGTCGGCGACGCGCACCGTGAGCTTCGGTGGGCGTGACTGGCAGCTCAGCTATTACGCGAAAACCAACTCGGTCCGTCGTGCCGAGCAGACCGCCATCATCGTGGCGGCGATCGGCTTTGCGATCACGGCAATGGTGTGCGGCCTGTTCGGCTATGTCGCCTACAACAATCTGCGACTCAGCCGGGAGATCCAGGTTAGGATCGGGTTCGAGCGCCGGCTGACTGCGGTCATCGACGAGCTCAACCACCGCGTCAAGAACATCTTGGCGGTGATCCAGTCGATCGTGACGCGCACCTTGCGCCACGGCTCGGACATCGACAGCGCGCGCGAGCTGCTGATCGGGCGCATCCACGCCATGTCCAACGTGGTCTCGCTGCTCAGCGAGAGCCAGTGGCAGGGCGTCAAGCTGAAGGGCCTGTTCGAGGCGCGCGCCATCCCGCATGCCGACCGCATCGCTGTCACCGGTCCTGATATCGCGGTCAGCGCACGCGCGGCGCAGAGCCTGTCGCTACTGTTCTTCGAGCTGGCCTCGCATTCCGACGAGGGCCTGTCGCTGGTTGGAAAGCACCCGCACATCACCGCCAACTGGACGGTGACGGGAGAGGAGGGCAACGAGGTCTTCCATTTCCGCTGGGAGGAGTTCAACACCAGCGAGGCGACGCGCCGGCCGGATTCCGATTTCGGCCTGATCTTGCTCGACCGCGTCGCGCCCGAGGCGCTAGGGGGCACCGCCAAGCGCTTCTTCACCGACGTCTCCTACGTCTATGAATTGACCGCCCCGATGGAGACGGTGGTCGACATGACCGAGCGCGACCGCACGGACAAGATCTCGGCGCCGGTCAGGCCCGTGCGCAGCTAACCCTTCGGCCGCAACACGAGATCGACGAGGCTGCGCGCGTAAGCCGGCGTGACCGGCGTGATGCCGAAGACGTAGCGATAGAACAGGCTACCATAGATCGCATCGTAGAGATCCTCGGGAAGCCCCTCAGCCAGAATGCTGCCATCCTGCTGGCCCGCGGCGATCATCGCGACGAGCGCGTCGCGGCGGAATTGCAGGTAGCGCGCGTAGAACAGCTCCGCCGAGCCGGTCTTCGAGATGCATTCGGAGATGACGGCGAGCTGGACCTTGCCGAACTCGCCCTGGAGCGCTTCGGCATAGGCCGCGGCATGGCGGCGCGCGCGCGCCGCGGGGCTGCCGGAACTCGCCGGCGGCAGCGGCAGCATCTGCGCGGCGTGGTGGAGAAAGGCGTCGATCAAAAGCGCCTCGCGGGACGGCCACCATTTGTAGATCGTCATCTTGGAGACGCTGGAATGGCGCGCGACCGCGTCGATGGTGGTGGCGGCAAGGCCGGTGGAGGCCATCAGCGCATAGGCGCTCTCGAGAATGGCGTTGCTGGTCTCGATTGACCTCGGCCGGCCGCGCCGGGGCGCGCTGTCAGCCTCGTCACCCCCGCCTTTCCCCATCGCCACGCCCGGTCTCCTCACGCAGACTTTCGGCATAGCGCAGCCATGGCCTTCGGCCTAGCAGAATCGCACGATTTTACGACTAGGCCTGCTGCCTCAGGGCGGCAGGCATGTCCTGCCGCTTCGACCAGGCGACGTAGTAGGCGACGGCGGTCATCGCGGCGAAGCCGATGATGCTCACTACGATCTGCATCGCCACCAGATTGGGGCCGGTGATCAGGATGAGATGGCCGGCAAAGGACAGGAACACGCCGACGCAGAACACGGCGAGCCATTCCTCGCCGCATCGTATGACCGCCTGAAGCGGCTTCAATCGCAGGCCGGGGTGATCGGCTGGAACCAGATGGGTCGCGAGCAATGCGAGCGCGAGGAAGTGAACCACGCGATAAGGCGCGAGATTCTCCTTGTCGGTCGGCGCGATGCTCTCGAGAAGCAGGCCGGGCAGATAGGCGGACAGTTCCGGCGAATGGCGCAACAGGGTGACCGCCATCGCGAAAACGAGATAGCTCCCCGCGAGTAGCCGCAGCCAGGGAAGGTCGCGTAGCGCCCGCCCCGGTGCGCCGGTGACGGCGAACCATCCGCCCAGCACCATCAGCATCTGCCAGCAGAGCGGATTGAAGGTCCACTCCTGGTCCGGAGAGACCCGAAAATTCCACTCGAACCAGCGTGCGGCAAGATAAAGCGCGACCGATGCCGCAAGCGTCACGTTCGGCTGTCGCAACAGACCCCACAGCGCGAACGGAAAGAGGGCCATCAGAGGAATCATCAGCTGCAGAAGGTCGAGGTTCAGCGGCTCCTCCTGGAGCACGAGGCCGCCAATCAGGATCCGCAGCGGGTGCTCGAGAATCCCCGAGATGTTGTATTCGTGGATGATCTCCGGCGCCATCGATTGCGAGGCGACATAGGCGATGGCGTCGATATAGATCACGAACAGCACGACATAGGCGGCGTATAGCCGCCAGACGCGGCGAAAGATTCGCGTCGCCGCGACCAGGTAGCCGCGCTCAAGCGACATCCTGCCGTGTATGATGGCGACGCCATAGCCAACCACGAACACGAACAGGTCCGCCGCACCGCTGAAGCCGAAGTTGCGCAGTGTCAGCAAGTTGACGACGTTGTTCGGAATGTGGTCGACGAAGATCGACCAGTTGGCGATGCCGAGCGTCAAATACAGCCGGGCGTCGTGATGGAATGCGGCGAGGTTCGCCTTGACGGACGCTTTCATTGAGTAAAATAGCTTTGGGAATCAGGATGATGCTTTTAGCGGCAACCTCCTGCCTGTCCGAGTAGCGTTTGCGTGAGTGAGGCCGGTTTGCACCGGTTGGTGCAAAATTGCGCGGCGTGGTCTCTATCAAATGCCGATAGATGCGATCGCAGGACTTACGACGAAATTTTCTGACCGGCTCCAGCCGCTACTCGGCAGGTTCAGCCGACACCTCGTCGGGCACACCGGCGCGGCTCGCCAGGATGCCGAGGGCGACGCCACCGATCGCCAGGATCGGCAACAGCCGCTTCATCCCGATGGCGCGAACGATCTGGAGTCCGGTGGCGAGGAGCATCGGATCCGCAAGCATGCTCTGCGCTGCCGACTTCGCGGCGCGCTCGGCCGCGATCTGGGCACGCTTCTGCACCTCGCGCTTGTAGCCCCAATAGGAGCCTGCCGCCGCCAGGGTCAGCAGGAAGAAGATGCCCGCGCCGGCCAGGCAGGCCTGCACCGGACCATATGCCTCCAGGACCGAGATGAAGACGGCGGCACATAGGAAGCCTGTCGTCACCAACAGCGCAAAGGCCGCGCCGGCGGCAAGGGAGGTCAGCCGAATTGTCGTGCCGGTGGATGCGCTGATCCCGTCGATGATGCGCTGAAACATGGCCTTGCTCCTCAAATCCCCCACAAGCCGAAACGTCACAAGCCGACATCGGCGGCGCGGCAGCGCCGCCGTCTCAGCATCCGTTCCGCAATCTTACCGGCGCCAGGCGACGCCAATCAGGAAGCCGATGCCGAGCGCCAGTCCGACGGTCGCGAGCGGTCGCTGCGTGATCGCCTCTTCCAGCGTCTCCTCGATCGAGCCGTAGGCATCTTGCGCAGCTTCCATCATCGCGCTGCCGCGCTCGGACATGTCGTCCATTGCGGAATCCACGTTTTCGCGCGCCTGGCGATAGCCGCGGCGAGCCTGCTTGCCGGTGGAGTTGGCGAAAGTATTGAGCGCGTCGGTGATCTGGTCGGTGAGGGCGGCGATATCGCTTTTCACGGCTGCTACATCCTTCTCGAGACGTTCTCGGGTGGCTTTGTCGGTCCAGTCTTTCATCCCGGCTTCGGCATTGGGCGTGGACATCGGGAGCTCCAAACTGTTGACGGCTGGGATAGCCGGAGAACGTTTCGTCGTCGGGGAAGTTCCGTCAGGGAAACCAGTCAGGCCTGCGGCAGATGCGGCGCGTCCGTCGGCAGCAGATGCTCCTTGAGGATCAGGGCCATGATCAGAAGCGGTGATGACAGGAACGCGCCCATGGGGCCCCACATCCAGGTCCAGAAGGCCAGCGCCAGCAGGACCGCAAGTGCATTGAGCGCCAGTCGCCGGCCGATGATGGTCGGCGTGATGAAGTGCCCCTCCAGGAAGGTGAGCCCGCCGAAGGCGAGCGCGGCCATGAGGCCGCCGCCGATGGTGGGGAAGGCGACCAGCCCTACCACGACCAGCACCACGAACATCGCGACCGGCCCGATGATCGGGATGAAATTGAGCGTTGCCGCCAGCGCGCCGAGCCCGGCCGGATTGGGCATGCCGGTGAGCGCGCAGATAAGGCCGGTGCCGATGCCGACGCCCACATTGATCAGGGTGACGGTCAGGAGGTAGTTGCCGAGATGAACCTCGATCTCGTTGAGAATGCGAAGGGTACGCAGGCGCGCGTCGCGATCGCTGAATGTCATGATCATGGCTCGCCGCAGGTCGCGCCAGCTCGCGATGAACAGAATGAGGGTGACGAAGAACAGCAGGAATTCGGTAAAGGTCGGCGAGAGGAATTCCAGCGTGGGTTGTACCCATTCGACCTTGGGCATCTCAATGCTGGGGAAGCCCTCCGAGCCGCCGATCATGCCCTGCAGCTCTCGCCACAGCGCCAGCGGCCGGTTGAATACGTGCAGTTTATCCTTCAATTGAGCGCCGAGCTCCGGCAGGCGCGTGCTCCACTCCATCACGGGTGAGGCGATCAGGGCGACGACGAAGGCGACCACCGTCGTCCCCGCGATCACGATCAGGACAGCACCGAGCCCCCGCGGCACCTTGTACTGCTCCAGGAAGTTCGCCGCCGGCGACAGCATGGTGCCGGTGACGAAGGCCATCACCACGGGCAGGAAGAACGCCCTTCCGACATAGAGAACGGTGACGACCGCAATCAGCAGCAGGCCCGCGAGCGCGAAAGCGACGAACTCGGTGCGGCGGACCACCGGCGGCAGCTCGCCACGGCTCTCAGGGAGCGGTTCGCCTTCGTTGTTTCCGGACATCAGGCGTTCGCCGGGAAGGACGCGCACAACATATCTCCCGCATGGAAGGCTAGCGATCCGCGCGCCCATTCCATAACGTTGCGGAGGAAGCGCGAGTTCCATCGCAGCTTCGTGAAGACGTGCTCGCTTGACTGTGACCAAGCTGCCGCAGCCTGCGGTGGAACTCGAATCGGCACCGCTGCGTTGCTTGGACTAGCTGCGTCACCCTGATGCAGACATCCAACGGGGCAGCACATGACAAAGTTTTCTGTAGTTCGCCGCAGCTCCGCGCCGCGCGCTGTCGCCGCGTTCGCGCTCGCTACTGCCTTTCTCGCGGTAACCTGTGGTGGCGCGAGCGCGCAAAGCTTCGGCTATGCTCCAATGCAGCCGCAGGCCTATCCGCAGGACCAGGGTTACTCCCAAGGTTACTCCCAAGCCGACGTCAACGAGGCGCCGCAACCCGCCGACGAGGACGCCCGGTTGCCCGACCGCCTGCGCAAGCAGATCGTCAGCTTCGACAGGAGCGAGCCGGCCGGTACCATCGTCATCGACACCAACAACACCTATCTCTACTACGTGCTCGGCAACGGCCGCGCGATCCGCTACGGCGTCGGCGTCGGCCGCGAGGGCTTCACCTGGTCGGGCGTGCAGAGCGTGAGCCGCAAGGCGGAATGGCCGGACTGGCATCCGCCGACCGCGATGATCGCGCGCCAGCCCTATCTGCCGCGCTTCGTCGCCGGCGGCCCCGGCAATCCGCTCGGCGCGCGTGCGATGTATCTCGGCTCCAGCGAATACCGCATCCACGGCACCAACGATCCCTCCACCATCGGCAAGTTCGTGTCGTCCGGCTGCATCCGCATGACCAACGAGGACGTCATCGACCTGTTCAACCGGGTCAATGTCGGCGCCAAGGTCGTGGTGCTGCCGAAGAATGCGCCGTTGATGGCCAAAGGCGCAGATCCCGTGCGAAAGCGCCCGGCCGTGAGCACGCTGCCCACCGGCCGCCAGGCGTTGAACATCACGACGTCGGCCGTGAACTGAGAGTGAGCGAGGTCGTATGAGCAGGCGCCTGTTTGGCAAATTGGCTGGCGGTACGGCGATATTGATCGTTGTCTCCGCCGGTCTGGCGTCGGCACCATCGGCGCATGCGGAGGATTTCTTCTCGGCATTGTTCGGCGGCTTCCGGATGCGGCCGCCGCCGGAGATCCGGATGCCGTTCCCGAACGAAGACGTGCCGCGCTACGACGCGCCGCGGCGGTCCTCCTATGGCGCCGGCACGGCCTATTGCGTGCGCGGCTGCGACGGCCGCTACTTCCCGGCGCAAGGCACCGATGCCGCGAGCAAGGCGCAGTCCTGCAAGAGCTTCTGCCCGGCCTCGGAAACCTCGCTGGTCTACGGCAGCAATATCGACGACGCCACGACGGAGAACGGGAAGTCCTATTCCGACCTGCCGAACGCGTTCCGCTATCGTAACGAGATCGTCGCGGGGTGCACCTGCAACGGCAAGGACCCGGCCGGCCTCGCGTCGGTCAAGATCGAGGACGATCCCACCCTGCGCAAGGGCGACATCGTCGCCGGCGCGGGCGGCCTCGTGGTCGCCAGCCGCAACGCCAACGACCGCCGCGGCGTCGCGATGAATTTTTCGCCGCTGCCGGACTCGGTGCGCGCCAAATTCCGCCAGGTCCCCGTGGTGGCGAAGGAGTAAGGTTGCCGCAACGAAGCAGACTATCGCCCCATCGGCAGTGGTCTCCGGACAAGCTCGCCGCGAGCGCTCGCGGGTCCACATCTGGAAGAACGAAATCGTGGGTGGCTCGTCCGGTCGTTGGAATTTCGCGAGAGATTTCAGTGGGTTGCAGATGTGGAACCGACCAGAGTGCAGCGCGTTAAGAACCGTGGCACAATTTGCCTGAAGGGGGTCCTGCAATGCTGGTTGGCGTACTCGTTACCTTTCTCGTCGTCATTCTCGTGCTCTATCTCATCAACATGCTGCCGTTGGACGGCCGCGCCAAGCAGATCGCGCGCGTGGTTGTCATCATCATCGGCATCGTGTCGTTGCTGAAGTATCTGGCGGTATTCTAGCGAAGGTATCGTAGCCCGGATGAGCGAAGCGATATCCGGGACCTTGTTGCGTCTTCCCGGATATCGCTTCGCTCATCCGGGCTACACCTCAAAACAAAAGCCCCGGCGCAAGCCGGGGCTTCGTTTGTGCTGCTTTAGTGCAGCCCCTTGAGCCAGTCGTCGACGTCCTGACGAACCTGGTCCTTGGCCTTGCCGTAGCGTTCCTGGAGCCGGCCTTCGAGCTGCTCGCGCCGACCCTCGATCAATTGGAGGTCGTCATCGGTGAGCTTGGCCCATTTCTCCTTGGCCGAGCCCTTGAATTGCTTCCAGTTTCCTTCGATCCGATTCCAGTCCATGACCGTCTCCCGTTGGTTGATGGCCGTACAACGCAGTCCACGGTGCAGCCGTTCCGCGGCCCGCCGCGGCGTTTCGCCTACAAAAAAGCCCCGGCGTGAGCCGGGGCTTTTGAAGTTCTCTGGCGGAGCTCAGCCCGCCGCTTTCGCCTCGCGGCGGCGGGCGGTGAGGATGTATTCGGTGTAGCCGTTCGGCTGCTCGCGCCCCTTGAAGATGAGGTCGCAGGCCGCCTTGAAGGCTACGCCGCCGAAGGCGGGCGCCATCGGCTTGTAGATGGGATCGCCCGCGTTCTGCTTGTCGACGACGACGGCCATGCGCTTGAGCGATTCCATCACCTGCGTCTCTGTGATGACGCCCTGATGCAGCCAGTTGGCGAGATGCTGGCTGGAAATGCGCAAGGTGGCGCGGTCTTCCATCAGGCCGACATCGTGGATGTCTGGCACCTTGGAGCAGCCGACGCCCTGGTCGATCCAGCGCACGACATAGCCGAGGATGCCCTGGCAGTTGTTGTCGATCTCCTGCTTGACGTCATCCGGTGCCCAGTTCGACTTCGACACCGGGATGGTGAGGATGTCGGACAGTTTTGCGCGCGGTCCGCCTTTGGCGAGCTCCTCCTGGCGCGCGATCACGTTGACCTGATGGTAGTGCAGCGCGTGCAGCGTCGCCGCCGTCGGCGATGGCACCCAGGCGGTGGTGGCGCCGGCCTGCGGATGGCCGAGCTTCTGCGCCAGCATGTCCGCCATCTTGTCCGGCGCGGCCCACATGCCCTTGCCGATCTGGGCGTGGCCGGGAAGGCCGCAGGTCAGGCCCATGTCGACGTTCCAGTCCTCATAGGCCTTGATCCAGGCTTGCGCCTTCATCTCGTTCTTGCGGATCATCGGACCCGCTTCCATCGAGGTGTGGATCTCGTCGCCGGTGCGGTCGAGGAAGCCGGTATTGATGAACATGATGCGCTTGGAGGCGCGCTGGATGCAGGCCTTGAGGTTGACGGTGGTGCGCCGTTCCTCATCCATGATGCCGACCTTCAGCGTGTTTTCGGGCAGGCCGAGCATCTTCTCGACGCGGTCGAAGATCTCGCAGGTCAGCGACACCTCGTCGGGGCCGTGCATCTTCGGCTTGACGATATAGGCAGATCCGGTGCGGCTGTTCCTGACCTTGGAGTTGCCCTTGAGGTCGTGAATGGCGAGCAGGCCGGAGACGGCGGCGTCTAACAGGCCTTCCGGAATCTCCTCGCCCTTCTCGTCCAGCACCGCGTCGGTGAACATGTGGTGACCGCAATTGCGCATCAACAGCAGGCTGCGGCCGTGCAGCTTGACCTCGCCCTTGCCGTCCGGCGTCTTGTAGCTGCGGTCGGCGTTGAGCGAGCGCGTCAGCGTCTTGCCGCCTTTCTCGAAATCGGCCGAGAGCGTGCCGTTCATCAGGCCGAGCGTGTTGCGATAGACCAGCACCTTGTCCTCGGCGTCGACCGCGGCGACCGAGTCTTCCATGTCGAGAATGGTGGAGACCGCGGCCTCCATGATCATGTCGGCGACGCCGGCCGGATCGTCCTTGCCGATCGCGCTGCTGCGATCGATCTTGACCTCGACATGCAGGCCGTTGTTGACGAGCAGCACCGCGCTCGGCGCGGCTGCATCGCCCTGGAAACCCGCGAACTGCGCGGCGTTCTTCAGCGCGGTGGCATTGCCGCTCTTCAGCTTCACCGCGAGTTGGCCCGCGACGACGCTGTAGGCGGTGACGTCGGTGTGGCTGCCGGTCGCGAGCGGGACGGCGGCGTCGAGGAACGCCTTGGCCTTGGCGATCACCTTGTCGCCGCGCGCCTTGTTGTAGCCCTTGCCGCTCTCGGCAGCGTCGTGCGGAATCGCGTCGGTGCCGTAGAACGCGTCATAGAGCGAGCCCCAGCGCGCGTTCGCCGCGTTCAGCGCGTAGCGCGCGTTGGTGAGAGGCACGACCAGCTGCGGGCCGCAGATCTTGCCGATCTCCTCGTCGACATCAGCGGTTTCGACCTTCTGCGTCGCCGGCTCCGGGACGAGATAGCCGATCTCCTTCAGGAAAGCGGTGTAGGCATCGAGGTCGAACGCCTTGCCCTTGTTGGCGCGGTGCCAGTCGTCGATCTTGGCCTGCAGCGTGTCGCGGAATGCGAGCAGCTCGCGGTTCTTCGGGCCCAGTTCCTTGATGATGGCGGCAAGCCCGGCCCAGAACGCATCCGGCGCGATCCCCGTTTTCGGGGCCGCTTCCTTGGCGATGAAGTCAAACAGGACGGGGGCGATCTTCAATCCGTGGGCGTCGACGCGTTTCATGATGGGCTTTCTTGTTGGAAATGGCTGTTTTTGGCTGCTTTTGACCCGACAGCAGCAAAATGCGCCCACGCGGGGCGGCTTTCGAGGGTCTATTAGCCCCAAAATCGGGGCGGTGAGAAGACCCCCGGGGGCTTGTCAAAATGTCAAGAGAGAGGAAAGGCCCCACCACTGGTGTCATTCCCCGCGAAAGCGGGGAATCCAGTACGCCGCGGCTTCTCTGTATCCCAACGCTGTCTCTGGAATACTGGGTCGCCCGGCCAAGCCGGGCGACGACAGCGGGGACTAGGGCAGCCTCAAATATTCGCAGCGAGGTCGACGACCTCGTCGAACAGTACGCCGGTGGTCTTCAGCATTTGCTCGATCTCGTCGGCCGCCTCCGCGACCGTCCGCGTCGACGTATCGATCACCAGCTCCGCCGCCTCAGGCTTCTCGTAGTCGTTGCCGATGCCGGTGAACGAGGCGAGCGCGCCGGCGCGAGCCTTCTTGTAATGGCCCTTGGGATCGCGCTCCTCGCAGATATCGGCCGGCGTCGCGACATGGATCTCGCGGAACGCGGTGTCGGCGATGCGGCGCGCGGTGGCACGGTCCTCGCGTGCCGGAGAGACCGCGGCGACGATCGCGATATGGCCGTTGCGAGCCAGGTGCGTCGCGACCTCGGCGAGGCGGCGGATGTTCTCGCTGCGATCGGGGGCGGAGAAGCCGAGATCGCTGTTGAGCCCGGCGCGCAGCGTGTCGCCGTCGAGCAGAACCGGCGAGCCGCCATTGGTGAACAGCCGCCGCTCCAGCGCTCTTGCCAGCGTCGACTTGCCGGAGGCCGGCAGGCCGGTGAGCCAGACCACGGCACCGTTGTGGCGGTAGCGCGCCGCGCGCTCGTCAGGGCGCAGTGCCGATTCCACCGGCACGATATCGACCGGCACGGCGCGCTGGCCGGCATCGACGGAGAGCACGAGGCCGCCGCCGGCGATGCGCCCCGCGACCTCGATCACGAGACGGCCGGTGCGCGGGTTCTCGGTGTAGGGATCGGTGGCGATCGGATTCGAAAGCGAAATGTCGATCTCGCCGACATGGTTGCGGGCGATCGCCTTGTTCTCGGTGCTCGAGAGCTCGCCGGGATCGACCGCCTTCTCGATGGCGACGACGGTGGCGCGGCTCTCCTTCGGACCGCTGCGCACCAGGATCTGGTCACCCTTGGCAAGCGGCTTGTCGTGCAGCCAGAAGATGCGCGCGCGCAGCCGCCGCGTTTCGCGCGGGGCGCTGCCCGCATGCGCGATGATGTCGCCGCGCTCGATGAACAATTCGCGGTCGAGCGTGATGCCGACCGAGCGGCCCGCGCCCTGTCGTCCGGCCAGCGGCGTCACCGGCCAACTCTCGACGGTCTTGATCCTGGCGATCTTGCCCGCAGGCATGATCACGATCTCGTCGCCGGCAAGCAGGCTGCCGGATTCGATGCGGCCGGCGACGATGCGGCGGTCGTCGAACTTGTAGATCGCCTGCACCGGCAGCCGCAGCGCCAGCGCTTCCAGCGGCCGCGCCGGCTCGAGCCTATCGAGCGCCTCGACCACGGTCGGCCCCTTGTACCAGCCGATGCGGCCGGTGCGCATCGCAACGCCGTCGCCGTCACGCGCGGAAATCGGGATCACGGCCGTGGGCGTCACGCCGAGGCCGTTCAGATGCGCGGAGATCTCGTCGCTGATGTCCTTGAAGCGCAGGTCCGAGAAATCGACCCGGTCCATCTTGTTGACGACGACGGCGACCTGCTTCACGCCGAGCAGATGCAGGAGATAGCCGTGCCGCCTCGTCTGGTCGCGCACGCCTTCGAGCGCGTCGATGATCAGCACCGCGCCGTCGGCCTGCGAGGCGCCGGTGATCATGTTGCGCAGGAACTCGGCGTGGCCGGGTGCGTCGATCAGGACGATGTCGCGCGAATTGGTGCGGAAGCGGATCTGCGTGGTGTCGATGGTGATGCCCTGGTCGCGCTCGGTCTGCAGCGCATCGAGCAGGAACGACCATTCGAACGGCATGCCACGCCGCGCGCTGACGGCCTTCAGCATGTCGAGCTTGCCCTCGGGCAGGCTGCCGGTCTCGTGCAGGAGGCGGCCGACCAGCGTCGACTTGCCGTGGTCGACATGGCCGACGATGACGATGCGCACCTGGGGACGCGTGGTGCCGTTCGGCGTGGCGGACGAAGCTGACGTGACAATCATGTTCATGGCCGCGTCCTTGATCAGAGATAGCCGGCGACGCGAAGGCGCTCGAAGGCGTCCTCGGTCTCGTGGTCGAGCGCGCGTCCGGCGCGCTCCGGCACCTTGGTCTGTTCGAGCTCGATCAGGATTTCATCGATGCTGGACGCCGTGGAGGCGACCGGGTTGGTGATGTCCTGATCACCCAGCGAGCGATAGCGCTTGCCGTCCTTGGCGAGATACAGCGGGATGATCGGAATGTTCTCGCGCTTGGTGTAGGCCCAGATGTCGGCCTCGGTCCAATGCAGGATCGGATGGATGCGCAAATGCGCGCCTTGCGGCGGCGACGCGTTGAAATGATCCCAGAATTCCGGCGGCTGGTCGCGCACGTCCCAATTGCCCTCCAACCCGCGCGGGGAGAACACGCGCTCCTTGGCGCGCGTTGCCTCCTCGTCGCGGCGGATGCCGGCGATCAGGCCGTCGAAGCCGTATTTGGCCAGCGCCATCTTGAGGCCCTCGGTCTTGCGCGCGGCGGAACGGGCGGCCGGCGGCAGCGTTGGGTCGACGGCATCGATCGGCGGGCAGGGCTCGACGCGCAGATCGAGATCCCATTCCTTGCCGTAATGATCGCGAAAGCGATACATCTCCGGAAACTTCTTGCCGGTATCGACATGAAGGGCGGGGAACGGCATCTTGCCGAAGAAGGCTTTCCGCGCCAGCCAAATCATGACGTTGGAGTCCTTGCCGAGCGACCACAACAGGGCGATCTTCTTCAGCCGGGCAAAGGCCTCACGGAAGATGTAGATGCTCTGCGCTTCGAGCTGGTCGAGATGGTCCATGCTCGGGGCAAGCTCGGCAGAAAATTCTTGCGCGCGCACGCGCTCAGCTAGCGCCGGATTGCTCAGCCGATCAGCAGCGGAATCGTCCTTGAGAAGATGCATCTCTGCCACTTTGCGTTTGGAGGCGAAAATTCTATAGTTGCACTGCGGAAGAGAAGAAAAAATTTTCTCTTTGCGCGCTCGAAACGAGACATATATAGAAAATAATTCCAGTCAACCCCGTTTGTGGGGAAGCGAGTAGCGCATGCGGTTCTTGCCGGTGTTTCTCGATCTCAAGGCCGGCCCGGTGGTCCTCATCGGCGCGGGTGAGCTGTTGCGCGCCAAGCTGCGCGTGCTCGCCGGCGCCGGCGCGCGCATGCGCGTGCATGCGATCGACGGCAATCATGACCTCGGCCTCAGCTCCGGGGACGCGGCGCACGTCGAAATCGCGAGCGGCGATCCGCTCACGGCCGATCTCTCAGGCGTCATCGCCGTTGTCTGCGCGGGTGCCGGCAACGTCGGCGTTGCGATGTCCGCTCGCGCCAAGGCGCTGGGCCTGCCCGTCAACGTCATGGACGATCTCGAGCACTCCAGCTTCATCTTCCCGGCGATCGTCGATCGCGGCGATGTCGTGGTCGCGGTCGGCACTGGCGGCACCTCGCCGGTGGTGGCGCGGCGCGTGCGCGAGAAGATCGAGGCGCTGCTGCCCGCCCGCATCGGCGAGCTCGCCGAGTTCATCGGCGGCTTCCGCAAATCCATCAACGAGCGCATCGCCGAGTTTCCACTGCGCCGCCGCTTCTGGGAGCGCATCATCGACGGTCCGATCGGCGCCGCCGTGCTCGCCGGCCGCAAGGCGGACGCAGACGCGGCGCTCAAGGACATTTCAGATCCCACCGACTTCGCGCGCGCTGGCAAGCCGGAAGGCTCCGTCGCGCTGGTCGGCGCCGGCCCCGGCGATCCCGATCTCCTCACCATCAAGGCGCTGCGCGCGCTGCAGGACGCCGACATCGTCTTCCATGACGAGCTGGTCTCGTCCGAGATTCTCGACCGCATCCGACGCGACACCACGCGCGTGCCGGTCGGCCGCCGTGTCGGCAAGCCCGGCATCGGCCAGGACGCCATCAACAAACGCATGATCGAAGCCGCGCAGGCCGGCCAGCGCGTGGTGCGGCTGAAGGGCGGCGATCCCTTCGTGTTCGGCCGCGGTGGTGAAGAGGTCGAAGCTCTGCGTGCCGCCGGCATCGCCTATTCGATCATCCCCGGCATCACCGCAGGGCTCGGCGGCGCCGCCGATTTCGAGGTGCCGCTCACCTACCGCCATGAAGCGACCCGCATCACCTTCCTGACCGCGCACAAGGCGCGCGATGCCGAGAACGTGGATTGGTCGACGCTGACCGACACCAGGATGACCGTCGTGGTCTACATGGGCATGACGGCGGCGCCGGCCGTGCGCGCCGGCCTGTTCGCGGCCGGCCGCTCACCGGAAACGCCGGTCGGCGTGTTCGCCCGTGTCACGCGGCCCGATGCGCAGGGAGCGATCGGCACGCTGCGCGACCTGCCCGAGCTCGTACGGCGGATCCAAGGTGGTCCCGCCATCCTCATCATCGGCGACGTGGTCCGGCATGCCGGCTCGCTTGGCCGTCAAACCTCCAAGAAAACCCCGAAGCAAATCATCTCTGACCTCCTGGATGCAGCCGAATGACCTCCCCGCTCGAACAGAAGAAGATCAAAATCGCCGGCCCCTCGGTCGTGACCGCCAACCGCACCTGGGACGGCATCGTGGTCTACCGCACCGCCGCCAAGGGCTGGTCCGCGGAGCTGTCGGAAGCCGCGATCGTGCGCAACTCCGACGAGGCTAGGGCGTTGCTCGCGGAGTCCATCGCCGATGATGTCGGTGCGATCGGCCCCTATATCGCGCCGGTGCAGATCGGCGAGGATGGCAAGATCCTGCCCGGCAATCTGCGCGAACAGATCCGCCGCACCGGCGTCACCATCGGACAGCCGGCCCAGGTTTAAGGCACGCACTTATGTATGCTTACGACGAAATCGACCGCACGCTCGTCAACGAGCGCGTCTCGGAGTTCCGCGACCAGGTGAAGCGGCGCCTCTCCGGCGAGCTCACCGAGGACGAGTTCAAGATCCTGCGGCTTCAGAACGGCGTCTATCTGCAACTGCACGCCTACATGTTCCGCGTCGCGATCCCCTACGGCACGCTGGCGACCAACCAGCTGCGGGCGCTCGCCCATGTCGCGCGCAAATACGACCGCGGCTACGGCCATTTCACCACGCGGCAGAACATCCAGTTCAACTGGATCAAGCTCGCCGAGCTGCCGGACGCGCTCGAAGACCTTGCCAAGGTCGGCATCCACGCGATGCAGACCTCCGGCAACAATATGCGCAACGTCACCTCGGACCAGTGGGCCGGCGTCGCGCCCGGCGAGATCGAGGACCCGCGCATCTGGTCGGAGCTGATCCGCCAGCACACTACGCTGCATCCGGAATTCTCCTTCCTGCCGCGCAAGTTCAAGATCGCGATCACCGCGTCGGACCATGACCGCGCCGCGATCAAGATCCACGATATCGGCCTGCGGCTGATCAAGAACGAGAAGGGCGAGACCGGCTTCGAGGTGCTGGTCGGCGGCGGGCTCGGCCGCACGCCGTTCATCGCCAAGACCATCAAGCACTTCGTCCACGGCCGCGACATCCTCAGCTACATCGAGGCCATCCTGCGCGTCTACAATCAGTACGGCCGCCGCGACAACATCTACAAGGCGCGCATCAAGATCCTGGTGCACGAGCTTGGCATCGAGAAGTTCTCCCGCGAGGTCGAGGAGGAATGGCAGCACATCCGCAACTCCTCGCTTGAGATCGACGACGAGGTGATCGAGGACATCCGCTCGCGCTTCACCTATCCTTCTTACGAGAAGCTGCCGCACATGCCCGACGAGCTGCGCCAGGCCGCGGCCGATCCTGATTTCGAGGCGTGGCGCAAGAACTCGGTGGCTCCGCACAAGGTGCAGGGCTATTCGATCGTGACGATCTCGCTGAAGCCGACCGGCGGGCCTCCGGGCGATGCCACCGCCGAGCAGATGGACGCGCTGGCCGATCTCGCCGACAGATATTCCTTCGGCGAGATCCGCGTCGGCCATGAGCAAAACCTGGCGCTGCCGCACGTCGCCAAGCGCGACCTGCCGGCGCTGTGGAAGGCGCTCGACAAGCTTGGGCTTGCGACGCCGAACGTCAACCTGATCACCGACATCATCGCCTGCCCGGGCCTCGATTATTGCTCGCTGGCGAATGCGCGCTCGATCCCGATCGCGCAGGAATTGACCCGGCGCTTCGCCAATCACGAGCTCGCCAATCTGATCGGCCGGCTCCACATCAACATCTCCGGCTGCATCAATGCCTGTGGCCATCACCATGTCGGCCATATCGGCATTCTCGGCGTCGAGAAGAACGGCGAGGAAGTCTACCAGATCACCATCGGCGGCCGCGCCGACGAGAACGCGGCGCTCGGGACCCTGATCGGGCCGGGCGTCAAGTTCGACGAGGTCGCCGATGTCGTCGAGGACATCGTGGAAGCCTATCTGGCGCTGCGTGAGCGGCCCGAAGAGCTGTTCATGGACACGGTGAAGCGCCTCGGCGTCGAACCCTTCAAGGAGCGCGTCTATGCCACTCGTTAAC
Organism: Bradyrhizobium sp. R2.2-H; assembly: GCF_004346455.1. Taxonomy (NCBI): domain Bacteria; kingdom Pseudomonadati; phylum Pseudomonadota; class Alphaproteobacteria; order Hyphomicrobiales; family Nitrobacteraceae; genus Bradyrhizobium; species Bradyrhizobium sp. R2.2-H. Next base: position 197,564 of record NZ_SMBR01000012.1, read on the forward strand.
GGCGGAAAGATCACGGGCGACGGCTTCGTCAAGCTCGCCGTCGATACGCCGCTGCCCGAGCGCGGCGACATTCTTGTGCCGGCCGAGCGTTTCCTCGGCGAGGCCGAGGGCTTGCTCCAGCGCGCCGGCAAGGTCGGCGTGATCTGGCCGAACAATCGCGACATCGCCGAACTCGTGCCTTATCTCGGCAGGATCGCGGCCGTCGCGCTGGTGTTCCCGACCTTCCGCGACGGGCGTGCCTACAGCCAGGCACGGCTGCTGCGCGAACGCTACGATTATCGCGGCGAGTTGCGCGCCACCGGCCAGGTGCTGCGCGACCAGTTCGTGTTCATGCTGCGCGCCGGCTTCGACGCCTTCGAGGTCAAGAAGCAGGCGGACGCGGAAGCCTTCATGCAGACGGCCAGGCGCTATTCGGTGTTCTACCAGCCGACCGGCGACGGCCGCATCACGGCGTTGCACCGGCGCATGCAGCTGCGCCATTCCGAAGGGGTCGGCACGTGAACGCGATCGCGCCTCAGGTTTCGCCTCTGTCCGCGCCGCCTTCGGCGGACGAGCTCGATCGAAGCTTGCGCGATGCCTCGCCCGCGGAGATCATCGCTGCGGCGCTGAAGGCGGTCGGGCGCGACAAGCTCGCGCTGGTCTCGTCCTTCGGTACGGAATCGGCGACGCTGCTGAAGGTCATGGCGGACGTCGATCCCGCGATTCCGGTGATCTTTCTCGACACCGGCTGGCTGTTCGAGGAGACGCTGGCCTATCGCGATACGCTGATCGCGAAGCTGGGCCTGAAGGACGTCCGGTCGATCAAGCCGGCCGAGGAGGCACTCTCGCGCGACGATCCCGACCGCGACCTCTGGTTCTCCGATCCCGACGCCTGCTGCCGCATTCGAAAGGTCGAGCCGCTGGCCCGGGCGCTGAAGCCGTTCTCGGCCTGGCTCAACGGCCGCAAGCGCTTCCAGGGTAGTGCGCGCGCCGACATTCCCGTCGTCGAGGATGACGGCGCGCGGTTGAAGTTCAATCCCTTCGCCAACGTCTCGCGCGAGGAGATCGAGGCGATCTTCACCCTTGCCAGATTGCCGCGGCACCCTCTGGTTGCGTCAGGATTTCTGTCGGTTGGCTGTATGCCTTGCACCAGCAGAACGGGCGAGGGCGAGGATTCCCGCGCCGGCCGATGGCGGGGCCGCGCCAAGACAGAATGCGGCATTCACACGATGAAGGTTTCGTAGCACGGTTGCGCTGCCACGCTGCGAACAAGAAAATCCGGTTCCGTTGACTCAACGGCGTTTCGCCCCGAGTTATGCCTGCCGTCGATGACGCCGATGTCGTCGAGGTGAATGGAGATGGATATGATGCGCCGTATCGTTCCGCTCGCTGCAGGATTCCTCTGGGCAAGCTCGGCTCTCGCCGCCGATATCAATCTTTTGAATGTGTCGTACGATCCGACGCGAGAGCTCTATGGCGAGTTCAACAAGGCGTTCGCGAATGCCTATCAGAAGGAGACCGGCAAGAGCATCGAGATCAAGCAGTCGCATGGCGGCAGCGGTTCGCAGGCGCGCGCGGTGATCGACGGATTGCAGGCCGACGTGGTGACGCTCGCGCTCGCCTATGACGTCGATGCCATCGCGGCCAAGGGCCTGGTGGCGGCGGATTGGCAAAAGCGGCTGCCGCAGAATTCATCCCCCTATACCTCGACGATCGTGTTCCTGGTGCGCAAGGGCAATCCCAAGGGCATCAGGGACTGGGACGATCTGATCAAGCCGGGCGTCGCCGTGATCACGCCGAACCCGAAGACATCGGGCGGGGCACGCTGGAATTATCTTGCAGCCTGGGGCTTTGCGCAGAAGAAGTTCGGCTCGGCCGACAAGGCCAAGGACTTCATTGGCAAGCTCTACCAGCAGGTCCCGGTGCTGGACACCGGCGCACGCGGCGCCACCGTGACCTTCGTCGAGCGCGGTGTCGGCGACGTGCTGCTCGCCTGGGAGAATGAGGCGCACCTCGCTTTGAAGGCGTTCGGCGCGAACAAGTTCGAGATCGTGGCGCCGCCGCAATCGATCCTGGCCGAGCCGCCGGTCGCGATCGTCGACAAGATCGCCGACAGAAAGGGCAATCGCAACGTCGCCGATGCCTATCTGCAATATTGGTACACCAAGGAGGGGCAGGAGATCGCCGCGCGCAACTTCTACCGTCCGCGCGATGCCGAAATCGCCAAGAAGTACGAAAATGCCTTCGCCAAGGTCGAGCTGTTCACGATCGACGACGTTTTCGGCGGCTGGACCAGGGCTCAGAGGGAACATTTTGCCGACGGCGGCGTCTTTGATCAGATCTACAAGAACTGATCGGCGCTGTCTTAGGAGGCTTTTGCAGGGGGCCTGGTGAGCGCAGTTGCAGCACGACGCCGGACATTGCCGGGCTTCGGTCTCACGATGGGACTGACGCTGACCTGGCTGTCAGTGATCATCCTGATTCCGCTCGCCGGCCTGTTCCTGAAATCGCTCGAGCTCAGTCCGGAGCAGTTCTGGAACATCCTCTCCAGCCGCCGCACGCTGAACGCGCTCCGCGTCTCGTTCGGCCTCGCCTTTGCGGCGGCCTGCGTCAATCTCGTCATGGGCAGCATCATCGTCTGGGCGCTGGTGCGCTACCGCTTTCCGGGCCGGCGGTTGTTCGATGCCATCGTCGACGTGCCCTTCGCGCTGCCCACGGCGGTCGCCGGCGTGGCGCTGACCGCGCTGTTCGCCGAGAAGGGTTGGCTGGGCGCGCCGCTCGCCGCGCTCGGCATCAAGGTGGCGTTCACCCCGCTCGGCATCTTCGTCGCGATGATCTTCATCGGTATTCCCTTCGTGGTGCGCACGGTGCAGCCGGTGCTCCAGGATCTCGACCCTGAGATCGAGGAGGCCGCGGGAAGCCTCGGCGCCAGCCGTTGGCAGACCATCTTCCGCGTGATCCTGCCGTCGCTCGCACCGGCGCTGCTCACCGGCCTCGCGCTCGCTTTCGCCCGGGCCGTCGGCGAATACGGCTCGGTGATCTTCATCGCCGGCAATCTGCCCAACGTCTCCGAGATCGCGCCGCTCCTGATCGTGATCCGGCTCTCCGAGTTCCGGTACGCCGATGCGACCGCGATCGCGGTGGTCATGCTGGTCGTGTCGTTCGTGATCATCTTTGCCGTCAACCGGCTCCAGCGCTGGGCGCAGAGCCGGATTCCGGCGCGCTGAGGGCGGATCATGACGATGCAGATCGCAGATTCCATACCGCTCTCGGCCTCCGACGCGAAGGCGCGTGCGCAGGCGGCGGCAGCGCGGGACAATTTGCGTACCGAACCGCGCGCGGTGCGCATCACCATCATCGCCCTCGCGATGATCTTTCTCACCGTCTTCGTCGTGCTCCCGCTCGTCGTCGTCTTTGCGCAGGCGTTATCGAGGGGCGTCGTCGCCTATCTCACCGCGCTCGCCGAGCCGGAGGCGCTGGCTGCAATCAGGCTGACACTGCTGGTCGCAGCGATCTCGGTAGGCCTCAATCTGGTGTTCGGCCTCGTCGCCGCCTGGGCCATCGCCAAGTTCGATTTTCCGGGCAAGACGTTCCTGATCACGCTGATCGACCTGCCGTTCTCGGTCAGTCCGGTGATCTCGGGTCTCGTCTTCGTGCTGCTGTTCGGCGCACAGGGCTATTTCGGCAGCTGGCTGCGCGACCACGACATCCAGATCCTGTTCGCGGTGCCCGGGATTGCGCTCGCCACCACCTTCGTCACCTTTCCCTTCGTGGCCCGTGCGCTGATCCCGCTGATGCAGGAGCAGGGCACTCAGGAGGAGGAGGCCGCGATCTCGCTGGGCGCCTCGGGCCTCCAGACCTTCTTCCGCGTCACGCTGCCCAACATCAAATGGGGGGTGCTCTACGGCGTCCTGCTCTGCAACGCCCGCGCCATGGGCGAGTTCGGCGCGGTCTCGGTCGTTTCCGGCCACATTCGCGGCGAGACCAACACCATGCCGCTCCTTGTCGAGATTCTCTACAACGAGTACCAGTTCGTCGCAGCCTTCGCGATCGCCTCGCTTCTGGCGATGCTGGCGCTGATCACGCTGATCGTGAAGACCGTTCTCGAACGTCATCTGGACGAAGGACAAGAGCCAAGTGACCATTGAAGTCAGAAATCTCGTCAAGTCGTTCGGCAGCTTCAAAGCCCTCGACGGCGTCGATCTCAAGGTCGACAGCGGCGAGTTGGTGGCGCTGCTCGGTCCGTCCGGCTCCGGCAAGACCACGCTACTGCGGATCGTCGCCGGGCTCGACTGGCCTGATTCCGGCGAGGTCTTCATCAATGGCGAGGACGCGCTGGCGCAAGGCGCGCGAGAGCGTCACGTCGGCTTCGTGTTCCAGCACTATGCGCTGTTCCGCCACATGACGGTGTTCGAGAACGTCGCCTTCGGCCTGCGCGTGCAGCCGCGCGCGGTCCGCAAGGACGAGGCGGCGATCCGCGTCCGGGTCAAGGAGCTGCTCGATCTCGTACAGCTTGATTGGCTCGCCGATCGCTACCCGAGCCAGCTTTCCGGCGGCCAGCGCCAGCGCATCGCGCTCGCCCGCGCGCTCGCGATCGAGCCGCGCATCCTGCTGCTCGACGAGCCGTTCGGCGCGCTCGATGCCAAGGTGAGGAAAGAGCTGCGCAAATGGCTGCGCTCGCTGCATCATGAAATCCACGTCACCTCGATCTTCGTCACCCATGACCAGGAGGAGGCGCTGGAAGTCGCCAACCGCGTCGTGGTGATGGACAAGGGCAGGATCGAGCAGATCGGCTCGCCCGATGACGTCTATGAGAGCCCGGCGAGCGCGTTTGTTCATGGCTTCATCGGTGAGTCCATCGAGCTGCCGGTTCAGGTCGAGGGCGGCGCTGTGAGGCTCGACGGCCGGCCGCTCGCCCTCGCGGCGGACGGACTTGCGCCTGGCGCGTCAAAGCTGTTCGTGCGGCGACATGACATGCTGGTCGGTCCGCCCGGCAGCGGCGCCTTCGAGGGCGCGGTCCGGCATGTCCGCAATTTCGGCCCCGTACAGCGCGCCGAGGTCACGCTCTCGGGCGGCCAGACCATCGAGATCGACGCCCCCCGCGACAAGGAACTTCGCGCCGGCGACACCATCGGCCTTGAGCCTCGCCGTTACCGGATATTTGGGGGCTAGCACAGTCATTCCGGGGCGATGCGGAGCATCGAACCCGGAATCCCGAGATTGAGGCAAGAGATTCCGGTTCGTACTGACGCGCGCCCGGGAATGACGGCTCAGATTTTCTTCAATATTCACCTTTCAGCCACGGTTGGTATGCAACAACGCCCCCTCATTTGGGGGCCTCGATTCATGCGCGCTGCGGCCGCAATTCTCATCACTTTGTTGCTCGCTGGCTGTGCCGGCAACGAAGCACCGGTCCAGCAGCCATCCATGTATACCGACATGGCGGTTCCGGGCTCCAAGCTCGATGCGCAGGCAGCTGCGGTGATGATCTCGCAGTACCGCCAGAACAACGGGCTCGGCACCGTCGTGATCGATCCGGACCTGATGCGGCTCGCAGAGTCCCAGTCGGGCGCGATGGCGGCCGCGAACAAGATGGACCACGACGTCCGCGCGCCGCTGGCCAAGCGTCTCGCCGCCGGCGGTTATCCCGCGACCGTGGCGGTCGAGAACATCTCGGCCGGCTATCATACGCTGGCGGAAGCGTTTTCCGGCTGGCGCGACTCGCCTCCTCACCGCGCCAACATGCTCAAGGGCGGTGTCACAAAATTAGGCATCGCGGCGAGCTATGCTCCCGGTACCAAATACAAGGTGTTCTGGACCATGATCCTGGCCTCGACGGAGCCCCGATAAGCCAGACTTGATCCGGGATGCATTGACGCCGCGGCGGAGTGTCGCCACGGTGGCCAGCCTTTTGCTATTGTTCCCGAATGACAGATCATAGTCCGGACATCGCAACGATCCCGACGAATGCGCAACGCGTCCTGGTTCTCCAGGGCGGCGGCGCGCTCGGCTCCTATCAGGCCGGGGCCTATCAGGCGCTGTGCGGCTACGGCTTCGAGCCGGAATGGGTGGCTGGCATCTCCATCGGCGCGGTCAACGCTGCCATCATCGCCGGCAATGAGGGCCAGACGCGCGTCAAGCGGCTCAAGGAGTTCTGGGAGATGGTCTCCGCGCCGGTCCCGTGGAAGCCGATCGGCACGAGCGACCACAGCCGCGAGCTGTTCAATTCGACCAGCGCTGCGCTGATTGCGACCTTCGGCGTGCCCGGCTTCTTCACGCCGCGCATTCCGCCGGCGCCGCTCTGGCCGCCGGGACATCCCGAAGCGGAAAGCTATTACGACACATCGCCGCTGAAGAAGACGCTGGAGCGTCTCGTCGATTTCGACCGCATCAACGATCTGAAGACGCGGCTGTCGGTCGGTGCGGTCGGCGTCACCTCGGGCAACTTCAAATATTTCGACAATTACGAGTTCAAGAAGCTCGGCAAGTCCATCGGCCCCGAGCACATCATGGCCTCCGGTGCGCTGCCGCCGGGCTTTCCTTCCGTGAACATCGACGGCGAACATTACTGGGACGGCGGCATCGCTTCCAACACCCCGCTCGACTACGTGCTCGATGCCGAGGTCGAACGCGACATGCTGATCTTCCAGGTCGATCTGTTCTCCGCGCGCGGGGATCTGCCGAACTCGCTGCTGGAAGCGGCCGAGCGCGAGAAGGACATCCGCTATTCCAGCCGCACGCGGATGAACACCGACAAGAACAAGCAGCTGCACAACGCGCGACGCGCCGTGCGTGACCTGATCAGCAAATTGCCGGACTATCTCAAGAACGATCCTTCCGTCGAATTCCTGGCGAAAGTGTCGCGCGAAAGCACCGTCACGGTGGTGCATCTGATCTATCGCAGCAAGAACTACGAATCCTCGTCCAAGGATTACGACTTCTCGCATGTCGCCATGGTCGAGCATTGGGAGGCCGGCGTGCGCGACGTGCATCTGTCGATGCGCCACAGGGACTGGCTCGAGCGGCCCCAGTCCAGCGAGACCATGGTGACCTACGATCTCACGGGGGACGTCACCGCGCCCCCGGCAAAAAGGAGCGAATAGAATGGCTAGTCTGTCAGGCAAGAACGCCGTCGTGACCGGATCGACCAGCGGCATCGGGCTCGCCTATGCGCGCGCCTTCGCCGCCGCCGGTGCCAATGTCGTCATCAACGGCTTCGGCTCGGCCGAGGACATCGAGAAGGAACGCGCCAAGATCGAGTCCGACTTCAAGGTCAAGGCGATCTACTCGCCGGCCGACATGACCAAGCCCGCCGAGATCGCCGGCATGATCGCGCTCGGCGAGAAGACGTTCGGCTCGGTCGATATCCTCGTCAACAACGCCGGCATCCAGTTCGTGTCGCCGATCGAGGAGTTTCCGCCGGAGAAGTGGGACCAGATCATCGCGATCAACCTCTCCTCGGCCTTCCATGCCATCCGTGCCGCCGTCCCCGGCATGAAGAAGAAGGGGTGGGGCCGCATCATCAACACGGCGTCCGCGCATTCGCTGGTGGCCTCGCCCTTCAAGTCGGCCTATGTCTCGGCCAAGCACGGCATCGCCGGCCTCACCAAGACCGTGGCGCTGGAGGTCGCGACCCACAAGATCACCTGCAACTGCATCAGCCCCGGCTACGTCTGGACGCCGCTGGTCGAGAAGCAGATCCCCGATACGATGAAGGCGCGCAACCTGACACGCGAGCAGGTCATCAACGACGTGCTGCTGGATGCGCAGCCGACCAAGGAGTTCGTCACCTCCGAGCAGGTCGCCGCGCTCGCGCTGTTCCTGTGCAGCGACGATGCCGCGCAGATCACCGGCACCAATCTGTCGATCGACGGCGGCTGGACCGCGGAGTAAGAACGCGATGTCGGAGGGTGGGCAAAGGCGCGTCAGCGCCGTGCCCACCGTTCTTCCGCGATTGAGAGAAGTGGTGGGCACGCTTGCGCTTTGCTCACCCTGCGAGAGTGAGAGCGAGGCGGCATTGCCGCTCAATGGCTCCAGGCCAGCGCCGTGACGATGGCCGAGGACAGGTTTAGTTCCGCGAAGACGATCCGGCCAGCGACCACGAACAGCACGCAGGCAAGCGTCAGCCGCAGCACCGTCTCGGGCACGCGCGTCGCGCTATAGCTGCCGACGATGATGCCGGGCAGAGAGCCCAGCAGCAGCACTCCCATCAGGGCCCAGTCGACGTCACCGAGCGCCCAATGTCCGATGCCGGCGACGAGTGTCAGCGGCACCGCATGGGCGATGTCGGAGCCGACGATGGTCGCCATCGGCAGGCGCGGATAGAGCAGCAGCAGCACGGTCACGCCGACCGCGCCGGCGCCGACCGAGGAGATCGAGACCAGCACGCCCAGCACGACGCCGGTGATCACGGTCGCAATCAAAGTGGTGCGCGCGTCGACCTGCTCGAGGCGCTTTCGATAGCGGTCCATGATCGACTTGCGAAAAATCAACGAGGTCGCAGTCAGCAGCAGCGCAAAGCACAGCACCAGATTGACCAGGCTGCGCTCGGCATCGCTCTTGAGGTCGAGCTTCCACAGCACCAGCAGCGTCACCGCGCTGGCAGGAATGCTGCCGCAGGCGAGCCGCAGCACCGCCGGCCAGTGCACGCTGCGCGACCAGCCATGGACCACGCTGCCGCCGGTCTTGGTGGCAGCGGCGTAGAGCAGGTCGGTGCCGACCGCGGTGGAGGGGTGGACGCCGAACAACAGGATCAGCAGCGGCGTCATCAGCGAGCCGCCGCCGACGCCCGTCATGCCGACAAGCAGGCCGACGGCGAATCCGGAGGCGACGTAGAGTGGATCGAACATATCGGGGAATCTTAGGTTGATCTCGTCGGATGGGCAATACGACGTAGAATAAACTTTCCCTGACGAGCAAGCCATTGGATTAAATAAGAAAAATCTTTCAGCGGAGTGGCGACAGACAGTCGTTTCGCCCAAATCGGTGCCCTCTCGCGAAACAGCCGTTCGCAGTGCTCACGCGCCGACGCCGAGGAAATCCCGCGCTAGGTCGGGATTTGCGGTCAGCTCGGCGGAAGTGCCCTCGAACACCACATGGCCGTTGTTGAGGCCGTAGACGCGGGTGGCGAAGCTCAGCGCTGCGGCGACGTTCTGCTCGACCACGATCATGGTGCGGCCTTCGCGCGCGAGGCTGGCGGCGACGTTGACGAGGTCGCGCACGATCAGCGGCGCCAGTCCCTCGAACGGCTCGTCGAGCAGGATGATGCGGGCGTCGCGGATCAGCGCGCGGGCGATCGAGAGCATCTGCTGCTCGCCGCCCGACAGCGTTCGTCCGAGGGATTTGCGTCGTTCCTTCAGGCGCGGAAACACACCGTAGATGCGCTCGAACGACCACGCGTTCGGCGCGGTCAGGGCCGCGATACGCAGGTTCTCCTCGACCGTCAGCCCGCCGAAGATCGCGCGCTCCTCCGGGACGAGCTGCACGCCCATGTTGGCAATGGCGGATGGAGCGAGGCCGCTGATCGGCTTGCCATCGAGCCGGATCTCGCCACTCCTCGGGGCGAGCACCCCCATGATCGAGCGCAGCGTCGTGGTCTTGCCGGCGCCGTTGCGACCGAGCAGCGCCACGACCTCTCCCTCCTCGACCCGGATCGAGAGGTCGAACAGGACGTGGGAATCGCCGTAGAGCGTGTTGATGCGGTCGACTTCAAGCAGGCTCATGCGCGTGAAGCCCTCCGAGGTAAGCGTCCTGAACCTGCTGGTTGCCGCGGATCTCGTCGGCCGTGCCGTCGGCGAGCAGGCGGCCTTCGTAGAGCACGGTGATGCGCTCGGCGAGGCCGAAGATCGCGTCGAGGTCGTGCTCGACGATGACGATGGTGCAGGTCCGGGCGATGTCGCGGATCAGCGCGCAGGTCGCGGCGCGTTCGGACGGGCTCATGCCGGCGAGGGGCTCGTCGAGCAACAGCACCTTCGGGCTCGTCGCAAACGCCATGCCGATCTCGAGCCGCCGCTTCTCGCCATAGGCGAGGATGTGCGCCGGCGTGTCGGCGCACGCCGAAAGATCGAGCAGCGCCATGATCGCCTCGATCTGTGCCTCCACCTCCGGCAGGCTGTCGGCCGTTCGCAGCAGGTCGATCCGCAGCGGTCCGCGGCAGCGCGCCAGGGCGGCGATGCGCAAATTCTTCCGCACCGAGAGATTTGGAAAGAGCTGGTTCAACTGGTTGGACTTGGCGATGCCGAACTGCGCGGACCGGCTGACGCCGTGGCCGGTCACCTGCGATCCGAACAACAGCACATGACCCGAGGTCGGGCTGACCTCGTCCAGCAGCATCTTGAACAGCGTGCTCTTGCCGGCGCCGTTGGGGCCGATCACGGCATGAATGGATCCGCAGCGGACCTTGAACGAGACGCCGTCAACCGCCTTCAGGCCGCCATAGTGCCGCGCCAGCGCGCAGGCTTCCAGGGCAACGTCGCTGTCGCCGGTGGCGGGTGACGGCAATGGCAGGGCGGTGTCGCGCCCCCTGCTCGATGCAGCTTTCACCGCGCCGGCCTCAATCGCCTCGGTTGCGGCCTCGGCGGCCCGACGTGCGGAAAGGGTCCGGCGCTCGGTCAACCAATGGATGATCTCGCCGCAGATACCGCGGCGCAGGCCGACGACCAGGGCGATGAAGGCGATGCCGAGCACCAGTTTCCACAGCGTGGTGAGGCCGGGAACGAGCTGGAGATTGTCGCGCAGCCAGAGCCAGACCGCGGCGCCGACCAGCGGTCCGATCAGGGTGTTGGCGCCGCCGACGATGGTCTGGACCACGAGCTGGCCGGACGTCTCCAGCGAGAACGCGTCCGGCGGCATGTAGCTCTGGAACGAGCCGAGCAGGCCGCCGGCGAGTCCGGCATAGAGCGCGGCGATGACGAAGGCCGCGAGCTTGTAGGCCGGCACGTTGTGGCCGAGCATTGCGACGCGCGCGGTGTTCTCCTTGATCGCGAGCAGGATCGCGCCCACGGGAGAGCGGACGATGCGGCGTGCCAGCACGTAGCCGCCGAAGAAGATCACCGCGAACAGCACGTACATCGGCAGGCCTGCGCCGATGCGGATGGCATGTTCGCCGAAGCCGAGCACGGGCACCGGCACCCCGGGGATGCCGTTTTCGCCACCCGTGTAGTGCGACAGCGGCGAGTTCTCGATGAAATAGGCCATCTGGCCGAACGCCAGCGTGATCATCGTGAAGTAGATGCCGATGCGGCGCACCGCAAGCCAGCCCACGACGAGCCCGAATGCGCCGGCCGATATCGTGCCGGCGGCGAGCGCCAGCCACACGCTGCTCAGCGTGCCGGAAACCAGCAGATACGCCGTGACGAAGCCGCCGACGCCGTAGAACGCGGCCTGGCCGAACGACAGGAGGCCGGCGAGGCCAAACAGGATGTCGAAGCCGAGCCCGATCAGTCCCCAGTTCAGCACCCGCGTCAGCAGGTCGATGGAGAAGCCGAGATGCGGCAGCATCACCGGTGCCGCAATCAGCGTGGCGAGAATCGCGAGCTCCGGAATGTGGCTCCGCAGCCCGCCCGATCGCGACCTGTTCATACCCGTCCTTCCGAGCCGAACAGGCCCTGCGGACGCAATACCAGCAGCAGCGCCATCAGCGCGTAGAGCATCACTTCCGAATAGGAGGAGTTGAACGCGCTGGTGAGGCTGACGATCTCGCCTGCGATCAGCCCGCCGACCACCGCGCCCGGGAACGAGCCGAGGCCGCCGAGCACGATCACGACGAAGGACTGCGCCATGAAATTCGCGCCCATGTCCGGCGTCACCGCGACGACCGGAGCATACAGCATTCCGGCGAGACCGACTGCGACGACGCCGATCGCGAACACCAGCAGGAAGGTGCGCCGCAGGTTGATGCCGAGGATGCCGACCATGCCGGGGTTCTCGATTCCGGCGCGAACCACGAGGCCCATCGAAGTCCGGTAGAGCACGAGATAGAGGCCGACCAGCAGCGTTGCGATGATGGCGATGAGCTGGAGGCGGTAGGTCGGATAGATCAGGAAGCCGAGCTGCGTTGCGCCCTGTCCCCACGACGGCGTCGGCACGCGCTGCGCGTTGCCGCCGAAGACGGCGCGCACGCACTCCACGAGCACGATGCCGATGCCGTAGGTGACGAGGATCTGGTCTTCATGCGGCCGGCCGTAGAAGAAGCGGATGATCAGGCGCTCGAGCAGGAAGCCGAGCACCAGCATGAAGCCGCAGCCGACCGCGATCGCGAGCAGGAACGACTGGGTGTATTGCAGCATGACGAAGGCGGCATAGGCGCCCACGGCGAACAACGCGCCGTGGGCGAAGTTCAGGACACCGAGCGTGCCCAGGATGATTGTCAGGCCGCTGCTGACGAGCGCCAGCAGCGAACCGAGGGCGAGGCCGTTGAAGGCCTGCGAGGCGAGGGCGGGCCAGCTTGGCATCCGGGCGGCTCAGGTATAGGGGCCGAGCTTGCAGCCGAACAGGTCCGGCGGATTCATCACGCTCTCGCCTTCGGCCACGTCGACGATCTCGTAATAGTCCTCGGGTCCCTTCATCGCCGCCGGCGCCTTGCCGCGCAGGACCGGGATCGGGCGCACCATCTGGTGATCCTCGGCGCGGAAATAGACCTTGCCGATCGTGGTCTCGTAGGGCTGCTCCTTCGAGGCCTCCATCGCCTTGATGACGTCGACCGGATTGAAGCTCTTCACCCGCTCGACCGTCAGCGCCCAGAGATAGGTCTGCATGTAGCCGATATGGGCGCCCCAGCGCGGGTGATATTTGTTCTTCGCGACGAAGGCGTCGACGAAGCCCTTCGCGAGCGGATAGCGATCCGACAGCGTCCACCAGAAGTCGCAGCTGCCATAGACGCCCTGCATGATTTCGGGGCCGAGCTCCTTGTCCTGGAACGAGGACAGGTTCGGCACCACCAGTTTCATCTTCTTGAGCACGCCGAACTGCTCGGCCTGCTTGGTCGAGGCGACCGCGTCGGCGCCGAAGGCGATGTTGACGAACACGTCCGCACCGCTGTTGGCGATGTTGAGAAGCGCCGAGGAATAGTCGGTGGTGCCGAGCGGAACCACTTCCTTGGCGACCTGTTGCCAGCCCTGTTCCTTCGAGAACTTCGCGAAGCTGTCATAGACCGTGTGACCGTAGGTATAGTCGGGCACCAGGAAGGCGGTCTTCATGTTTTTGCCGAGCGCCTTGGCGACGACGGGCGCGAGCGCCTTGGCGGCCATGTAGGCGTTCTGCTGCGAGCGGAAGCCATAGCGCTGGCAGTTCTTGCCGGTAATGTCGTTGGAGCCGGCGATGCCCACCATGTAGAGCACCTTTTCGCGCGAGCCCAATTCCTCCAGCGCGATCGCGCTGGCGCTCGACACCGAGCCTGACAGCATGATCGCCTTGTCGCGCTGGATGAACTGCGTGGCGCTCTGCACGTCGAGATTGGGTTTGCCCTCGGTGTCGGATACCTTGTAGCGGATCTGGCGGCCGAGCACGCCCTTGCCTTGCAGGCCCCATTTCTTCGCGGCATCGCCGCCCGCGTTGATCTCCGAGATCGCCAGCTCGTAACCAAGCTTGAGATCTCCGCCGTCGCCGGAGAAGACGCCGGTGAGCGGAATGGTCAGTCCGATGAAGACCGAGTCCGCGGTGACGCCGTCCGGGAAGGTGCCGATGCTGGCCGGCGTCTGCGCCCAGGCGGCGCTACCTGGAAGCACGAGACCGGCAGCGGCGCCGGCGCTTCCGAGCAGAATCTGACGACGATCGAGCTTCATGACTCACCTTCCATGTTTCATCACCGCCGGATCGGCCGGTGCATTGCGGTTGGGTACGAGCCGGGCTCACGCCCCGGCATCGATGTGATCGCTCTCCGTGTCCGGCTGGGACGCCGCGTTTCCGGTGAAGGACACGGGATTGAGCCGGCGGCGGTTGACGCTGAGATCGAAAATGTCGAATCGGTTGTAGTAGCCGACCACGTCGTGAAACTGCTTGGGCTCGACGCAGCGGTTGAGATCGATCTCGGCGTAGAGGATGCCTTCCTCGTCGCGCAGCGCCTCGCCGATCTGCTCGCCGGTCGGATCGAGGAAGAAGGTTTCCGCGCGCGGCGTCGCGTCGAGCACGGCGGCGGCGGAGGCGTCGCGCGCCACCAGCATGTCGCGCGCCGCCTTGTCGAGCACACCCGCGGTGACGAGGCCGAACACCTTTGCCTCGAAGCAATGCGCGCTCGCCCGGATCCGGGTGGCCGCTGCGATGTGGTAATTGCCGCCACCGGCCGGCCGGCGGGTCGGCCAAACCGGCGGCCAGCTCGAAATATGAAGCTGCTCACCCTGCGCCATCAGCGAATAGCGTGCCAACGGGTTGGTGTTCTCGCCGCAGATCAGTTGCCCGATCTTGCCGAGCCTGGTGTCGACGACGCGCAGGCCCGCGCCGTCGCCGCCGCTCCAGATCAGCTTCTCGTAGAAGGTCGGCACCAGCTTGCGGTGGTGGTTGAGGATCTCGCCGTCCTCGCCGATCAGGAGGTTGCTATTCCAGATCGCGCCGACGCTCGCCGGCGACTTCTCGCTGATGCCGATCGACACCACGACGCCAAGCGCGCGCGCTTCGTCGCGGATCGCCTTGATCTCGGGACCGTCGACCAGCACGGACTGGTCCGCCATGCGGACGAACAGGTCGTGATTGTCGATCGGAGCCCACAGCGCAGCCCATACCGGGAATGCAGGAATGAACGTCTCGGAGAATGCCACGATCTCGGCGCCGGCGGCGGCTGCCTCACGGATGAGCGAGATTGCCTTCTTTGTGGTCGCCGAGCGGTCTAGAAACACTGGCGCAGCATGGACCGCAGCGGCCTTGAAGCGAGGAAGCATGGCTTTGTCCTTGGTTCAGGACAGGCTAGTGGCGTCCCCGGGGCCTCGATACAGACAATCCTGCAAGACGGCTTGCAGGGGGCGACAATCCGTCCCACCGTACGTCGCTGGCACAACGCTTGCTGTCTGGTGGGCATGCAGGAGTTCAACTCGCTCGACTGGGACGACCTCAAGATATTTCTTCACGCAGCCCGCGGCGGCAGCCTGGGCAGCGCGGCCAAGCGTCTGCGGGTCGACCAATCCACCATCAGCCGGCGGATCGCGCATCTCGAATGCACGCTGGGCGCGACGCTGTTCGAGCGATCGCCGCAGGGGTTGCGTGTCAACGAAGCCGGCGAACGCCTGCTCTGTCACGCCGAGCGGATCGAGAGCGTCGTCATTGCGATGCATCAGGACGTGCAGCGCGGCGGCAGCCGGATGGCGGGCCGCGTCCGGCTCGCGACGATGGAAGGCATCGCCTCGCTCTATCTCGCATTTCGCTTCGCGCCGCTGCGGCAACGTTATCCAGATCTCACCGTCGAGCTCCTGACCTCGCCGCAGGCGGTCTCGGTCAATCGCCGCGAGGCCGATATCTTCCTGAGCTTCTTCCGTCCGCCGGGACAGGGCATGGCGTCCGAGCGGCTCGGCAGCTTTCAGCTCGCCCTCTACGGCTCCCGAGATTATCTCGCCCGCGAGGGCATGCCGGAACGGCCCGCAGACCTCGCGCGCCACAGCTTCGTCACCTACATCGACGATCTGATCCAGCTGGATTCGGTGCGCTGGCTCGACGACATCATCCGCAATCCGCCGGTCAGCTTTCACTCCAACAGCATGATCGCGCAGATGAACGCAGCGGCCGGCGGCATCGGCCTGGTGCTGCTGCCGAGCTTTGCGGTAGCTGGCCGCAGCGATCTGGTTCCGGTGTTGCACGAGAAGATGTCGACGACGCGCGACGTCTGGATCAACGTCCACAGCGATCTCCAGTTCGTGCCGCGCGTCCGCGCCGTATCGAGCTATCTCAAGGCTATGTTCAAGTCCGACCCGCTGATGCAGGCGGATACGTCGGGCCGCAAGATGCTCGACGCGCTGCTGGTGGCGGATGCCGCGGTCGTCGCATTTCAGAGCGGCTGAGGACGCGACGGCTAAGCCGTGCGGCGGCCGAATGCCAGCACGTGCAGGCCGAGCCGCTGCCGCACGATCCAGAACAGCAGCACCGTCTCGAAGCTGAGCGAGATCGAGGTTGCGGCCGCGGCACCATGGCCGCCATAGCGCGGCACCAGCGCAATGCAGAGCACGAGGTTCATCGCGAAGGCCAGGGCATAGGCCAGCGCGCAGATCTTCTGCTGCCCGAGCATGTTGAGCAGCCGCTCCACCGGCCCGATCGCGGAGCGCACCACGAGCCCGATCGCGGCGACGAACATGATGTCGTAGCCGACCACGAATTGCGGCCCGAACAGCCAGAGCAGCGGCTTGCCGAGCGCCAGCAGCACGATGGTCGCGGCCAGCGACGGCCAGAACGTCCAGTTGATGGCATGCGCCACATAGGCCGAGAGGCGCGCTTTGTCGCCGAGCGCATTGTATTCCGCGAAGCGATGCGCCGTCGTGGCCGACATCGCGTAGTGGATGAAGGAGACCAGCGCCAGTGTCTTCACCACGGCGAAATAGACGCCGACCTCGTCCGAGGGGCGGAACTGCTGCAGCACCAGCACGTCGGTGTAGGAGAGCAGGAGGTAGAAGCTCTCGACCAGCAGGATCGGTAGTGAGACGGCGAGCCAGCCCCTGACGTCGTAGGCCTTGCGTCCCGGCCCGATGTGATCGGCGAGCTTGCGGTTCAGCACCAGCATCTGCCCGGTCATCGCGATCCACACCGCACCTGCGCTCGCGACCATCGCGGCGACCGCGCCGAGATGATAGCCGAGCAGGAAGGCCGCGGCCGTGAGGCCGATGATCAGCGCCTGGCGGATGATGAATTGCGGCATCAGGCCGAGTTGCATCCAGTCATGCGAGCGCGCGATGCCGTCCTGGGTGTTGGCGACGACGAAGGCCGGCAGCGTCATGCAGCCGATATAGAGTGGCAGCTCCTCGGCCGGATCGATCCACGGCGACAGCAGCTTGACGATGCCGGCTAGGGCGAGCGAGACCAGCGTCGACACGGCAAAGGTCAGCCAGCGGCTGCCGGAGAGGAAGCCGCGCAGCAGCGCCTGATCGCCGCTCGCGCGGTACTCCGGGATGATCTTCTGCGCGGAGGCGGAGATGCCGAAATCCATCATGCTGCCGAGCAGCAGCACCCAGGTCCAGACATAGACGTAGACGCCGTAGTCGGACGTGCCCATCCAGCGCGCCAGCAGAACCTGCGAGACATAGGCGAGCCCCGCGCTGATCACGCGGATGAGGAAGATGGTGCCGGCGAGCCGCCGCGTCAGCGACGCCTCGCTCGATCCGCCCGTCAGCTTGGCCCGCAGCCGCGCCATCAGCCCGGCCGGTCCGGTCGTTCCGGGTTGTGCATCCATGACGGCCACGTCGAACAGTCCCCAGGCGTCCCGCATGCTGCGGCATGCCAGGGGACTAGCAACCATTCGTTAAGATTCGGTTGGGTGGGGTTCCCATACTCAGTGTCGTCCCGGACAAGCGAAGCGCGGATCCGGGACCCATAACCCCAGGGAGAAGTTGCGGCGCGAGCTGGTCACTCCGAATCTTCGCCAAACCACACCCTGTGGCTATGGATCCCGGATCGGCGCGCGCTAAGGCGCGCTTGTCCGGGACGACAGCTGAGCGTGGGCGAGACCAGTACAATTCAGTCGCGCTGACGGTCCGGACGGCTGCCGGAACGACAGCTCCGCCTCACTCCAAATTCGTATTGAACTCGTACGCCTTGTCGGGCCCGACCAGCGTGAACTTCAGCGCGGCGCCATCCGGCTTGGCGTCCGGCGGCAGTCCGTCGAGTTCGAAAGAAAACCGCGTCACCCCAGGCGGGCTGTGCGGCATTGGTGCGGGAATCGGCAGCGCCCAGTCTGGCGTCGGCCCTTCCACGAACAGATTGACGTTGCGGTTGTCCGGCGTCACCACGTCGACCACCACGTTCTTGGGCCCGTCACGCTTGACGTCGCGGATGGTGAGCGGATTGGGGTCGCCGATATTGGCGGGCTTGGGCACGGTGTCGAGCGCGGCACGCAAGTTCGCATCCTCGGTCGAGGCGACGCTGTTGAAGCCGAGCTCGGCGCTGGCCTCGACCGGAATGCAGAGCTTCTCGCACACCGCGTAATTGATCTCGGCGCGCAAGGTCACGGGCTTGTCGGCCGCCTTGGCGACGATGCGCAAGGGCAGCACGATCTGGTTGTGGTAGCCGATCGAATGGCCGCCCGCGCCGTCGTCGAATTTCAGCGGCGCCGGCCACATGATCGTCACCGCCTCGACATTCTCGGACTTCGAGAAGTCGAACCGCGGTGGAACGCCGGAATCGCCGGGGGTGCGCCAGTAGGTCTTCCAGCCGGGCTGGAGCTGGAACGCGATACCGCCTAGCAGGACCGCGCCGCTGCGCGATCCCGCCACCAGCCGCACCGCGGAATGTCCGTCCCGCTGCCACGGCGAAGCGTCATCGGCACGTGCTACGATGGCCAACGACGACGCAAGCAGGGTTGTCGCGACGCCAATCGCCGCACGCAGGGGAACTCTTGTGAGCATGGCACGTCTTTACAGGGTCGGCGCAGGGCAAACCATTGAATTGCTTGTGATGGATGCACTTGAACCAAGTCACCGCAAGGCTTGATTTGACAGCGGACCGGCCCGACATCAGGATAGGAATTGAAACCGGAGTGCTTCACCGATGGCTCCCACAGGCAAGAGGACGGGCGAAAGCACCCGCAGCTCGGGCCCCGCACTGCCCAATTCGGCCGGTTATCTCGACGGCCGGCTCCTGATTGCGATGCCCGTGATGGGCGATTCCCGGTTCGAGCGGTCGGTGATCTACCTCTGCGCCCATTCGGCCGAGGGAGCCATGGGCATCATCGTGAACCACCCCGCCGGCAGCATTGACTTCCCCGAGCTGCTGCAGCAGCTCGGCATCATCAGGAAGGGCGAGCACATCAAGCTGCCGGAGAATGCCGAAAGCATGAAGGTGCTGCGGGGCGGGCCGGTCGACACCGGCCGCGGTTTCGTGCTGCATTCCAGCGACTTCTACATCGAGAATGCGACGCTGCGGATCGATGATGGCGTCTGCCTCACCGCGACCGTCGACATCCTGCGCGCGATCGCCAACGGCTCCGGCCCCAAGCATGCCATCCTCGCGCTCGGCTATGCCGGCTGGGCGCCAGGACAGCTCGAGACGGAGATCCAGAGCAACGGCTGGCTGCATTGCGATGCGGATGCGGATCTGATCTTCGGCGACGACGTCGACGACAAGTACAACCGCGCTTTGCAGAAGATCGGCATCGATCCCGGCATGCTCTCGAACGAGGCCGGACACGCGTAGCCATAGTCGCTACCGCCACATACTCCGCTGTCGTCCCGGACAAGCGCGGCTCAAGCGCGCGTAGATCCGGGACCCATACTCCCAGGGTGAAGTTTGAGGCAGGCCGGTCACCACGAGTCTTCGCGAAACTACTCCCTGTGGTTATGGGTCCCGGATCGGCGCTTCGCGCCGGACAACGCTACGCGTTGCCCAGCGCTCCGCTTGTCCGGGACGACGACCTAATTTGTGGCTACTCCGACGCGGCCTATTCCGCCGCCTGCTGCTGTACCGTCGGCTCGGTCCCCGCCACCGTGGCCCTGCGCATGTCGCGGGGCTGCGACTGGTCGTAGCGGCGGACGCGGTGCATGGTCTGGCGGTTGTCCCACATCACGAGGTCATGCAGCTTCCATTTGTGGACATAGACGAATTCCGGCTGCGTCGCATGCTCGTTCAGGTCGCGCAGCAGCAGCCGGCCCTCCGGCACGCTCATCCCGACCACCTTGCCGGCATGCGATGACAGATAAAGCGACTTACGGCGATGGACGGGATGGGTCCGCACCAGCCGTTGCAGCACCGGTTTGAACATCTCCTTCTCCTCGTCGGTGTACTCGGTGAAGCCGAGCGATCCGCGCGAATACATCAGCGAATGTTCGCAGACGAGGTCCTCGATCTCCGCCTTGGTCTCGTCGTCGAGCGCGTCATAGGCGGCGCGCATGTCGGCGAATTCGGTGTTGCCGCCCTTCGGGTTCACCACGCGCGCCGACAAAAGCGAGAATTTTGCCGGGATGGGACGGAACGAGCTGTCGGAGTGCCAGAGGCAGTTGCCGAGATTGAACAGATGCGCGCGGCTGTCCTTCGCCAGCGGCTTGCCGTCCTTGCCGAGATTGGAGACGTCGTTCAGGCCGGATTGCAGCCGGTAATCCTTCTCCTTGGTCACGGTGCCGCCGCGCGCGTCCTCGCGCTGACCAAAGTTCAGCGCGAACGCCATCTGCTGCTCGTCGGTGATGTCCTGGTCGTGGAAAACCAGCACCGCATATTCGTCCATGGCCGCCTCGACCTGGCGCGCTTCATCCGGTGTGAGAGGCTTTCGCAAGTCGAGGCCGGAAACCTCGCCGACAAAATGCTTCTGAAGCTGCCGGATGGCGATCGTCATGACGTTCTCTCCCGCGGGTCGCGAGCGGCTACCCCGCTCTGTTGACGAAAAAGCTACTCCCGCATCAGTCGTTGTCAACGCTTCGAGCGCATGGCTCTCACGCGTTGCGGGCCATCAGCCCGCCATCGACCGGGATCACCGCGCCGGTGAGGAACGATGCCGCCGGCAGGCACAGGCTCAGCGTCATATGCGCGACCTCTTCTGGATCGCCGTAGCGGCCGAGTGCGGTTCGGCGCTTGGCGTAGATGGTCTTGTGCTCCTCGGAGATGCGGTCGGTGATGGCGGTGCGGATCGGCCCGGGGCAGATGCAGTTGACGGTGATGCCCTCGCGGCCGAGCTCCACCGCCAGCGAGCGGGTGAGGCTGGCAACGCCACCCTTGGCTGCCGAATACGGGCTGTGCAATGCGGTGGCCCCGAGCGCCTCGGTCGAGGCGATGTTGACGATGCGCGGGCTCTTCGACTTGCGCAAGTGCGGCAGCGCGGCACGGATGATGCGCGGATGCGCCGTCAGCATCACGGCGATGCCCCGGGCCCAGGCGTCCTCATAGGCCTCGTCGTCGATCGCAACACGCACGGAGATGCCGGCATTATTGACGACGATGTCGATTGCCCCGAAATGCGCGGCGACATCGCCGACCACGCGCTTGATCTCGCCGCCGTCGGCGACATCGAGCTTCCACGCCCTTGCTGAACCGCCGCTCGCCGCAATCTCCCTGGCGACAGCATGCGCGCCCTGCTCGTCGAAATCCGTGACGGCTACGTTCGCCCCCTCGGTTGCGAACACGCGCGCCGTCGCGCGCCCCATGCCGCTGGCCGCGCCAGTGACGAGAACCGTGAGGCCCTTCACGGACCGGCTGAGCTCCCTGGAGTAGGACATGCTGTTTCCTCGCGGCTGTGTTTGTTTTTGTTGTGATTGACAAGGCTGGCATCGATCCGCAGACAGGTCAAACAAGCAAGACGAAAGGGGAGGCCGCGATGGCGAACGAACTCGATTTCTCGGGCAAGCAGGTGCTGGTGGTCGGCGGTTCCAGCGGCATCGGCAACGGCATCGCGCAGGCTTTTCGCACGAGAGGCGCGCATGTCGCGGTTTGCGGCACGCGTGCTCGGCCTGCGGAATATTCCATCGAGGAAGGCTCCGATCTTACGGGGCTCGCTTATGCCCAGCTCGACGTCGGCAATGCCGGAGCGATCGAGGCGTTCAAGCCGTCCTTCGACAGGCTCGACATACTCGTGCTCGCGCAGGGCGCGGTGCTCTATCGCCGCGGCGAGTTCGAGATGGCCGGCTTTCGCAAGGTGGTCGAGGTCAACCTGATGAGCCTGATGGCCTGCGCGACGCGCTTCCATTCCATGTTGCGGGATTCAAAGGGCTCGCTGATCATCGTGTCCTCGACCGCGGCCTATCATTCCACCATGGGCAATCCCGCCTACAATGCGTCGAAGACCGGCGCGGTCGGATTGACGCGGACGCTGGGCGAGGCCTGGGCCGAGGACGGCATCCGCGTCAACGGCATCGGGCCCGGGCTCGTCGACACCAAGATGACGAAGGTGACGACCGACAATCCGAAGCGGCTCGAAGGCGCGCTTGCGCGCATCCCGCTGCGGCGATTGGGCACGCCGGCCGACATGGCGGGCGCGGCGCTGTTCCTGGCTTCGCCGCTGTCGTCCTACATCATCGGCCAGACGCTGGTCGTCGATGGCGGTCTCATTCTCTGATCCCGTGGAACTGCACTGCTCCTGATCGGTTACTTGGGTTGACCCCCGAGGAGGAGCAACATGGATACGGATCGGATTGTCGGATCGGCCAAGGAATATGCCGGCCGCGCGGAAGGCGCGATCGGAGACATCGCAGGCGATGCGAAGACGCAGGCGTCGGGCAAGGCGCGGGAAGCCGCAGGCACGGTGCAGAATCTCTACGGCCAGGCCAAGGATGCGGTGCGCGATGCCACGGACACCGCTGCGGGCTATGCCAAGGACGCCTATGAGAACAGCGGCGAGACCTTCCGCGACGGCTCGAAGGCGATCGCACAGAAGGTGCAGGACAACCCGCTCGGCGCGCTGCTGGTCGCCGGCGGCATCGGCTTCGCGCTCGCGCTCCTGATGTCGCGACCCGCGCGCCGCCCGCCGCCGCGTTGGCGCTATTAGGGCCGAGCCAATACGTCGTTCCGGGGCTCATGCCGCGTGCGCCCCGGAACGACATCTCAATCAGCAAGACAGATTACCGGAACATCTCCGCCGATCGCCCGACATTGGCAGGCGGGCGCGGAATCCCTGGATTGGAATTCGGATTGCGCGGCCCCGGGGCCGGCGTCCATTGGCGCGGCTGCGGAGAGCCGAAGCCGAAGCCGAAGAAATCCCGGCCTGCGGGCGTCGCCTGGGCCGGCTGCTGCGGCGGGGCCTGCGGCTTCTTCGGCGCGAGCTTCGGCGGCGCGATCACCGCGGCCGCTCCTGGCGCCCCCTGAGCCGTGCCGCCCTCGGGCGTCGTTGCGGCCACCGGCGTATCGCCCTTGGCCTGCTCACGGCCGACTTCCCGGCGCGGCCAGGCATAATCGTCGGCGCGGCCGGCCGGTGCCGCGAGCGGCTCACCCTTCACCATGGTCTTGGCTGCGAGCGCATCGACGGCGGCGGGACGCGTGCCCGGCCCGCCCAGTAATTGATCGGTCGAAATCGAGGCTGCAACCAGCGGCACGATCGGCCCCGCCAGCGGCCGCGGCGCGGGCTTGCCCGGCTCGGCGCTGGTATCGGGGGTGGCAGGCTCGCTCGGCAGCGCGATCGGGCCGGAGCGCGCCGCGAGCAGGCGCGTGATCTCGCGCTCGACATAATGCGCGAGCTTGCGCGCGCCGGCCTTGGTGAAATAGACGCCGTCGGAGCTGCGGAGCTGACGGATCTGGCCTTCGAAGTCCGGGCCCTTCTGGAGGAAGCGGCCGGCTTCGTCGACGAAGCCGTCCCACACGTCGACATAAGTGATGCCGGCCTTGGCCGCGCCCTCACGGTACAGCGAATCCAGGAACAGCGTATCCGCGGTGCCCTTCGTTCCGCGAACTGCGGGCAGGCCGACCCAGAGCACCGGCACGCCCTTGGCCTTGAGGATGTTGGCGAGCTCCTCGATCTTCTTGCCGTAGAGCTCGACCCAGCGATCGTCGCGGAATTCGTAGAGGCCGTTCGGGTTGCGCGCGGTCTTCTCCGGCGCGGCCGCGGGCGTGTCGGCATTGTCGGCATCGTCCTGCGGCAGATCGGCATCGGCAGGCTTGTCGTCCGACTTGGCGGCGGCGGTGTCGCCGGGCTTGGCCTCGCCCGGCTTTGCTGGCGGCTTGGCGCGCGCCCCTTTGTCGTTCTTCTTGTCCTTGTCCTTCTCCGTGGCCGCCTTGTCGGCGACGGGCTCGCGGATCGCGGCGCGGTCGTTGAGGCCGAGCATGACGACGATCACGTCGGGCTTCTCGGTCTCTAGAATGCCCCTGGCCGCCGCCGCCCAGTCCGCGGGCTCACCCCTCGGCTGATACTTGATGAGGCCCGACGTGGTCTTGTGCTTGCGGATCACGCCCATGTCGGGCTGCTCGCTGTAGGCGTCTTCCAGACCGTAAGCGAGCCAGTCGGCCATGGCATCGCCGATCACCAGCACGTTCTTCTCAGGGATGGTGTCGCGTTTCGCCGGCGACGGCGCGCGCGAAAAATCCTGACGCGGCGCCTGCTGCTGCGGCGGCGGGTACGGTGCGAAGAAGTCGCCGCCGAACCATCCGCCGCCTCCGCCACCGCCCCGCGGTGGCGGGGCCGCGCGCTGCGGCGGGCCGCCGAAACCGGGGAAGTTGAAGAACTGCGCCGAGGCAGGTCCTGCGACCGAGACCAGGATCGCAAGCGCCGTCCCCAGCGCGATCAACGGGCCGGTCTCGGTCAGCACCTTGAACAGGGACTTCTTCGACATGCGATCTCGGGCGCGCGCGAGGGGATTGGAAGCAGCTTAATATAATAACGGAATCAGGCCGCAAACGGGCAGATTCCTCTCCATAGGCCGGGGAACGGCGGCCGCCGTCAAGGCTGCCTGTCGAAATCCCGCCTCAGGGTTACTTTTAGCGCGATTTTACCGCCCGCGCAGCCGGTCCAGCACGTCCGATGAGGCAAATCCGTCGGCGGGGACCCCGATCGAGGCCTGGAAGTGGCGCAGGGCTTCCCGTGTCTGGCCGCCGAACTGGCCGTCCGGGGTGCCCTTGTAGAAGCCGCGCTGGGCCAGCAGCTGCTGCAGTTCCAGCCGCTCGGTGCGCGCCAGCTCCCGCTCCTGGCGCGGCCAGGGCTGCACGAAGGGCTGCCCCCCGCGCAGGCGATCGGCGAAATGGCCGATTGCCAGTGCATAGGCCTCGGCCGGGTTGTACTTCATGATGACGCGGTAGTTCTGCAGCATCAGGAAGCCCGGTCCCTGCGCGCCGGCCGGTGCCAGCAGATAGGCTTTCTCCGCCGGGTGCGGGAAGGGCTGCCCCGTCGCCCGCTTCAGCCCAAGCTTCTCCCATTGCGCGATCGTCATCGCCTTGGCGCGATCGGCCAGCATGTAGTTGAAGCCTTGGGGCACCACGACCTCGTAGCCCCAGGTCCGGCCGGACTGCCAGCC
The DNA here is from genome assembly GCF_004346455.1 of Bradyrhizobium sp. R2.2-H. Lineage (NCBI taxonomy): Bacteria > Pseudomonadati > Pseudomonadota > Alphaproteobacteria > Hyphomicrobiales > Nitrobacteraceae > Bradyrhizobium > Bradyrhizobium sp. R2.2-H. The sequence continues at coordinate 222,586 of NZ_SMBR01000012.1, forward strand.
GTCCTTCTTCAGGTTGTTGGCGGTGGAGGCGATCAGGTCGGTGGGATTGTCGACGACGTCGCGCCTGCCGTCACCGTCGCCATCGACTGCGAAGCGCTTGAAGGCGGTCGGCATGAACTGGGTCGGGCCGAAGGCGCCGGCCCAGGAGCCGCGCAGCTGCTCAGGCCTGAGATCGCCGCGGTTGAGGATCTCCAGCGCGGAGAGGAACTCGTCCTTGAAATAGGCCTGGCGGCGGCCGATGCAGGCGAGAGTCGCGGTCGATTGCAGCACGCTGCGGTCGCCCATCTGCGTCGAGTAATTGGACTCGATGCCCCAGATCGAGGCGATGATGTAGCGGTCGACGCCGGTGGCCCTTTCGGTGGCGTCGAACTGCGCCTTGTACCTGGCGAGAATTTCGCGGCCCTTGGCGAGGCGGTTGTCGTTCACCAGGATGTCGAGATAGTCCCAGATCGACTTGGTGAACTCCGGCTGCGAATCCATGAGGTCCATGATGCGCAGGTCGGGGCCAAGGCCTGCGGTGAAGCGCTGAAAATTCTCCTGCGTGATGCCGCGCCGTGCGGCATCGGGCCACATCGCGGCGACGCAATTGCTGAAATTGCCGGCGGCTTCGCGGATCGCGGCGGCCGTCATCAACGGATGGCCCGAGGCGCCGTCCTCGCCGCTCCAGGGTTGAGCGCCGCCGGGGCCGGACGGCGCTTGCGAAGGTGCCGGATTGGCGCCCGAAAAGATCCCGCCGAACAGATTGGACAGGCCGTTCTGCGCCTGGGCGTGCGCGCAGGCCGGCAGCAGCGAAGCGGCAGCAACCATCGCTGCGCCGGTCAGAAATCCCGCCCGTTTTGCCAGCCCTGCCATCGTTTGCATCATGTCCCACCCGTCGGCCTGAAAAATTCCGTCACAGGAGGCCCGGTTAGCGTTGCCAATAGCTTAACAAAGGTGAAATTTTGGTGACGGCGTTTTTCTTAACTCTGACCGGGCGAGGCCCCACATCCGCCTTTGTTGGCGGCTGCAAACAGGCTAGCAAGAAGCCATTGCTCCCGTCACATGTGCCCTCAGGTATTCGATCGATCACATGAGAATTCGCAAAGCTGTATTCCCCGTCGCCGGCCTCGGCACCCGCGTCCTGCCTGCCACCAAGGCGATGCCGAAGGAAATGCTGACCATCGTCGACAAGCCGCTGATCCAGTACGTCTATGACGAGGCGAAGGAAGCCGGCATCGAGCACTTCATCTTCGTCACCGGCCGCAATAAAGGTGTCATCGAGGATCACTTCGACCGCATGTTCGAGCTCGACACGACGCTGGCCGCGCGCGGCAAGAAGGCCGAGCAGGACATCCTGGCGCAGAACCAGCCGGAAGCCGGCGCCGTCAGCTTCACACGGCAGCAGGCGCCGCTCGGCCTCGGCCACGCCGTCTGGTGCGCGCGCGACATCGTCGGCAACGAGCCGTTTGCCGTGGTGCTGCCCGACGAGCTCGTGCTCAACACGCCCGGCTGCCTGAAGCAGATGATCGAGATGGCATCCTCGCTTGGCGAGAAATCCAATCTGATTGCGGTCGAGGCGGTGCCCGATCACCTGACCCACCAATACGGCATCTGCGGCGTCGGCAAGCGCAACGGCAAGATGTTCGAGGTCGACGGCATGGTCGAGAAGCCGGCCAAGGGCACGGCGCCCTCCAATCTCTCGATCACCGGCCGTTACATCCTCCAGCCGGAGATATTCAAGATCCTGGAAACCCAGGAGCGCGGCGCCGGCGGCGAGATCCAGCTCACCGATGCCATGATCGGGCTTGCCAAGACGCAGAAATTCTACGGCGTCGAGTTCGAGGGCGAGCGCCATGATTGCGGCTCCAAGCCCGGTTTCCTGCGCGCCAATATCGCCTACGGCATGAAGCGCCCGGAACTGCGCGACGGGCTGATCGCCGAGATGAAGAAGTATCTGGGGCAGTGACATCGAAGGCGAACGCCTTCGATGTCATCCCGGGATGGTCCGAAGGACCAGGCCCGGGATCTCGAGATTCCGGGTTCGGCTCTTCGAGCCGCCCCGGAATGACAGCCGGCCCTCACGCCACCCGCGACAGCTTCGGAATGCTGGCGACCACCGACTGGTTGCGCCCGGCAGCCTTTGCGGCATAGAGCGCCTTGTCGGCGGCGGCGACCAGGACCGGCCAGTCCATGCCGGCCGCGGGCACGAGGCTGGCGATGCCGCAGGAGACCGTCGAGGCCGTTTGATCGTCGGACCAGCCCTGCACCTTGAGGCGGATCTTCTCGGCGACCTTGAAGGCGTCGTCGGCCGAGGTATTCGGCAGCAATACGGCGAATTCCTCGCCGCCATAGCGCGCGGCGCAGTCGCCGGCGCGGCTCACGGAATCCGAAATGCAGATGGCGATGCCGACCAGCACCTGGTCGCCGGCCTGATGGCCGAACGTGTCGTTGTAGGCCTTGAAATGATCGGCATCGATCATCAGGAGCGCGAGCGGCGCCTTCTGGCGCATCGCGCGCCGCCATTCGACGTCGATGACGGTATCGAACTTGCGGCGGTTCCTCAGGCCCGTGAGCGCATCCGTCGTCGCCATCTCCTCGAGCTTGCGTTCGGCCTCGGCGCGCCGCCCGATCTCGCGCGCGAGCACGAGCGTCGATCCCAGCACGAACAGCGCGAGTGCCAGCACCACGGCGCCGATGCGGAACGCCTCCCTCTGCCAGAGTGCGAACACTGCGGCCAGGGGCTTGCCCGCCACCACGAACAGCGGTCCGCTGTCGCCGCTGCGGACGTAGAGCCGCGGCGTCGGATCGACCGGGCCCTGTCCGGAATAGGAGGCACCGGCCAGGAGATTGTCGGCCTTCCAGCTTCGGCGGTCGTTCAGGTTCGTGCCGATGATGTCGAGATCGAACGGCCGCCGCATGATGATGGTGCGGTCGCGCCTGAGCACGGTGATGGTGTCTTCAGGGTCCAGGTTCAGCCGCTCGAACAATTCGTGGAAATAGCTGAAGCGGATCGAGCCGGCGACGACGCCGAGGAAGCCGCCGTCGGTATCGCTGATGCGGCGGCTCAGCACGATGGAATAGGCGCCGCGGAACAGCATCGGGCGGCTGATGAAGAGCCCGGCTCCGGGATTGTCGCGGTGGACCGTGAAATAGTCCTCCTGGCTCCGGTTCTCGACGAGGGGATCGAGCGTGGAAGCGTCGATGATCAGCCGGCCCTCGGCATCGAACACCTGGATGGCGCCGAAATGCCGGGCCGTCGTCGCGTGGTCGAACAGGATCAGGTGACGGATCGCCTTGGAGACCGTCGCGAGCTCGGGCAGCAGCATGTTGCCGGCGACCGCCTTCAGCGACAGGTCGTAGATCTCGATGTTGCGGCCGATGTCGGACTCGATGGAGGTTGCGAGGTTCTCCAGCGTCTGGCGGGCGAGCGCCTCCTCGCCGCGGCGCATGTCCAGCATCACATTGACGCAGACGGCCGAGAAGCCGATCACCGTCACCACGGACGAGATGATCAGCAGCTTCGCCGAAATCCGCCATGGCCGCCGGGCCGTGATTTCGCGCCATCCAAAGGGCATGGGTCGCTCCCGATACCAGTGGATGCGCCCGAAAGCTTGCGTAGTGTTTAAGGCAGGACGGCGCTACCGCAATGAGTTAAGAATCGGTTTATGGATCGAACGGTTTTAGGCAGATCGGACGGGACTTCGGACGAGAGGACGCTTGTGAACGACTACGACGCGTTGCGCGACTATCTGATGCGGCAGAAGCAGGAGGAGTTCGTGCTGAGCTTCGAGCAGATCGAGGAGATCATCGGCGCCGCGCTGCCGCGCGCGGCCCATCGTGCCTCCTGGTGGGACAGCCTGCGCAGCCCCGACATCCAGATGCCGCAACGCGAAGCCTGCCTCGCCGCGGGGTTCGTGGCGACACGGATGCCTGATGGTGCGAGCGTGCGGTTCAGGAAGCAGAGGAACGAGCGGCGGCGTTAACGTCGACGAGGCGCGCTCTTCCCCTCTCCCCTTGTGGGCCTTGTGGGAGAGGGTGGCTCACCGCGAAGCGGCGAGACAGGTGAGGGGTTCTCTGCGCGCGCTAGTCTCGCGCATTTGAATTCGCGGAACGAACCCCTCATCCAGCGCCATAGCCGAAGCTGGCTTCGGCGTTCCTAAGAACGGCGGCCACAGGCCGCCTATGCCACCTTCTCCCACAAGGGGAGAAGGGAAGAAGAGAGCCTAGCTCGCCGCTTCCAGCCGCACTTCCGTCAGCAGGCGCATCGCCGCGTCCGCATCCATCGGCTCGCCGAAGGCAAAACCTTGCGCGTATTCGCAGCCCATCTGGTAGAGCTCGACCGCGTCGGAATCGGTCTCGGCGCCCTCCGCCACCACGTCCATGCCGAGATCGTGCGCGAGCGCGATGATCGACTTCAGGATCACCGGGCGGGTGCCGCGGCTGGTGGTGCGCACGAAGGACTGGTCGATCTTGATGGTGTCGAACGGGAAACGCTGGAGATAGGCCAGCGAGGAATGGCCGGTGCCGAAATCGTCGAGCGACAGCCCGGTGCCGAGCTCGCGGATCCGCGTCAGCATCTGCGCCGCGTGCTCCGGATTCTCCATCACCAGCGATTCCGTCAGCTCGAGCTTGAGCGTGCCGCGCGCCACCGAGGAGCGCGACAGCACGGTGCGGATGTCGTGGATCAGGTCGTGACGCAGCAACTGTCGCGAGGAGACGTTGACGGAGGCGAAGATCGGGTCGCGCGAGCGCATCGCGCGCTGCCACACCGAGAGCTGCTTTGCGGTCTGGTCGAGCACGAACATGCCGAGGTCGACGATCAGCCCGGTCTCTTCCGCGATGGTGATGAATTCCGACGGCGCCATGCGGCCGAGCTTCGGGTGATCCCAGCGCGCCAGGGCCTCGAAGCCGGCGATCGAACGATCCTCCAGCCGCACGATCGGCTGATAAAGGATGGTGATCTCCTGCCGCTCGATGGCGCGGCGCAATTCGCTCTCCAGCGTCAGCCGGTCGGTCTTCCGCGCACGCATGGCGGGCTTGTAGACGTCGATGCGGTCGCCGCCGATGCGCTTGGAATGGTACATCGCCAGCTCGGCGTCCTTGATGATCTCGTCCGTGAGCTGCGTCTGAGGATCGGACAAGGCGAGGCCGATCGAGGCCGTCAGGAAGATCTCGCGGTCGTTGAAGGCGATCGGCGCGCGGATGGTCTTGCGGATGGTCTCGGCGAAGGCGGTGATGCGCGCCGGGTCCTGTTCGGACAGCAGGATCAGGCCGAACTGGTCGCCGGCCAGTCGCGCCAGCGTGTCCTGCGGCTTCAGGATGCGGGTGAGGCGGCGGGCGAGGGTGAGCAGGATGGAATCGCCGACTGCGATGCCGACGGAATCGTTGACCTGCTTGAAGCGGTCGAGATCGATCACCATCAGCGTCGGCCGCAGCGTCGGCATGGTCTTGGCGAAGTTGGCGACAGCACCCAACCGGTCCATGAACAGCTTGCGGTTGGGCAGGCCGGTGAGGTTGTCGTGCACGGAATCGTGCAGCAGGCGTTCCTCGGCGTTGCGGAGCTCGGTGACGTCGGTGAGCGTGCCGACGACGCGGGAGACCTCGCCGTCGGAGCCGACCACCGGGCGGGCCTTCAGCGCGAACCACATGAAATGACCATCCGGCGTGCGCAGGCGGAAGTCCTGCACCAGCCGGCCGCGGCGCTGGTCGAGCACGCTGTCGAGCGCGGCGCGGAAACGGTCCTGGTCGAGCGGATGCAGCACCTCTAACCAGGACGCCGCGGGGCCTTCCAGCGTGCCGCGCTTGAGTCCGAGCAGGGCTTCGGTCTCGGGGCTGGTGAACACCTTGTCGGCGGACACGTCCCAATCCCAGATCAGATCGCCGGAGCCGGCGAGCGCCAGCGCCCGCCGCTCGATGTCGGAGACGATGCCGGTGGTGGCTCCGCCGCCGGCGAAGGCGTGCTGCATCACCGTGAATCCGATCAGCATCACGATCAGCACGAGGCCGCCGAGCAGGGCCGGGCCGACGATGTCGTTGGTGACGGAACCCGCGACGGTCATGCCGGCCGCGACCACCCAGACCACCAGCAGGAACCAGGTCGGGATCAAGAGCACCGCGCGGTCGAAGCCGTGGGTGGAGAGATAGACGATCAGCGCGAAGCCGGCGAAGGCGATCAGCACCAGCGAGATGCGTGCGATGCCGGAAGCCACGGCCGGATCGAACAGCGCCAGGGCCACCAGGGAGCCGAGGAAGGCGAGCCAGCCGATCGTGATGTGGGAATAGCGCACGTGCCAGCGGCTGAGATTGAGGTACGCGAACAGGAACACCAGCAGCGTGGCCGCGAGGATGGCCTCGCCCGCCGCGCGCCAGATGCGCTCGGCGTTGTTCGACATGTCGAGCACCTTGCCCCAGAAGCCGAAATCGACGCCGATATAGACCAGCACCGCCCAGGCCAGCGCGGCGGCGGCCGGAAACATGATGCTGCCCTTGACGACGAACAGGATGGTCAGCACCAGCGCGAGCAGGCCGGAAATGCCGATCACGATGCCCTGGTAGAGCGTGAAGGAATTGACTTTATCCTTGTAGGATTCCGGTTCCCACAGATAGAGCTGCGGCAGCTTGTCGGTGCGCAGCTCCGCAACGAAGGTGACGACGGCACCGGGGTCGAGCGTGATGCGGAACACGTCGGCGGTGGCGCTTTCCTGGCGCTCGGGCCGATCGCCGATCGAGGGCGTGATGGTCGCGATGCGCGACAGGCCGAGGTCGGGCCACAGCAGCCCCGAGGAGACGATGCGATAATGTGGGGCGACGATCAGGCGGTCGAGCTGGTCGTCGGTGTTGTTGGCGAGCGCGAACACCACCCAGTTCTGCCCGCCTTCGCGGGCGCGCACCTCGATGCGGCGGACGATGCCGTCGGTGCCGGGCGCGGTGGAGACCTGGATGCGATCGGCATCGCTGCGCTGATGCTCGAGCACGCCGGTGAGGTCGATCGCGGGCGCGTCGCTGCGGACGCTGACGGCGTCCAGCGCGCGCGCGGGATACGCGGCGACAAGAATCATGAGGCCCAGCGCGATGGGCGCGAGGCACCTGATCAGACGCAAGGTCAGTTCTCCGCGTTTGACGCAAACTCTGAGTGCAAGGCGAATCTAGAAGGCGATTCAACCGGACCGAAGTGGTTCGGGGCGTCGCGATAGATGGCACGAAAGCGAGGAAAATCAAAGGGTTTCCAGCCTGACCTGTGGGCCGACAGCCTAGGCCTCCAACACAATTTTGCCAATATGTGCGCTGGTTTCCATGCGCCGGTGGGCATCCGCCGCCTTTTCCAACGGGAAAGCGCTGTCCATGACCGGCTTGATGCGGCCTTCGCGCAAAAGCGGCATCACTTTCGCCTCGATCGCGGCCACCATCGCCGCCTTGTCCGCATTAGTACGGGGGCGCAGCGTCGAGCCGGTATGGGTCAGGCGCTTGACCATCACCTTGGCGATGTTGACGCTGACCTTGGGGCCGTTGAGGGTGGCGATCTGGACGATGCGGCCGTCGACCGCCGCGGCATCATAGTTGCGATCGACATAGTCGCCGGCGACCATGTCGAGGATCAGGTTGACGCCAAGGTTGTTGGTCTCGGCCTTGACCACGGCGACGAAATCTTCGGTCTTGTAATTGATGGCGCGGTCGGCGCCCAGCTTGAGGCAGGCGTCGATCTTGTCCTGCGATCCCACGGTGACGAACACCTTGGCGCCGAATGCCTTCGCAAGCTGGATCGCCATGGTGCCGATGCCGGAGGAGCCGCCATGGATCAGCAGCGTCTCGCCGGCCTTGAGGCCGCCGCGCTCGAACACGTTGTGCCAGACCGTCATCAGGGTTTCCGGCAGTGCGCCGGCTTCCTTGATCGACAAGGCCGGCGGCACGCTCATCGCCTGGGCATCCTGGGCGATGCAGTACTGCGCATAGCCGCCGCCGGCGACCAGCGACATCACCTTGTCGCCGACTTTGTGCCGCTTGGCATTGCTGCCGACCGCGACCACTTCGCCCGCAATCTCGAGGCCCGGCAAGTCGCTGGCGCCGGGCGGCGGCGGATAGGCGCCGGAGCGCTGCGCGACGTCGGGCCGGTTCACGCCCGCGGCTTCGACCTTGACGAGGATCTCGTCCGGGCCGGGCTGCGGCAGCGCGCGCTGTTCCGGCACCAGCACCTCCGGTCCGCCGGGCTTGGAGATGGCGATCACGGTCATTTGCGCGGGCAGCTTGTCCATGATGTGTCCTTGAGCAAAGGTGCGGGATGAAGCGAGGCCCTTGCTTAGCCAGCGCCATCCAAGCTGGCAACAGTCTCAGCCATGACCCAGCGCGAACGCAGGAGGGGAACGAGGATGCCGATCGAAGACGACGACCGCCCGCGCAGGAAGATCACGCACGAGATCGGCCAGGATCTCTCATTGTTGTCGGTCGAGGAACTGACCGAGCGCGTCGCGCTGCTCAAGTCCGAGATCGCACGACTGGAGGAAGCCGCCACCAGGAAGCGCGCCTCGCGCGATGCGGCGGATCACTTTTTCAAGAAGTAGCCGCCACACAACGACTGTCGTCCCGGACAAGCGCGCCCCAAGCGCGCGCCGATCCGGGACCCATACCCACAGGGCGAAGTCGTCGCGCGAAGCCGGCAACTCGGAGTCCCCATCACCACATCCGCCTGGACCTATGGGTCCCGGATCGGCGCTTACGCTTGTCCGGGACGACAGCGGAATGTGTTGCGCCAGCTGCGCAACATGTCTGGCGCCTGATCAGACCGGTGCACGACTTTCGAAATTGTTCCGCACGCACTCGGCCGCTGGCCGACATGGCTAACGAACTCTCAAAAAATTAGCTCGTTTACGGTCGATTAAGCTTTCGGGTTTATGACTGGAACTGTCCTCGTTTGGACACCGAGTGGCTCCTGTCCACTCTGTTTGACGCCTCCCTGTTATCAACTTTCAAAGCCGCCGGTCTCCGGCGGCTCTTTTTTTGCGCAAAGCACAGCGGATGCAGCTTCGCGTCGAGAAGATGTGTCGAAACAGGAATATCCCCTCAGTTGCATTTGCGAGGAATGACCCGCGGAAACCATATCCGCGCTTGTCACTGGACTCCGCGCTCCGCCCGCGCAATGATTTGTTCATCATAAGCCGGCGCCTAAGCCGGACAGTCAGACAGTTGCGTAAGGGGCGTTAACCATGGAACGTTTGCAGGCCGAAGGCGCTCTCGTTCAGCTCAGCGAGCGGTTCACCAATTCTGCGGCGTTCGGCGTTCTGTTCCGTGAAGGCATGGACCTCGTCGAAGAGACCGCCGCCTATCTCGACGGCGCCGGCCGCGTCGAGGCCAAGGCACTCGATCGCGCCGTCAGCCTCACCTATGCGACCGAGAGCATGCGCCTCACCACGCGCCTGATGCAGCTTGCGTCCTGGCTGCTGCTGCACCGCGCGGTGAAGGAGGGCGAGATGACGCTGAGCCAGGCCAACCGCGAGAAGACCAAGGTGAAGCTCACCGCCGCCGATCCCGGTCCCGCCGACACCATCGAGAAGCTGCCCGCGCAGCTCCAGGAGCTGATCCATCGCTCGATGAGCTTGCAGACCCGCGTGCGCCGCCTCGACAGCACGATCCACACCCCGCCGGCCGAGCACGTGGCGATCGGCAACCCGCTGGTGCCGCACCTCAACGCGCTGAAGGCGGCGTTCGAGCGGTAATATTGTCAACAATCTCGGTCGTCATTCCGGGACGCGCCACTTGGCGCGGGCCCGGAATCCATACTCCCGATCGTGGTTATGGATTCTCAGATGCGCATTTGCGCATCGTAGCTCGCCCTTCGGGCGCCCCGGAATGACGGCAAACAAAAACGCCCCCGGTTTGCCGGGGGCGTTTTCGTCTCCAGCCTTGCGGCCGGCTCAATCCTTTTTGAGAAAGCCCGAAAACTTCTTCTGGAAGCGCGAAACGCGGCCGCCGCGGTCCATGATCTGTGTGGAGCCGCCGGTCCAGGCCGGGTGCGACTTCGGGTCAATGTCGAGGTTCAGCGTGTCGCCTTCCTTGCCCCAGGTCGAGCGGGTCAGGTACTCGGTTCCGTCGGTCATGACGACCTTAATCGTATGATAATCCGGATGAATTTCGGCTTTCATGGCAATTCCTCGGCGCTCCGGCGCCTTCTCGTGTGGCTAGCGAATGACGGATTTGGGCGGCTCTATACCGCACGAAACCTTGCAAAACAAGCCATGTCGGGCCGTCGAACCGGGTCTGCCCCTAAGGGACTTCCCGGATTTGCCACTACCCCTACACCGGCCTATTGGGAGCAAACCAATGCAATAGGTCGGATATCATGAGCGCAGTGGAACGGCTTGATGACCAGCATATCAATCGGCCCGCAATGAACGCCGCGGACATCCCGTCGATCGAGGCGGAGCTGATCGAAGAGCCCGCCAAGGGGCGCGCCAAGCTGCGGCCGCTGCTTGCGCTCGCGCCCTATGTGAGCCGCTATCGCGGCCGGGCGGCGCTGGCCTTCGTCGCGCTCACGGTCGCCGCGCTGACGACGCTGCTGGTGCCGATCGCGGTGCGCAGGATGATCGATTTCGGCCTGACGCCCGAGGGCATCGAGCTGATCAACAGCTACTTCTCGGTGATGCTCGCGGTGGTGGGCGTGCTCGCGCTCGCGAGCGCGGCGCGCTACTACCTCGTGATGACGATCGGCGAACGCATCGTCGCCGACCTCAGGCGCGACGTCTTCGCCCATCTGCTCTCGCTCTCGCCCGCCTTCTTCGATTCCGCCCGCAGCGGCGAATTGATCTCGCGGCTCACCGCCGACACCACCCAGCTCAAATCGGCCGTCGGCGCCTCGGTCTCGATTGCCTTGCGCAACCTGATGATGTTCCTGGGCGCCGCGGCGATGATGGTGATCACGAGCCCGAAGCTGTCCGGCTTCGTGCTGCTGGCCATCCCCTTGATCGTGCTGCCGCTGGTGGCCTTCGGGCGCTGGGTGCGGCGCCTGTCGCGCAATGCGCAGGATACGCTCGCCGAAGCCTCGGCCTATGCCGGCGAGCTGGTCGGCGCGATCCGCACCGTGCAGGCCTATACCAGCGAGCCATTTGCCGAGAAGCGTTTCGGCGGCGAGGTCGAACAGGCCTATGAAGCCGCGCGAACCTCGACCCAGGCCCGCTCCGTGCTCACGGCCATCATCATCTTCATCGTGTTCGCGAGCGTGGTCGCCATCCTCTGGATCGGCTCGCATGACGTGCTGAGCGGCGCGATCACGCCGGGCCGTCTCGGCCAGTTCGTGCTTTACGCCGTGTTCGCGGCGGCGGGCCTCGGCCAGCTCAGCGAGGTCTGGGGCGAGGTCTCGGCGGCATCCGGCGCGGCCGAGCGCCTGTTCGAGATCCTGCATGTGAAGCCCGAGATCACCGCGCCCGCGGCGCCGCGCGCGCTGCCGGTGCCGGCGCGCGGCGAGGTCGGTTTCGAACTGGTCAGCTTCGCCTATCCGGCGCGGTCCGACGTCAAGGTGCTCGACGCCGTGTCGTTCACCGTGCGCCCCGGCGAGAAGGTCGCGATCGTCGGTCCCTCCGGCGCCGGCAAGAGCACGATCTTTCATCTTCTGCTGCGCTTCTATGATCCGCGCAGCGGAACGATCTCGCTCGACGGCGTGCCGGTCAGATCCGCCGACCCGCGCGATTTCCGCGCCCGCATCGCGCTGGTGCCGCAGGACTCGGTGGTGTTCGCCGCGACCGCCCGCGAGAACATCCGCTTCGGCCGGCCCGATGCGACGGATGCCGAGGTCGAGCGTGCCGCCGAGCTCGCGCACGCCGCCGAGTTCATCCGCCGCCTGCCCGAAGGTTTCGAGACGGCGCTCGGCGAGCGCGGCGTGACGCTGTCCGGCGGCCAGCGCCAGCGCATCGCGATCGCGCGCGCCATCCTGCGCGATGCGCCGCTGCTGCTGCTGGACGAGGCCACCTCCGCGCTCGACGCCGAAAGCGAGACGCTGGTGCAGACCGCGCTGGAAGAGCTGATGCGCCACCGCACCACGCTGGTGATCGCGCATCGCCTCGCAACCGTGCTGTCCTGCGACCGCATCCTGGTGATGGACCAGGGCCGGATCGTCGAGCAGGGCACGCATGCCGAGCTCGTGGCGGCGAACGGACTCTATGCGAGGCTGGCGCGGTTGCAGTTCGAGGGGGCGTGAGGGCGCAGCGCGATCGACGTGAAGCGCTGCGATCGCCGCCTCACCCACAGTGTCGTCGCCCGCCTAGTGCGCAATTGCGCACTAGGCGGGCGATGACAGCTCAGTTTGCATTTGGCGATCACGCCTTCCATTCCATCTTCAGCACCGGCCGGCCCGAGGTCGGGTTCACGTCGTCGCCGGCATGGGCAAAGCCGTTGCGCTCATAGAAGCGGATGGCGCGGGCATTGTCCTTGTTGACGAGCAGCGTGATTCCTCCCGGCGAGAGACGCTTGGCCTCGTCCACCAGCCGCCGCGCTGCATCCGAGCCCCACTGCTCCGGATCGACCACGAGCTGGTCGAGATAGCCTTCGCCATCGATCGTGACGAACCCGGTCAGCGCACCGTCCTGCTCCGCCACCACGATCTGGGCCTTCGGCACCAGGTCCTTGCGCCAGCGCTCGCGCCACCATTCCAGCCGTGCCGCGAAGTCGATCTGCGGATAGGCCTGCTGCCAGGTGCGATGCCAGAGCTCGATCGCAGCGGCCTCGTCCTCGGGTCGGTAGGGGCGAAGGTGGAGCGCGCTCACTACCGCTCCGTCAGCTTCAGCTCGATGCGGCGGTTGCGCTTGTAGGCCTCCTCGGTGTTCCCTGGATCGAGCGGCTGGAATTCGCCGAAGCCGGCCGCGACGAGGCGCTGGGCGGGCACGCCGAGCGAGATCAGATATTGCACCACCGAGATCGAGCGGGCCGCGGACAGGTCCCAGTTCGACTTGAAGTTCGGGCCGTTGACCGGACGCACATCGGTATGGCCGTCGACGCGCAGCACCCAGGGGATCTCGCTCGGGATCTTCTTGTCGAGCTCGATCAGCGCAGTCGCCAGCGTGTCGAGCTCGGCGCGGCCCTCGGGCAGCAGCGTCGCCTGGCCGGTATCGAAGAACACTTCGGACTGGAACACGAAGCGGTCGCCGACGATGCGGATGTCGGGGCGGTTGCCGAGGATGGCACGCAGGCGGCCGAAGAATTCGGAGCGGTAGCGCGACAATTCCTGCACACGCTGCGCCAGGGCGACGTTCAGGCGAGAGCCCAGATCGGCAATTCGATTTTGCGATTCCTTGTCGCGCTTCTCGGATGCATCGAGCGCCTCTTCCAGCGCCGCCAATTGCCGGCGCAGCGCGCTGATCTGCTGGTTCAGCACCTCGATCTGCGCCAGGGCTCGCGCCGAGACCGCCTTCTCCGAGTCCAGCGCCTTGCCGAGCTCGGCGGTCTTGCCTTGCGCGTCGTTGCCGGCGGCGGCAAGGCCGTCATAGAGACCCTTGATGCGGTCGCGCTCGGACTCGGCCGAGGCGAGGCCCGCCTTCAATTGCGAGACCTGGTCGTCGAGGCTGAGCTTGCCGAGCTTTTCCAGCGACAGGAGCTCGTTGAGCTGGGCGATCTTGGCGTTGAGCTGCTCCAGCGCCTTGTCCTTGCCGGTGACCTCCTGCGACAGGAAGAACTGCACGACCAGAAACACCGACAGCAGAAACACGATCGACAGCACCAGCGTCGACAGCGCGTCGACGAAGCCGGGCCAGTAGTTGAAAGCGCCTTCGCTGCGGCGGCCGCGCGCTAGAGCCATGTCCGTTGATCTCCACTCTCGTGTCCCGGACGTGCTGCAGCGTGCAACGCTGCTGCGCAGCGCCGGGACCCACTATCGTTCGGAGGATTCCGTGCCCCGGCTCGGCGGCGCATCACTGCGTGCTGCGCCGCGTCCGGGGCACGAGACCCTCCACTCTATTCTCAACTCTTCTCCGGCTGACGCGCGATGCGCTCCAGCAGGCGCCGGATCTCGCGGTTCTGCTCGCCCTGGCCGTCGGCCCATTCGCGGATCATCTGCTGCTCGGTGCGCATGTGCGAGACCAGCGCCTGGATCGCCTCGGCAAGGCTCGCCATCGCCGCCGTTGTGCCGCGGCTGGCGCTGCCTTCCTCGAACACGGAGCGCAGCCGTTCGACTGCGGCCTGGAGCTCGCCGCTGGCGACGCCGCCGCCTGCCGCAACGGGCGGCGCTTCGCCGTTGCCATATTCGCGCACGGTGGTGGCGAGCCAGTCTTCGAGGTCCGTGTAGAAGCGGTTCTGCGCCTGGCTCGATTGCAGGTCGAGGAAGCCGAGGATCAGGGAGCCGGCGAGGCCGAACAGCGAGCTGGAGAACGAGATCCCCATGCCGCCGAGCGGGGCGGCGAGGCCCTCCTTGAGCGTGTCGAACAGCGAGCCGGCATCGCCGCCGACCTTGAGCCCGTCGATCACCTTGCCGACCGAGCCGACCGTCTCGATCAGGCCCCAGAAGGTGCCGAGCAGGCCGAGGAAGACCAGGAGGCCGGTCATGTAGCGCGAGATGTCGCGGGCCTCGTCGAGGCGCGTCGCAATGGAATCGAGCAGATGCCGCATCGTGGTCTGGGTGATGGTCATCCGCCCGGAGCGCTCGCCGCCGAGGATCGCCGCCATCGGCGCGAGCAGCTTCGGGTGCCGGGCCGGCGCCAGGCCGGGGTCTGCGATGCGGAAATTGTTGACCCAGGAGACTTCGGGATAGAGCCGGATGACCTGGCGGAAGGCCAGCACGATGCCGATGAAAAGCACCGCCCCGATCAGGGCATTGAGCCCGGGATTGGCGAAGAAAGCCTGGATGATCTGCTTGTAGAGCACCACGCCAACCAGCGTGCACAGCACCAGGAAGACCAGCATCCGCACCAGGAAGACGCTGGGCGAGGACAGTTTCGTGTACTCGATATCCAAGGTGGAGCGGGAAGTGCCAGACGGCATGGCCGGTATCATCCGTTACGTAAGCTTGCTTGCGGTGCGCACTATGGCACAGCGCCCGCCCAAAAAAAGCGCCGGATGCGCCAATTTCGGGGACAGCTGGGGGAACCGGGGCCGGAAGCGGCGCTTTGATGAACAGGTATCTGCAGAAGCTCGCCATTCGGGAGGTGCATGAGCGTCGTTTCCGCGATCATCGGGAGTGCCGAACACGTGCCGCTGCCGGACGTGGTCATCCGTGCCGCGATCCAGCGCTTGTGCTCCCGCACGGCGAGCCGCTTGTCCGCACTGGGCGCCGCCGATGACGCCGCCTTCGCCGGGCGGATGATGCTGCGGCCGATTGCCGAGGGCGCGGGGACCCGGCATGACGAGGCGCCTGCTTCCTTCTTTGCCGAAGTGCTCGGCCCCAACCGCAAGTTCTCCTCCTGCTTCTACAAGACCGACGCGAGCACCTTGCGGGAGGCGGAGGAGGAGGCGCTGCGCCAGACCGTCGAGCATGCCGGTCTTGCCGACGGCCAGGCCATCCTCGAGCTCGGTTGCGGCTGGGGCTCGCTGTCGCTGTGGATGGCGCGGCAGTTTCCGCATGCAAAGGTGACGGTGGTGTCGGGCTCGCAGGCGCAGCGTGCCCATGT
Organism: Bradyrhizobium sp. R2.2-H; assembly: GCF_004346455.1. Taxonomy (NCBI): domain Bacteria; kingdom Pseudomonadati; phylum Pseudomonadota; class Alphaproteobacteria; order Hyphomicrobiales; family Nitrobacteraceae; genus Bradyrhizobium; species Bradyrhizobium sp. R2.2-H. The sequence continues at coordinate 238,143 of NZ_SMBR01000012.1, forward strand.
CGAGGAGGAGGCGCGGCTCCGCCGACTCCTGAACCTGCGCGCGGTCACCGCCGACATGAACGTGTTCGCGCCCGAAGGCCAGTTCGATCGCATCGTCTCGGTCGAGATGTTCGGGCAGATGACGAACTGGCGCAAGCTGATGACACGGGTGCGATCATGGCTGGCGTCGGAGGGGCGGCTCTTCATGCAGGTCGCCACCCATCGCTCGGGTTCGCAGCTGTTCGATCGGCTCGATCGCAACGACTGGATCGCGCAGCATGTCTTCACGGGCGGGCTGATGCCGAGCCATCACCTCGTCAGGCAATTCGACGATATCTTTGCGATCGAGAAGGAATGGTGCTGGAGCGGTACGCATTACCAGCGCACCGCGAACGACTGGCTCGCCAATTTCGATGCGCATCGCGGCCCCATCGAGGCGTGCTTGCGCAGGGTCTATGGCGAGGAGACTGCTCGTCGCATGCGTCGCTGGCGCTGGTTCCTCCTCGCGACATCCGGCCTGTTCGGCTACGCCGGGGGAACCGAGTGGGGAATCAGCCATTACCGGATGAAAGCCGCCGAATGATTGCGGTGTTCGGTCGCAGCACGCGGCGGTGGAACCCGACTCACAATCGAGTGAATCGAAAAAAGAGCAGTTTTTTCAAGTTACTAGGTCGTGTGACAATGAGCCGCCGACGCGCTCATTGCGTCGCAGCAAGCAAGGATTACTTTGCATTTCGATATCACACTGTCCGGAACTTCTCCGGAAGTCCGAAACCATGAGTGATTGAAACGGGGCAACTACCCTTATGCCAGCACTTCAAGTGCGATCCGCCTGCATGGTAATTTTGCTCGCGGTCGCGGCGCCGCTGCTTGCGGCCTGCGATGAATCAAACTCTGCGATCGTCCAAGCACAACCGACCGAACCTGAGGTCAGCGTCGTCACTGTCCGGCCGCAGCCACGCGCCGTGGTGCGCGAACTGCCGGGCCGAATCGCACCGACGCGCGTCTCCGATGTGCGGCCTCGCGTCTCCGGCATCGTGGTCCAGCGTCTGTTCCGCCAGGGCAGCGAGGTGAAGGCGGGCGATCCGCTCTACCGCATCGATCCGCGTCCGTTCGAGGTTGAGGTGTTGGCCAACGAGGCCGCGCTCGCCAAGGCCGAAGCGGCATTGATGCAGGCCAAACAGCAGGCGCATCGTATCGCCGCCCTCACCAAGGATCGCGCTGCCCCGGAGGCCGAGAACGAGAAGGCGATCGCGGCCGAGCGTCAGGCTCATGCCGAGGTCGAGGGCCGCAAGGCCGAGCTCGCCCGGGCAAAGTTCAATCTCGACTATGCCACCGTGCGCGCGCCGATCGACGGCGTGGTCGGTGCGGCGCTGGTCAGCGAGGGCGCGCTTGCTGTGCAGAACGAGACCAATCTCGCCACCATCCAGCAACTCGATCCGATCTATGCCGACTTCACCCAGTCGGTGACCGAGCTCAACCAGCTCCGTCGCGCCTTCGAGACCGGCGACCTCGAGCGCATCGCCGCCGATGCCGCCAAGGTGCACCTGGTGCTCGACGACAACACCATCTATTCGCTCGACGGCAAGCTGCTGTTCTCCGACGCCAAGGTCGACGCCAACACCGGGCAGGTGACGTTGCGCGGTGAGTTTCCCAATCCCAGGCGCGAGCTGCTGCCGGGCATGTATGTCCGGGTCCGGATCGACCAGGGCCTCGATTCCGACGCCATCGCGGTGCCGCAGCAGGCGGTCCAGCGCAATGGCGGCGGCGGCAGCGAGGTGTTCGTCGTCAAGGACGATAACCACATCGCGGTGCAGGCTGTGCGCACCGGATCCGTGCAGGACGGGCTCTGGTTCGTCACCGAAGGCCTGAAGTCCGGCGACAAGGTCGTGGTCGAAGGATTCCAGAAGTTCGCGGCCGGCGACAAGGTCAAGCCGCAATCCTGGTCGGAGGCGGAGGCGACCGCGGACAACCGGCACGCCCAGCAGCTCACGCGGTAACCCGGCTATGCCGAGCTTCTTCATCGACAGGCCGATTTTCGCCTGGGTGGTCGCGCTGTTCATCTGCTTGATCGGCGCGATCGCGGTGCCGCTGCTCCCGATCGCGCAATATCCGATCATCGCGCCGCCCTCGATCTCGATCTCGACCAGTTATCCCGGTGCTTCGCCGGAAAACCTCTACAACAGCGTCACGCGGCTGATCGAGGAGGAGCTCAACGGCGCCTCCGGCATCCTCAATTTCGAATCGACCAGCGATTCGCTCGGCCAAGTCGAGATCATCGCCAATTTCCAGCCGGGCACCGATACCAACGACGCCTCGGTGGAAGTCCAGAACCGCATCAAGCGCGTCGAGGCGCGCCTGCCGCGCGCGGTGATGCAGCAAGGCATCCTGATCGAGGAAGCCTCCAGCGCGGTGCTTCAGATCATCACGCTGAGCTCGACCGACGGCAGCCTGGATGAGGTCGGCCTCGGCGACTTCATGATCCGCAACGTGCTGGGTGAGGTCCGCCGCATTCCCGGCGTCGGCCGCGCCACGCTGTACTCGACCGAGCGCAGCTTGCGCGTCTGGGTCGATCCGGCCAAGCTCGTCGGCTATGGGCTGACCGCCGATGACGTCAACAAGGCCATCGCCGCGCAGAACGCGCAGGTGGCCTCCGGCAGCATCGGTGCCGAACCTTCGACGTCCAGCCAGCGCACCTCGACGCTGGTGCTGGTCAAGGGGCAACTCTCCTCGCCGGACGAATTCGGCGCCATCATCCTGCGTGCCAATGCCGACGGTTCGACCGTGCGCCTGCGCGATGTCGCGCGCGTCGAGGTCGGCGGGCTCAGCTACCAGTTCAACACGCGCCTCAACGGCAAGCCGACCGCAGGTCTGTCGGTGCTGATGTCGCCGACCGGCAATGCGCTGGCGACCGCGAGCGCGGTCGAAGCGAAGATGAAGGAGCTGTCGCGCTTCTTCCCGGCCAACATCACCTACGAGATCCCCTACAACATCACGCCCGTGGTCGAGGCCTCGATCAAGAAGGTGCTGTCGACGCTGGTCGAAGCCGTGGTGCTGGTGTTCGTGGTGATGTTCCTGTTCCTGCAGAACATCCGCTACACCATCATTCCGACCATCGTGGTGCCGGTGGCGCTCCTGGGTGCCTGTTCCACGCTGCTGCTCGCCGGCTACTCCATCAACATGCTCTCGATGTTCGGCATGGTGCTCGCGGTCGGCATCCTCGTCGACGACGCCATCGTCGTGGTCGAGAACGTCGAACGCATCATGGCCGAGGAAGGCCTGCCGCCGAAGGAAGCGACGCGCAAGGCGATGTCGCAGATCACCGGCGCCATCATCGGCATCACCCTGGTGCTGATGGCGGTGTTCGTGCCGATGGCGTTCTTCCCGGGTTCGGTCGGCATCATCTACCGCCAGTTCTCCGTCACCATGGTCGCCGCGATCGGCTTCTCCGCCTTCCTCGCGCTGTCGCTGACGCCGGCGCTGTGTGCGACCCTGCTCAAGCCAATCGCCAAGGGGCACGGTCATTCCAGCAATTTCGTGTTCGGCTGGTTCAATCACATGCTGGAGGCCGCGCGGTTTCGCTACGCGGGTACGGTCGGCTTCTCGCTGAAGCGCACCGGGCGCCTGATGCTGGTCTATGCCGCGCTGCTGGTCGGCCTGTCCTGGGCCTTCGTCAGCCTGCCCGGCGGCTTCCTGCCCGTCGACGATCAGGGCTTCGTCACCACCGACGTGCAGACGCCGTCGGATTCATCCTACGCCCGCACCGAGGCCGTGATCGAGAAGGTCGAAAAATATCTTGCCGCGCGGCCGGGAGTCAAAGATGTCACCTTCCTTACGGGCTTCAGCTTCTCCGGCCAGGGCATGAACACCGCGCAGGCCTTCATCACGCTGAAGGACTGGTCGGAGCGCGGACCCGCCGATTCCGCCGCGGCGATCGTCAACGACATCAACCGCGACCTCTCATCGATCCGTGACGCCAAGATCTCGGCGCTGCAGCCGCCGCCGATCGACAATCTCGGCAACTCCTCCGGATTCTCGTTCCGCCTTCAGGACCGCGGCCAGAAGGGCTATTCGGCCTTGATGCGCGCTGCCGACCAGCTGATCGCGGCGGCCAATGCGAGCCCGGTGCTTCAGAAGGTCTACATCGAAGGCCTGCCCGAGGCAGGCGTGGTCAATCTCATGATCGACCGCGAGAAGGCCGGCGCCTTCGGCGTCACCTTCGAGGACATCAACAACACCATCTCCACCAATCTCGGCTCGAACTACATCAACGACTTCCCGAACCGCGGCCGCATGCAGCGTGTCGTCGTGCAGGCCGACGCGCGCGACCGCATGCGGACCGAGGACATCCTCAACTACAACGTCAAGAACAGCCGCGGCCAGCTGGTGCCGTTCTCGTCCTTTGCTACGGTGGAATGGGCACGCGGTCCGACGCAGATCGCCGGCTTCAACTATTATCCGGCGGTGCGCATCTCCGGCGAAGCCAGGCCCGGCTTCACCTCGGGCGATGCGATCGCCGAAATGGAGCAGCTTGCCGACAGACTGCCGCGCGGCTTCGGCTATGAATGGACCGGACAATCGCTCCAGGAAAAGCTCTCGGGTTCGCAGGCGCCGTTCCTGCTGGCGCTCTCGGTATTCGTGGTGTTCCTGTGCCTCGCCGCGCTGTACGAGAGCTGGACCATTCCGCTCGCGGTGCTGCTGACCGTGCCGCTCGGCATCGTCGGCGCCGTCGCCGCCGCCATGCTGCGCGGCCTGCCCAACGACGTCTACTTCACCGTCGGCCTGATCACCATCATCGGCCTCGCCGCGAAGGACGCGATCCTGATCATCGAGTTCGCCAAGGATCTGCGCAAGGAAGGCAAGCCGCTGGTGGAAGCCACCATCGAGGCCTGCCGCCTGCGCTTCCGCCCGATCCTGATGACCGGCCTCGCCTTCATCTGCGGCGTGCTGCCGATGGCGATCGCGCATGGCGCCGGCGGCGCCAGCCAGCAGGCGCTGGGCAGCATCGTGATGGGCGGCATGATCGCGGTGGTGATCCTGGCGCTCCTGATGGTGCCGGTGTTCTTCGTCTCGGTGCAGCGCGTGCTTGGCGGGGACCGGGAGCCGGCGGCGGCGAAGGACCATGAGGCCTACGGTCCGCCGGCGCGGGCAAGAGCCGGCCACTGAACGCAGATCGGTCGGCTTGCTTTCTTGGGGTCCTGCTCCGGCAAGGCATCCCGTACGCCGCGGCTTATCCGTATCCAGCTAGGGCGTGTCCTCATAATCCCCGCGCCCGCGGATCACGGCGCGTATGAGGTCCGCTGTACCCCTCTAGCGGCGGCAATCAGGCCGGTGGCGCTGACCCCTACGAATACGGCACGAATGCAACGTGCGGATTTCCTGGTGGCATCGGAGCTTTCCCATGCAATGCAGACCAACCTGCGGATTTGCTTGCAGGCGGACGCCTCGACTCTTCATGTCCCCAAACGTACCGGCAGCCCGGTCAGAGCGCGAATGCCGACGCGCTTGTGCCATCGAACGCCCACCTTGGGATCGAGCCGTATGCGGGGAAAGCGCAGCAGCAGACGTTCGAATCCTATGGCGGCCTCCGCTCGGGCGAGTTGAAAGCCCAGGCAGAAATGCACCCCTGTGCCGAACGAGAGATGCGGATTCGGGTGGCGCGCGATGTCAAATGCGTGCGGACGCTCGAATTTCGCGGGGTCGCAGTTCGCCGCAGCCAGAAACGCGGCGAACATGTCTCCCCGCTGGAACTTTCGGCCCATCCATTCCAGGTCGCGCGTGAGGAAACGCGGCTTGGTCATTTGAACCGGCGATACATGGCGGAGGCATTCTTCGACGCAGCCAGGCATGAGCCCTGAATCGCTGCGCAGCCGATGCAGCTGATCTTCGCGTGAGAGTAACTCCAGAAGGCCGCCTGCAATGAGGTGGGTCGTCGTTTCCTGCCCTGCTCCAAACAGGAGGAATATCATCGACACAAGTTCGTCTTCGCTGAGCGTATGCCCGTCAACTTGCACGTCGCGGAGCGCGGCGATTAAGCCCTCGGGCTGTGCGCCGCCGCCAGGTCTTGAAGCGCGCCGAAGGTATCGGACGACGCGGATCACCCCGGGAATGGCGCGGATAACGGCGGCAATATTGGCCGTGTCTTTCAGCCCGCCAAGCCAGTCCTTGAAGCGATCATGGTCCTTCTCCGGAAGCCCGAGCATGGCACAAATGACCGAAAGCGGCAGGTCACGGCAATATTCGACCATAAGATCGGCGTCAGGCCGTCCTTCCAGTCTGTCGAGCAACCGATCCGCAGTTTGAGTGATCAATGGTCTCAGAACCGCAATCGAGCGTCGCTGGAACGCGCGATCGACAAGGCCTCGCAGTCGGCGGTGCTCGGGGTCATCATGGCCAAGCATGTTCAATGCCAGGAGACCGATGGTTCTTGGCAAGAATCTCAAGATCCGCTCTTGAGTTCTGCTTCCTGCATTGGCTGGATCGCGCGCAAAATACTCATGGCCCTTCAATAATTCCGCGCAGGCGTCGAATGTCACAGTGAGCCAAATGCGCCCAATGATCGGCAGCTTTATCGAAACCACGGGCCCTTCTGCCCGCATGCGGTCGAGCACAGGATGCGGATTTGCGTGGAAGCTCGATGAAATGATGTCGAACGTCTGCTTGTCGAACATGCCAAGCCTCATCGTTGTCGCCCTAAGCTTGGTGGCGTGGTTTCAGCGCATGCGTCACACGTAGAACACGCCCCAACCGAGACCGAATATGGCGGCGCTGATCGAGCCCGAAAGCACGCTGCAGAAATATAGCGATCTGGATAAGACGAACTCACCGAGCCCGATTGTGATCGGCAGGTTCCAGAAGGAATGATAGCTGTAAGCAAACGGAGAGTTGCCCCAGATCAGCGCAGCCGTAGCGGCAAGAAGAAGCGCGCCGCCGCTGACGGCCTCGACATACAGGAAGCGTTGCAGCGTCGAAAAGGCCTGCTCGGCAAGGTGTTGAGTCCGGGGCAGGCCTTCGAATGAAGGTCGATCGTTCAAGGCGCACGCGCTCCGCGTGGCGGCCCGACCATCGCTTGACCTGTCGCTGCTGCGCGCAGCGAACACCCGTAAAGCTCTTCTACACGGGTATGATGTGGAGGCAAACCTTATTCGACGGCGAATTCGGGGCGCCAACCGCGCATGGGTTCCGGAGGGAATGAATAGGGCTCATTGGCTGCCGGCCTTTATGAAATTCCTATATCGCCGGCCATCTCACATCATCGATTCTATATGCCAATGGATCAATCTTTCCCGAGCCGCAAGTCGCGGCTGAAACGGATTCCGAGATTGAGTTAGGCGCGCCTAGGTCGTCATTCACGGACGGAACTCGCACGGACGGAACTCGCGTTGGCGCTCTGGTCGTCGAGGAAGACCATGTGTTTGGCCATGCTCTCAGGCGTCCTCCTGACGGTCAGTGTCGCTCAACAGTGCATTGCAAGCGACAAGTGGGGAGTCGGACATGACTGATATTGGATCGAAGCTGCAGCCGGAGATTATTCAGGAGACCAATGCCGATCCCGTGGCGTCGGGATGGGCGCGCTATCTTGCTTCGATTGTGCTGACCGCGGCCGCGACCGTCGTGGCCATCGCTGTCGACAGCAAGGTGACCATTCCCAACATTTCCCTGATATTTGTAATTCCGGTGATCGTCGCAGGCGTTAGCCTTGGCTTGGGTCCGTCACTCTGCTCGGCGATAATTGGCGCTCTGGCCTTCAATTTTTTCCTTACCGAACCTCGCTACTCGCTGACCGTCGACGATCCGGCGAATGTCTGGGCAATCGGGCTGCTGTTCGTGATTGGTCTCATAACGAGTGGTGTTGCGTTCACTTCGGGCCGGCGCGCGGCCGAAGCGGCACAGTTGAGGCAGCAGGCGACCGTCTTGCAAGGCTACAGCCGGGACGTTGTTGCGGCCGATAGCGTGGATGCGATCCTTTCAATCACCTCCCAGACTCTCGCAGCGCTCTACCGGGTTCCCGCGGTCTCGATGCTTGTGAGACAGGGCAGCATCGTTTCTATCAAGTGCGTTGGCAACTTGGCCCCCAAGGAGGCCGAACTGGAAGCAGCGCTCTCGTGCCTGGAGACTGGATCCGTCGCGCCCAGCGGGGTCTATCCGAATCTCGCCTCTCGGTTTGATTTTTGGCCTGTGCAGACGGATAAGGGCCAAAGTGCCGTCATTGGACTTGCCTTTGATCGGGACGAACGTCCTTCACCGCCGCATACGTCCGTCAATATCGTAGCCACTGTGTTGGCGTTGGTACTCGATCGCCAACGTTCGACCTGATCCTCGCAGTTCGCCATAGGCACGGATTCCGCCGCATGGCCGAACTGTTCAAATCCTTGTTGGAGGCGGTGCCAAGCCGCAGAAGCTTGAGGGCTGGACGGCGCGATGATGATGACAGGCGATCTATGGGCACTGGCCGCGGCAATGTTGCTCGCAGTTGTTCAGCTTACGCTATCCAGTGTGCTGACACTCCGCCAACTGGGGGGTGTTTGGGTCGCAGGGCCTCGGGACGAACCGCGCGAGGTTTCAGGTGTTAGTGGGCGCATTGTTCGGGCGCACCGTAATCTGCTTGAGATATTTCCGCAGTTTGTCGCCGCTTTGTTTCTGGTGCACGCAGCTAACGCTGTCGGCTCGCTATCCACAGTCGGGGCTTGGGTGTTCGTCGTCGCCCGACTGCTCTACGTTCCCGCCTATGCCTTCGCCCCTCCGGGTGTACGGCCCATCTGTTGGCTCGCCGGACAAGTTGGAATTTTCATGATCGTGGCCGATTTGTTCGTCTGAGACGTCGGTACAGGACCCTCGACGTTCATTAGAAATTCGGGAAGGGCGATGCCGACAATTCTGCTCGGTCCTTGTCTCACCGCGGCCGCAACCGGATCGAGTGTTTCTTCAACCGAATCTTATCAATGCCGTCGGGTTGTGACCCGCTACGACAAGCTGGCCGCCTGTGATCTTGCATTCGTGCAGCTTGCGGCTGTAGCTCCGCGCTTACGAGTCCGCGCTCCGACTTCTTTGGAATATTGGCCATCCGCCCCAGCGCGCAAGAGGCGGATGATGACAGCGGAGTGTGAGGCGCAATCCTTCGCCTTACGCCGGCCTCCGCAAAATCTTCACCAACTCCCCGTGCACGTACTCATTGCCGCACACCACGTCCCCGGTCACGAGCGCATCGCCGGGCGTGTTGATATCGCTCACCGTGCCACCGGCCTCGCGCACCATCAGCATGCCGGCGGCGATGTCCCAGGATTGCAGATTGCGCTCCCAATAGCCGTCGAGGCGGCCGGCGGCGACGAAGGCGAGGTCGAGCGAGGCGGCGCCGAAGCGGCGCAGGCCCGCGACGCGATTCTGGATCGCGGTCATCTCGCGGCGGAATTCCTCGTGGTCGCCGCGGCCGATATGGGGCAGGCCGCAGGCCACCACGCACTCGTTGAGCTGGCGGCGGCCGGCCACGCGCAGGCGCTGGTCGTTGAGGAAGGCGCCCTTGCCGCGCTCGGCGATGTAGAGCTCGTCATTGGCGGGGTTGTAGATCACGCCGGCGATGATCGTGCCCTCACGCGCGAGGCCGATCGAGATCGCGAATTGCGGGATGCCGTGCAGGAAATTGGTGGTGCCGTCGAGCGGATCGACGATCCAGGTGTGGCTCTTGTCGGTGCCTTCGCGGGTGCCGCCCTCTTCGCCGATGAAGCCGTAGCCGGGCCTCGCCTTGGCGAGGTCCTGATAGAGGATCTCCTCGGCGCGCTTGTCGGCGAGCGAGACGAAATTCGCCGGCCCCTTCAGCGAGACCTGGAGATGCTCGATCTCGCCGAGATCGCGCTTGAGGCTGCGGCCGGCGCGGCGCGCGGCCTTGACCATGACGTTGATAGTGGCGGAATACAGCATGAGCTCTGGACTTGATCGGGGGCAGGGATCAGGGGCACGGACGGGACATCGCGCCTGTTTGAGGGATTGGGTGCCCTGCGAGGGCGCTTGCGTCAAGTCATTGCGTCAAGTCATTTGGCCCCGAGCCATTTCTTGGCGGCGGCCTCAGCCTTGGCCCGCTCCTCGGCCGGCAGATCGTAGAATTGCTTGTCGAGATCGGGGTCGCCCTTGCCGGCCGTTTTGGCCACCAAGTGCCATTTGAAGCCCTCGACCTTGTCCATGGGCGTGCCCACGCCGTTGATCAGCACCCATGCCAGCCGGTTCTGCGCGATCGCGCTGCCCTGGCGGGACGCCTTGCGGAGCAGGGCTACGGCCGCCGGCTGGTTCTTCGGCGTGCCGGTGCCGTTGAACATCGCGATCGCATATTCGACCTCGGCGTCGACATTGTCGGCGAGCGAGGCGGCCTGGAGCAGCCGCACAGCGCGTTCCGGGTCCTTCGGCACACCGGTGCCTTCCTTGTAGAAGGTCGCGAGCGCGTATTGCGCCTCGGGCAGGCCTGCATCGGCAGCCTGGCGCAGCAGCTCCGCCGAGCGCTTGACGTCCTGCGGCAGGGTCTGGCCGTCCAGATAGAGCAAGGCGAGGTTATAGGCGGCCTTGGGCTCGCCGAGCTTGGCGGCGGAGGCCATCAGCTTGACCGCCTCGCCCTTGTCGACCGGGCCGCCGCGGCCCGACATGCGCAGCATGGCGAGCGCGAACATCGCCTCGCGATCGCCGGAATCGGCGGCGCGCTTGTACCATTCGGCCGCCTTGGCGTAGTCGCGCCGGATGCCCATGGCGTTGGAATAGAGCTCGCCGAGCATGGTCATCGCCTTGGGATCGCCGGCTTGTGCACGGGTTGTGGCGAGCTCGAACGCCGTCTTGTACTGGCCGCGCTGGTAGGCTCCGTAGACCAGATCGACGTTGGGATCGTCGGTCGGCGGCGCGGGGATCACGGTCGCGGCCGGCTTGGGCGAGGGGGACGGCTTGGGCGAGGCCGAAGGTTTCGGCGCGGGAGCGGCCTCCTTTTTCTTGGTGATCGTGTGCGGCCTGGGCTTCTTTTTTTCGGCGGGAGCGCTCGGCGTTGCGGCCGGCGGCGTGATCTGGAGCTGCGCGGCCGCGGGCGCCATGAGCAGCAGCGCGGCCAGCATGGTGATGTGCGGAAGCTTCATGTCGGGCGCTGGCCGTGCTCCTGACCCGCGGGATCCTGGCTCGCCGGCGCCGTCGCATGGGCCTTCTTGATCGCAGCGTCGGCCTCGACCAGCGCGGCCTTGGGCCCGCGCGGATCGGCCCAGATGAAGTCGCCGACCAGCACGAAATCGGCGCCGCTCGCGGCGAAATCGTGGGCCTCTTCCAGTGACGTGGCAAAACCGACGCAGGGCGGCTCGAACAGCTCGGCCCACCAGTCCAGCCGTTCGGCGATGGCCTGGGATGACGGGCGCTGGCCTTTCTCGTCGGGCTCGCCGAACAGCACATAGTCGGCGCCCATCTCGCCGGCGCTCATGGAATCGTGGCGCGTGGCGAGCCCGCCGACGCCGGCGATGCGATCGGGCTTGAGCGAGGGCGCCGCCTCTTCCAGCGCGGCAAGGCCGGTGAGGTGCGCGCCGTCGGCGCCGCCGCGCGCGACGATGTCAGGATGGCCGTCGACGAGGAGGGCTGCGCCAGCCTTCTGCACCGGCGGTGCCAACGCCTTGACGCGCGAGATCATGGTGCGCTGGTCGGTCTCCCTCAGCCGCAGCAGTACGGCCGCGACATCGGCCGAAGCGAGCAGGCCCGGCAAATCGGCGACGAGCCTCGCAGGGTCATCGACAATAGGCGTCGCGAGGTAGAGACGCGGCGCCGGGCGCGGCGGAGGCGGTTTGTTCGACAAGATCTAGGCTGCCTTCTGTTCCAGGCTGCTTTGCCATTCGCCCTTGGAGGCGAGGCCGTTCATCCGCGCGCGATGGCTGAAGGCGCGTTGTCCGGCCGCGACGTTCTCAGGCCTCCCGGACCAGGCCTTCTGCGGCGCGGCCTGGAGCGCGCGGCCGTAGGAGAAGGTCAGGCCCCAGGGCAGCGGGCCGAGCTTGTGCATGGCATTGAGATGCGCAGTCGCTTCCTCGTCGGACTGGCCGCCGGAGAGGAAAGCGACGCCGGGCACCGCTGCGGGCACGCAGGCCTTGAGCAGCCGGATCGTCTTCTCCGCGACCTCTTCGACCGAGGCCTGCTTCGGACACTTCTTGCCCGAGATTGCCATGTTCGGCTTCAGCACCATGCCTTCGAGCGCAACGCGCTGCACGCGCAACTCCTGGAACGTCTTGTTGAGCACGCGGCTCGTCACCTCATAGCACCGGTCGATGTCGTGATCGCCGTCCATCAGCACTTCCGGCTCGACGATCGGCACGATCTGCGCGGCCTGGCACAGCGCGGCATAGCGCGCCAGCGCGTGGGCGTTGACGCTGATCGCGGTCATCGAGGGGATGCCCCGGCCGTCAGTGCCGCTGCCGATGTCGATCACGGCACGCCATTTGGCAAAGCGCGCGCCGCGCTCGTAATATTTCTTCAGCCGCTCGGCGAGCCTGTCGAGCCCGACCGTGACGAGCTCGCCCGGGCACATCGGCAGGGCTTGCGTGCCCTCGTCGACCTTGATCCCCGGGATGGCGCCGCTCTGTTCGATCAGCCTGACCAGCGGCGTGCCGTCCTTGGCATCCTGCCAGATCGTCTCGTCATAGAGGATCACCCCCGAGATGTACTGGCTCATGGCGTCCTTGGCGCGAAACAGCATCTCGCGATAGTCGCGGCGGTTCTCTTCCGTCGATTCCACGCCGATGGCGTCAAAGCGCTTCTTGATGGTGCCGGAGGATTCGTCGGCGGCAAGGATGCCCTTGCCTGTTACGACCATGGCGGTGGCGATCCTGTTGAGCTCAGTCAGATTCATCGAGAGGTCCTCCCAAATCGATTCTGCCCTTGCCCGCAAAAATAGACCGTTCTCGGGCAATTGCCGAGTTAACGTTCGTCGCAGGGTAAAGGGGAGGGACTTCACCTCTCCCCGCCTGCGGGGAGAGGTCGGATTTTGCGCGCAGCGTAAAATCCGGGTGAGGGGGACTCTCCGCGAGTCCAACTGCCACCGTGCCCGGGGAGACTCCCCCTCACCCCAACCCTCTCCCCGCAAGCGGGGCGAGGGGGAAGATAGGGCGGTGGCTGCCTTACGCCACCTTCGCGATCGCTTACGCCACCTTGGGATCGAGCTCGCCCTTGGCGTAGCGCTTGGCCATCTCGGCGGTGGTCAGCACCTTCTTGATCTTGGAGGCCTGTCCGGCGGTATTGAACTCCTGAAGCCGCTGCTTGCACAGCTTGGTCATCGCCTCCATCGCCGGCTTCAAATATTTGCGCGGATCGAACTCTTCCGGATTGTCCTTGAGCACCTTGCGGATCTGGCCGGTCATCGCCATGCGGTTGTCGGTGTCGATGTTGATCTTGCGCACGCCGTTCTTGATGCCGCGCTGGATCTCGGACACAGGCACGCCCCAGGTCGGCTTCATCTTGCCGCCATAGGCGTTGATGATGTCCTGGAGATCCTGAGGCACCGACGAGGAGCCGTGCATGACGAGATGGGTGTTCGGCAGCTTGCGGTGGATCTCCTCGATCACGTTCATGGCGAGGATGTCGCCATCGGGCTTGCGGGTAAATTTGTAAGCGCCGTGAGAAGTCCCCATCGCGATCGCGAGCGCGTCGACCTTGGTCTCCTGGACGAACTTCACCGCCTCGTCCGGATCGGTCAGGAGCTGGTCGTGGCTGAGCTTGCCTTCGGCGCCGTGGCCGTCTTCCTTGTCGCCCATGCCGGTCTCGAGCGAGCCGAGCACCCCGAGCTCGCCTTCCACCGAGATGCCGCCGAGATGGGCCATGTCGGTCACGGTCTTGGTGACGCCGACATTGTAGCCCCAGTCGCCGGGGGTCTTGCCGTCGGCCTTGAGCGAGCCGTCCATCATGACCGAGGTGAAGCCGGCCTGGATCGCGGTCATGCAGGTCGCCGGCTCGTTGCCGTGGTCCAGATGCACGCAGACCGGAATGTGCGGATAGATCTCGGTCACCGCGTCCATCATGTGCTTGAGCATGACGTCGTTGGCGTAGGAGCGTGCGCCGCGCGAGGCCTGGATGATGACGGGCGCGTCGACCTGGTTGGCCGCGTCCATGATCGCCAGCGCCTGCTCCATGTTGTTGATGTTGAAGGCCGGTACGCCGTAATCGTTCTCCGCCGCGTGGTCGAGCAATTGACGTAACGTGATCCGAGCCATCTGTCTTTTCTCCCGTTGGGGCCTGCAAGGCTGATTTGAAAGGCCGCTTGCTTACTTGATGCGCAGAACTTCGACGCCGGGCAGCGGCTTGCCTTCCATCCATTCGAGGAACGCGCCACCGGCAGTCGACACATAGGTGAAGTCACCGGCCACATGGGCCTGGTTGAGTGCAGCGACAGTGTCGCCGCCGCCCGCGATCGAGACCAGCTTCTTCGCCTTGGTGCGCTCGGCCGCATGCTTGGCGGCCGCGACCGTGCCGCGGTCGAACGGCTGCATCTCGAAGGCGCCCAGCGGTCCGTTCCAGACCAGGGTTGCCGCATCGTCGATCGCGGCGTGGACGCGGGCGACCGATTGCGGGCCGACGTCGAGGATCATGCCGTCGGCCGGGATCGCATCGAGCCCATAGGCATGCGACGGCGCGTTGGCCGCGAAATGATAGGCGACGGTCGCATCCACGGGGAGGATGATGGCGCAGTTGGCGGCGTCCGCCTTCTCCATGATGCGCAGCGCGGTCGGCGCGAGGTCTTTCTCGGCCAGCGACTTGCCGATCGCGACGCCCTGAGCGTGCAGGAAGGTGTTGGCCATGCCGCCGCCGATCACGAGCGCGTCGACCTTGGTTACGAGATTTTCGAGCAGGTCGATCTTGGTCGAGACCTTGGCGCCGCCGATGATCGCGATCACCGGCTTGGTCGGCGACCCCAGCGCCTTCTCCAGCGCATCGAGCTCGGCCTGCATGGTGCGGCCGGCATAGGCCGGCAGCTTGTGGCCGAGTCCTTCGGTCGAGGCGTGGGCGCGGTGCGCCGCCGAGAAGCCGTCATTGACCCAGATGTCGCCGAGCTTGGCCAATTCCGCGACGAAGGCGGGATCGTTCTTTTCTTCCTCTTTGTGGAAGCGGGTGTTTTCCAGACACAGGATGTCGCCGTCCTTGAGCGCCGCCACGGCCTTGGCCGCAGGCTCGCCGATGCAATCATCGGCGAAGCCGACCGGCTTCTTCACCACCTTCGACAGTGCCTCGGCGACGGGCTTGAGCGACTCCTTGGCATCGCGTCCCTTCGGCCGGCCGAAATGCGCGAGCAGGATGACCTTGCCGCCCTTGTCGGCGAGTTCGGTGATGGTCGGCGCCACGCGCTCGAGCCGGGTCGCGTCGGTGACGCGCCCGTTCTCCATGGGCACGTTGAGGTCGACGCGCAGCAACACGCGCTTGCCCTTCACGTCGACGTCGTCGAGGGTGCGGAATTTGTTGGTCATCGGACGCTTCCTTGTCCCGGGCGCTGCGCAGCGCGAAGCGGTGCGCTGCAGAACCGGGACCCACATCACGGCGAGTCCCGCGGCTAGATGGGGTCCCGGCTCTGCGGAGCAGCGCTTACGCGCCGCACCGCGTCCGGGACACGAGACCTGTTCTTAGATCACCTTCGCCATCGCGACGGCGGTGTCGGCCATGCGGTTCGAGAAGCCCCACTCGTTGTCGTACCAGGACATCACGCGCACCAGCGTGCCGTTCTGCACCTTGGTCTGGTCCTCGTGGAAGGTCGAGGAGTGCGGATCGTGGTTGAAGTCGATCGAGACGTTCGGCGCACTGGTGTAGCCGAGGATGCCCTTGAGCTGCTGCTCGCTGGCGCGCTTCATCGCCGCGTTGATCTCCTTGGCGTCGGTGGCGCGCTTGGCGACGATCTTGAGGTCGACCACCGAGACGTTCGGGGTCGGCACGCGGATCGCGACGCCGTCGAGCTTGCCCTTCAGCTCGGGCAGCACGAGGCCGATCGCTTTCGCGGCGCCGGTCGAGGTCGGGATCATCGACATCGCAGCGGCGCGGCCGCGGTAGAGATCCTTGTGCAGCGTGTCCAGCGTCGGCTGGTCGCCGGTATAGGCGTGGATCGTGGTCATGAAGCCGGTCTCGATGCCGACGAGATCGTTCAGCACCTTGGCGACGGGCGCGAGGCAGTTCGTCGTGCAGGAGCCGTTGGAGACGACCAGGTGATCCTTGGTCAGGGTGTCGTGGTTGACGCCGTAGACGATGGTGGCATCGGCGCCGTCGGCCGGCGCGGACACCAGCACGCGCTTGGCGCCGGCGGTCAGATGCGCGGAGGCCTTGTCCTTCGAGGTGAAGATGCCGGTGCATTCCAGCGCGATGTCGACGCCGAGATCCTTCCAGGGCAGCTTCGCGGGATCGCGCTCGGCGGTCACCTTGATCTTGCCGCCGCCGAGGTTGATCGAGTCGCCATCGACGGTGACGGTGCCGGGGAAGCGGCCATGGACGCTGTCGAAACGGAGCAGATGGGCGTTGGTCTCGACCGGGCCGAGATCGTTGATGCCCACGACCTCGATGTCCTTGCGGCCTGACTCCGCGATAGCCCGCAGGACGTTGCGGCCGATGCGGCCAAAACCGTTGATTCCGACGCGGACTGCCATGTTTCGTCTCCTTCAATGACCGTCGTCATCCCGCACAACGCGCTTTCGTGCGCCTGCGAGGGTTTTTTAGGGGCGGGCGCCCGGTTCGGCCGGGCGGTGCTTGATCATATGGAAGACTAGGTAGTCCTTTTTTGGGGCAAGCTCAACTCTCAGGAAATGCGCTTCAGCACAGCGTTAACCGCGGCCTCGGCGGTAATCCCGAAATGCTTGTAAAGCTCCTTGGCGGGACCGCTTTCGCCGAAGGAATGCATGCCGATGAATTCGCCGTCCTGGCCGATCACGGCGTCCCAGCCCCAGCGCACGGCGGCCTCGATCGCAATCTTGACCGGCGCATTGCCGATGATTGCGGCACGCTTGGCCTCTGGTTGCGCTAGCAACAGCTCGAGCGAGGGAACGGAGACAACGCGTGACGCGACGCCGCGTTCCGCGAGCTGCTTCTGGGCCGCGACCGCGATCTCGACCTCGGAGCCGGAGGCGAACAGCGTTGCCTTGGCTTCGCCCTGGGCCGCGACCAGCTCATAGGCGCCGGCTGCGCAGGGATTGTCGTTCGGTGCGGTGGTCCGCAGCTGCGGCAGGTTCTGCCGCGTCAGCGCCAGCACGGTCGGACCGTCGACCCGGTTGAGCGCGAGCTCCCAGCATTCGGCGACCTCGATGGAATCGCAGGGGCGGAACACGCGCATGTTCGGAATGGCGCGAAGCGCGGCGAGATGCTCGACCGGTTGATGCGTCGGCCCGTCTTCGCCGAGGCCGATGGAGTCGTGCGTCATCACATAGACGACACCGGTGCCCATCAGCGCGGCGAGGCGCATCGCGGGACGTGCGTAGTCGGTGAACACCAGGAAGGTCGCGCCGTTCGGCGCGAAGCCGCCGTGCAGGAAAATGCCGTTCATCGCGGCGCACATGCCGTGCTCGCGGATGCCGTAATGGATGAAGCGGCCCTTCGGCGTCTTGGCCGAGAACGCGGTCGCCGACTTCGCCTTGTTGTTGTTGGAGCCGGTGAGATCGGCCGAGCCGGCCAGGAATTCCATCGGCATCGCGGCAGCGATCACCTCGATCGCAGCCTCCGACGATTTGCGCGTCGCCGCCGTCAGCGGCTTCTCCAGCAGCTCCTTCTTGTGCGCCTTCAGCGCCTTGGCCAGCGATGCCGGACGCTCGTGGCGCAGGCGGCGTTCGAACTCGGCGCGCTTGCGGCTGCCGAGCTCACCGAGCCGTGCTTCCCATTCCTGGCGTGCCGTAGCACCGCGGCTGCCGGCCGCGCGCCATGCCTTCAGCACGTCGTCGGGCACCGAGAACGGCTCGAGCGAGATGCCGAGATTTTCCTTGGCGGCCTTGAGCTCGTCGGCCCCTAACGCCTCGCCATGCACCTTCGAGGTGCCGGCCTTGTGCGGCGCGCCGAAGCCGATGGTGGTGCGGCAGGCGATCAGCGTCGGCTTGTTGGATTTTTGCGCGCGGGTGATGGCGGCGGCAATGGCGGCCTGATCCTGGCCGTCGATCTTCTCGGCGGCCCAGCCCGCCGACTTGAAGCGCTTCACCTGGTCGACGGAATCGGAGATCGAGGTCGGGCCGTCGATCGAGATGCCGTTGTCGTCGTAGAGCACGATCAGCTTGTTGAGCTTCCAGTGCCCGGCCATCGCGATCGCTTCCTGCGACACGCCTTCCATCAGGTCGCCGTCGGAGGCGAGCACATAGGTGTGGTGGTCGACGATCTTCTTGCCGAACTCGGCGGCCAGCATCTTCTCGGCGAGCGCCATGCCGACCGCGGTCGAGATGCCCTGGCCGAGCGGGCCGGTGGTGGTCTCGATGCCCTTGGTGCGGAAATTCTCGGGGTGGCCGGGGGTGAGCGAGTCGACCTGGCGGAACTGCTTGATCTGGTCCAGCGTCATCTCGGCATTGCCGGTCAAATACAGCAGCGAATAGAGCAGCATCGAGCCGTGGCCGGCCGAGAGCACGAAGCGGTCGCGGTCCGGCCAGGCGGGCGCTGAGGCATCGAATTTCAGGAACTGCGTGAACAGCACGGTGGCGATGTCGGCGGCGCCCATCGGCAGGCCGGGATGGCCCGATTTCGCCTTCTCGACAGCGTCCATCGAAAGGCCGCGGATCGCGTTGGCCATACGGGTGTGATCGACCTGCGTCATGTCTGAAATCCGTCTGAAATGAGGCGCTTGGCGATGGTTGCCCGCGCGGGGAGAAGCCTGGCGGCCACTGAAGGTTGGCGCTGGGATAGCACCTCGGTTCCGGGAGTCCAAGGCGGTCAAACGCCGGTTTGGCCGTAAAAGTTGCCGGTCGAGATCAGTTTTCCGCCGGGATCGCGCCGGAAGGAATCGATCGATCGCAACCGCGTTCCGATTGATCGGTGCATAGTTTTGCGGCGGCGTTGCGCTGGGCTAGCTTGCCACGTAAATTTCTGCTTCTAACCGCTTGCCGAACCGAGTCTTTTGCCGGACGGCAAGCTCCAGGGAAAGGCCACTGGGCAAAGGCCGCCAGGTTCCGCCGCTGACTGCATGAACGATCGCGTGTCCAATAGCTCCGCCATGACGGAATCATCCGCCGTCGAGATCGAGATTGCGACCCGCAGGCTCACGGCGGCGCTCGACGCACTCGAAAGTGCGGTCGAGCGGCGACGCGATGCCGATCGCGACGAGAACGAGCTCGCGGCGCGGATCCAGGCGCTCGGCGCTGATCGCTCGCGACTCGCCGACGAGCTCGACGGCGCGCTGGTGAAGGCGCGCAAGCTCGAGCGCACCAATCGCGAGATTTCCGACCGGCTGGATTCCGCAATCGTCACGATACGCTCGGTGCTCGATACCGGAGAGGACGGATGAGCCACATCAACGTCACTATCAACGGCCGGCAATACCGCATGGCCTGCGAGGAGGGCCAGGAGGTGCGGCTGCTCAAGCTCGCCGAGAGCCTGGAGACACGCATCCAGTCGCTGCGCGGAAAATTCGGCGAGATCGGCGATGCGCGCCTCACGGTGATGGCGGCGCTGACGGTGTGCGACGAGTTGATCGACGCCGGCAACCGCATTCGCACCATGGAGCAGGAGCTGGTCGAGCTCCGGGACTTCCGCAACGCCGCCGTCGAACGCGCCCGGATGACGCAGACCGCGGTGGTGAATGCGCTGAATGCCGCAGCCGAACGCATCGAGAAGTCGACGCAGGTGCTGAACCGGACGGTCGGAGGCGGGATCGCGATCGGGTGAGAGTGATCGGAACGATCCGTTGCCACTGGGGGCGGTGTCCACCTCTCCCGAAGGGAGAGGTCGGATCGCATCGTAAGATGCGATCCGGGTGAGGGCTTCAGGTCCCTCTGTGTGCCGCGGCCCCTCACCCGGATTGCTCCGGACGCTGCTTCGCATCGCCCGGCGCAATCCGACCTCTCCCCGCTGGGGAGAGGTGGGCACCAGCCGCACCCGCCGCACTGGCACTTCCTCACTATCGTTGTTACATTGCTCGAGCGAGGCTGCGACGTGCGTCAGGAGCCATATATCCCCGGGGCCTTATCGATCCTTTAGGGAACTGTCCCTGGCCGGGCCCGTGGGCCCGGACATATGGTGCCCACCTACTTTCGTAGGGAACTCCGGGATCGAGTGCTTCAACGGCGTTCGCGGCTTCGTACTTTTGTTTGCTGACAATGCGTTCTTGTCGAATGGCCATCTACGACAAACCGGCGGTGTCATGCCCCGCGTAGGCGGGGCATCCAGTACGCCGCGGCGTCGATGTTTGATCACTGGCGTCTCTGGGATACTGGATCACCCGCCTTCGCGGGTGATGACAGCGGAGCAAGGCTCCGCGTTCGGAGCAAGCGCACATGCCCAACTCCAAAGCCGAGCTCCGTGCCAAAGCCCTCGCCAGGCGTGACGCGCTGAGCGACAAGAAGCGCATCGCTGCGGCCGCAAAGCTCGCCAAGCGCGGGTTGCCGTTCGAGCTGCTGCCCGGCAGCATCGTCTCCGGCTATTCGCCGATCCGCAACGAGATCGATCCGATGCCGTTGATGCGGAAGCTCGCCGAGCAGGGCGCGAAGCTGGCGCTGCCTTGCGTCACCGCGCGCGGCCAGTCGCTGATCTTCCGCATCTTCCATCCGAACGACCGCCTGATGCTCGGCCCGCTCGGCATTCCCGAGCCGTCGCCGGCGGCAAGCGAAGTGATCCCCGACATCATGCTGACGCCGCTTGCGGCTTTCGACCGTCTCGGCCATCGCATCGGCTATGGCGCCGGGCATTACGATTTCACCTTCGCGCATTTGCGCAAGACCAAGCACATCATCGGCATCGGGCTCGCCTTTGCGGCGCAGGAGATCGAGGCGGTTCCGGCACTATCCCACGACGTCGCGCTGGATTATGTGCTAACGGAATCGGACGTGTTCGATTTCCGGAGTTCTGAAGTTGCGCATTCTCTTCGTGGGTGATGTCGTCGGCCGTAGCGGGCGCGAGGCCATCGCCGAATATCTGCCCGGCATGGTCAAGGACTGGTCGCTCGATTTCGTCGTCGTCAACGGCGAGAATTCCGCCGGCGGCTTCGGCATCACGGAAGCGATCTACCAGGAATTCCTCGAGGCCGGCGCCGACGCGGTGACGCTCGGCAATCATTCCTGGGACCAGCGCGAGGCGCTGGTGTTCATCGAGCGCGCCGACCGCCTGGTGCGCCCCGCAAACTATCCGCGCGGCACGCCCGGCCGCGGCGCCGCACTGGTCGAGACCAAGAACGGCAAGCATGCCCTCGTCGTCAACGCCTTGGGCCGCGTCTTCATGACCCCGTTCGACGATCCCTTCGCGGCGCTCGAGCGCGAGTTAGGGGCCTGCCCGCTCGGCGTTGCCGCCGACGCCATTGTCGTCGATTTCCATTGCGAGGCGAGCAGCGAGAAGCAGGGCATCGGCTTCTTCTGCGACGGCCGCGCCAGCCTCGTCGTCGGCACCCACACCCATGTGCCGACCGCCGACCACCAGATCCTGTCAGGCGGCACCGCCTACATGACCGATGCCGGCATGACCGGCGATTACGATTCCATCATCGGCATGCAGAAGGAAGAACCGCTGCGCCGGTTCACGTCGGGGATTCCGTCGGGCCGCTTCGAGCCGGCAGCCGGTGCCGCGACGCTCAGCGGCGTCGCCGTGGAGACCGACGATGCGACGGGGCTCGCCCTGAAGATTGCGCCGGTGCGTGTCGGCGGCCGGCTGGAGCCGGCGACGCCGAAGTTCTGGTTGAGCTGAAGAACCACGCTCCACGCTAGGTGTCGTCCCCGCGAAGGCGGGGACCCATAACCCAAGGGAGAAGTTGTTGCGCGAAGCTGGTAACTGCGAGTCTTCGCCGAACCACATCCTGTGGTTATGGGTCCCGGATCTGCGCTCCGCTTCGCTACGCTTGTCCGGGACGACAACGGAGATTGACGCGCGATCACGCATCAATCTCGCCATACGCTACTCCGCCGTCTGCTCCCTCAACTCCGCCACATCCTTCGCCGTCAGCTTCGAGCCCTTCGTGCCGAACCGCGCCGTGACGTAGTTCGCCACCGCCGCGATCTCGTCGTCGGTATAGGCATGGCCGAACGCCGGCATCGACAGCGCGCCGTCGGGTGTATGCCGCTTGGTGCCCGAGAGCACGATCTGCGCGACGTTGGTGGCGGCGGGGTCGTTAACGGCCCAGGTGCCGGTGAGCGTTGCCATCGGCGAGACCGGGCTCTCGCCGCTCCAGCCGTGGCAGCTGGCGCAGGCGCTGGCGAACACCTGCTTGCCGCGGGCGTCCGCCGTGACGCCCTCGCGGTGCGAGGCGGGGGCGACCGGCGCCGTGGTGGCGGGCAGGTCGGGCGAGGGCTGCGGCGGCACGCTGCGCAGGTAAGCAACGATGCTGCTGATGTCTTCGGGGACGAGCTTGCTCAAGCTGTGGTCGACCGCCTCACCCATCGGACCCGAGGCCGAGCCATGACCCGGCGCATGGCCGAGCGACAGATACGAGATCAGATCCTGGTCGCTCCAGTTGCCGAGACCTGTCGCCTTGTCGGAGGAGATGTTGAAGGCGCGCCAGCCCGCCGTGATGGCGCCGGCGAACTTCCTGCGGTTGTCCAGCGCGAAGCCGAGATTGCGCGGGGTGTGGCACTCGCCGCAATGCGCCAGCGCCTCCGCAAGATACGCGCCCCTGTTCCATTCGGGGCTCTTCGAGGTGTCGGGCGCAAAGCGCGTGTCCGGATTGAACACGGCCGACCAGAACATCATCGCCCAGCGCTGGTTGAACGGGAACGACAGCGTGTTGTCGGGCGCCTTGGCGCGCACCGCCGGCAGGCTGAACAGATAGGCTTTCACCGCCAGCACGTCCTCGTCGGTCATGAAGGTGTAGGACGTGTAGGGCATCGCCGGATACAGCCGCGCGCCGTCACGGCGCTTGCCGTGCTGGACCGCGTTCAGGAAATCCTGGTCGCTGTAATTGCCGATGCCGGTGTCCTTGTCCGGCGTGATGTTGGTGGAATAGAGCGTGCCGAACGGCAGCTTGAAGGCGAGCCCGCCGGAATACTCCTTCTCGCCCGGCCTGGTGTGGCAGACCATGCAGTCGGCGGCCTTGGTGAGATATTCGCCGCGCTCGACGATGCCGGCTTTCTCCAGCTTCGCCGGCACGCCGGTCGGCTTGCCCGCGCGGTAGTCCGCCAGCGCCACTTTCGTGCCGCCCGCGAAGTCGAGCGGGCCGGGCCCGCGGATGATGAAGACGCCGACCGCTGCCGCGACGATGGCGATCGCGACGACGCTTGTGAGGATACGCATCTTGCCGCTCATGCCTTCTTCCCCGCAGCCAGCAGTTTCCGGTCGATCGGCAGGCGCCGCAGCGCCACGCCGGTTGCGGCATAGATCGCATTGCGCAGCGCGGGCGGTCCGGCATTGACGCCGGCCTCACCGATGCCGCCGGGCGCTTCGCCGCTCTTGACGACGATGACCTCGATCTTCGGCGTCTCGTTGATGCGCATCATGCGGTAGTCGTGGAAGTTCGACTGCTGCACGCGGCCCTTGTCGATGGTGATCTCGCCATAGAGCGCCGCGGTCAGGCCGAAGATCAGCCCGCCCTCGATCTGCGCCTTTACGGTGTCGGGGTTGACGGCAATGCCGGTGTCGACCACCGAGGTGATGCGGCGGAGCGTGATCGCGCCGATGTCGTCGATCTCCGCCTCCACCACCGTCGCGATGAAGCTCGCGAATGACGGCTGCACGCAGACGCCGCGGCCGACGCGCGGCGGCAGCTTTTGCCCCCAGCCGGATTTCTCCGCGACCTGGTCGAGCACCGCGAGCATCCGCGGATTCTTCGTCAGCATGGACTTTCGGAACGCGATCGGGTCCTTGCCCGCCTTGCGCGCGAGCTCGTCCATCGCGCATTCGACCGCGAACACGTTGTTATTCGGACCGACGCCGCGCCAGAAACCCGTCGGCACCGACAGCGGCTCGGCGCGGACATATTCGACATGGAAGTTGGCGAAGTCGTAGGGAGCATCCACCGCGGCGTCGATCGCGTCGATGTCGATACCCTTCTGGAACGCCGGCGGCAGCCAGCGCGCCAGCACGGCGGAGCCGGCGACCTTGTACTTCCACCCCGCGACCTTGCCGTCGACCAGCGACGCGGTGATCTCGTCGCGATAGACCGGGCGGTAGACGTCGTGCTGGATGTCCTCCTCGCGGGTCCACACCACCTTCACGGGATAGTCGACCTGCTTGGCGATCTTCACCGCCGCGACCACCATGTCGGGCTCGAGCTTGCGGCCGAAGCCGCCGCCGAGCAGGTGATTGTTGACGATCACCTTGTCGATCGGCAGGCCCGCGGCCTTCGCCGCCTCCGACTGCACGCGCGTCATGATCTGCGTGCCGGTCCAGATCTCGCAGGAATCGGGCTTCACATGCACCGTGGCGTTGATCGGCTCCATCGAGGCGTGCGCCAGGAACGGCAGCTCGTAGACCGCCTCGAACTTGTCGCCGCTGGCGAGCGCCTTGGCGATGTCGCCGTCGGATTTGGCGACGGCGCCGTCCTTCCGGCTGGCCTTGCGCAGGTCGTCCCAGACGTCCTTGGTTGTGATCTCGGCGTTCGGCCCCTCGTCCCACTCGATCTCGAGCGCTTCGAGCCCCTTCTTGGCCGCCCACATGTGATCGCCGATCACGGCGACCATGTCCTCGAGCACGACGACCTTGCGCACGCCGGGAAGCTTCACCGCGGCGCTGTCGTCGACCTTGCCGACCTTGCCGCCGAACACCGGGCAGGCGGCGACGGTCGCGAACTTCATGCCGGGCAGGATGGCGTCGATGCCGTAGATGGCCTTGCCGTTGACCTTGTCCGGCGTGTCGAGCCGCTTCAAGGGCTGGCCGATGAGGACGAAGTCCTTGGGGTCCTTCAGCGCAGCGTCCTTCGGCGGCGTCTGGCCTTGGGCTGCGAGCGCCAGCGTGCCGTAGGCGAGCCTGCGGCCGCTCGCTGCATGCGCGACCTCGCCCTTGGCGGTCGTGCAGCTTGCCGGATCGACGCCCCATTCCGCGGCCGCCGCCTGCACCAGCATCGCGCGCGCGGTGGCGCCGGCCTTGCGCAGCGGCAGCCACCAGGCGCGGATCGAGTTGGAATTGCCGGTGACTTGCAGGCCGAAGGTCGGATTGCCGTAGAGCTTGTCGTCAGGCGGCGCGTGCTGGACCTCGACCTTGCTCCAGTCGGCATCCAGCTCTTCGGCGAGCACCGCGGAGATCGAAGTATAGGTGCCCTGGCCCATCTCGACTTGCGGCATGATAAGGACGGTATGGCCGCTCTCGTCGACGCGGATGAAGGCATTGGGCGCGAACTTTCCGTCGGTCGTGTCGCGCGGCTGCACCGGCTCGTTGACGGCGGCGCGCAGCGGCAGATGGAAGGCGAGCAGGAAGCCGGTGGCGAGACCGCCGGTCAGAGCTGCGCGGCGGGAGATGCTGTGATGTGCGTTCATGGCGAACCTCAGGACTGACGGCCGTTGGCGGCCTGCTTGATGGCCTCGCGGATGCGCACATAGGTGCCGCAGCGGCAGATGTTGCCGGCCATGGCGGCGTCGATGTCGGAATCGTCGGGGTTCGGCGTTGCCGCCAGCAGCGCGGCGGCCGACATGATCTGGCCGGACTGGCAGTAACCGCACTGGATCACTTCGGCATCGAGCCAGGCCTTCTGCACCTTCGCGCCCGCAGGCGTGCTGCCGACGTGCTCGATGGTGGTGACGGCGCGGTTCTCGACCGCGCTGACCGGCAGCACGCAGGAGCGCACCGCCTTGCCGTCGACATGCACCGTGCAGGCGCCGCACTGCGCGATGCCGCAGCCGAACTTGGTGCCGGTCATTCCGAGGATGTCGCGCAGTACCCAGAGCAGCGGCATTTCCGGTGGCGCGTCGAAGGATTTCGTTTCGCCGTTGATGGTAAGAACAGTTGCCATATGCATTCCCCTGCTCGGCGATCGCGTGCGGCGATCACGTCGACGAATTTTGCGCGACCATAATCATACCGATGCGAAACGATGAAGCGTCGAAATTTCCGGCAATGCATATTTGCGCGAACGAGGCGTGAGGCCATGACATTCACGAATTTGTGCGGCGATCGCTGCAAAGGTTTTGGGCCAATTGATATGATAATCGTCATGTTTTGACCCATTTTCGTCGCGTGCGACATCGGCCGCCGCAGACGATCGTGCAAATCCGCAAAATCATGCGAAGACGAAATTCGTGCGATTGAGAAAGTCGGGGACGGCGGCACGTCCTTGCTTGCGGCCATCCTTCGAGACGCCCGCCGTTGGCGGGCCCTCAGGATGAGGACCGAGTGTGCGGCCGTAGTTTTGATGAGCACCGATACGGCTTAGCCTCATCCTGAGGAGACCGCGAAGCGGTCGTCTCGAAGGACGAGGCGCGCGCTCAGGGCCCGCCAAGCTCAAATGCGCAATTTCGGAATAATAGCATTATACCCTTGTTTTGCCCGACGAGTCAACGCGCGCCATGGCATGCCGGCATAAGCCATTGATTTCGCACACCCCGGCTACTGTGCATGGGGTTGTTTTTCAGGTTTTTGATTCAAGGGCCGCAGGAGCGCCCGTCAGCCCTGACGAAAGCCCATCCGGAAGGCGCCCCAATGTTTGCCGCGGACCACGATCGGCGAGGACAGATCCTTCATCAGCACGAACTGCCCGCCGCCCATGTCGCGGCGGTAGGTCTGCAGCAGGAACGGCTTCGTGTTGCCTGCGACCTTCTTCACCGTGCGGTCGGCGAACAGGCGGCGGTTGCGGCAATTGGCGTTGTTCCAGACCGGGTCCTTACCCTGCGGCAGCCGGTAGTTCGGATTGTGGGTCGGCAGATAGCCGCCCCTGGCCCAGGCGACGCAGAACACGATGCGGGGATCGGATTTCTGGATCGGGTCCTGGATCGCGGGCAGCACGCGATCGGTGAACTCGACGTAGTCGGTGAGGTACTGTCTTGGATCGGTGCCAGGGATCTCGCGGTAGTTCTCGTCCATCAGCTGGTCGAGCGTGATCTCGCCGCGGTCGATCGCAGCCTCGAACTCCATCGAAATCCGCTTCGCGGTGTCGACGACGACGCGGATCAGCGGCGCGTCCGACGTCTCCACGCCGCTGTCGGCGATCAGCGCTATCAGGCCTTCGGAGGCGTCGAGCAGCTTCGCCACCCGCTCGTCGGCGTTCTTGAGATCGCGCGAGGACAGGTCGACGCCCCTGGCGAGCTCGTTGAGCTCGCTGATGACGGTGTCGCAATGCCCGAGGTTGGAGGTCGCCGCGCGCGTGACGCTGCCGATCTCCGCCTCCACGGAGGCGAAGCCCTGCTGCACCCGTGTGATGATGCCGGAGATCGCTTGCGCGCCTTCGCCGGCGGTCTTGGCGCGCTGCGACGCATCGCTGCTCTCGCCGATCAGACCTTCGATCTGGCCGTCGAGATCGCGCACGGTGTCGGAGATCTCATGCGTGGCCTGGCGGGTGGCTTCCGCGAGATTCTTGACCTCGCTCGCGACCACCGCGAAGCCGCGGCCGGCATTGCCGGCGCGCGCCGCTTCGATGGTCGCATTCAGCGCCAGCAGATTGGTCTGCTTCGCGATCGCCTCGATCGAGCCGGAGACCTTCGCCACCTGCGCCAGTGCCGAGCCGACGGCGCTGAGGCGCGCCTCGATCCGCTCCACGGCTGCGACCAACTCGGAGATATGGCTGACCGCGGTGTCGACGGCGCTGCGCGATTGCGCGATCTCGCCGACTGCCGCGGACGTCGTGGTCTGCACGGCCTGCGAAGCGTTGGCGATGTCGTGGTTGGCCGACACCATCGTCTCGGCCGTCTCCTGCAGGTGGTGGAACCGTTCCGACTGGTTCGCGACGCGGTTTGCGACCTCCTGGACGTTGCCGGCGATGTCGGCGAGTTCCACGCCGAGGCCGCCGATGCGGTCGGCGAGCTGATCGATCAGCCGCTCGGCGAGCGACCTGTTGGATGCGGTGTCCAATACTGCAAGCTGTGCCTGGGACATGTACGGGCTCTCTCCAGTCAGGGCCGTTGATCGGCTCTCGGCGGCATTCCCATTCCAGTTTCGGCTTAGAGGATGATTCGCGGCCGGTGTCTTGCCCAAGAGTGCACTCGGGACAGCACTACAGCTTGTAGGCCGTGCGGAAGCCACCCCAGTGACGGCCCTGCACGCGGATCGGGACGTCGATCTCGCGCATCATCACCGTGTTGCCGTTGCCCATGTCCCGCGCATAGCTCTGGACCAGGTACGAGCGCAGGTTGCGCGCGGCGGCGAGCCCCGCCGGATCGTTGAACATCCGCCGGTTGCGGCTGTTGGCCGTGTTCCAGGCGACGTCGCCCGGCCGCTGCGGATGCGAATAGATCTTGTTGTGCACCGGCAGGAAGCCGTTGCGGTCGACCATGGCGCAGAACGCCATCCGCGGCTCCCGCGCCAGGAAGGCTTCCTGGAACGGCGGCAGGGCGCGGTCGGCCCAGTCCAGATATTTCGTGCGGAATTGCTGCGGATTGGTGCCCGCGATTTCGAAATAGTCCGTGTCGAACAGGTCCTCCGGCTTGACCTCGCCGCGCGCGACCGCCTGCTCGAATATCTTCGTCAGCGCATTGCCCGCCTCCATGGCACGGGTGACCAGTTCCGTGTTCTCCTCGTGGATCGACCAGAGCTTGTCCTCGATCTTCTCGCCGAGCGCGGCGCCGGCACCAACGAATTGCGCGCGGGCGCCGGCCTTGGACTGCTCGACAACGCGCAGGCGGCAGGCGCCGATGTCTTCGAGGGTACCTTCGATCATCGCTTGCGGCGCAAGCCGGCCTGCGTCCGCGCCGCCGATCAGCACGCCGTCCATCGCGATTTCATAGACCGGCATCACCCCGCGCGCGGTCTCGAACCTGAGATGGCAGGGCAGCCGCTCGGTCTTGCGGCGGTCGGCGTGCTCGCGCTGGCCGAGCAGCACGGCGCAGCGCGATTTCAGCTTTTGAGCAAACGTGGTGACGGCCTTGCCGGCGCTGGCGACGCTCTTGCCATGGGTCTCGGCCGCCTTGGTCGCGGCATCGATCTCGGCCGCGCTCTCGCCGACCGAGATGATGAACTCCGACGCGCTGGCGGCATTTCCGGAAACTTCGCTGGTCGTGGTGTTCTGCTCGGCGACCGCGCCGTTGACGGTGTCGAACACCGGGCGGATCGCCTCGATCGCCTGCGAAATGCGGTGCACGGCATCGGCAGAGCCGGCGGCGTCGCGCTGGAGCGCGTCGATCTTCCTTGTGATCTCTTCCGTCGCTCCTTGCGTCTGCACCGCGAGCGCCTTGACCTCGGTGGCGACGACCGCAAAGCCTCTGCCCGCATCGCCGGCGCGTGCGGCCTCGATGGTGGAGTTGAGCGCGAGCAGCGTCGTCTGCCGCGCGATCTGCGCGATCAGATTGACGACATTGCCGATGGCGGCGGAGGATTCGCGCAGGCGCTCGACATTGGCGCGGGCTTCCTGCGCCGCGGCACTGGCCTCGTCGGCGAGCTTGCCGGCATTGCGGACCTGCGCGCCGATTCCCTGCGCGGACTGGGTGAACTTGTCGGCGGCATGGGCGAAGGTGGAGGCGGTCGACTGCGCCGCGTTGGTCCGGCCGGTCAGGGCATCCGTGCGGTCGCGAATGGCGGCAAGCGTCGTGGCGGTCGCCTCGGCGCCGCCGGCCACCGAATTGGCGGCGCGCTCGAGCTGGCGGATCATGGCGCCCAGCTCGAGTTCCAGCAGTTCCAGGATTTCCCGGGCCGAATCACTTTCGGCGGCCGGGGCGGTCGCGGAATCGGTCGCCGGCTGCCGAGCCTCCAGGGCTGTCGCAGGCGCAGCCGGGTCCGGCAGACGCTTCCGAAATAATCCGAACGCCATCGGGCCTCTCTTGTCGGAGAACGGTCGGGCGCTATTTTCGCAGCCCGGAATGAAATCAGGGTTAACGGTGCCTGACCTCTAGGCACGGGCGAGTACGGTGTTACCTTAAAGTCGTAGAGCCTCTTTCATTCCGGTGGGTTGGCGGCCTATAAGGCCGCGCTTCCCACGTTCACCTTGGCGCACGATTCCTTTACGAGACCACGCATGGCCGGACATTCCCAATTCAAGAACATCATGCACCGCAAGGGGCGGCAGGATGCCCAGAAGTCGAAACTGTTCGGCAAGCTGGCGCGGGAAATCACCGTCGCGGCCAAGCTCGGCACGCCCGACCCCGCCATGAACCCGCGCCTGCGCGCCGCCGTGATCGCCGCGCGCCAGGAGAACATGCCGAAGGACAACATCGAGCGCGCCATCAAGAAGGCGCTCGGCAGCGATGGCGAGAACTATGACGAGATCCGCTACGAGGGCTACGGTCCCGGCGGCGTCGCCGTCATCGTCGAGGCGCTGACCGACAACCGCAACCGCGCCGCTTCCGACATCCGTTCCTTCTTCACCAAGTCCGGCGGCAATCTCGGCGAAACCGGCTCGGTCTCGTTCATGTTCGACCGCACGGGCGTCATCGAATATGACCGCAGCGTCGCCTCCGACGACGCGATGCTGGATGCCGCGATCGAGGCCGGCGCGGACGACGTGGTCTCGGGCGAGAACGGCCACGAGATCTACGCCTCGACCGAAGGTTACCGCGACGTCGCCAAGGCGCTGGAAGCCAAGTTCGGCGAGCCGCGCAAGGCCGCGCTGATCTGGAAGCCGCAAAACACGGTCGCCGTCGACGACGAGACCGGCGAGAAGCTTCTCAAGCTGATGGACCTGCTCAACGAGCATGACGACGTGCAGCAGGTCTATGCCAATTTCGAGATATCGGACGCGCTGATGACGAAGATGGGCGGGTAGGAGCGCGCGCGTCAGTTCCACACTCTGCTGTCATCGCCCGCGAAGGCGGGCGATCCAGTATTCCAGAGACGCAAGAGGGATACGGATAAGCCGCGGCGTAATGGATACTCCGCCTTCGCGGGGTATGACGCCCGGGTTTGTACCGCGCAGCGCGGCTCATCCGAGACCTCCTTTCCCCTGTTACTTCCGTTCTGTTTCTGTTTCGCATCCCGCGGCCAGCCGCTATCACTGGCCCATGACTGCGCTCCCGATTCGTGGCCCCGTTCGCATCATCGGCATCGACCCCGGCCTGCGCCGCACGGGTTGGGGCGTGATCGAGGCCGAGGGCAACCGGCTGATCTACGTCGCCTGCGGTTCGGTGGAGCCGCCGGACGATTTGCCGCTGTCGAGCCGCCTGCTCGCGATCCATGAAGGGCTCGCGGCCGTTCTCTCCAATCACCAGCCGATGGAAGCGGCGGTCGAGCAGACCTTCGTCAACAAGGACGGCGTTGCCACGCTGAAGCTCGGCCAAGCCCGCGGCGTCGCCATGCTCGCGCCCGCAATGTTCGGCATCTCTGTCGCCGAATATGCGCCGAACCAGGTCAAGAAGACCGTGGTCGGCGCCGGCCACGCCGACAAGCAACAGATCGCGATAATGCTGAAGATATTGCTGCCCAAGGCCGAGCCGCCGTCGGCGGACGCCGCCGACGCGCTCGCCATCGCCATCACCCACGCTCATCATCGCCAGAGCACGGCGCTGCGGCTGAAGGTGGCGGGTCTCTAATGCGCGTTGTGAGGCACAGATGAGCCGCATGGACGGTGTGCTCCCTCCCCCCTTGTGGGGGAGGGTTGGGGAGAGGGGTAGCCGCAGCGGTGGTGCCGCCGTCATTGACGAGCCTGGCGCGCAGTCCTCACGCCTTCGAGACAATCCCCGTGTGGCACCCCCCTCCCTGTCCCTCCCCCACAAGGGGGGAGGGAACGGACAGACGATGCCGTGCGTCCTTCAAGCGATGGGTGCGCAGCGATGATCGGCAAGCTCAAGGGCCTGATCGATTCCTACGGCGAGGATTTCGTCATCCTCGACGTCGGCGGCGTCGGCTACCAGGTGCATTGCTCCTCGCGCACGCTGCAGCATCTGCCGTCGCCGGGTGAGGCCGCCGTGCTGTCGATCGAGACCTATGTCCGCGAGGACCAGATCAAGCTGTTCGGCTTCCGCACCGACCAGGAGCGCGAATGGTTTCGCCTGCTCCAGACCGTGCAGGGCGTCGGCGCCAAGGTCGCGCTCGCCGTGCTCGGCACGCTCGCGCCGGCCGATCTCGCCAATGCGATCGCGCTGCGCGACAAGGCCGCGGTGGCGCGCACGCCCGGTGTCGGCCCCAAGGTGGCCGAGCGCATCGTCACCGAATTGAAGGACAAGGCGCCGGCCTTCGCCAATGTCGATCCGGCGGTCGTGCATCTCGCCGGCGCCGTCGACGACCAGCGGGCCCCGCGTCCAGTGGCGGATGCGATCTCCGCGCTCGTCAATCTCGGCTACGGCCAGCCGCAGGCGGCTGCTGCGATTGCCTCGGCCTCGCGCAGCGCAGGCGAGAATGCCGAGACCGCGCAGCTCATTCGTCTTGGCCTGAAGGAGCTCGCGAAGTGAATTCCGATCACGGCCTCGATCGCGCGGAGGGTCCAAAGCTCCCGAGCATACAGCGTGCGATATATTTCTTTGGTGTCGTGTTCGCGGGGACAGTGCTAATCGGCATTCTTGCCACGGCTGCATTCTCGGCGTCGGGGTGTCTGCTGACCCGCGTCATCCGTTGTTTTTCGATCTCGCGCGATGCGCCGTATGTTGCGCTCATTGGTTTCAAAATGTGGTCTTTGCCGGGCCTGATCGCCGGTGTTCTTGTCGCTGCGATCATACTATTTCGCGGCCACGTAACATGGTGGAACGTCTTGCTGATCGCTCCGGCCTCGTACCTCGTTCTCGCTTTGGTGTTTATCGGACAGATCGATCAATACATATGGTCTGAACTCCTGCTACAAAGCGCTGTCTTGTTTGTTCTTGTGCAGCTGTCCCTTTTCGTGGGTAGAATGGCCCACAGAGCCCGAGCATGACTACTCCTCCGCGCATGGTCTCGCCCGAGCGCCGCAGCGATGATGTCGGCGACACCGCGCTCCGTCCGCAATCGCTGTCCGATTTCGTCGGCCAGCAGCAGGCGCGCAAGAATCTCTCGATCTTCATCGAGGCGGCGCGCAAGCGCGGCGAGGCGCTGGATCACGTGCTGTTCGTCGGGCCGCCCGGCCTCGGCAAGACCACGCTGGCGCAGATCGTGGCCAAGGAGCTCGGCGTCGGCTTTCGCGCCACATCGGGGCCTGTCATCGCCAAGGCCGGCGATCTCGCGGCGCTGCTGACCAATCTCGAAGAGCGCGACGTGCTCTTCATCGACGAGATCCATCGCCTCAGCCCGGCGGTGGAAGAGGTGCTCTATCCCGCGATGGAGGATTTTCAGCTCGACCTCATCATCGGCGAGGGCCCGGCGGCGCGCTCGGTGAAGATCGAGCTGTCGAAATTCACGCTCGTCGGGGCCACGACGCGCGCGGGCCTTCTCACCAATCCCCTGCGCGACCGCTTCGGCATCCCGGTGCGGCTCAATTTCTACACCATCGAGGAACTGGAAAGCATCGTCAGCCGTGGCGCGCGCGTGCTCAATGTCGGCATGAGCGCGGACGGCGCCAACGAGATCGCGCGCCGCGCCCGCGGCACGCCCCGCATCGCCGGCCGGCTACTGCGGCGCGTCCGCGATTTCGCCTCGGCGGCGGATGCCGCCACGATCGACCGCAAGATCGCCGATCACGCGCTGAGCGCGCTCGAGGTCGACGCCGCCGGGCTCGACGCCATGGACCGCCGCTATCTCACGACCATCGCGCTCAACTATGGCGGCGGCCCGGTCGGTGTCGAGACCATGGCCGCCGCGCTGTCCGAGCCGCGCGATGCGATCGAGGACATCATCGAGCCCTATCTGATCCAGTGCGGCTATCTGCAGCGCACTCCGCGCGGCCGGCTGCTCACCTCGCACGCCTTCCGCCATCTCGGTCTCGCCGAGCCCAATCGCGATCCAGCCCAATTCGGCCTGTTCGGCACCGAGCAGTCCGAGGACGACTGACTGCCGCAACCGGTGAACCCGCCGGTTCAATCCCATTACTAATCCGATGTGCGGCGCACGGCATCGCCGCTCTCGCATACGGATTGGAGTGGGAAGAATGGGGCTGACGGGCGACGCTGGATTGCTCGAGGTCATCGCGGCTGCGCCGCAGCTGCAGACGCCTGATGAGACGGAGGCGTTCCTGGACCCGATGCCGCTCGGCGAGCTGGCGTCGATGTGGTGCGCGCTTCAACGCGTCAGCCGGCGCGACCAGGTCGGCAGCATCTGGGCCCTGAAACTCTATTTCGACCGTCTGCCGCACCGCCGGCCGCAACAGGCGCTCGAACTCGTGCTGGAAGTGCTCAAGTCCGAGGCCGACAAGCCGACCGTGATGCAGCTCAACGACAAGTTCCTGCTGTCGCTGCTCTACGCACACGGCGAGGAGGTGATCGCGCGCATCGAGCACGAGGCCGGGCACAATGACCGGTTGCGCTGGCTGCTCGGTGGCGTGCATGTCGATCCCGACGACCCCTTGATGTCGCGTATTGCAGGACTTGCCGACAGCAAGGCCTGGCAGGCCGATCATCTGGCGCAGCGCACGCCGCGCGAGCCGCTCGATTTCGCCAACATGTCGACCGCCAGGCTCGCGCGCGCCTGGGTCGAGCAATATTCCAAATCCGAGCGCGACCAGGACGACAATCTGTTCGCGATCATGGATTTCGAGCGAGACCTGCGCGAGGATGATCCCGACCGGATGATCGACCTGATCCTGGAGATCCTGAAGATCGAAGCCAATCCGGTATTGCTGTCGCTGCTGGCCGCAGGTCCGCTCGAAGATGTGATCAGCGCCGGCACGATCGACCGCATCGAGCGTGAGGCGCGTGTCAATGAACGTTTTCGCGATCTGCTCGGCGGTGTCTGGTACTACCGGGCGTCGGACGAATTGAAGACGCGGCTGGATGCGCTGGTTGGCGAAAGCCGTTGGTGATCCCCGTGCAGGCGTCTGCACGGGGATGCAGATTATCTGCACGAGCCCATCCCAATTCTGCTTCAATCGCATCGCATCGAGAAGCTGCATCGGAAACGGGCTTCCATGATCACGCGCCGTCATCTCATCCGTTCCATCGGCGGTCTGTCCGCCCTCGGCGTCTCGACGGCCGCCTACGGCGTCGGCGTCGAGCCGATGCTGCGGCTCCGCGTCACCCGCTATCATCCCACGCCGCGGCAGTGGCCGGCGGATCTTCCGTTGAAGATCGCCGTCATCGCCGACCTCCATGCCTGCGATCCCTGGATGCCGCTCGACCGGGTCGCGGCCATCGTCGACCGCACCAACGCGCTGAACGCCGACCTTATCGTTCTGCTCGGTGACTATGTCGCCGGCCTGCATCAGGTCACGCGCATCATTCCGTGCAGCGAATGGGCGCGCGTGCTGGCCGGCCTCAAGGCGCCGCTCGGCGTCCACGCCGTCATGGGCAACCACGACTATTGGGATGACAGGACGGTGCAGCGGGCCGGGCAGGGAGTGACCGTCGCGCATCGCGCGCTGGAAGCGGCCGGCATCCCCGTCTACGAGAACGACGTCGTGCGCCTCACCAAGGACGGCCGACCGTTCTGGCTCGCCGGTCTCGGCGATCAATTGGCCTTTCTGCCGGCGCGCCGCTTCCGGAGCATAGTGCGCTTCGGTGCCGACGATCTCAATGCGACGCTCGCCAAGGTCACGGACGATGCGCCCGTCATCCTGCTCGCGCATGAGCCCAACATCGCGCCGCGCGTGCCGGCGCGTGTCGCGCTGCAACTGTCCGGCCACACCCATGGCGGCCAGGTCCGCCTGCTCGGCTGGTCCCCCGCTGTGCCGCCGCAGCATGGCGTCCGCCTCGCCTATGGTCATGTCAGGCTGAAATGCGACGTCATCATCTCCGGTGGCCTCGGGTGCAGCATCATGCCGCTGCGCGTCGGGGTGCCGCCGGAGATCGTCGAGGTGAGGCTGGGGCGGGCCGCGCCGGTTGTGTCCTAACACGCTTGCGCGGACCGCGGTTTTTGCGCAAAACGGGCCGACAGCGACAAGCGAAGAGGCTCACGACGTGACTGCCCATCTGGACGGCGAGATCCGCGACGGCCGCCACCACATGCAGGTCCGCGTCTATTACGAGGACACGGATTTCTCGGGGATCGTCTATCACGCCAACTATCTGCGCTACATGGAGCGCGGACGCACCAATCATCTCAGGCTGATGGGCGCCGAGCAGCAGGCGCTGTTCGAGCAGGTCGAGACGGAGGGCGCAGGCTTTGCCTTCGTCGTCCGCTCGATGCATCTGGATTTCCTCAAGCCCGCACGAATGGACGACGTGCTCGACGTCGTGACCTGGCCGGTCGCGGTGAAGGGTGCGTCCATCATGCTGGCGCAGGAGGTGCGGCGCGGCCACGACGTGCTGGTGAAGGCCGAGGTCCGCGTTGCCTTCATCAGCGGCGGTCGCGCCCAGCCGATTCCGAAGTCGATACGCACGCTGATGAAGGCCGATCTGATTTCGTGATCGCCCGATAAGTGATCGCCTGATTTGTGGTGGCCTATCGACTCCGCCAATCGGGGCGATAAATTCACGGCCCGATCAACCGATGAGGCCATCATGTCGCGCCCGCCGCTTCCACCTTTCACCCGCGAGACCGCTGCGCAAAAGGCCCGCATGGCCGAGGACGCCTGGAATTCACGCGATCCGGTCCGCGTGTCGCTCGCCTATACCGAGGACAGCCGCTGGCGCAATCGTTCCGAAGTGTTTCAGGGCCGCGAGGCCATCGTCGCGTTCCTCACCCGCAAGTGGGAGAAGGAACTGGACTACCGGCTGATCAAGGACCTCTGGGCCTTCGATGGCAATCGCATCGCGGTGCGCTTCCAGTATGAGTGGCACGATGCCGGCGGCCAGTGGTATCGCTCCTACGGCAACGAGCAGTGGGAGTTCGATGAGCACGGGCTGATGAAGCGGCGCGAGGCCTCGATCAACGACGTCGCGATCGCTGAGAAGGATCGCCGCTTTCACTGGCCGGCGCCGGGCCCGCGGCCGGCCGATGTGCCGGGGCTGGGCAGCGATCCGTTCTAGAATTTTACAAGCGGTGCTCTTTCACCCTCTCCCCTTGTGGGTCTTGTGGGAGAGGGTGGCTCGCCGCAAAGCGGCGAGACGGGTGAGGGGTCTCTCTCCGCGCATTCAATGACAGCGAACTCGCGGATGGATACCCCTCATCCGGCGCTTCGCTGTCCAGCGGATGGATGGGTAACAAACCAGACCGGATGGATAGGTAACAGTCGTTCATGGTTCGGTCCGCTGCGGCGCTGCGCTAGCGCAGCGCC
>NZ_SMBR01000013.1:0-227289 GCF_004346455.1 Bradyrhizobium sp. R2.2-H
ATTGCCGACGCCTACAGAGCATTCACCCCTGCCGAATGCGCCAACTACTTCACGGCAGCAGGATACAGTTCAACTTGATCGGAATCTGCTCTAGCTGGCGTTCCCCGGACAAGGCGCAGCGCCATAAGCGCGTTCACGCGCGTCTTCGACGCGCTATGGCGGTGCGCTGCTGATCCGGGGTCCAGTTCGGTGATGCATGGATCCCGGCTCGGCGGTACATCGCTACGCGCTGCACCGCGTCCGGGACACGAGAGAAGGGCCTAAACCCCTTCCTCGTTGAACTTGCTCTCGACGAGTTCGGTGATCGCGGCGAGCGCGGCTTCGGCATCCGTGCCGGCGGCGGATACCGTGATCGTCGTGCCGGGACCGGCGGCGAGCATCATCAGGCCCATGATCGAGGTGCCGCCGACGGTCTCGCCGCCGCGCGTCACCCACACCTGCGCGTCGAAGCGCTCGACCGCCTGGACGAATTTCGCGGAGGCGCGGGCGTGCAGGCCGCGCTTGTTGATGATCAGGAGATCCTTGGAGATCGCGCCCGCGGGCACGCCTGTCCCCGCTTGTGGCGCCTCGCCGCTCATTTGCCGGCGAGCACGCGGCTGGCGATGGTGACGTATTTGCGGCCCGCTTCCTGAGCCATCGCGATCGCGTCGGGCAGCGAACGCTCCTCGCGCACCTTGGCGAGCTTGACCAGCATGGGAAGGTTGATCCCTGCGAGCACTTCGACCTTGGGCCGGCTCATGCACGATATTGCAAGGTTTGACGGCGTGCCGCCGAACATGTCGGTGAGGATCGCAACGCCGTCGCCGGAATCGACGCGATTGACCGCCTCGATGATGTCGCTTCGGCAGAGATCGGAATCGTCTTCGGCACCGATCGTGATCGCTTCGATTTGCTTTTGTGGACCCATGACATGCTCAAGCGCTGCCTTGAATTCGTCGGCAAGGCGCCCGTGGGTCACAAGTACTAGACCAATCATCGGAAAACTCCTCGCGGGCGCTTTTGGTGCACCGCACGAACGCGCCACTTTGACCATCCAGAGCCCCCGCGCAAGAGGGGATGTTGCGTATCTCCCTGAATATAGACGGATGGATAATGGGAGCTGCGCCGGTCTACTCGGTCGCGATACTGGGGTTCATATGGTTACCATTTCCCTTCGAACAATCGCCGGTAGGGTTAACGGAAGATGAACTCTTGGTAGTGGTCAAGGCCGCAACAACCAGCGGGAGGGGCGAATGGTCGCGGCCGACCGGGACTCGCGGTATTTCGACACCAAAAATGCTGGTTTTCAACGATTCCGGCGCAGGCAGGCGCTCCGCGTCCGCCGCGTCAAGATCGACCACGAGACCGACGGTCGCATGCTCCACGAAGTCGCAGCGACGAATTCCCAAGCCCCGGATCTCGATCAAGCCAGCCAATACCGGCGCGGGGCGCACCTCAATTTCATGGCCGACTGTCGCCAGATGGACACGGTCATCACCGACCAGAACGGCCCTTTCGACCACGCCCGAGCGTCCCGCCATGATCAAATCAAAGGCAAGGCGCGACTTGCCGGAGCCCGACGGCCCGCGGATCAGCACCGCCAGAGATCCGACCTTGACGGCGGAGGCGTGAACGCTTGGCCCGCCGTCGCTCATAGAGCCGGCAGCCTGACCACGAAGCGCGCGCCGGCAACCGTCGGAGCCCCGTCGGCATCCAGCGGGCCAGGACGGTTCTCCGCCCAGATGCGTCCGCCATGGGCGTCGATGATCTGCTTGGAGATCGACAGGCCGAGGCCGGAGTTCTGGCCGAAACCCTGATGCGGACGGTCGGTGTAGAAGCGCTCGAAGATGCGCTCCAGCGCGTCGTCGCGAATGCCGGGGCCGTCGTCATCGACCACGATCTCGATCTCGCCGCGGACGCGGCGGCAGGTGAGACGCACCTTGCTGCCGGCTTCCGAGAACGATTGCGCGTTGGAGAGCAGGTTGGAGACCACCTGCCCCAGCCGTGAGTCATGGCCGCTCACGGCGAAGGAGTCGGTCTGGCTGCGGCCCTCGAAGCGCGTCTCGACCGCGACGTCGTGGCCGAGCTTGGTCTCATTGGCGACGGACACCAGCGTCGTCAGCAGCCGGCGCAGATCGACGGGGATCGCATCCTGGCGCTGCAATTCGGCATCGAGGCGGCTGGCGTCGGAGATGTCGGAGATCAGCCGGTCGAGCCGCTTGACGTCGTGCTCGATCACCTCGAGCAGGCGCGCGCGGCTGGTCTCGTTGCGCGCCAGCGGCAGCGTCTCGACCGCCGAGCGCAGCGAGGTCAGCGGGTTCTTCAATTCATGGGCGACGTCGGCGGCGAACATCTCGATCGCCTCGATGCGGCTGTAGAGCGCGCTGGTCATGTCGCGCAGCGCGCCGGAGAGGTGCCCGATCTCGTCGCGGCGGCGCGTGAAGTCGGGAATCTCGATGCGGGCCTTGATGCGGCGGCGGACGCGCTCGGCGCTGTCGGCGAGCCGGCGCACGGGTCCGGCGATCGTGCTCGCGAGCAGCAGCGACAGCATGATCATGACGGCGGCGGCGACGCCGCCGACCTTCAGGATGGCGAGGCGCTCGGCGGTGACCATCTGGTCGATGTCGTCGCCTTGCGTCGACAGCATCAAGGCGCCGTGGATCGCGCGCGAGCGCAGCACCGGGACCGCGACCGACACGATCACCTCGCCGCGTGCATTGACCCGCACCATCGAGCGTTTCTGGCCCTGCAGCGCGTCCCCCACCTCCGCATAGCCATTGCCGTTCTCGGGCCCGAGCTCGCGATAAAGCGGCAGGTCGCCGCGGTTCAGCCAGGTGCGCACCGCGACCATGCCGCGCTCGACGAAACCGGGCTTCTCGGCCGGTGGAGGCAGATCGAAGCGCAGAACGTTTTCGAGGTTGCGGCTGTCGAGCAGCAGGCTGCCGTTCGGATCGTAGATGCGGGCGCGCGTCTTGGTCGGCGAGATCAGCGTGCGCAGCACCGGCGCCACGCGCTCCGGATTGATCGGGAAGTCCAGCGGCGAATATTCGTCCGAGCCGCCATAGGTCTCGCCCGGCTTGAGGTCGAGAAGCCGGTCGGGGTCGATGGTGATGGCGTTGGTCTGCACGGTCGCGGAGGCCGCGATCGCGCCGGCGATGATCTCGGCCTGCACCAAAAGGCTCTGTGCGCGCGCGTCGATCAGCCCGGCACGAAATTGCGACAGGTACAGGATGCTCGCCACCAGCGCGACGAGGCCGGCAAGGTTGAGCGAGACGATGCGGCGGGTCAGGCTCGAGAAGGACAGCGCGAAGAAGAACTGCCCGGCGCGCTTCAGCCAGTTCAGCGGTCGCCAGCCCTGCGGCTTTTCATCAGTGACGTGCTCCGGAACGCCGTTGGATGCAAGATCCCCGGCGCTCTGGTCTGAGTCAGGCTGCGTTCGGTCAAGCAATGCTCACGCCCGCGTTAGGACAGCTCGTGCGAAGGTCCCCGCATCCTAGAGCGATCCTGGTCCCGATGGAACGAGAACCGGAGATGACATCGATCTTCGTGAAGGGCGCCGGCCGCCTCAGGCTTCCTTGAAACGGTAGCCGACGCCGTAGAGCGTCTCGATCATCTCGAAATCGTTGTCGACCACCTTGAACTTCTTGCGCAGCCGCTTGATGTGGCTGTCGATGGTGCGGTCGTCGACATAGACCTGGTCGTCATAGGCGGCGTCCATCAGCGCATTGCGGCTCTTCACCACGCCGGGCCGGGTCGCGAGCGCCTGCAGGATCAGGAACTCGGTGACGGTCAGCGTCACCGGCTCGTTCTTCCAGGTGCAGGTGTGGCGTTCCGGATCCATGCGCAGCAGGCCGCGGTCGAGCGCCTTGGCGTCGTTCTCCTTCGGCGCGACGGTGGGGTCCTTCGGCGCCGAGCGGCGCAGCACCGCCTTGACGCGCTCGACCAGCAGGCGCTGCGAGAACGGTTTGCGGATGAAGTCGTCGGCGCCCATCTTGAGGCCGAACAACTCGTCGATCTCCTCGTCCTTGGACGTCAGGAAGATCACGGGCAGGTCGGATTTCTGCCGCAGGCGGCGCAGCGTCTCCATGCCGTCCATGCGCGGCATCTTGATGTCGAGGATGGCGAGATCGGGCTGGGTGGTGCGGAAACCGTCGAGCGCGGAGGCGCCGTCGGTGTAGGTCATGATGCGGTAGCCTTCGGCTTCCAGCGCGATCGAGACGGATGTGAGAATGTTGCGGTCGTCGTCGACCAAAGCGATTGTGGGCATGAGCCTCTGCTTTCTGCTTTCCGTTTGGGTCGTGGCTTGAAACGGCGAGCAATCCAGTGATGCGCCGCATACATACATGGGTGCCGAAGTTGGCGTTCGAACCTTGTCACCGAGCAATGCAAGCTGGGCTGAAGTGTGACCAAGTTCCACGAAACGCGGCAGATTCGCCGCATCTCGACCCATAACCGGACTCTCGTTTACCCGAAAGAAGGCCCTTCATGCAACCACCTGACCCGAGAAAGCCGATGCAGCCGACTTCCGATTTCGACCCCGGAAAGCTCGCCAAATCGCTGCTGCGGCGGTCCCGGCAGGGGGCACTGGCGACGCTGATGACCGGCAGCGGCGATCCCTACTGTTCCCTGGTCAATCTCGCCAGCCACCCCGATGGATCGCCGATCCTGCTGATCTCGCGCCTCGCCGTGCACACAAGGAACATCCTCGCCGACAACCGGGTCTCGCTGATGCTGGACGAGCGCGTGGCCGGCGATCCCCTGGAAGGAGCCCGGATCATGCTGTCCGGCCGGGCGGAGGAGGCCGATGCCGGCAAGGCTCTGCTGCAGCGACGGTATCTCAGTGCCCATCCATCGGCGGAGGGCTTTGTTTCGTTTAAGGATTTCGCCTTCTTCCGGATCCGTCCCACGGGGACCCATCTGGTTGCCGGCTTCGGCCGGATCGTCGACCTCAGGCCCGATCAGTTTCTCACGGACCTCACCGGCGCCGACGACCTGCTGGCGGCGGAAGAGGGCGCCGTCGAGCACATGAATGCCGACCATCGCGACACCATGAACCTCTATGCAACGAAGCTCCTCGATGCCGCCGAGGGCGACTGGCGCTGCACCGGCTGCGACCCCGAGGGCCTCGACATGCAGGACGGCCAGACCACGCTGCGGCTGGACTTCCCGGAGCGGGTGACGGATAGCCCGGCGCTGCGCAAGATGCTGGTCCGCCTCGCTGGCGAAGCGCGCAAGAAGATGGACCAGGGCGCAACGACTTGAACGCCGCGACCCGTCGCCGCGACCCATGACCGTGATGGTTTTCGGGCTCGCAGCGAGAGGGGCATGGCGCATCATCGTATGGCATGGGCCGCGGGTCTGGCGCTCGCGATCACCACGTTGCTTGCCAC
The DNA here is from genome assembly GCF_004346455.1 of Bradyrhizobium sp. R2.2-H. NCBI lineage: Bacteria > Pseudomonadati > Pseudomonadota > Alphaproteobacteria > Hyphomicrobiales > Nitrobacteraceae > Bradyrhizobium > Bradyrhizobium sp. R2.2-H. The sequence continues at coordinate 5,370 of NZ_SMBR01000013.1, forward strand.
CCCGGCCCTCGCCCAGAAGGGCGATCTCGCCGCGCAGGGGGCGCGGATTAACGCGCTCAATCAGGCCGGCAAATATGCGGAAGCGTTGCCCCTTGCGCAGGCCATGGTCGCGAGCCTGGAGAAGGCCAACGACGGTCGCGAACTGTCCGCCGCGCTCAACAATCTCGGCCAGGTCCATGCCGGTCAGGGCCGCGACGATCTGGCCGAGCCGGTCTACAAGCGCGCCATCGCGCTGATGGAGAAGTCGCTCGGCCTCGACACCGGCTTGATCGCGCCCGAGCTGAACAATCTCGCCGCGCTGTATCAACGGCAGGGCCGCTTCGCTGAAGCCGAGCCGCTGTTCAAGCGCGCGCTCGCCGTCAGCGAAAAGAGCCTGTCGCGCGAGCATCCCGATGTCGGCCGGGCCCTGAACAACCTCGCCACGCTCTATGTGAAGCAGGAGCGATTTGCCGACGCCGAGCCGCTGTTCCGGCGTGCACTTGCGATCTATCAGAAAGCCGCCGGGCCCGAGCATCCCGCGGTCGCGACCGTCCTGAACAACATCGGTCAGGTCGATCGCGACCTCCGTCGCGACGCCGATGCCGAGGCTCCGATCAAGCGCTCGCTCGCGATCCGCGAAAAGGTGCTGGGGCCGGAGCACCCCGATGTCGCGCGCTCGCTCAACAATCTCGCCGGTCTCTACCAGCACCAGCAGCGCCATGCCGAGGCCGAGCCGCTTTATCGTCGCGCCCTGGCGATCCGCGAGCGTGCACTCGGACCGGATCATCCCGATGTCGCGATTTCGGCGAGCAATCTCGCCCATTTCCTACAGGCGACGGGACGCACTGCGGACGCTCTGCCATTCGCGCAGAAGACGCTCGCCGCCAATCGCGCCCAGCTGCGCGTGGTGCTGCCGATCCTGTTCGCTGCCCGGCAGCAAGCGCTGCTGACGAACGACAGGGCGCTCGATGAGGCGCTCGGTGCGATCCAGCGCGGCACGCAATCGTCCGCCGCCTCCGCCGTGAACAAGCTCGCAGTGCGACTGGCCGCCGGCAGCGACCGGCTCGCGGAGCTCGTGCGCAAGGATCAGGATCTCGCGACCGAGTCCGAAGCGCTCGACAAGGGGATCGTCGCTGCGGTGTCGAAGCCGCCCGCGCAGCGCGACGTCGCGGCCGAGCAGCGCAGCCGCGCGCGGATCGCGGCGATCGCGAGCGCGCGCAATGGATTGCAGAAGACGCTCGCCGTCGAGTTTCCCGACTATGCTTCGCTCTCCAACCCGCTGCCTCTGACGGTGAAGGAGATCCAGCCGCTGCTCTCGGCCGACGAGGCGATGGTGATCTACTCCGTCGTCGACAGTCAGAGCTATGTCGTCGCGATCACGCGCGAGGGCGTCGACTGGAAGGAGATTTCTTTCGGAGCGGATGCGCTGGCGCAGAAGGTGGCCGCCTTCCGCAGGGGGCTGGATGTCGGCAAGGCGCTCGATGCCTCCGGCAAATCGGGACTGTTCGATCTTGCGCTCGCGAGTGAGCTCTATGCCGCGCTGCTCGGCCCAGTCGAGGCGCTGACCAACGACAAGCGCAACCTGCTGGTCGTGCCGTCGGCCGCGCTGACCGCACTGCCGTTTCATCTGCTGGTCACGGAGAAGCCGCCGGCGGCGATCCCGGACAGGCCCGAAGGCTATCGCGATGCCGCCTGGCTGCTGCGGCGTCAGGCCGTCTCGGTACTGCCGTCGGTGATCAGCCTGAAATCGCTGCGCGCCTTTGCCCGCAGGGACCACGGCGTCAAGCCGATGACCGGCTTCGGCGATCCCGTGTTCAACCCTGCAGCCGAAGGTCCTGCCGACCGGAGCGCCGCGAGCGGCAAGATCGCCGCGCGCAGCATCGCGACGATGGCCTATGCCGAGTTCTGGCGCGGCGCAGGCGTCGATCGCGCGCGGCTGGCGCAGGCGCTGCCGCAACTGCCCGACACCGCCGACGAACTGAATGCGGTGGCGAGGGACGTCGGCGCCGCCGCGGCCGATATCCATCTCGGACGCGATGCCAGCGAAACGACGCTGAAGCGTGCAGCGCTTGCCCAATACGGCATCATCTACTTCGCCACCCACGGCCTAGTTGCCGGCGACGTCAAGGGACTGGGCGAGCCCTCGCTCGCACTCTCCATTCCGGATCAGCCGTCGGAGCTAGACGATGGTCTGCTCACCGCGAGCGAAGTGGCCCAACTCAAGCTCAACGCCGATTGGGTGGTGCTGTCGGCCTGCAATACCATCGCGGGCGACAAGCCCGGCGCCGAGGCGCTGTCGGGATTGGCACGCTCGTTCTTCTATGCAGGGGCCCGCGCGCTGCTGGTTTCGCATTGGGCCGTGGATTCGGAAGCTGCCACCCGCCTGACCACATCGACGTTCGCGCTGCTCAAGAACGAACCAAAGCTCGGTCGTGCCGAAGCCTTGCGCCGTGCGATGTTAACCTATCTCGACGACGCCTCGTCGCCGCGCAATGCCTATCCCGCGATGTGGGGGCCGTTCGCACTGATCGGCGAAGGTGAGGTCAGGTAAGATTGCGCTGCGGCGATTGTGCGTCGCAACAACCGCAAGTAACGCGCAAACGCGCATTTGGTTGCGCGATCATTCATATTTTTTCGCCGCGGCTGCTCAGAGCTGACATGCGCGACGTTTGGCGCGGTCCTTGAATAAACCAAATCCTGCGGGATCAGCTTGGCAAGGCCAGCGTTCATGATTATTACGTCGTTCAGCCGAGGCCGAACGGCCCATTGATCAAGGTGACCGTGGTGGCGCCAAACTTGTCGCGCTGAGTGTCGCGGGTTCTAGGAGGATTCTTTCGTGCAAGAGACGGGCGTGCGCAACGGTGCCTTCGGCGCCGACAAATTCGGCTTAAAGAATCTCAAGCAGGTGCACTGGAATCTCGGTGCGCCGCAACTCTATCAATACTCGCTCGCAGCGGGTGAAGCGGTGCTGTCCGCTGACGGTGCGCTCTGCGCCGACACGGGCGAGTTCACCGGCCGCAGCCCGAAGGACAAGTTCACGGTCCGTGACGCCACCACCGACAAGAAGATGTGGTGGGCCGGCAACCAGTCGATCACCGCGGAGCAGTTCGAGACGCTCTACCAGGACTTCCTCAAGCACGCTGAAGGCAAGAAGCTGTTTGCGCAGGATCTCTACGGTGGTGCCGACCCGGCCTACCGGATCAAGACGCGCGTCTTCACCGAGCTCGCCTGGCACTCGCTGTTCATCCGCACGCTGTTGATCCGCCCCGAGGCGATCGAGCTGTCGACCTTCGTGCCGGAGCTCACCATCATCGACATGCCGAGCTTCCGCGCCGATCCTAAACGTCACGGCGTGCGCTCGGAGAACGTGGTCGCGATCGATTTCGCCCGCAAGATCGTCCTGATCGGCGGGTCTTATTATGCCGGCGAGATGAAGAAGTCGGTCTTCACCACGCTGAACTACTATCTGCCCGAGCGCGGCGTGATGCCGATGCACTGCTCGGCCAATGTCGGCGCCAAGGACGACACCGCGATCTTCTTCGGCCTGTCGGGCACCGGCAAGACCACGCTGTCGGCCGATCCCAACCGCACGCTGATCGGCGACGACGAGCACGGCTGGGGCCCGAACGGCGTCTTCAATTTCGAGGGCGGCTGCTATGCCAAGTGCATCAAGCTCTCGAAGGAAGCCGAGCCCGAGATCTATGCGGCCTCGACCCGCTTCGGCGCGGTGCTCGAGAACTGCGTGCTCGATGAAGACACCCGCGTGGTCGATTTCGACGACGGCTCCAAGACGGAGAACACGCGTTCGGCGTACCCGCTCGAGTTCATCCCGAACGCCTCGCGCACCGGCCGCGCGCCGCAGCCGAAGAACGTGGTGATGCTCGCCGCCGACGCCTTCGGCGTGCTGCCGCCGATCGCAAAGCTGTCGCCGGCGCAGGCGATGTATCACTTCCTCTCCGGCTACACCGCCAAGGTCGCGGGCACCGAACGCGGCCTCGGCAACGAGCCGCAGCCGGAATTCTCAACCTGCTTCGGCTCGCCCTTCCTGCCGCTCGACCCTAGCGTCTACGGCAACATGCTGCGCGACCTCATCGCCCAGCACAATGTCGACTGCTGGCTGGTCAACACCGGCTGGACCGGCGGCAAGTATGGCGTCGGCTCGCGCATGCCGATCAAGGTGACGCGCGCGCTGCTCACCGCCGCGCTCGACGGAAGCTTGCGCAACGTCGAATTCCGCACCGACAAATATTTCGGCTTCGCGGTCCCGACCGCGCTGCCGGGCGTGCCGAGCGAGATCCTTAATCCGGTCAACACCTGGAAGGACAAGGACGAGTTCGACAAGACCGCCCGCGCTCTGGTCGGCATGTTCCAGAAGAACTTTGCCAAGTTCGAAGCCCAGGTCGACGCCGAAGTGCGCGCCGCCGCGCCGGACTTGAAGCTCGCGGCGGAGTAAGCGCTCTGTCTTCATTGCAAAGGGGCGGCCGCGAGGCCGCCTTTTTTGTTCGGAGTCGCCAGAGCGAACCACACCCTCGGTGTCGTCCCTGCGAACGCAGGGACCCATAACCCCAAGGAGAAGTTGCCGCGCGAGCTGGCAATTCCGAGTCCTCGTCAAACCACTTCCTGTGATTATGGGTCCCGGATCTGCGCTCCGCTTCGCTGCGCTTGTCCGGGACGACGAGTGTGGCTACGCCTTGAAATACGCGATCTGCGTCGTGGTCGCGAGCAACCTGCCGTTCGGCGACCACAGCTCGGCATTCTGGTCGGCATAGCTCTTGTGCATGATCTTGGAATCCGCCGTCGCGAGCACGCGCGTGATGTCTTCAGCTGCGAGGTCTGCGCTGTCGGTGTGGAAATAGGTCGTCAGCGACACCGTGCCGAACGGCACCAGCTCGCGCCGCGCATGGAAGATGCGGCCGAAGAAGGCGTCCGACATCGACATCAGCGACAGCATGTCGAGCTTGCGCGGCGTGCGGTCGCTGATCCAGATCTTGGAGTAGGTGCTGGCGAGCTCGGGCTGCGGCGGGCCGATCCTCATCTCGCCCTCGACGAAGCGGAATTCGTACTGGTTGGCCCAGGACGCCGCGATCTTCGGAAACGGCATCGTCTCCTCGAACGGCTTCGCATCCGGATATTGCGCCACCCGGTGCTCCCAGGATGGCCGCCGCTCGGCGAACACCGCGGTGGCAAGCGTCGCCGCCTCGCCGCCGCCCTGCGACAGTTCGACACTCCAGTGCTGGCTCGAGCGATTGGCTTTCACCAGCCGTATGTCGAGGTCAAACGGTCCTTTCGCGATAGGCGCGCAGTAGTTGACGGTCAGCGCCAGCGGTTCGCCGGCGCGTTGCGGATGCTCGATCAGCGCGCGCAGGATCGTCGCGGCCGTGATGCCGCCGAACGGGCCCACGAAGGCCCAGTAGTCGTCGCTGGTGTGCCCCTGCCAGCTAGAGTCACCCGCGGAGATGCGGGTGGCCTCGTCGAAGGGGTGCGGGAGCTTGGCGTGCATGGAATTAGACCTCTACTGCGCTTCCGTCCCAACGACGAAACTCCATCGTCTCATCGCCAGGGCCATATTGCTGCGAGCTCAAAACATCGTCTGCCGGATCATCTGTGACCCAGGCATCCGCGACGGAGCCTCCTATGCGCTTCAGCGCAATGATACTCTTGCCGCTGATCAGGTCGGCGACGAAGTCGTCGATGGCAGCTTCCTCGTCCTTGCCGGAAAGACTGGCAAGGATGCTGCCGTGCGTGTGCCAGGAGAATCCGTCGAATCCCAGCGTCCAGTCCCCGTCGGGACACATGACCAACAATCGGAGCTGCCCATCCGGGCTCGTATATTCGCCGACGGGCACGATCGACTCCGGCCAGAAAAAGCTCAAGCCGTAATATGATGGCTATCCTGCCAGATCAATAACCTCGCAGGTAACGCCGTTTCACACCGCGGAAAATCAGCCCGCGGCGTCGCGCAGATCCGGCAGCAGCGGCGTGGTCGGGTTCACCGGCACGTTCCAGATCTCCTCGGCATATTCGCGGATGGTGCGGTCGGAGGAGAACCATGCCATGCGCGCGACGTTGAGGATGGAGGCGCGGGTCCAGGCCGACGAGACCAGCCAGCGCGCGTCGACCGCGCGCTGCGCCTCGTAGTAGGAATCGAAATCGGCGCTGACCATGTAATGGTCGAGATAGCGCAGCGCATGCGCGATGGACTCGAAGCGGCCGGGGTCGCCGGGCGAGAACTCGCCGGCGCCGATCGCGTTGATGGCGCGCTGCAGCTTCGGCGAATTGCGGACCACGTCGGAGGCATCCAGCCCCTGCTTGCGCCGGATCATCACGTCGCCGGCCTCCATGCCGAAGATCGCGATGTTCTCCGCGCCGACATGGTCGCGGATCTCGATATTGGCGCCGTCGAGCGTGCCGATGGTAATGGCCCCGTTCAGCGCCAGCTTCATGTTGCCGGTGCCCGAGGCTTCCATGCCCGCGGTCGAGATCTGCTCGGACAAGTCGGCGGCGGGAATGATCACTTCGGCGAGGCTGACATTGTAGTCGGGCAGGAACACGACCTTGAGCTTGCCGCCGATCGCGGGATCGTTGTTGACGATTTCGGCGACGTCGTTGATCAGCTTGATGATCAGCTTGGCGTAGCGGTAGCTCGCCGCCGCCTTGCCGGCGAAGATCTTCACCCGCGGCACCCAATTGCCGTTGGGGTCATCCTTGATCGCCTGGTACAGCGCGACCGTCTCGATGACGTTGAGCAGCTGGCGCTTGTACTCGTGGATGCGCTTGATCTGCACGTCGAACAGCGCGCTCGGGTCGACCATGATGCCGAGCCGCTCGCCGATCAGGCGGGCGAGCTGTGTCTTGTTGTGGTGCTTGACGCTGCGGAATTTCTTCTGGAATTCGACGTCGCTGGCGCGCGCCTCGATCAGCGAGAGCTGAGTGGGATCGTCGAGCACGGCCTCGCCGCAGGTCTCGCGCAAGAGGTCGGTCAGCTTCGGGTTCGCCAGCATCAGCCAGCGGCGGAAGGTGATGCCGTTGGTCTTGTTGGTGATGCGGCCGGGATAGAGATGGTTGAGATCGTGGAACACGGTCTCGCGCATCAGGTCGGAATGCATCGCCGAGACGCCGTTGATGCGGTGCGAGCCGACGAAGGCGAGCTGGCCCATGCGCACGCGGCGGCCGCTCTTCTCGTCGATCAGCGAGACCGAGGCGCGGAAGTCGATGTCGCCGGGGCAGCGCGCCTCCGCAAGCGCCAGATGCTGCACGTTGATGCGGTAGATGATCTCCAGATGCCGCGGCAACAGCCGCTCGAACAGCTCGACCGGCCAGGTCTCCAGTGCCTCGGGCAGCAGCGTGTGGTTGGTGTAGGAGAGGGTGGCGACGGTGATCTTCCAGGCCTCGTCCCAGCGGAAATTGTGGAGGTCGACCAGGATGCGCATCAGCTCGGTGACGGCAAGGCTCGGATGGGTGTCGTTGAGCTGCACCGCGACCTTGCCTGCGAGGTTGCGCAACTGGCCGTCGGAGGCGAGATGCCGTTTCACCAGGTCCTGGAGCGAAGCCGACACGAAGAAATATTCCTGGCGCAGCCGCAGCTCGCGGCCCGCGGGGCTCTCGTCGTTCGGATAGAGGAATTTGCAGATCGCCTCCGCGCGCGACTGCTCGGCGCTGGCGCTGACATAGTCGCCCTTGTTGAAAGCATCGAGCTTCAGCGGATCGGGCGAGCGCGCCGACCACAGCCGCAGCGCATTGACGTGCTGGCCGCGCCAGCCGACGATCGGCGTGTCATAGGCGATCGCCTGCACGGTCTCAGCAGGATGCCAGATCGCGCGGTCGCGGCCCTTGTCGTCGACATGCTCGACACCGCCGCCGAAATTGACGTCGTAGATCACCTCCGGCCGCTGCAATTCCCAGGGGTTGCCGAAGCTCAGCCATTCATCGGGATATTCCTGCTGCCAGCCCTGATTGATGATCTGGCGGAACAGGCCGTAATCGTAGCGGATGCCGTAGCCGATCGCGGGAATCGACAGCGTCGCCATGCTTTCCATGAAGCAGGCGGCGAGGCGGCCGAGGCCGCCATTGCCGAGCGCGGCGTCCGGCTCGCATTTGCGCAGCTCCGGCAGCGAGACGCCGAGATCGCCGAGCGCGACCTCGAAGATCTTCAGGAGGCCCATGTTGTTGAGCGCGTCGGTGAACAGGCGGCCGATCAGGAATTCGAGCGAGAGATAATAGACCCGCTTGCGTCCCGCATCGTAGCTGTGCTTCTCGGCCGTCAGCCAGCGATGCACGATGCGGTCGCGCAGCGCCAGCGCCGCGGCCTGGTACCAGTCGTGCTTCGTCGCCATGCCCGCGTCCTTGCCGATGGCAAGGCGCAGCTTTGCCAGGATCGCGCCCTTGATCTCAGCCAGCGCGAGTTCGTCGATGGGCTGTCCGGGGGCCGGAGAACTGGGTTGGAACGATGAATCCTGCAAAGCCGTCACTTCCTGGGTCGAAAGAACTCTTACCAATCTACGCGTCCTGCCCTTGCACCGGAACTGCCGCCCGTGCGCTGGTGCACTGCGCTGGCGCAAATTTATGCAAGGAACGGGCCGAGTTGGGAACCCGGGCGAGCACGGAGAAACCGGGATTTCCGTGCTAGATTACGAAAGATTCAGCCATCAGTGTGGAGAAGACCCCATGAGACTGCTGACGCGACCGCCGACGCGACTGCTGACGCGACTGCCGATCGAAATCGCCGCTGCGGCCCTGCTCGTCGTCTGCATCGGCGCCTCGGGCGCGGCGTTTGCCGCCGGCAAATCCGGTCGCAGCGCCGACGGTCTCAGTTGCGGATTCACGGTCCCGCAGAATGCGTCGCCCGCAGCCCGCTGCGTCGCGATCAAGCGCCAATGCGGCGGCAAGTTCTACGCAAATGCGTGCGGCGACAAGCTGCTGTCCGCGGCGAATTGAGAGCCGTCGGAGGTCCAGCGGACTCAAGCCGCCTTCGTCTGCACCGTGTCGCAAAACTCCGCGAGACGATTCGCAAGCCGCAGCGTTGCCGGGCTCGCATTCGGCGCAGCCATCAGTGCGAGCTCGGTCTTGTTGATCGGCGCAAAGCCTTCCTTCGCCGTCAGCACGCGGTGCTCGGACTGGATCGACATCTCCGACAGGATGCTCAGGCCCATGCCGGCGGCGACGGCGGCCTGGATGCCGGCGAGATTCGATGAGGTATAGGCGGTGTGCCAGGCGCGGCCGGCGCTTTCCAGCGCGTGGATGGCGCCGGCACGATAGAGGCAGCCGAGCGGAAAGCCGATCAGCGGCACCGACGACACGTTGACGTCGACCGGATGGCTCTTGCTGGTGACCCAGTGCACCCGCTCCGGCCACACCGCGATCGCGTCCTTTCCGCCGGCCTCGCGCTTGTAGAGCGCAAGATCGAGCTCGCCGCGCTCGAGATCGCGGGCGAGGTGCTTGCTCTGGTCGGCGCGGACGTCGAGCCGCAGGCCCGGATGCGAGCGCGAGAACGCACCCAGCAATCTGGGCAGCCGGTACGCCGCGAAATCCTCGGGGATGCCGAGCCGGATCGCGCCTTCGCTGTCAGGCTGGCGCAGCACGTCGCGCGCCTCCTCGGCGAGCGAGAGCAATCGGCGCGCATAGGAGAGCAGCCGCTCGCCGGCCTCGGTCGGCCGCACGTCCTTGCCGTCGCGGTGCAGCAGCAGCTGGCCGACATCCTCCTCCAGCCGCTTGATCTGCTGGCTCACGGTCGACTGCGTGCGGTGGACGCGGGCGCCGGCGCGGGTGAAGCCGCCGGCCTCGACCACCGAGACGAAGCTGCGCAGGAGCTCCAGATCGAGCATGCTGGCCTCCATTGAAAAATCAACTGACATGGAGTTAATCATTTAATTTCCAAATGACAAGCCGCCTCTCTAGATCGAGGGCTCAGGAGAATGCCCTCATGTCGCTCGCCACCTCGCTTCCCGCAGCCCCCAGCCGTTTCAACACGCTGCCGCTCGCCATCGGCCTGTTCTGCCTGCTCTGGAGCTACGCCTTCGTCGCCGGCAAGATCGGCGTCACCCATTGCCCGCCGCTGATCCTGCTCGCCGCGCGTTTCTCGCTGGCCGGCATCTTGATCCTGGGCGCCACGCTGATCCGCGGCGACGGCTGGTCGTTGTCCTGGCGCGACGCCGCCATCTTCGCCGTGCTCGGCATCGCCAACAACGCGCTCTATCTCGGCCTCGGCTATACCGGGCTGCAATCGGTCTCCGCCGGGCTCGGCGGGCTGATCGTCTCGGCCAATCCGGTGTTCACGGCGGCGCTCGCCGCGATCCTGCTCGGCGAAGGCATGACCTGGCGCAAGGCGAGCGGCCTCCTGCTCGGCGTGATCGGCGTGACGGCGATCGTCTGGCACCGCCTGTCGGTCGGCACCGATTCGCTGCACGGCATCGTCTTCACGCTGGCCTCGCTGGCCTCGCTCGTGGCCGGCACCATCCTGTTCAAGCTGCTGGCGCCGAAGGGGTCGTTGTGGATCGGCAACGGGGTGCAAAACCTCGCCGCCGGCATCGTGCTGACGCCGGTCGCGCTCGGCTTCGCCGATATCCATGCGATCGACTATACGCCGAGTCTGATCGGCGCCTTCGCCTTCCTCGTGCTCGGCGGCTCGATCCTCGCCTATTGGCTCTGGTTTCATCTGCTGAAGGTGTGCGGCGCCACCGCCGCCAGCGCCTATCACTTCCTGATGCCGCCGCTCGGCATGCTGTTCGCGTTCCTCGTGCTCGGCGAGCACGTCGAGGCGCGGGACCTGCTCGGCATCATTCCGGTCGCGCTCGGGATCTATCTGGTGACGCGGCCGGCCAAGGCGGCGTCGTGAGGACGTCGCCACAATCTCAACTGTCATGCCCCGGCTTGACCGGGGCATCCAGTACGCCGCGGCGGTTGTAGTGAAGGCGAGCTATCCAACGAGCGTCTCTGGAATACTGGATCGCCCGGTCAAGCCGGGCGATGACGAGAGGAGAGAGTGGCGCCTCAAGTGTGTGGCTCAATCCTTCCGGAACACGATCGACGCCATCCAGCCCGTCATCAGCGCCATCGCCACCGTGGCCAGACCGTACAGAAGCCCGTTGTGCCGGGCCGTGGTGGCGACGAACTGCTCGAATCCGACCTTGACGATCTCGAACGCGGTCTCGGTCTTGCCGATGAATGCGCCGTTGGCAAACAGCTTGATCTCGATCTCATAGGTTCCGATCGGCACCTCCGCGGGCAGTGGAATGCCGGTGCGGAACAGCGTCGGTGTCAGGAACGTCACCGCGCTCGGATCCTCGCGATAGAGGCCGCGCTGGGTGCGCAAGCGAATGAACGCCGAGCGGAACGCATCGTTCGGCACCACGTCGGCGTAATCGCCGCCGACGCGCTGCGTCAGCAGCACGTTGTTGAGCCCGATCTGCTGCCGCCGGGCGATCTCGGGCGAGGTGATGGCGTCGAAGGGGCGGTTGGCGAACAGCGCCAGATAGCTCGGCACCTGCAGGAACTGCCGGTAGTCGGTGTTGATCCAGATGCCGAAGGTGCGTTCCTTGCGCCGCGTCACCATGTCGGCGCGCGGGCCCTTCACGGTGACGACGAGATCGTAGGCCGTGCGGTCGGCGGGCGTCGTGGCGTCCCTCTCGACCGAGCCGAACAGCACCAGCTCCTCGCCGGAATAGTTCGGTGTCACCGTGACGCGGTGGTTGGAGACCGACACGATCAGCCGCTCGGCCCGCGCAGCGCCGCCGAGCAGCAGGACGAGAGCGATGGCGAGAAGCGTGCGCGTCATCCGCTCACTCCGAGCTCGCGGATGGTGAAGAGATCCGAAGGCTGGATCACCAGCTCGATCGCGAAGCGGATGCCGACCGAGAGGATCAGCAGGCCGAGCAGCAACCGCAGCTGCTCGCCGCGGATCTTCTGGCCGGCGCGGGCGCCGAACTGCGCGCCGGTGACGCCGCCGACCATCAGGATCAGCGCCAGCACGGCGTCGACGAGGTGGTTGGTCACCGCGTGCAGCATGGTCGCGAACAGCATGGTGACCAGCGTCAGCACCATCGAGGTCCCGATCACCGTGGAGGTCGGCACCCTGAGCAGATAGATCATGATCGGCACCAGGATGAAGCCGCCGCCGATGCCCATGATGGCGCCGATGAAGCCGATCAGGATGCCGACGACCACGACCGGAATCACCGAGAGGTAGATCTTCGACCGCTTGAACCGCATCTTCAGCGGCAGGCCGTGGATCCAGCTGTGCGTGCGGCGCGGCGGCAGCGCGCCACGCCGGGTCCGCATCAACGCGCGCAGGCCCTCGGAGAACATCAGGCTGCCGACCGTGGTGAGCAGCACGACGTAGGAGAGCGCGATCATCAGGTCGAGCTGGCCGAGCGCGCGCAGCTGGGTGAAGGCCCACACGCCGAGCGTGGTGCCGGTGACGCCGCCGCAGAGCAGCACGCTCGCCAGCGCCGGATCGATCGCGCGCCGCCGCCAATATGAGAGCGCGCCGGAAAAGGACGAGGCCGCGATGTGGCTCGCGACGGAAGCGACCGCCACCGCCGGCGTGATGCCGATGAAGATCAGCAGCGGCGTCATCAGGAAGCCGCCGCCGATTCCGAACATGCCCGAGACGAAGCCGACCGCGGCGCCCATGGCGAGCACCAGGAAGACGTTGACCGGAAGATCGGCGATCGGAAGGTAGAGCTGCATTGAACCACGCACCGGCGAGACGGATCGACGAACGCGGAATGCTCGCGGAAAGGACGGAACGATTGCCGCGCCCCTCAATAGCGGACTTTGCCTGCGGGCGGGACCGGGAACTTCGCGCGTGGTGAATGCGTCAAGTGAGATCATTCGGCTGGTCACCGCGCGCCGCGGCTCCTGCCACCTTCTCCGCTGTCATGCCCCGGCTTGACCGGGGGCATCCAGTACGCCGCGCCCGTTGTTGTGACAGCGAGCTCCTCAACGCCGGCCTCTGGAATACTGGGTCGCCCGGTCAAGCCGGGCGACGACAAGAAGCCGCTTAATGCGCCGCCGAGGCCGAGCGCTTGGTCGCGACTTGCTTCGGCGCCGGCTTGGCGCTCGCCTGCGGCGCGGTGTCCCAGCCGCCGGCGGGCGCTGCGACATTGACGGCATCGTCGGGCTGCGGCTCGGCGCTGAAAGTCTGGATCGCGAGCTTGGCGGCGGCGAGCGATTGCGGGTCGAGGCGCTTGGCGACGTCGTCGCGCTTGCCGGCCGCGTCCGCATCGCCCTGAGCGGCCGCCAGGCTGAACCATTTGTAGGATTCGGCGAGGTTCTGCTCGACGCCGATGCCGCGGGCATAGAGGATGCCGAGGTTGAACTGGCTGTCGGCGACGCCGCGATCGGCGGCCTTGCGGAACCACTGCGCCGCGCTCTTGTAATTGGCGCCGCGCCCACCGCCGTCGGCGTCGAGCACCGCGAGATTGTGCATCGCCTTGGCGTTGCCGCGCTCGGCGGCCTGGGTGTAGTAGCGGCGGGCGATGTCGGCGTCCTTCTTCACGCCAAGGCCCTTTTCGTAGAGCGTGCCGAGGCGGAAGATCGCGGGCACCACGCCGGCCTGCGCCGCGCGGTCGTACCACTTCGCCGCTTCGTCGTAATTCGTGGCGACGCCCTTTCCTTCGGCAAAGCGCACGCCGATCTCGTAGGCCGCGGTTGCATCGCCCTTCATCGCGGCGGTGCGCAAGGCCGGGCCGCCGATGCCGTCAGGCAGTCTCTCGCTCGGCGGCACCTGGACGAGGCCGAGCTTGGCGCGGCTCGTGCCCGACAGCGCGCCGGTGACGTCGCTGGAGGCCGGCGGCGGCGGGGCCGCGGCAGGCGCCGGCGGGATTTCGACCGAGGCCGAGTTGCCCGGAATGGCGGCGGGCGGCGGCGCGGCATTGTTCTGGGATTGCCGTCCGATCGGCGTCGGCGACGTCATCGACGGCGTGACCTGCTCGGGCGCGGCCGGCCTGGTCTCGACCGGCGGTGGCGCGGCCTGCGGTGCCGGCTCGCTCGGAATATCCTGCATCGCCTGCGGCGCCGGCGGCGGGCTGCCTTCGAGCAGGTTCATCGCCATCTTGAAGGTGCCGAGCACGATCACGACCACGCTTGCGCCGACCAGCAGCGAGCGGATCTTCGAAGTGATGGTCGAACCGCCGTCCTTGCCCTGGTCCTTGCTCTTGGACCGGTCGGCCCCTGCCTTGGCGGCGCGGCCGGTCTTTTCCGGCTGCGCGGCGGCGGCTTGCGCAGCGCGGCGTGCGGCCGCGATGAAGCTCGACGACGACACCGGCTCTTTCGGCGCGGTGGCGATTCCGCTGATCGCGCTCTCGGAGGCGGCGATGCGCTCCGACGGCGTGGCGAGGCGTCCGCCCGGCCGTGTGCCCGGCTCGAGCGGATGATCCGGTGGCAATTCCGGCGCGAGCGCGGCCCGCGCGGGCGCGGTGTGCGGCTCCAGGATTTCGCTGATCGCACGCGGCGGCAAGGGTGGTGCGACTTGCGGTGCCGCCGGCACCGGCGGCGGCGCAACCGGCGCAGCTGCGTGGAATTCGCGCGGCGCGGCGACGAAGGCGGCTTGCGCACCCTGCGCGGCGGCGGGATTGGGCAGCTCGGGCTTCGGATCGTATTTCGGCTGCTGTGGTTGGGGCCGCGGCTCGCGCGCCATCGGCGCCGGCTCCATCGGAGCGGCCATCGGCATCGGCTGCGGGGCGGGGGGAGGCGGCACGGTGCGCACCGCGCGCAGATCGCCCTCGATCATCGAGAGGCGATCGACGACGTGGCCGAGCGCGCTGTGGACGGCCTCGAGCGAGTCCTGGGTGTGCCGGTTGGTCTCGGCCTGGCTGAAGCGGATGTCGGAGAGCTCGCGCTTGACGAGATCGACCATGCCGGAATCGGGAGGCGGTGCGGAGTTGCGGCTCTCGGCCAGCGCGGCATAGGTCGCCTGCTGCCGCTCCAGGTGGCGCAGGATGTCGTGCAGCCCGTCCTCGACGCGGCTCAGATTGCCGTTGTGCGGATCGGAGGCGGCTTCGATCCGTTCCAGCAGATAGGAGACGCGCTGTTCGAGATGCGCGAAGGTGGATGCGGAATCGCTGCCGACCTGCATGCGGTCGAAACGGTCCGACAGCGCGCGGATCGCGGCTTCGAGGTGCTCGGTGCTCTCGGATGGCTGAGGCCGTTCGCGGGTTTCGAGCGCAGCGGTGAGCGCGGCGATGCGCTGCTCCAGCACCGCGAAGCTGTCGCCGTGGCCGGAGGTGCGGGTGATCTGGTCGACCTTGGACGACAGCAGCTGCACGTCCTCGGAAAGCCGTGCCAGCGCTTCGTTGGAAGCGACGTTGGAGACGATGCCGCGCAGCGCCGAGATCGCGCCTTCGAGCTGCTGCACTGTCGAGGGATCGTCATTGGCGCGCAGGATCAGATCGAGCTTGGCGCCGAGATTGCGGATCGCCTCGTCGTAGCCGGTGAGCTGCTCGGCCGGCGTCAGCGTGCGCAGCACCTGCTTGATGTCGGACAGCGCATGCTCGATGCCGGAGAGGACCTGGCCGTCGGTGCCGTTGGACCGGGTCTCGTCGATGCGACGGTGCAGCGAGCGGATCTCGTTCTCGATCGATTCGATCGCGCGCCGCGGCATCGCCTCTGTGATGGCGGCACGGATTTCGGCAAGCTCGCTGCGGAAGGCATTGATCGCCTGCTCGGTATTATCAGGGCGCTGCAGCGACTCGATCTGGCTCGTGATCTTGAGCAGGTGGCGCTCGAGCGATGAAAAATCCGGTCCCGGCTGTGGTGGCGGCGGCGCGTAGGCAGGCGCGGGCGGGGCCATGGGCGGTGCGTAGGGAGCGGCGGGCGCAAGCGAAGGCGCGGCACGCGGCGGCATTTGCCTGGGCGCAAAGCCGTCGAGCTCGCTCTGGCGCGCGGTGATCTCGGCAACCGCGACGTCGAACGACGCCGGGCTCAGGGGTGGTGAGCTGCGATAGACCTGCGCTGCCGCGCGCTCGACCGCATCGGCCTGGCTCTGGCGCGTCTCGACCGGGGCGGGGCGTGGGGCCTGCGGCTGCTGCGGTTGCCGCTGCGGGCGCGAGATTTGCGACAGCCGCGCATCGAGCCGCGAGATCGCATCGTTGAGCTGACGCGCGACGCCCTGCTCGCGCGAGATGTCTGGTCTTGAAGAGTCCTGGCGCGGGGCGGGCTTGGAAATCCGTTCGATCTGCTGGGTGATCGCATCGAGCCGCTGGTGGATGTCGGCGACTTCGCGGCTCTCCTGACTGGGTCCTTGGCTCGGCATGTGCTGCGGACGCTGGTCGTAGGCTGCGCGAAAGTTCGGCGGGGTCGTCTCGCCGAGCGTGGAGTTCAGCCAATCGTTGAGCGACATGCCCGCACGACGCGCAGCAGCTTCGGCCCGCTCCCGGACGGATGGATCGATGCCGTCAACACTCCACGATACGCGCGAATTCATGACTCTGTCCGGTTCCGACTCCGGCGCCCCACCCGGCGCCTCCAGCCTCCCCACGCGCCCCGGTTGCAAAGACAATCGAATTTGGCGCGGGTCGTCTGCCTCGAAAACCGACTTTTTCCTGTTACGGTAAATAACGAGTTAAGGAATGCGGCGCGGGTGTCTTAAAGTTGGGCGGCCTCTGCTCCTGGGCCGTTGCTGCAATCTCGCCCTCCCAGGAACCGAAGGCGAGTTGGAAGCTTGGAACTTCCGCAACAAGGGTGGTTCAATGACCGGTCTGACCGAAGAAGAGATCCGCAAGCGCGCCTTTGAGATCTGGAAAGGTGCTGGCGAGCCAAGCGGGAAAATGGATACCTTCTGGTATCAGGCTGAAAAAGAGCTTCTGGCCGAGCGGTCAGAGCAAGGCGAAGTCCCGCCCGGGATGACGGACAATTTGCCGGTCTAGCGGGCTCAACCCTTCCCTTCGCGTTTGCTCTCCTCGATCGGCACCACCGTGCCTTTCCCGGTCGTCGCCGACAGCGCCTCCAGCGCCTCCTCGCAGAAATCGGCCACCATCTGCTCGTGCCGGGCCCCGAGGCGGAGCAGCAGCAAATTGCCGAGGTCGAGCCGGCCTTCCGCCGTGCCGTCCGGAAAACGCTTCTTCAGGATGCGCTCGTAATTGGCGTGGCGGTCGCGATGGTGCTCCAGGCGGGCCATCAGGTCGGTGCGCAGCGGCTCGATGTCGATGCTGTCGAGCGCGTGGAGGCGGACCAGCAGGTCGTCCTTGGTCGAGGCCGGTGTACTTGGCCGCGCGGCCCAGTGCCGCAGCGCTGTTCGCCCCTCCGGAGTGAGCGTATAAACCAGCTTGTTGGGCTTGCCCGATTGCACGACCTCGCGGCCCTGGATGTGGCCGCGGTCGCGCAGCTTGGAGAGCTCGCGGTAGATCTGCTGGTGGTCGGCCTTCCAGAAGAAGCCGATCGAGGAATCGAACGTCTTGGCGAGCTCGTAGCCCGTCATCGGACGTTCCGTCAGGCATGCGAGGATCGCGTCGCCCAGTGCCATGACCGGTCTCCTGTTCTCGACCTTGTGGCTTGACTTTATGCGCATCGGCGCATATGCGTCAATGTGCATATGAGGCGGTGAGCAGTCGAGACAAGTCCCGACTGAAAAAATCCAGCAGAATCAACCCGACTGCTACTGTGCATGGGGTTGTTTTCGCACTTTTGCCCTTGGCCTAGGGAGGCACCCGAGAATGACCGGCCTCGATTCCTGGTACGCCTACATGAAGTCTCATGACCGCACCGCGCTCTGGGACCTTCTGCATCCCGATGCCGTGTTCGAAAGCCCTGTGGTGCATACCCCGCAGCGCGGCCGCGACATCACCTTCAAATATCTCGCCAGCGCCGAGAAGGTGCTTGGCGGCCCCGGCTTCACCTATGTCGGCGAGTGGCGCAGCGACAGTGGCGCCGTGCTCGAATTCAAGACCATGATCGACGGCATCGAGATCAACGGTGTCGACATCATCAGCTTCGATGCCGAGGGACGCATCACCCATTTCAAGGTGATGGTGCGTCCGCTCAAGGCGATCAACATGCTGCACCGCCTGATGGCGGAGCAGCTTGCCGCCGCCCAATCCTAAGCCCAACATCATCCCTTCGAGGCCTGCCGGGAGACCCCCATGCCGATCTATAAAGCCCCCGTCGAAGACGTGAACTTCCTGCTCAACGACGTCTTCCAGATCGACCGCTACGACAATCTGCCGGGCTTCTCCGATGCGTCGAGCGACGTGCGCGACGCCATCCTGGGCGAGGCCGCCAAGCTCGCCGAAGAGGTGTTGCAGCCGCTCAATCGCGTCGGCGATCTCGAAGGCTGTAAGCGCGCGGACGATGGCAGCGTCACCACGCCGAAGGGCTTCAAGGAGGCGTTCAAGCAGGTGGTCGAGGGCGGCTGGCTCGGCCTGTCGGCGCCGACCGAATATGGCGGCCAGGGCCTGCCGGTGACGCTGAGCCAGGCGGTCAACGAATTCCAGATCTCGGCCAACATGGCGTTCTCGATGTATGGCGGCCTCACTATGGGCGCGACCGCGGCGCTGCTGGTGCACGGCACGCCCGAGCAGAAGAAGACCTACGTCCCGAAGATGGTCGCCGGCGAATGGACCGGCACCATGAACCTCACCGAGCCGCATTGCGGCACCGACCTCGGCATGCTCCGCACCAAGGCGGTGCGCCAGGCGGACGGCAGCTTCAGGATCACGGGCACCAAGATCTTCATCTCGGCCGGCGAGCACGATCTCGCCGACAACATCATCCATCTCGTGCTCGCCCGCATCGAGGGCGCTCCCGCCGGCATCAAGGGCGTGTCGCTGTTCGTGGTGCCGAAATTCCTGGTGAACGCCGATGGCTCGGTGGGCGCCCGCAACGGCGTCGTCTGCGGCTCGATCGAGCATAAGATGGGCATCCACGGCAACTCCACCTGCGTGATGAACTACGACAACGCCACCGGCTGGCTGATCGGCGAAGAGAACAAGGGCATGCAGGGCATGTTCGTGATGATGAACGAGGCTAGGCTCGGCGTCGCCGTCCAGGGCCTCGCCCAGTCCGAAGTCGCCTACCAGAACGCCGTCGCCTATGCTCGCGAGCGTATCCAGGGCCGTTCCCTCACCGGCGCCAAGGCGCCGGACAAGCCCGCCGATCCGATCATCGTTCATCCCGACGTACGCCGCACGCTGCTGTCGATCCGCGCCTTCAACGAGGCCGCGCGCGCCTTCGTGATCTGGACCGCGCTGAAGAGCGACGTCGCCCACCGCTCCGAGGATCCCAAGGATCGCCAGGCCGCGGACGACCATATGGGCCTGATGACGCCGGTGCTGAAGGGCTTCCTCACCGACTACGGCTTCGCCAACGCGGTGCAGGCGCAGCAGATGTATGGCGGCCACGGCTACATCGCCGAGCAGGGCATGGAGCAGTTCGTGCGCGATGCGCGCATCGCCATGATCTATGAAGGCGCCAACGGCATCCAGGCGCTCGACCTTGTCGGCCGCAAGCTGCCGCGCGACGGCGGCCGCGCCATCATGGCCTTCTTCGGCGAGGTGATGGCCTTCGCCAAGGAGAATGGCGGCGACGAGGCGCTCAAGCCCTTCATCACGCCGCTCTCCACCTCGCTCGGCCACCTCCAGCAGGCCACCACCTGGCTGATGCAGAATGCGATGGCGAAACCGGACAATGCCGGCGCTGCCGCCACCGATTACCTGCATCTCTTCGGCTTCGTCGCGCTCGGCTATATGTGGGCGAAGATGGCGAAGGTGACGAATGCCAAGATTGCCGAGAGCGGGGCGACGCCTTATCTCTCGACCAAGCTCGTCACCGGCCGCTTCTTCATGGAGCGGATGCTGCCGGAGACGGCCGCCAATCTGGCGCGCATCCAGGCCGGTTGCGCCACCATCATGGAATTGCCGGCGGAAGCCTTCTGAGGCCTGCTCCCGCCGCCGTTTCCCAATAGCTTTCAAACATCACATCAGGAGGGCGTCATGCCTGAGGCATTCATCTACGATCACGTCCGCACCCCGCGCGGCCGCGGCAAGCCGGACGGCGCGCTGCACGAAGTCACGGCGCTCGCGCTCGCGACCGTGCCGCTGAAGGCGCTGAAGGACCGCAACAACCTTCCGGAAGATTCCGTCGACGACGTCATCCTCGGCGTGGTCGATCCGGTCGGTGAAGCCGGATCCGACATCGCGCGCTTCGCTGCGCTGAAGGCCGGCCTCGGCGAAGCCGTTCCCGGCGTGCAGATCAGCCGCTTCTGCGCCTCCGGCCTCGATGCCGTGAACTTCGCCGCGGCGCAGATCATGTCCGGCCAGCATGAGCTCGTGATCGGCGGCGGCGCCGAATCGATGAGCCGCGTCGGCATAGGCGCCTCCGGCGGGGCCTGGCCGGTGGACCCCTCGATCGCGGTGCCGGCCTATTTCATGCCGCAGGGCGTGTCAGCCGATCTGATCGCGACCAAATACGGCTTCTCGCGCGACGACGTCGACGCCTACGCGGTGCAGAGCCAGCAGCGCGCGGGCAAGGCCTGGGACGAGGGCCGCTTCAACAAGTCGGTGGTGCCGGTGAAGGACATCAACGGCCTCACCATCCTCGCCAAGGACGAGCACATGCGTCCCTCGACCACGATGCAGTCGCTGGCGCAGCTGCAGCCGTCGTTCACCATGATGGCGCAGATGGGCGGCTTTGACGGTGTCGCGGTGCAGTCGCATCCCGAGATCGAGCGCGTCAACTACGTGCATCACGCCGGCAATTCGTCGGGCATCGTCGACGGTGCCGGCGCCGTGCTGCTCGGCAGCAAGGAAGCGGGCGCGAAGTACGGCATGAAGCCGCGCGCAAAAATCCGCGCCTTCGCCAACATCGGCTCCGAGCCGGCGATGATGCTGACCGGTCCGGTCGACGTCACCGAGAAGCTGTTTGCGCGCTCGGGCATGAAGAAGTCGGACATTGACCTGTTCGAGCTCAACGAGGCTTTCGCCTCGGTCGTGCTGCGCTACATCCAGGCCTTCGACATCGACAATGCCAAGATCAACGTCAATGGCGGCGCCATCGCGCTCGGCCATCCGTTAGGGGCGACCGGCGCGATGATCCTGGGCACCGTGCTCGACGAGCTCGAGCGCACCAACAAGTCCACCGCCCTGGTCACGCTGTGCATCGGCGGCGGCATGGGCACCGCGACCATCATCGAGCGGGTGTAGGTTCGTAGGGTGGGTTAGCCGCAGGCGTAACCCACCTCTTCTGTCCCCGCAGCGAAAGACCGTGGTGGGTTACGCTTCGCTAACCCACCCTACGAATTCAGAGTCAACCGCCGCGCCTGAGATCGGCTGCGGCACCGAGGAGCAACCAGCATGGCCTACAAGAATTTCAAGGTTGAGACCGACGCAGACGGCATCGCGCTCGTCACCTGGGACATCCCGGGCCGGTCGATGAACGTGCTCGACGAAACCTCGACCAACGAGCTCGAGGCGATCGTCAAGGCGACCACGGCTGACGCCGCGGTGAAGGGCGTCGTCATCACCTCCGCCAAGGAGGCGTTCTGCGCCGGCGCCGACCTGTCGATGCTCGAAGGCATGAACCAGGCCTATGCGAAGGTGTTCAAGGAGCAGGGCGAGACCGCGGCGAACCAGATGCTGTTCGACCAGAGCCGCCGCTTCTCGCTGGTGCTGCGCTCGATCGAGACGTCGGGCAAGCCGTGGGCGGCCGCGATCAACGGCCTCGCGCTCGGCGGCGGCTTCGAGATCACGCTGTGCTGCCATTATCGCGTTGCGGCCGAGAATCCCAAGACGCGCCTCGGCCTGCCCGAGGTCAAGGTCGGCCTTTTCCCCGGCGCCGGCGGCACGCAGCGCGTGCCGCGCCTGGTGCCGCCGCAAGATGCGATGACGATCCTGCTCAAGGGCGACCCCGTCACGGTCGAGAAGGCCAAGGCGCTGAATTTGATTCACGCCGTCGTTCCCGCCGCCGATCTCATCAGGGCCGCCAAGGACTGGATCAAGGGCGGTGGCAAGGCCGTCGCGCCCTGGGACGAGAAGGGCTTCAAGCTGCCCGGCGGTCCGGTGTTCTCCAAGGCCGGCATGATGATGTTCCCGGCCGGCAACGCGATCTACCGCCGCGAGACCTACGACAATTACCCCGCGGCGCGGGCGATCATGAGCTGCGTCTATGAGGGCCTGCAGCTGCCGATCGATGCCGCGCTGCGGGTGGAGTCGCGCTACTTCGCCTCGGTGCTGCGCTCGAAGGAAGCGGCGGCGATGATCCGCAGCCTGTTCCTGTCGATGCAGGAGCTCAACAAGGGCGCGCGCCGCCCGAAGGACGTGCCGCCGACCAAGGTGAAGAAGATCGCGGTGATCGGCGCCGGCTTCATGGGCGCCAGCGTCGGCTACGTCTCGGCCCGCGCCGGCCTCGATGTCGTCCTGATCGACCGCGACCAGGAGAGCGCCGACAAGGGCAAGGGGCATGCGCAGAAGGTGATCGAGGAGCAGATCAAGAAGGGCCGTGCCAAGCCTGGTGACGCCGAAGCGCTGCTCGCGCGCATCACGCCGACCGCGGACTATGCCGCGCTGAAGGACGTCGACCTCGTCATCGAGGCCGTGTTCGAGGACCGCAAGGTCAAGGCGGACACCTTCGCCAAGGCGCAGCAATATCTGAAGCCGAACGTGATCTTCGCCTCGAACACCTCGACGCTGCCGATCACCTCGCTGGCCGAGGGCTTCAAGGACCAAGGCAAGTTCATCGGTATCCACTTCTTCTCGCCGGTCGAGAAGATGATGCTGGTCGAGATCATCCTCGGCAAGAACACCGGCGATCTCGCGCTCGCGACCGCGCTCGACTACGTCCGGCAGATCGGCAAGACGCCGATCGTCGTGAACGACTCTCGCGGCTTCTTCGCCAACCGCTGCGTCGGCCGCTACGTCGCCGAAGGCAACGAGATGTTCCTGGAAGGCGTGCCGCCGGCGATGATCGAAAACTGCGCCAAGATGGCCGGCATGCCGGTCGGCCCGCTCTCGTTGTCGGACGAAGTCGCGCTCGACCTCGGCCTCAAGATCATGAAGGCGACGGAGGCCGATCTCGGCCCCAACGCCATCAATCCCGATCAGAAGAAGCTGATGGTGGAGATGGTCGAGAAGCAGGGCCGCCTCGGCCGCAAGAACAGCAAGGGCTTCTACGACTACCCCGAGAAGGGCAAAGGCCAGAAGAGCCTGTGGCCGGGCTTGTCAGCGCTGCAGCCGAAGCAGCTCGACCCTGATACGCTCGACATCGAGGAGCTGAAGCAGCGCTTCCTGGTGGTGCAGGCGGTGGAAGCGGCGCGCACGGTGGAGGACCACGTCATCACCGATCCGCGCGAGGCGGATGTCGGCTCGATCCTCGGTTTCGGTTTCGCGCCTTTCACCGGCGGCACGCTGTCCTACATCGACTTCATGGGTACGAAGAAGTTCGTCGAGCTCTGCCGCAAGCTCGAGGCGAAATACGGCTCGCGTTTCACCCCGCCGAAGCTGCTCGAGGAGATGGCGGCGAAGGGCGAGACCTTCTACGGCCGCTTCGCGCCGAAGAAGGCGGCGGCCTGAGAGAGACCTGTAGTAGCCCGGATGGAGCGTGAGCGAAATCCGGGCACGCAGAGCCAAAAGGCCGGATCATCGATCCGGCCTTTTTATTGTCCGTCGCCGAACGGCGAGAATGCGCGCCCCGATACGGTCTCGCCGGCGAGGCTGGCCTTCCAGCTGCCTTCCTCGTCGCGGCCGATGCGCACCTCAAGGCGCCAGCCATTCTGGTTGGTGAAAGAGATGTCTGCGCCGCCCCTCGTCTTGGCGTAGCTGCACCGATATTCGGCTCGCTCCGCCCTGGCACCGCTCTTGCTGATGTTTCACCGGATGGCCCATTGGCATTGAAGGTGTCCCGCAATGATCCCCACGGTGTCTCAAGACAGCGCAGCTGGCGTTGCGGTAAGATACGCGCCCCTGCTGATTCTGGGCCGGTCGTGGCGACGCCGCGGGCTCCTCCGGCGGCGCAGAAAAATTCCCTCGTGGCTCGGCCTGGCTCTACTCGTTCTCCTTCTCGATATCGCAATGGCCGTGCTTGCCTGGCTCGCCGTCGATGTCGTCCTGCATTGAGAGCTGGCCTCTGTACAGGTAGAACGTCGCCGCCAGATAGGCGAGCTGGCCGGCAATCAGGCAGCCGACGACGATCGGAACGCCCGTCCAAAATCCAAAGCCTGAGCTCTGAAGGACCGTTGCTGTAACGATCGCGGTCGCCGGCGAGACCAGCAGCAGAGTCCAGACTCGGAAGATGAGCCCCGTCGCAAGGCCAGTGATTGCGCTCGCGAGCAGGAGAAGGAGTACAGCCGTCACAATAGCTTCCCGGTCCAGTGATCTGCGTCGTGTTCTCGCGCTGAAGCTGAGCCAAGTGGAGTGCTCTCACAAGGATAGTGACGGCCGCGGAGTGCACAACGCAGAGTTATTGTTAACCCTGACAATGCTCGTAAAATTGAAGTCAGTGCATCGCGGATCTTCGGATTCAGCGAATGGCGCAAGCAGAGCGCGGGATCATCGATCCCGGTCTTCGGCGCTTCGCCTGTCCTGCTCTGCGAACGGGGGACCAAAGCTCCTGCGCAGCTCGGAGGTGAGGAATTTCAGCTGTGGTGCTCGGAATTGTCGCGGGCCGGCGCCAGCGCCTCGGTCGAGGCCTGACGGCGCTCTTCTGGACAATCGCCGGGCCTTCGGTCACGATCTCGCCGCTGTCGAGGCCCGGCGCAGGGCCTGGCCCCCAGGGGTCAGCTTCAGATAGTCGTCGCCCATTTTCGAGCTTCTTGGCGCCGATTCGACCTCGACCATCTCATAGGGCAGGCCGGCTGACAGGAGGGCCATTGGGGGGACGGCGAGCAGGCACCGGTCGAATCCTGCGGTTTCGCGGAATTCCGCCTGGTGCTTGGTTCGGCCGAAACAGCAACTACATGCACCTGCTTGAAATAGTCAAGATTGATGCAGGTGCATCAAATGGAGTAAGAGACAGGCGACGAACTTGAGCGGGACCATGAAACGCAAACCATCGACCGAGGCAACGGCTGCCTGGATCCGCCTGATGCGGGTGCAGAGCCGCGTGCTCGATTGCGTCGAGCAGGACTTGAAGAAGGCCGGCTTCCCACCGCTGGCCTGGTATGATGCGCTGCTCGAATTGTCGCGGGCGCCCTCGGGCGAACTGCGGCCGGTCGAACTCGAGCGGCAGATGCTGATCCCGCAATATTCCACCTCGCGGCTGATCGACCGCCTGGTCGACGAGGGCCTTGCCTCGCGGCGCGAATGCAAGATCGACAAGCGCGGCCAGTTCGTCGAGATCACGGAAGCCGGCCGCGAGTTGCAGAAGCGGATGTGGGGCGCCTATTCGGCTGCGATCGAGAAATATGTCGGCTCGAAACTGTCCGATGCCGACGCCGTCAAGCTCAGCAATCTGCTCGATCGCCTGGGCTGCTCGTGCGGCGAGGTGAAACTGCCGCCCGCGGGCGTCAACGAAAGCATGCCGTCGCGATGATCGCGCGGCAAACCGCTCGTCCGCGCAACCGGTGGGTTCGCGGGCCATCCCTGTCACCGCGCGCGTTCGGTCGAAGCGCCTTTTGATTAGAGTTTGATATGGCGCGAGACCAGATCGATATGACGCCGCTGCAGTCACGCGACGAACTCGTCGCGTGGTTCGAGGCCGGCTGCAAGGACCCGTCCGAATTCCGCATGGGCACCGAGCACGAGAAGACGCCGTTCACGCTCGACGGCCACCGTCCGGTGCCTTACGAGGGCGCGCGCGGCATCGGTGCGCTGCTCGAAGGCATGAAGCTCCTGCTCGGCTGGGAGCCGATCATGGAGAGGGGCAACATCATCGGCCTCTACGACGTCACCGGTGGCGGCGCGATCTCGCTCGAGCCCGGCGGACAGTTCGAGCTGTCCGGCGCGCCGGTCGAGAACGTGCACCAGACCCAGGGCGAGTTGATGGCGCATCTGGCACAGGTGCGCGAGATCGCAACGCCGCTCGGCATCGGCTTCCTCGGGCTCGGCATGACGCCGTCCTGGTCGCGCGCCGATATCCCGGTGATGCCCAAGGGCCGCTACAAGATCATGACCAATTACATGCCGAAGGTCGGTCAGTACGGCCTCGACATGATGTACCGGACCTGTACCGTGCAGACCAATCTCGACTTCTCCTCCGAAGCCGACATGGTCAAGAAGCTGCGCGTCTCGCTCGCGCTCCAGCCGGTCGCGACGGCGCTGTTTGCCAATTCGCCGTTCACCGAGGGCAAGCCGAATGGCTTCCTGTCGTTCCGGTCCGAGATCTGGCGCGACACCGACAACGCGCGCGCGGGCATGATGCCGTGGGCCTTCGAGGACGGCATGGGATTCGAGCGCTATGTCGACTACGCGCTCGACGTGCCCATGTATTTCGTCAAGCGCGGCGAGGAATACATCGACGTGTCGGGCTCCTCGTTCCGCGCGTTCTTCGAGGGCCGCAACAACAATCTTCCCGGCGAGCGTCCGACGCTGTCGGACTGGGCCAACCATCTCTCGACGATCTTCCCGGAAGTGCGGCTCAAGCGCTATCTTGAGATGCGCGGCTCCGACGGCGGTCCGTGGGGCCGCTTGCCGGCGCTGCCGGCGTTCTGGGTCGGGCTGCTGTACGACGACGTTTCGCTCGACGCCGCCTGGGACATGGTGAAGCACTGGACCGCGCATGAGCGTCAGGCCTTGCGCGATGACGTGCCGCGCTTCGGCTTCAAGGCGCGAATCAAGGACCGCTATCTGTTCGAGATCGCCAAGGAGTGCCTCGTTCTGGCACATGCCGGCCTGCGCCGGCGCGGCCGGATCGACCAGCTTGGCCGCGACGAGACCCGACACCTCGAGCCGCTCGATCGCATCATCGATTCCGGCCGGACGCCGGCGGAGGAGATGCTGGAGAAGTTCAACGGTCCTTGGAAGGGCTCGGTGGAACCGGTCTACGCGGAGTATGCGTTCTAGATCGGCAAGCTCGATCAGGACCTGAGCCGTTCATCGCCCATACAGGTTTGCGGCGATCAAATGGCCGGCCGAAAAAACCTGAGCGTCGTCAATAACTCGAAAGCTGTTCCGATGAGGAAGGGCCGCCTGTCCGGGGTCGTCATGACCAGCGTCGCGGCATGCGTGATTCTGCTTTCGCTTGCATTTGCGAGCGTGCCGGCGCCTGCCCAGACGGCGTTCGATCGCCCCGGCGGCGACTATTTCAGCACGCCGGTCACGTCGGGCGATCCCGAGGATTGCGCGCTGCTTTGCGAGCGTGATCGCCGCTGCCGCTCCTGGAGCTTCAGCTATCCCGACGTCGAAGGCGGCTCGGCGGTCTGCTGGCTGAAGAACACCGTGCCGCCGCGCGTGCCGGGAAGTTGCTGCATCTCCGGGGTGCGCGGCGCCGGCGTGATCGAGCCGCGCGTCGAAGGCGTCGAGACCTCGATCGACCGCCCGGGTGGCGATTTGCGCAATTTCGAGCTCAAGGACGGCGAAAGCGTAGAGGCCTGCAAGGCCGCCTGCACCGCCGACAACAAATGCCGTGCCTTCACCTATGCCCGCCCCGGCTACACGGGACGCGAGGCGCGCTGTTTCCTGAAGAAGGAGATCAAGCCGCCGCGCCGCAAGGCCGGATTCACGTCGGGCGTGGTGCGGTAGTATTCATACTCTTGCCCTGGGCGCAGCGCGGCGCTCCTTCAGCGCTGCGCTGCAGAGCCGGGGCCCATGCCACACTGCATGCTGTTGCGCATGGGTCCCGGCTCTGCGCCGCATCGTTTCACGATGCGTCTTGTCCGGGACACGTGGAGCTTATGCGTCCGCCGCAACCACCGTCAGCTCGGGCCACAGTGCCTTCCATCGCGCGGTTTTCGTCTCGTAATTGGCGGCGGAGAAGTTCGGCGCCCGGTTGGGCCTTACGATCAGCCTTGCGACGTCATCGAACCCGTGGGGCGCATAGACGTCGAAATTCCCACCAACGGGTCGGATACCCAGCTGCGTATTCTTGGTGAGGAAACGGTCGATGCCGTCCGTCGAGCGCGTCAGCGGCGGATAGGGCAGGTTATGCTTGCCGGGGTACCACAGATGCACCCGTGCCTGGTTGCGGATCTCGATCTTGGCGCCGAGATGCGCGAGCCGCGCATGCAGTCTGCGGATCACCGCGTCTTCCGCCTCCCACGACGTATCGGGATCGAAGTAGAACACGTCGTAGTCGGCGATGCCGTGACTGATCGCGCGGCCGGTGAGCACGTTCCACACCGTCTGCACCAAGCAACCCGCGACCAGCCAGGCATCCGGCAGCGCAAGCTGCGCGAGGGCATCGGCAATCGCGACGTTGACGGGATTTCTCAGGGCAAGCGTGAGGAATTCGTCACGGTTCATCGTGAAGGGGAGAGACTTCCGCTCAATGCACGGCGGTGAAGAACCGGGCAAGCCTGAATCCGGACAGCCAGGTCCACACCGGCTGACCGCGCATGCCGAGATCCCAGGAGCCGAGCACGGCATCGGCACGGCCGATCAGATTGTCGATCGGCAACAGGCCGACGCCGCCGGCGCGCAGCGGCACGCGGCTGTCGGCGGAATTGTCGCGGTTGTCGCCGAGCACGAAGAGATGCCCGGCCGGCACCGTCACTTCGGGCGTGTTGTCGAGCGGGCCGTTGTCGCGCATCTTGAAGATCAGATGCGAGACGCCGTTCGGCAACGTCTCGACATAGCGATAGGCAGGCTCGCTGCCACCACGGTCGTCCTCGGCGGCGCCGACGCCATCGGGCTTCAGCTCGGCCGGGCGGTCGTTGATGAAGAGCTGCCCCTGCCGCATCTGGATGCGATCGCCGGGCAGCCCCACGACGCGCTTGACCCAGGCCTGCGAGCGATCGCCGGGCCAGCGGAACACGACGACGTCACCGAGCTTTGGCGTCTCCGCGAACACCCGGCCGCTCTCGGGCAGGCTGATCTGGATCGGCAGCGACGAGGTGCCGTAGCCATAGGGGAATTTCGAGGCGAGCAGCGCATCGCCGATCAGCAGCGTCGGCTCCATCGAGCCCGACGGCACGTAGAACGGCTCGGCGAGCGCGCCCTTGGCGATGAAGACCGCGGCGACGATGCCGGCGAGCTGCACGAGTTGGCCACCCCAGCCGCTGCTTTTCCGCTTGGGGGTGACAGTCACTTTGTCTTCCACGCTCATGCGCCCGTTCCACCCACGGTGATGCGTTCCATCAGCAGCGATGGCTGGCCGACGCCGACCGGCACGCCCTGACCATTCTTGCCGCAGGTCCCGATGCCGGTATCGAGCGCAAGGTCGTTGCCGATCATGCGGATGCGATGCAGGTCGGTCGGCCCGTTGCCGATCAGCATGGCGCCCTTCAGCGGCGCGCCGATCTTGCCGTTCTCGATCTTGTAGGCCTCGGTGCACTGGAACACGTATTTGCCCGAGGTGATGTCGACCTGGCCGCCACCGAAATTCGCGGCGAACACGCCGTTTTTGACCGAGGCGAGGATCTCGGCGGGATCGCGGTCGCCCGCGAGCATGTAGGTGTTGGTCATGCGCGGCATCGGCACATGGGCGTAGCCCTGGCGACGGCCGTTGCCGGTCGGCTTCATGTTCATCAGCCGCGCGTTTTGGCGATCCTGCATGTAGCCGACGAGGATGCCATCCTCGATCAGCACGGTGCGGTTGGTCGGCGTGCCCTCGTCGTCGATCGACAACGAGCCGCGCCGCGAGGCGATGGTGCCGTCGTCGACGACCGTGACGCCCTTGGCCGCGACCTGCTGGCCCATCAGGCCGGCAAAGGCGGAGGTCTTCTTGCGGTTGAAGTCGCCCTCCAGGCCATGGCCGACCGCTTCATGCAGCATCACGCCGGGCCAACCGGCACCGAGCACGACGTCCATCTCGCCGGCCGGCGCCGGAATCGATTCCAGATTGACCAGCGCCTCGCGCAGCGCGCCGTCGGCGGCCTCGCGCCAGGATCTGCTCTCGATGAATTCGGCATAGCCGGCACGGCCGCCATAGCCCTTGCTGCCGCTCTCCTGGCGGTCACCCTGGCCGGCGACGACGGAAATGTTCACGCGCACCAGCGGACGGATGTCGCGATAGCTCTCGCCGTCGGGCCGCAGGATCTCGACGACCTGCCAGGTCGCGCCCAGGCTGACGCTGACCTGCCGAACCCGCGGATCCTTGTCGCGCAGGTAAGCGTCGATCTCGGCGAGCAGCTTGACCTTGGTCTCGAAGCCGGGCGCATCGAGCGGATTGTCGTCACTATAAAGCCGCACGTTGGTATGCGCCGGCGGCGCGGCGAAGCTGCCGGAGTAGCCGCCGCGCACGGCGGCGACCGCGTCGGCGGCGCGAATCAGCGCCGGCAGCGACACGTCGGAGGAATGGGCGTAGCCAACCGCGTCGTCCTTGACGGCGCGCAGGCCAAACCCTTGCGATGTGTCGTAGGTCGCCTGCTTCAGCCGCCCATTGTCGAACATCAGCGCTTCGGTCTGGCTGTACTCCAGGAACAATTCGCCGTCGTCGGCGCCCGAGAGCCCGCGCGCGACCTCGCTGCGAACCTGGTCGCGGTCGAGATTGGCACGGTCGAGCAGGGAGGTTGTTGCAGGGTTGGTCATGCGTCCGTCCATTATCGGGGGCTGTGGGGCAAGATAATGGTTTCGGACCGGTTCCGCGA
This sequence comes from Bradyrhizobium sp. R2.2-H, assembly GCF_004346455.1. Taxonomy (NCBI): domain Bacteria; kingdom Pseudomonadati; phylum Pseudomonadota; class Alphaproteobacteria; order Hyphomicrobiales; family Nitrobacteraceae; genus Bradyrhizobium; species Bradyrhizobium sp. R2.2-H. Next base: position 35,953 of record NZ_SMBR01000013.1, read on the forward strand.
GGGCGCCGAGCCTCACATTACGGAAACAATAGGATCCCTCACCAGTGCCGGATCGGCCGCTACGGCAGCTTGTCGTAGCCCTCGCCGAGCCCGTTCAGGCTGAGCGGGAAGCCGATGCCTTCTTCGGGGGTCTCGAAGATGATGAAGGTCGCGGTCTTGGCGCTGCGCAGCTGGCCGAGCAGCTTGTCGTCCATCACCACTTCCGCCACGCAGCCGTTGGGCAGGCATCTGACGAAACCGGCGCGGCCGACGTCCTGGTTGTCGAGCTTGAGTCCGAGGCCGGAGGGCAGCAGCACACCCAGCGGCGCCACCACGCGCATGAGGCGGCTCTTCTGGTCGGCGGTTTTCAGCACGATCACGGTCAGGCCGGCATTGGAGCGGTCTTCCGCCACCACGCTCTGGATCAGCGCGCATTGCTCGGTCTGGGCGCCAGGCGGAGTATCGCAGCGGATCTGCCAGTCGCCATGGACGGAGCGCACCGCGCCCTGCGCATGGGCGAGGCCGGGGAGCGCCAGGAGGACGATCGCGGTCAGGAGGGCGGTCAGCGCCGGGAGGCCGCTAGCTGGCTTTGCCATCGATCTCGAAAGCCCCATCGGGTCGGTCCCTCTGCTCGCCTGGGTCGCTCGCGCTTGGCAGGCCAATCTGGCGGACTGATACGGGAATGACGGCGTCTTGAAGGCGATTCCCAAGCAAATTCCGCGCCGCCTCGCGCCGCCGCCGCCGGCACGAATCAGGCTCCTGCGCAGCCATCCGCCAGTGCCTACCGCGGGCAATTCCGCTGTCAAGCCGCGGCATCCCGGGAAACGGTATTTTTGTTTGATGTTGCTAGGAAATATCTTGCCGATGATGGCTGACAGACCGAGCTCAAGACTGCATTGCGATAGATCAAGAATTATGGTTTGAGAGGCTTGATTTCGCGTTCTAGCGATCTGGCCCCAATTCCTCTTAGAGGTATTCTTGCGTGGCGGTTTGTCGGACTGGCGGATCGAATAAGCGTTTCCCGGAAGCAGGGGAATGCACTTGGGGTGATTTCGTAAGGGGAGCGCGAACGGCATGAGGATGTCGATGGGTCGGGTGGGCCGGCAATTGCTGGGATTGGCCACCATCGCCTTGGTGGCGGCTGGCGTCACGCTGGGGACGGGTGGTGCGGCATTCGCCGCTGAGCTCGGGCAGCCGGCGCCGTGGGAGTGGACGCTTCAGCAGTCCGGTTCCCCGGTGATGGACAATATCGTCTGGTTCCACAATTTCCTGTTCGTGCTGATCACCCTGATCACGCTGTTCGTCCTGGCGCTGCTGGTGATCGTGGTCATCAAGTTCAACGCGAGGGCCAATCCGGTGCCGTCGCGGACCACCCACAACACGCTGATCGAGGTGGCCTGGACGCTGATTCCCGTGCTGATCCTGGTCGGCATTTCGGTGCCGTCGTTCAGGCTTCTGTTCCTCGAGCTGGACATTCCGAAGGCGGACCTGACCGTCAAGGCGACGGGCAAGCAGTGGTACTGGTCCTACGCCTATCCCGACAACGGCAAGTTCGAGTTCGATTCGCTGATGGCCCAGGACAAGCAGCCCCGCCTGCTCGGCGTCGACAACGAGATGGTGGTCCCGGTCAACAAGGTGATTCGGGTCCAGACCACGGGCGCGGACGTCATCCACGCCTTCGCGCTGCCGGCTTTCGGCGTCAAGATCGACGCCATTCCGGGCCGGCTGAACGAGACCTGGTTCAAGGCCACCAAGACCGGCATGTATTACGGCCAGTGCTCGGAACTGTGCGGCAAGGATCACGCCTTCATGCCGATTGCGATCCGCGTGGTGAGCGACCAGGAGTTCGCCTCCTGGGTCGAGGCGGCCAAGAAGAAATATGCGAGCGGCGGCACCAGCACCTACGCCTCCGCGGCCGGCCCGACGCAGTAAGCGTCGGGTGACGGCTCGAGGGACTGAAAGCGATAAAAGGGCGGGACCTCCAAAGGTCCGAATGGGACGCAAGGCAGGATTTGAAAATGGCAACGAGCGCAGCGGCACACGGCGATCACGCGCAAGACCACGGACATGACGAGCACGCCCATCCGACCGGATGGCGCCGCTACGTCTACTCGACCAACCACAAGGACATCGGCACGATGTACCTCATCTTCGCGGTCATCGCCGGCGTGATCGGCGCCGCGATGTCGATCGCGATCCGGGCCGAGCTGATGTATCCGGGCGTGCAGATCTTCCACGAGGCGCACACCTACAACGTGTTCGTGACCTCCCACGGCCTGATCATGATCTTCTTCATGGTCATGCCTGCGATGATCGGCGGCTTCGGCAACTGGTTCGTGCCGCTGATGATCGGCGCGCCCGACATGGCGTTCCCGCGCATGAACAACATCTCGTTCTGGCTGCTGCCGGCGTCCTTCGCGCTGCTCCTGATGTCGACCTTCGTCGAGGGCGAGCCGGGCTCCAACGGCGTCGGAGCGGGCTGGACCATGTACGTGCCGCTGTCGAGCTCCGGCCATCCGGGGCCGGCCGTCGACTTCGCGATCCTGTCGCTGCATCTGGCGGGCGCCTCGTCGATCCTCGGCGCCATCAACTTCATCACCACCATCTTCAACATGCGCGCGCCGGGCATGACCCTGCACAAGATGCCGCTGTTCGTGTGGTCGATCCTGGTGACGGTGTTCCTGCTGCTGTTGTCGCTGCCGGTTCTCGCCGGTGCGATCACCATGCTGCTCACCGACCGCAATTTCGGCACGACGTTCTTCGCACCCGACGGCGGCGGCGACCCGGTGCTGTTCCAGCATCTGTTCTGGTTCTTCGGTCACCCCGAGGTGTATATCCTGATCCTGCCCGGCTTCGGCATGATCAGCCAGATCGTCTCGACCTTCTCGCGCAAGCCCGTGTTCGGCTATCTCGGCATGGCCTACGCCATGGTCGCGATCGGCGGCATTGGCTTCGTGGTGTGGGCGCACCACATGTACACGGTCGGCATGTCCTCGGCGACGCAGGCCTATTTCGTCGCGGCCACGATGGTCATCGCGGTTCCGACCGGCGTGAAGATCTTCTCCTGGGTCGCCACGATGTGGGGCGGCTCGATCGAATTCCGCGCCCCGATGATCTGGGCGGTGGGCTTCATCTTCCTGTTCACGATCGGCGGCGTCACCGGCGTCGTGCTGGCGAATGCCGGCGTCGATCGCGTGCTGCAGGACACCTATTACGTCGTCGCGCACTTCCACTACGTGCTGTCGCTCGGTGCGGTGTTCGCGATCTTCGCCGGCTGGTACTACTGGTTCCCGAAGATGTCGGGCTACATGTACAACGAGACTTTGGCCAAGGCGCACTTCTGGGTCACCTTCATCGGCGTCAACATGGTGTTCTTCCCGCAGCACTTCCTCGGGTTGTCGGGCATGCCGCGCCGCTACGTCGATTATCCCGACGCCTTCGCGGGCTGGAATCTGATCTCGTCGCTCGGTTCCTACATCTCCGGCTTCGGCGTGCTGATCTTCCTCTACTGCGTGATCGACGCTTTCGCCCGCAAGGTACCGGCGGGCAACAACCCCTGGGGTGCCGGCGCGACCACGCTGGAGTGGACGCTGTCCTCGCCGCCGCCCTTCCATCAGTTCGAAGTGCTGCCCCGCGTGCAGTAAGCAGTCTTCCGCGGCGCCCGTGACGGGCGCCGCGGCGCTATAACGAAGCGAGTAGATCTAAGTGTCCGTCCTCGACCAGAACGCCATCGACATCAATCCCCGCATCTCCGAAGCGGAGGTCGGCGATTACATCGCGCTGCTCAAGCCCCGCGTGATGTCGCTGGTCATCTTCACCGCGCTGGTCGGAATGGCGATGGCGCCCGGGCATTTCCACCCCGTGCTGGCGATCACCTCGCTGCTCTGCATCGCGGTCGGTGCCGGCGCCTCCGGGGCCCTCAACATGGCGCTCGAAGGCGACATCGACGCCAAGATGTCGCGCACTGCGAACCGGCCGATCCCGCGCGGCCGCATCACCCGTCCCGAAGCCATGGCGTTCGGCATGACGCTCGCCTTCTTCTCGGTGATGACGCTCGGCATTCTCGTCAACTGGATCGCAGGCAGCCTGCTTGCCTTCACCATCTTCTTCTACGTCGTGATCTATACGATGTGCCTCAAGCGCTGGACCGCGCAGAACATCGTGATCGGCGGCGCCGCCGGCGCGCTGCCGCCGGTGGTGGCCTGGGCTGCGGTAACGGGCACGGTCGACGTCGAGCCGCTGCTGCTGTTCGCCATCATCTTCTTCTGGACCCCGCCGCATTTCTGGGCACTGGCACTGTTCCGCTCCGACGACTACGCGCGCGCCGGCGTTCCGATGCTGCCCAACGTCGCCGGGCCCGACGCGACCCGTCTCCAGATCCTGCTCTACACCATCGTGTTGATTGCGGTCGCTGCGGCGCCCTGGGCGCTCGGCTATTTCGATGCCGTCTACGGCATCGTCTCGCTGATCCTCGGCGCCGGCATGCTGGTGCTCGCGATCAACGTCTATATGCGTCGCGAACGCAGCCAGTCGCTGCGCGCGACCCGCAAGCTGTTCGCTTTCTCGATCCTGTATCTGTTCGCGCTGTTCGCGACCCTGCTGGCCGAGGTCGTGTACCGGGCGCTTGCTCCGATGGTTGGGGGCGCATGAGGCAGGAATGGCTGACAAACCCGAGCCAGATGGAATCGTCCTCACCGAGGCGCAGCGGAGGAGCCGTCGTCAGCGTTCGATCGCAATCGCGCTCGCGCTCGGTGTTCTCGTGGTGCTGTTCTTCGCCGTCACCATGGTCAAGGGACCGGCAGTGCTCGTACGGCCGATGTAGGTAACATGGATCACGAGCCGACCATATCGCGGGATCAGAGCCGGACGGCCAAGAAGGGCCGTCTCGGTGGGCTTGGTTTCAGTGGCCTTGGCCGCGACGCGCTGGTCGCCTCGATCTGCGGCGGCGTGGTCGCGCTGATGGTCGGTGCGTCCTACGCGGCGGTGCCGTTCTACAACTGGTTCTGCCGTGCCACGGGCTTCAACGGCACGACGCAGGTCGCGACTTCTGCGCCGGCCACCGGTCCGATCGCGCGGAGGATATCGGTGCGCTTCGATTCCAACGTCGCGCCCGGCCTGCCCTGGAAATTCGAGCCGGAGCAGAGCGAGATCGAGGTCAATATCGGCCAGGTCGTGACCGTCTTCTACACCGTGACCAACCAGGCCGCGCGCACGACCGCGGGCCAGGCCGCCTACAACGTCGCGCCGCTGACGGTCGGCTCCTATTTCCAGAAGATCAACTGCTTCTGCTTTACCGAGCAGACCATGGCGCCCGGCGAGAAGCGCGAGATGCCGGTCGTGTTCTATGTCGATCCCTCGATCGTCGACGACCACGAGAATGACGGGCTGAGCTCGATCACGCTGTCCTACACGTTCTATCCGGTGCGCGACCCCGTAGTGAAGCCGCTCGCCGCCAGCGAGGACGACAAACGCAAGGGAAATCTTTGACCGCCGGGCTCACGGTCGGGCGGTTGGAAACAAGGGGATAAGTGCCTGACAGGCACGGGATTGAGGAGAGAGACGGAATGGCTACGGCGCACACCAAGCATCACGACTATCACCTGGTCGATCCCTCTCCCTGGCCGGCCGTCGGCTCGCTCTCGGCCTTCATCATGGCGGTCGGCGCGATCGCCTGGATGCACCACATGTTCTCGGCCGCGCCGATCGTGTTCGGCGTCGGCACCGTGGGCGTGCTCTACACCATGGCGAGCTGGTGGGCCGACGTGATCAAGGAAGCCCAGTACAAGGGCGATCACACCCGGGTCGTGCAGCTGCATCACCGCTACGGCATGATCCTGTTCATCGCCTCCGAGGTGATGTTCTTCGTCGCCTGGTTCTGGGCTTATTTCAACGCGGCGCTGTTTCCGGCCGACGCCGTCCATGCCACCCGCGATGCGGTGTTCGGCTGCGGCCTCGGCACCCAGCCCGGTGCTTGCGCGGTCCCCGGCACCTGGCCGCCGAAGGGCATCGAGACTTTCGACCCCTGGCATCTGCCGCTCCTGAACACGCTGATTCTGCTCACCTCCGGCACCACCGTGACCTGGGCGCACCATGCGCTGCTCGAGAACGACCGCCAGGGCCTGAAATACGGCCTGATCCTCACCGTCGTGCTCGGTGCGCTCTTCACCTGCGTGCAGGCCTATGAGTACAGCCACGCGGCGTTCTCCTTCGCCGGCAATGTCTATGGCGCGACCTTCTTCATGGCGACCGGCTTCCACGGCTTCCACGTGCTGGTCGGCACCATCTTCCTGCTGGTCTGCCTGTTCCGCGCCTATGCCGGCCATTTCACGCCGAAGCAGCATCTCGGCTTCGAGTTCGCCGCCTGGTACTGGCACTTCGTCGACGTGGTCTGGCTGTTCCTGTTCCTCTGCATTTACGTCTGGGGACGCGGCGCCGAGACCATGGCCCACGCCGCCCATTAAGTTGCATCGAACCGATCAGAAAGGGCGGCCCCAGGGCCGCCCTTTTGCTTGCCGGCCGCCGAACGTTCGGCGGAAACTGTGATAGGGTCCGCCATCATGAACGACACCGCCGGCCCACCGCAGCCCGAAACCACCGTCCTGCAAAGCGCGATGCGCGGGCTCGCCTGCAAATGCCCGCGCTGTGGCCAGGGCAAGCTTTATGCGGGCTTCCTGACGCTCGCGCCCGCGTGCGACCGCTGCGGCCTCGACTATGCTTTCATCGATACCGGCGACGGCCCGGCGATCTTCATCATCATGCTCGCCGGCGGCATCGTTGTTGCGTGCGCACTCATCGTCGAAGTCAAATACCAGCCGCCATATTGGCTTCATGCCGTGCTCTGGCTGCCGCTGATTCTCGCCACCACGCTGTTGCCGCTGCGTGCGATGAAATCGCTGCTGATCGCGCTGCAGTTCCACTACAAGGCGGCGCCGGGCCGGTTGGTCGATCGCGCGAAATGAACGAGCCTGCGCGCAAGGCCCGCGTGGCCGGTTTCGCGCTGTTCACGCTGTTCCTGACGGCTGTGTTCGTCGCGCTCGGTGTCTGGCAGTTGCAGCGCCGGACAGCCAAGCACGAGCTGATCGCGGCGCTCACCGAGCGGCTTGCGGCGGCGCCAGTCGCACTGCCGCCGCCGGCGCTGTGGACCGGGCTGAATCCTGCTCGCGATGAATTCCGCCGCGTCAGCTTCACCGCCACCTACGCGGCCCTGCCCGATGCGATGGTCTATTCCTCCGGCTCCGCGGTGCGCAAGGACGCCTCCGGCCCCGGCACCTGGGCGTTTCTGCCGGCGCGGCTATCCACGGGCGAGACGGTCGTGATCGATGCGGGCTTCGTCGAGAACACGATGCAGGATCGCGATGTCGAGGATCGCGCGGTGAAGAAGCTCGTCACGGGCCAACCGGTGGCGCTCACCGGCTATCTGCGCTTTCCCGAGGCGCCGGGCTGGCTGACGCCGGCGGAGAATCGCGACAAGCGGCTCTGGTTCGTGCGCGATCACCTGGGAATCGCAAGTGCGCTCGGCTGGGGGACGGTCGCGCCGTTCTATGTCGATCTCGAGCATCCCGCGCCCGCGAATGGCATTCCGCGCCCGGGACCGCTCGACGTGAATCTGAAGGACGATCACCTGCAATATGCGGTGACCTGGTTCACGCTGGCCGGCGCCGTTCTGATCGCCTTCGCCGTATGGGCAAGAGGCCGGCGGCAGAGCTGAGCTTGTTCGGAACCATCTTGAGGGAACCCGGTATCGCCCGGGGTTTATTATTCAGCACATATTCACGAGTGTGGTCCTAAGCCGCTGGTTCTTTTCCGCGGCAGACAGGATGCGGCGTGAGCGATTTCGACCAGATGGGAATTATCGTCGATTGGGTGGACGCCTGCCGGAAGGGCGACCTCACGGCGCTGCTCGACCTCTATGCCGACGACGCCCAGCTCGAATGCACGTGCAACGGCACGCAGCGATATCAGGGACGGGGCGAGCTCGAAGCCTATTGGCAGCCGCGGCTCAGCGCCTTCTCGTCGGCTGGTTTCGGGCTGGAGGAAATCCATCCGACGCCCCACGGCGTCGATCTCGAATATTCCGTCGCCGGCGCGCTGCGCATTCAGGCCTCGTTTCGTTTCAACCCGGAAGGCAAGATCCGCAGCACGATATGCGAGCCCGCGCGCCAGAACGCGCATGACGGCTGCGTATGCTAGTCTAGCCTGCTGACGGCACGTCCCGCATCGTTTCGACAGGAAGACGGCAGCGGACGTAAGTTCGCTCATCCACGCGCAACAGGGATAGCGATCCGGTGAGCGCGCGCACGCGCTCATGCATGCCGGTCAAGCCCCGGCCGAAGATGTTGTCCGCAGGAAAGCCGCCGCCGTCGTCGGAGATCTCGATCGCGAGTGTCTCGCCGGCGACGGTCGCCCTTACATGGGCGTTGCTGGCGTTGGCGTGGCGCAGCACGTTGGTCAGTGCCTCCTGTATCAGCCGATACACGGTTTGGGCCGCCGGCCCGTCGATCACGTTCAGATCGGCGTCGATCGTGTCCGTCAGGATGATGTGCGGTGCCTGATTGCGAAAGGTCCGGAGCAGCGTCTGCACGCTGGTCGAAAGGCCGAGTTCCTCGATATAGAGCGGCCGCAGCCGGTCGAGGATACGGTGATTGGTCTGCTGGAGCGCCTCGACCGATTGCAGCAGGCTCTGTGCGGAATTGCCGAAATTTCCCGCCAGCGGCGCAGCCTCGACCAGCGCGATCGTACCGGCGCGGATGCTGAACAGCAGCGGTCCGAGTTCGTCGTGCAGTTCGCGGGCGAGGTCGCGCCGCTCGTCGTCCTGGAGCGACACCAGCCGGTGCATCAGATCGCGATTGTCCTGGCTCAGTTGCGCCAGCGTTGCAGCCAGCGCATTCGCCTCTTCGCAGCCTTGCCGGATTTCCGGCGGACCCCCGACCGGAATCGGCCTGGTGTAATCGCCCCGTCGTATCCGCGTGAGACCTTGGCCGAGATCTCGCAAAGGGCGCAGGACGGATCCCGCCAAGACATAGGCGATCGTGCCGGTAAGAACCATCAGCACGGCGACCAGGCTGGTGAGCGCGAGAAAGCCGATCCATTTCTCGAACAGATCGGCCGACATGTCCTGCAGGAATACGATATCGCCGATGCGTCTGCCGTCGATCATCACCGGGGATGCCGCATCCATGTCGGGGGTGGCGAGAAGGTCGATGAACCATTGCGGCACGCCATGCGGCCTGTGCAGGCCGTCCTTCGGTGACGGCGCGGGACCCGCATCCAAGGCGCGGAATTGGATATCGGAGGAGGTGTCCAAGGAATGGACAAAGGCGTCGAGCGTCCGCCGTGGATTGTCCGATGTGCGCAGCGTGTCGTTGAGCGCGGCGGCGATGGCCTCTGTCGAACGTCGTCTCGGCTCGTTCTCCGCCGCCAGTTGGTCCGTTGCGAATATATGGAGCAGCACGCCCGCCAGGATCAGCGCCGCCAGAAAGCTGGCGCCGAGTGGAACAAACAGTTGCGTCCTGAACGAAAGTCGTTGCCACATTAGGCCAATTCTAACGCGCATCGGCGGGATTTACCCTTTCCATTTATTCCCGCCGGTCTATGAGTCGAAAAACAAGAGAGTGCGCGATGCAAGATACCGCCAAGCTGGCGACCAGGGTCCTGATCGTCGACGACCATCCGGTAGTGCTGTCCGGTTGCCGCACCCTGTTCGCGTCCGACCATTCAATTCGCATTGACGAGGCGAGCGACGCCAAATCCGGGCATCGCGCCTATGTCAGCAAGCGGCCCGACGTCACCGTGATCGACATCAGCCTGCCCGATGTCTCCGGCTTCGAACTGATGCGACGCATCCGCAAGGACGATCCCGACGCCAAGATCATCATGTTCAGCATGAACGACGATCCGGCCTTCGTGGTGCGGGCAGTCGAGCTCGGGGCGCAGGGCTATGTCTCCAAGGGCGACGATCCTCGGATCCTGCTGAAAGCGGTACGCAAGGTGGTCGCGGGCGACAATTTCATCTCGCCGCAACTCGCCGAGGCCGTGACGTTTTCCGGTGCGGCCATCAAAGCCAATCCGGCCTCACAGATGACGCCGCGGGAGCTCGAGATCCTGCGCCTGCTTGGACGTGGCGACAAGATCGTCGAGGTCGCCGAGGCGCTCGGCATCTCTTACAAAACCGTGGCCAACACCACATCCCTGCTCAAGCAGAAGCTGGGCGCCAAGAACCACTCCGACCTGATCCGGATCGCAGTGGAAATCGGGATGAACTGACCTTCTGCCAGCGACCGAACCGGCTGCTCCAGGATGCAGCGGTTCGGTCGACGGATCGACGCCGCCGTTGGCCGGGCAATGCATGGGCAACGGGCGGCACCCATCCGCGGACACAATGGGCCGGGCCTGTATTCGTTCCTGCAGCAGAAGACATTTCGGGAAAAAGTAGCAGTTTGAAAGAAGCCTCCGGCTGCGCTGCATCAGCCGGCGCCCGAAAGGAGTCGGGAAAAACAGGAACATTTTTCGGCCGGCACGGTTTTGGCCCTTGACGACTTCGTGGCAGGCGACGAATGCTTGCCGGAACAGTTTTGACGGCGCGACCCTGACGAAGCAAACCGGTCTGCACACAACGACAGACCTTCCAAGAGAAGGGCTGCGGCAATGCCGCAGCCCTTTTTCATTGGGCGACGGGAGGGGCCGGAAGCGGTTTCCTGATGCCGCAAAACACTTTATGGTGGCCCAAAGCCTCTGGCTGTTATCAAGTAGTTTCGTAAGATCAAAGGCTTAAGGACCTGGCCTCGGTTCGGCCCGGCCTTTGGAGGGCAGTTTGACTCGTTATATCTCGACCCGGGGCGAGGCCCCCGAACTCGGCTTCTGTGACGTGATGCTGACCGGGCTTGCCCGCGACGGGGGCCTGTATGTGCCGGCGGCCTGGCCACAGCTCCCGACCGAGACGATCGCCGGCTTCTTCGGCCGGCCCTATTGGGAGGTCGCGGTCGACCTGATTCGTCCCTTCGCCGGCGGCGAGATTTCGGACGCCGAGCTTGGTCGTATGGCGAACGAGGCCTATGCCACCTTCCGCCATCCCGCGGTGGTGCCGCTGCGCCAGATGTCGCCGCACCAGTTCGTGCTGGAGTTGTTCCACGGCCCGACGCTCGCCTTCAAGGACGTGGCGATGCAGCTGATCTCGCGGCTGATGGACCACGTGCTCGCCAAGCGCGGACAGCGCACCACCATCGTGGTCGCCACCTCCGGCGACACCGGCGGCGCAGCGGTCGAAGCCTTTGCGGGACTCGAGAATGTCGATCTCATCGTGCTGTTTCCGCACGGCCGCATCTCCGAGGTGCAGCGGCGAATGATGACGTCGACGGGCGCGGCCAACGTCCATGCGCTCGCCATCGAGGGCACCTTCGACGATTGCCAGGCGATCGTGAAGGGGATGTTCAACAACCATCGCTTCCGCGATGCGACTTCGCTGTCCGGCGTGAATTCCATCAACTGGGCGCGCATCGTCGCCCAGGTGGTCTACTATTTCACCTCCGCCGTTGCCGTTGGGGCGCCGGCGCGCGCGGTCGATTTCGTCGTGCCGACGGGCAATTTCGGCGACATCTTCGCCGGCTACGTCGCCAAGCGCATGGGGCTGCCGGTGCGGACCCTGCGCATCGCCGCCAACGTCAACGACATCCTGGCGCGGACGCTGAAGACCGGAATCTACGAGGTGCGCGAGGTGCACGCGACGGCGTCGCCGTCGATGGACATCCAGATCTCGTCCAATTTCGAGCGGTTGCTGTTCGAGGCGAGCCGGCGCGATGCAGCAGGCGTGCGCCGTCTGATGGAATCGCTGAAGCAGTCCGGACGTTTCGTGCTGCCCGATGCGACGCTCGCCGCGATCCGCGAGGAGTTCGATGCAGGGCGCGCCGACGAGACCGAGACTGCGGCTGCGATCCGCGCCGCCTGGCGCGAAGCAGGCGAACTGGTCGATCCCCACACGGCGGTGGCGCTCGCCGTTGCGGACCGCGATACCACCGACACGAGGGTGCCGAGCATCGTGCTCTCCACTGCCCATCCGGCCAAATTCCCCGACGCTGTCGAGGCGGCCTGCGGCCAGCGGCCGCAATTGCCGGCCTGGCTGGACGGCTTGATGACCAAATCCGAACACATGAGGGTGATGAAGAACGATCAGGCCGAGGTCGAGCGGTTCGTGCTGTCGGCCAGCCGCGCCGCAAAGCAAGGAGTTGCCGGATGAGCGTCGAGATGACCAAACTTGCCTCCGGCCTGACCGTCGTCACCGACGAGATGCCCCATCTCGAGACTGCGGCGCTCGGCGTCTGGGCCGGCGTCGGCGGACGCGACGAGAAGCCGAACGAGCATGGCATCTCGCATTTGCTCGAGCACATGGCGTTCAAGGGCACGACCAAGCGCTCCTCGCGCGAGATCGTCGAGGAGATCGAGGCGGTCGGCGGCGACCTCAATGCCGGCACCTCGACCGAGACCACGTCCTATTACGCGCGGGTGCTGAAGGCCGACGTGCCGCTCGCGCTCGACGTGCTCGCCGACATCCTCGCCAATCCAGCCTTCGAGCCCGACGAGCTGGAGCGCGAGAAGAACGTGATCGTCCAGGAGATCGGTGCCGCGCAGGACACGCCCGACGATGTCGTGTTCGAGCATCTGAACGAGCTCTGCTATCCTGACCAGCCGATGGGCCGCTCCCTGCTCGGCACGGCCAAGACGCTACGCGCCTTCAACCGCGACATGCTGCGCGGCTACCTCTCGACGCATTATCGCGGGCCCGACATGGTGGTGGCGGCCGCCGGCGCGGTCGATCACAGCCAGGTCGTCGCCGAGGTCGAGAGACGCTTTGCCAGCTTCGAGGGGACGCCGGGGCCGAAGCCGCAGACCGCTCAGTTCGGCAAGGGCGGCACCAAGGTGGTGCATCGTGAGCTCGAGCAGGCGCATCTGACGCTGGCGCTGGAAGGCGTGCCGCAGAGCGACGCGTCGCTGTTCTCGCTCCAGGTCTTCACCAACATCCTCGGCGGCGGAATGTCGTCGCGCCTGTTCCAGGAGGTGCGCGAGAAGCGCGGCCTCTGCTACTCCATCTACACCTTCCACGCGCCTTATTCCGACACCGGCTTCTTCGGCCTCTACACCGGCACCGACCCGGCCGACGCGCCGGAGATGATGGAGGTCGTGGTCGACATCATGAATGATTCGGTGGAAACGCTGACAGACGCCGAGATCGCCCGGGCCAAGGCGCAGATGAAGGCGGGCCTGCTGATGGCACTGGAGAGCTGCTCCTCCCGTGCCGAGCAGCTTGCCCGGCATGTGCTCGCCTACGGGCGGCCGCAGACGGCGCAGGAACTGGTAGCCCGGATTGATGCCGTCAGCATCGAATCGACGAGGGACGCGGCGCGTGCGCTGCTGTCGCGGAGCCGGCCCGCCGTTGTCGCATTGGGCAGTGGCAGGGGTCTGGACACGGCCGTATCTTTTGCGGAAGGATTGACCCGGGCGCGCGCCAAGGCGCGGCTGCATTAGGAGCTGTGCTAGGGAGCCCCACCCCGGAAAGCATCACCATGGCCCTCTTTCGCCTGCCATCCAGTGGACCCGCCACCCTCGCCCCACGCGGCAACGGGCTGCTGCTGCGCGCGCCGCAAATGTCGGACTTCCTGCAATGGGCTCATTTGCGCGAAACCAGCCGCGACTATCTCACGCCCTGGGAGCCGATCTGGCCGTCCGACGATCTCACCCGGTCCGGCTTCCGGCGGCGCCTGCGCCGCTATTCCGAGGACATTGCCGCGGACCGCTCCTATCCCTTCCTGATCTTCCGTGAGCTCGACGGCGCCCTGGTCGGCGGCATCACGCTTGCCAACGTCCGGCGCGGCATCGTGCAGGCCGGCACCATCGGCTATTGGGTCGGCCAGCCTCATACCCATCGCGGCTACATGACCGCCGCGCTGCGGGTGCTGCTGCCGACGCTGTTCGGCGAGCTCAATCTGCACCGGGTCGAGGCCGCCTGCATCCCCACCAATGCGCCGTCGATCCGGGTGCTGGAGAAGTGCGGCTTCTCGCGCGAGGGCCTGGCGCGCCGTTATCTCTGCATCAACGGGGTCTGGCAGGACCACCTGCTGTTCGGCCTGCTGCACGAGGATTTCCGCGGCTGAGCCGCCATCCCGTGAGGGCAAGGTCTCCCTGCTTGCCACCTTTTTGCTGCCTTGGGTTCGCCGATTTTGACGATATAACGGCGCGGGCCGGCCGGTGGTTGGGTCCGGATATTGTGATGGAGTATGGGTGTCGATGGTGAAGGAGCTTCGGTCATCGCGCAAGGCGTTGCGGCGGGGGACAGCGGTCGCGTTGGCGCTGTCGATTGCGCTCGTGTTCGTCTCGCCGGTGGCGGCCCAATCCTTGAGCGACCGCTTCAAGAGCCTGTTCGGCGGCAAGTCGGACGAGCCGGCGCAGCCCAATCCGGCGCCCGCGCCCGGCCAGCCAGCCGACGACGAGCTCGATTGCCCGCAGGTCACCGTGCGCGCCGGCGCCTCTACCTATGCCGTCGGTGCGAACGGCAAGCAGGCCATCGGTAACGACATCCGCTTCCAGGCCACGATCACCAAAATGGCGCGCGAATGCGCCCGGAGCGGCGGCGACATCACCGCCCGGATCGGAATCCAGGGCCGCGTCATCGCAGGTCCCGCCGGTGCGCCTGCTACGGTCGACGTCCCATTGCGCATCGCGGTGGTGCAGGGCGGCGTCGGCGAGAAGGTGATCGCCTCGAAGGCCTACCGGACCACGGTCGCGATGTCGGAGGGCGGCAGCGTGCCCTTCACCTTTGTCGCCGAGGATATGAGCTATCCGGTGCCCTCGGCCAAGGATGCCGATTCCTACATCTTCTATGTCGGCTTCGACCCGCAGGCGCTCGCGCCCGAGCCGAAGGGGCGGAAGAAGAAATAGGCGAGGTGTTGCGGCAATCTCAACTGTCATTGCCCGCGAAGGCGGGCAATCCAGCATTCCAGAGGGCGAGATGCTTGATCCGAGAAACCTCGGCGTGCTGGATCACCCGCCTTCGCGGGCGATGACACCCAGTTTGCGGCTGCAGATCGACCAACAAAAAAGCCGGCGCTCATCGCGCCGGCTTTTTGATTGATGAGAGCGGACCCCTCAGTTCAACTTCTGCCTGACTTCGTTGATCCCCTTGGTCAGCAGGTCGTCGGCGACCTGGCCTCTGACCGACTGCGACAGGATCGTGGAGGCGGCTTGGACGGCGGCTTCCGCGGCTGCGGCGCGGACGTCGGCCAGCGCCTGGGCCTCGGCGAGCGCGATCTTGCTCTCCGCGGTCTTGGTCCGGCGGGCGACGAAGTCTTCCATCTTCGCCTTAGCCTCGGTCGCGATGCGCTCGGCTTCGGCCCTGGCGTTGGCGATGATGTCGGCAGCCTCGCGCTCGGCCATGGCACTGCGCGACTTGTAGTCGGCGAGCACCTTGGCCGCCTCCTGCTTGAGGCGCGCGGCGTCGTCGAGCTCGGCCTTGATGCGTTCGGCGCGATGATCCAGCGCCGTCATCGCCGTCTTGAAGACCCCGAGATAGCCGAACACGACCATCAGGATCACGAAGGCGACGGCGACCCAAAATTCAGGTTCGAAGAACATCTCGACTAACCCTTCAAGGACGCATCGACCGCGGCATTGACCGACGCGGCGTCCGGAACGACGCCGGTGAGCTGTTGCACGATCTGACCTGCCGCATCGGCCGCGATGCCGCGGACGTTGCTCATGGCGGCGGCGCGGGTCGAGGCGATGGTCTTCTCCGCCCCGGCGAGCTTGGCTGCCAATTGTTCTTCCAGCGCCTTGCGCTCGGCGTCCGCCTGCGCATTCGCCTTGTCGCGGGATTCGTTGCCGATTGCCTGCGCCCGCGTGCGCGCCGCAGCGAGCTCGCTTTCATAGGCCTTCAGCGCTGCGTCGGACTGGTCCTTCAGCTTCTGCGCTTCGGCGAGGTCGCCCTCGATCTTGTTCTGACGCGCCTCGATCGCACCGCCGATGCGCGGCAGGGCGAGCTTGGACACGATCACATAAAGCAGGACGAAGAAGATCGCGAGCGACACCAGCTGTGAAGCGAAGCTGCTGCTCTCGAACGGCGGAAAACCGCCACCGTGGTGACCACCGTCAGCCTCGGTGTGTGCGCCCGCCGGACCTTTCGCGCCGCCATGACTCTCAGCCATGGAGTTCTCCTGTTGCTGTCACACGCGCCGTTCCAAGGACTGGAACGGCGCGAAAAACGTCGTCCTCAGAGCGGAACGAACAGCAGCAGCAGCGCGATCAGCAGCGAGAAGATGCCGAGCGCTTCGGTCACGGCGAAGCCGAAGATCAGGTTGCCGAACTGGCCCTGAGCGGCCGACGGGTTGCGCACGGCTGCGGCGAGGTAGTTGCCGAAGATCACGCCCACACCGACGCCCGCACCGCCCATGCCGATGCACGCGATGCCCGCGCCGATAAGTTTTGCTGCTGCCGGATCCATTTTAGACTCCTTGGAAGAAAGATGGGGTTGTGGGTGGAAATTCCCCGGACCGCTCAGTGTCCCGGATGAATGGCGTCGTTGAGGTAGATGCAGGTCAGGATCGCGAACACATAGGCCTGGAGGAACGCGACCAGGATTTCCAGCGAGGTCAGCGCGACCGTGAGCGCCAGCGGCAGCACGCCGCCGATCCAGCCAATGGCGCCGAGCGAGAAGCCGAGCATGGCGACGAAGCCCGCGAACACCTTCAGCGCGATGTGGCCGGCCAGCATGTTGGCGAAGAGACGAACGCTGTGGGAGACCGGCCGCAGGAAGAACGACAGGATCTCGATGAACATGACCAGCGGCAGGATGTAGATGGGGACGCCGTGGGGAACGAAGATCTTGAAGAATTTCAGGCCGTTCTTGTAGAGGCCGTAGATCAGGACCGTGAAGAACACCAGCAGCGCGAGCGCTGCGGTGACGATCAAATGGCTCGACACCGTGAAGGTGTAGGGGATGATGCCGACCAGGTTCGAGACGCAGATGAACATGAACAGCGAGAAGATCAGCGGGAAGAACTTCATGCCTTCCGCGCCGGCCGTCGAACGGATGGTCGAGGCGACGAATTCGTAGGAGATTTCAGCGACCGACTGCAGGCGTCCGGGAACCAGCTGCGTGCCGCTGGCAAGCATCAGGAGCGAGATGATCGCCACCGCCACCAGCATGTAGAGCGACGAATTGGTGAAGGCGATCGTGTGATTGCCGATGTGGCCCAGGGTGAAGAGAGGCTCGATGTTGAACTGGTGGATCGGATCGATTTTCATCAGCGCGGCATCTCTTGGTCTGCCGGGCAATGCCGGCGGGTCTCGGTCTGCCGGCCGGGCCGGCCCGTACCGGCGAGGCCGGCACGATCATTCCTCTCCTGGTGGGATCCGCTAGGAATCGCCGCGCCTGTTTTGACCCGCGCCCGCCGTTCTCACCACATTCACCACGCCGGCCACGAAGCCCAGCAGCAGGAACACGATAAATCCGAAAGGCGACGTCGACAGCAAGCGGTCGAACCCCCAGCCAATCCCCGCTCCGACAACGACGCCGGCGATCAACTCCGAGGATAACCGGAAACCAAGCGCCATCGCCGAGGCTCTGGCCGCTCTGTCTCCACCGTCACCTGCGGGTTGCTCGGTCTTGGTCCGGCGGTCGCGAAATTCGGACAACCGCTGATCAAGACTTCCGAGCCGTTCGGAAAGCGCGGCTTCCTCGGATGATCTATCGCGATCTCCATCCTCGCCGTGTCCCGTGCCCTGTGTCATGCAACGAAGACCCGAAACGCTGCGGCTGAATGGAAATTGCGCCCGTCACCCTCAAAAGCCGCGCGGACCATACTGATGGCCCATAATCAAGTCAAGCCAAGTCACGATTGCGTCGCTTTCGGTTATGTATCTGATTTATTTGATGATATCGGCGTGCGCGGCAGCGTCGCACACAGCGTGACGCCGCACCGCAGCAGGTCTCCTCACGATCGGCGGACGCAGTTGTCCTTTCGCCTCACGGCCTGGATCAAAGAAGCCACCGCGTTCGTTGATTTCAGAGGCGGGTTTTTGGCGGCGGATTGCCTGGCGCGGGTGTAGAATTGCACAAAAGCCGCACCAGTGCCGTGGCGGAGAGGGCGATGAGACCAGCGACGTCATCCACAACATCATGGCTTGCGGCGGCCGCCGCGGTGATGGTCGTCAGCGGCGGCCTCGTGGCCGCCCAATCCGCGCCCGACGGCGAAAATGGTCGCTACAGCATGACACCCATCCCCGAGGGCGTGCTGCGGCTCGACACGCGCACCGGCACGGTATCGACCTGCACCAAGAACGGCGCCGGCTGGGCCTGCTACGCGGTGCCCGACGAGCGGACCGCACTCGACGCCGAGATCGGCAGGCTCCAGGCCGAGGTCGAGAGGCTGAAGGGACAGCTCGCGGCGGGGCCGACGGTGTCGGGCAAGATCGACGAGGCGCTGCCGAAATCCGAGCAGTTGAAGAAGGCGGAGCCCAAGGTCGCCGAGGGCGAGCGCAAGATCGAGATCCCGCTGCCGAGCGACCAGGACGTCGATCGCGTGATGTCGTTCCTGGAAAAGGCCTGGCGGCGGCTGATCGACATGGCCAACCGCGTGCAGAAGGACGTGTCGGGCAAGATTTGAGAGTTTGAATGACGCCTGAGAAACAGCTGACGCGTTCGGTGCCATCGACCGTGCAGGCCACGGCCATCGGTACCGCCCTGTTGACGGTGCCGACGCCCGGGCGAACCTTCGTCGATCTCACCGCGGAAGCGACGAAGTTCATCAAGGACGTTCACGCGCGCGATGGCGCGCTGACGCTGTTCATCCGCCACACCTCGGCCTCGCTGACGATTCAGGAGAACGCCGATCCCTCCGTGCTGGTCGATCTTACCACGGCACTGTCACGGCTCGCACCGGAGAACGCCGGGTGGACCCATGACACCGAGGGGCCCGACGACATGCCCGCGCACGTCAAGACCATGCTGACGCAGACTTCGCTCCAGGTCCCGGTCCTGAAAGGGAAGCTCGCGCTCGGCACCTGGCAGGCGATCTATCTGGTCGAGCATCGCAGCCGCCCGCACCGCCGCGAGATCGTGCTGCAATTCATCGGCAGCAATCAGTAAGCGCACAAGACAAAACCGGCCGCGGAGACCGCGGCCGGTTCGTGTCGTCGATCGCTGCCAAAGCATGATCCGGAAAAGTGCGAAGCGGTTTTCCGAAAAGATCATGCGTAAACAACAACCTGAAGCGCGATGACGATTCATCCAAATCGCATCGCGCTTTAGGATCAGGTCGCCTTGATGTCGACGTCCTTGGTCTCGGGCAGGAAGAAGAAGCCGATCACGACGGTGATGGACGCGAAGATGATCGGGTACCAGAGGCCGGCATAGATGTCGCCGGTCGAGGCCACGATGGCGAAGGCGGTCGCCGGCAAGAGGCCGCCGAACCAGCCGTTGCCGATGTGGTAGGGCAGCGACATCGAGGTGTAGCGGATGCGGGTCGGGAACAGTTCGACCAGCATCGCCGCGATCGGGCCGTACACCATGGTGACGAACAGCACCAGGATGAACAGCAGGCCGATGATCGCCGCCACCTGCGGACGGAAGATGTCGAGCGGATGCGACATCTTCACGATGCCGGCGTCGCCCGCCTTCGGATAGCCCGCCGCCTGCACCGCAGCGAGAACCGCCGGGTTGCTGTCCTTGGCATTGGCGTAGGGCACTTCCTTGCCGTTGATCACGACCTTCACGCCCGAGCCGGCCGGACCATAGCTGGTCGAGTACTTCACCGATGACTTGGCCAGGAAGTCGCGGGCTGTGTCGCACGGCGTGGTGAACACGCGGGTACCGACCGGGTTGAACAGATTGCCGCAATCGGCAGGATCCGCCACCACCTCGACCTTGGTCTGCTCGATGGCCTTCTCCAGCGCCGGGTTGGCGTTGGTGGTGATCATCTTGAAGATCGGGAAGAAGGTCAGCGCCGCGATCAGGCAGCCGCCGAGGATGATCGGCTTGCGGCCGATCTTGTCGGACAGCATGCCGAACACGATGAAGAAGCCGGTGCCGAGCAGCAGCGACCAGGCGATCAGCAGGTTGGCGGTATAGCCGTCGACCTTCAGGATCGATTGCAGGAAGAACAGCGCGTAGAACTGGCCGGTGTACCAGACCACGCCCTGGCCCATCACGCCGCCGAGCAGGGCGAGCAGCACGAGCTTGCCGTTCTGCCAGTTGCCGAAGGCTTCCGTGAGCGGGGCCTTCGAGCTCTTTCCCTCTTCCTTCATCTTCTGGAAGATCGGCGATTCGTTGAGGCGAAGCCGGATCCAGACCGAGATTCCGAGCAGCAGCACCGACACCAGGAACGGAATGCGCCAGCCCCAGGCCGCGAAGTCCGCTTCGCCGAGCGCGGAACGGGTGAACAGGATCACCAGCAGCGACAGGAACAGACCGAGCGTCGCGGTGGTCTGGATGAAGGAGGTATAGTAGCCGCGCTTGCCGTTCGGCGCATGCTCCGCGACGTAGGTCGCAGCACCGCCGTATTCGCCGCCGAGCGCCAGGCCCTGGGCAAGACGCAAGACGATCAGGATGATCGGCGCCGCGATGCCGATGGTCGCGGCGTTGGGCAACAGGCCGACGATGAAGGTCGACAGACCCATGATCAGGATGGTGACGAGGAAGGTGTATTTGCGGCCGACGATGTCGCCGATGCGACCGAACACGATGGCGCCGAAGGGGCGGACCAGGAAGCCGGCGGCGAACGCCAGCAACGCGAAGATGTCGCGGGTTGCCGGCGGATAGGCCGAGAAGAACTGGGCGCCGATGATGCTTGCCAGCGAACCGTAGAGATAGAAGTCGTACCACTCGAACACGGTACCGAGCGAGGAGGCGAGAATGACGAAACGTTCGTCCTTCGTCATCCCGGCGCCGGCAGATGGTGCCGATGTTGCAGTTACTGTCGTCATTCCGATTCGCTCCCGCTTGTTTTCTTTTCAAGAACCGATCCGCGCCACGCGGGCGCGCCACCAATCGGGGGCGAGCAATTACATGCCTGCTGCATCCGGCCCAATAGTACTTTCGACGCGAATCGGGAGCACCGCGGAGATATCGGACGGGAAATCACGGAGCCGCGAGAGCGAAATACCGTGGGGTCCGCAACCTCAAACTAAAGTCCAAGGACGGAAAAGCTCATCGCGACAATCCACATCACGACGGACACCAGCGCAGACCAGTATGCGAACACCAGATAGGTCTCTCGCATCACCGCTGAGACTGTTTTTTGTGCATGCGGCTGAGGCGGGCGCCTGTCTTTTGGAAGATACAGCCACATCTCGGTGCGGCGGTGGTCTTTGGTCCGCGCTTCCTCCGCTTTCAGGAGAAGCACCAGTGTCATGATCAGGCTCAGAAAGCCTCCCGCCTGAAATGCGGAGCCCGGCAGAAACGAAAGGCCGATCATGACGCAGAATATGGCGAGGGAGGCAAATCCGCACGCGCGCAGGACCGTTTCAAAGGCGATGCGGCGCATTTCTTCCATGAGGAGGGACTCCGTCGCCTGGCTCATTGGGATCGAGAGGATCGGGATGCGGCCTAGGGTAGTCCCTGCGGGGCCTGCCTTCAATGGTTCCCGCCCGCCGTTCAGAGGCCGATGCTGATGAAATTGCCGGCGGCGGGGAGCGCCAGAATGGCCGTGCCGGCCAGCCAGATCCAAAGCGAGACGCCGTTCGACTCCTGTGCGCCGGTGACGCGTTCGTAGATGGCGGCGGGAATGCCGCCCAGGATGACGGTCGCGGTCGAGACCATCAGCGAGGCGAACATCAGCGTCAGCGACATGCTTCCGAACAGAAGAGGACCTGCGAGCGGCTGGACATAGAGCAAGGCGAAGATCAGCCAAAGCTGGTTGAAGAGGCCGTTGATCATTCCGAAGAAGGCAATACCGATCAGGAAGAAGTTGCGGTTCATGATCCGCCTCCCGCAAGTCGCGGCGCGAGATTGAGCACGAGCAATGTGTAGTGGAGCACGATCCGCAACCAGAACATCCAGACGAAACCGAACAACCACACGACGGCTGGAGGAACCGCCTTCGGCGTGACGGTTGCAATGGCGGTGAGCACCGGATCGGTGAAGCGGCAGAAGAAGCGCCAGATATAGTTCGGCGAGTCGGCGTCGACGAAGAGGCCGAGCAGGAAGCGGCCGAGCATGGTGTACATCAGGGCCGCCAGAACGAAGTTCGGCAGGTGAAAATACCAGTATCTGGCCAACGAGTCGGCAATGTCCAAAATCGGTCCTCCTCCGGGCGTCGCGTTGGAAGCAGTATGGTCCTGCGAGGACGCTCGCTGCGTCCACGCCGTCGGGTATTTCTGTGCCAGCCTCCGCACGCAACAATGTCAAGGCAGGCGTTTCGGGGCAAGCGAGCGCTGGCGGTCGCAAACAAAAACGGGGCCTCGCAAGGCCCCGTTTGGCGCAACGTGTCCGATCCGCTCAGGTCGTTTTCTCTTCGAGCACCGTGCGGCCTCGCGGCTTGCGAATCTCGTCGACATAGGCCTGCATTTCCCGCGACGGCGCCCGTCCCAGCAGGCTCACGATGATGATCACCGCGAAGCCGAAGGGCGCACCCAGCAAGCCGCAGGCGATGTTGCTGAGGTTGAACCACCCCACCTTGTTGGCAAGCGGGTGGGCCAGTGTCGGCCAACTTTCCATCGCGTTGGGCAACGCCATGGCCTTGGCGATGTCGACCAGCGGTGCGCCGGTGGCCGGATTGAGCAACGACGTCATACCGAAGTACTTGACGCCCGCGCCTGGGAAGTAGCGCGTGGTCACGAGGTAGAACAGGCAGAGCCCGAACCCGGCGATGATGCCGCAGACCGCGCCCGTGGACGTCGTGCGCTTCCACCAGACGCCCATCACGAGTGCCGGGAAGTTGCCCGCCATCGCCAGGGAGAATGCCCAGCCGACCATGGCCAGGATATCCCCGGGCTTGGTGGCGGCCGTCGCCGCGGCGACCACCGCGACTATCAGCAGGAGCACGCGCGCGACGATCAGCCGGCGTGCCGTCGGCGCGTTCGGATCGATCATCTTGTAGTAGACGTCATGCGACAATGCGTTGGCGATTGCCAGCAGCAGCCCGTCGGCGGTGGACAGAGCCGCAGCCAGGCCGCCGGCCGCGACGAGACCGGAGATGACGTAGGGAAGCCCCGCGATCTCCGGTGTCGAGAGCACGATCACGTCCGTGTTGATGACGAAGTCCTGCAGCCGGACCACGCCGGGGTGACCGGCAACGGCCTTGCACGCGGCAATGACGGCGTCGATGTTGACGGCGTTCTTGCCGCAGATCTGGATCAGCCCGAGTTCGCCCCAGTTGAACAGCCAGGGCCTGATCGCGGACAGATCGCGCCCGATGATGTTCGTGTACACCTCCAGCTTGGAGAACGCTGCGTAGGCAGGCGCCGAGAAGTACAGCAGGAAGATGAACAGCAGTGACCATGCCACGGACTGCCGCGCCTCACGCACCGACGGTGTCGTGAAGTAGCGCATGAGGATGTGCGGCAGCGAGGCCGTGCCGACCATCATGCACAGGATGATCGCAAAGAAGTTCAGCGGACTGTAGTTGATGAAGGGCTGAATGTGCGGCTTGAGGCTTGCTGCCGCCGCCAGTCCGTTGGCGAGCATCTCCTGTTCGCGCGCGGTGATGTCCGCGATCGCATGTCCATAGGTCAGCTGCGGAATCGGTATCCCGTAGATCTTGGTCGACAGGATCACGATCGGAGTCAGGTAGGCTATGATCAGCACGATGTACTGGGCCACCTGCGTCCAGGTCACCGCTCGCATGCCGCCCAGCATCGAGCAGACCAGGATGCCGACCAGTCCTGCGAAAACTGCGATTTCGAACTGCATTCCGAGGAAGCGCGAGGCAATGATGCCCGTGCCGTAGATCTGCGCCGTCACATAGGTGAACGAACAGGCGACGAGCACGACGACGCCCAGCGCCCGGGCGAAATTACCGCCGTAACGGAAGGACAGAAAGTCCGGCACTGTATAGGCGCCGAATTTGCGCAGATAAGGCCCGATCAGGATGGAGACCAGCACGAAGCCGCCGGTCCATCCGAGCACCCAGGCGAGTCCGTCGTAGCCGAGCAGGAACAGCGTGCCCGCCATGCCGACGAAGGACGCTGCCGACATCCAGTCGGCACCCGTAGCCATGCCGTTGTAGAACGCCGGCACGCTGCGGCCTGCCACGTAGTATTCGGACACCTGCGCCGTTCGCGACAGAACGCCGATGATCGCGTAGACCGCGAGCGTGAAGAACACGAACAGGTAGCCGAGAATCTTGTTCGGCACCCCGATGATCTCGAGGACGGCGAGCAGAAGGACAAACGCGACGAATCCTCCGGTGTAGAAGCCGTAGATCCGCCCAAGGTTGCTGAGAAAGTCGGAACCGCCGGTTGTTGTGGCCTGTTGCGTAGCCATGTTCAACCCTCCTGATCGTCTTCGGCGAAGCCGAATTCACGGTCGATCCTGTCCTGCTGTCTGGCGAACACGAACAGGATGACCACGAAGGCGATCAGCGAACCCTGCGCGGCCATATAGAAGCCGAGCGGGAAGCCAAGGATCGGCAACTTGATGGTGTTGAGCGGAACCACGAACATGTGGATGACGTATCCGAACAAGAACCAGATGCCGAGGTTGATCAGCATCAGGCGCGAGGTCTTGCGCCAGTGGGCTTCTTCTCGTTCTCTGAGATTGTGGGAGTCAGGCATGGGCTGCATTTCCTCTGTCAGCACTCCGGCATGCGAGCCGGAGGAATCGAGGGGTTGCATACCCGTCGCTGCGGCCCCCCCTGCCGCCTTCCAACCGGTCTTTCGCCAATTTGGAATGTCGGAGGCTAACACTGGGAGTGCCGAGGTCTTTATAATACTTTCGGAGGGAACCGATGCTGCGGATGCGAACAGCGTCGCGGCCGTTGACAATTCGGGCGCGGCGAGCGCGGGATAGCACGGCGATTCCGTCTGGCAGGATCGGACTGCGATGAAGCTGCTGCAGAAATTCTTTCGTCCCCGGCCGCCGATTGGCGACCGCGAGGCGCTTGCCGACTTCATCGACGCACAATCTGCGTTCATCGTGCAAAAGGGCATTTACGAGTATTCGCGTGCCCGTGCCGGCCATTATTCCAAGGTCCTGTTTGCCGAGGAAGGGTTTGCGCTAGCCGTCGAACGTTCGCGCTGGCAGGCTTATCCGCTCGGACTTGCGATGGTGGGCGAGATGGTCGAGGGGGTATTGCGCCCACATGCCGGCATGCAGCGCCGAGCGGTTCTCGACCAGATGATCCTCGTCGTCCTCTCGGTTTTCGACCGCTATCCAGTGCCGCCGTCGATCGGCGAGGATGGCTGGTTTCAGGCCCGGCGCGAGCTGGAGCAGCGCCTCGACCTCGTTGGCGGGCATGCGCCCAAGCGCGTGATGGACATTCCCGAGCCGCTGGCGGAAACCTATTTTGCGATGATGCCGATCCACGAAAAACTGCGCGGACGGGATTTCGAGACGATACGCAATTACCTGCGCGTCAGCCTTTGCAACATCCATGACGAATTGGTCGATCGTATCGATGCGGCTGCGGTGACCAACACGCTGCTGGCGTAGGATCGCCGGGCCTCTGCCAATGCCCGGCTTGCCGGCCGGCATCGCACGGTCCGGGCCTTCCGAGGGAGGACAATGGATACGACGAGTGGTGCTGCCCCGCTTTTGTCGCTCGACGCCGTTGTCATCGATGCCGAAACGACCGGGCTCGATCCGCGCAAGGCGCGGGTGATCGAGCTTGCCGGCGTGCGTCTATCGGCCGGAAAGCTGGTCGACGGCGGTTCGTTCGTTCAATTGCTGCGGCCGGCCGATCAACCGATCCCCGCGGAGACGACGCGCATTCACGGCATCGATGATGCCACGGTCGCTGAATCGCCGCTGTTCGTGGACGTCTGGCCGCGTTTCGACGCGTTCCTCGGCCGGGCTGTCGTCATCGGGCACATGATCGGTTTCGATCTGGCGGTCCTGAAGCGCGAATGCGATCTGGCGGGATTGCCATGGTCCCGGCCTCGAACGCTCGACACCAGACTGCTTGCGGAGATCGTTGCGCCGGACCTCGGCGGATACCAGCTGGAGAATCTTGCGGCCTGGCTTGGCATCGACGTGGCAGGCCGGCATTCCGCTCTCGGCGATGCGGTCACGACGGCACGGATCTTCCTGGCGCTGCTGCCGAGGCTGCGCGAGCACGGCATCCGGACCGTTGTTCAAGCCGAGCGCGCCTGTCGCGCGCTCACCGCCGTGCTCGACGATCAGGTGCGGATGGGCTGGATCGAGGCGGTCGAGGCGACAGCCCGCATCGATGCAGAACAGACGCTGAAGCGGTTCGACGCCTATGCCTATCGCCACCGCAACCGCGACATCATGCGGTATCCCGCCATTTTCGTCGGTGCGGACGTTTTGGTAGGCGACGCCCTGGCGCGAATGACGAGCGAGAGAATATCGGCTGTGTACGTCGGCGCGCCGGATGCGGCCGCAGACGACGTCAAGGCCGTCGAGGCCGGGATCGTTACCGAGCGCGACGTGCTGCGGGCGATCGCCCGGCTCGGTGCCCCGGCGCTGGAGCTGCCGGTGCACCGGATCATGAGCAAGCCGCTGGCGGCGATTCCCGAGGACGCGCTCGTCTATCGTGCGATTGGCCGGATGAATCGCCTCAAGACCCGTCATCTCGGCGTTGTCGACGAGGCCGGCCGGGTGGTCGGTGCGTTGTCCGCGCGGGACCTGCTGCGTCTGCGGGCGGGGGAGGCCATCTCGCTCGGGGACGAGATCGAGGATGCCGCGGATACGCAGGCATTGGCGCTGGCCTGGGCGAAGCTGCCGCGGGTTGCGGAGGTGCTCCTGGCGGAAGGATTGTCCGGCCGTCAGATTGCGGACGTGATTTCCAGCGAGCTCTGCGCCCTCACCCGTCAGGCCGCCGTGATTGCCGAGCGGCTCATGCGGGAGCGCGGCGAGGGCGGCCCCCCAACGCCATACACGCTGGTCGTGCTCGGGTCTGCCGGACGCGGCGAAAGCCTGCTGGCGATGGATCAGGACAATGCCGTGATCTTCGAGCAAGGCGAACCGGGAGGCGCCGAGGATCGCTGGTTTGAGGCGTTCGGGGCGCACGTTGCAGATATTCTGCACGAGGCCGGCGTGCCCTATTGCAAGGGGGGCGTCATGGCGAAGAACCCGCCGTGGCGCGGCTCGGTTGCAACGTGGCGTGACCGCATCGAGCACTGGGTCTGGCGCTCCAGTCCAAAGGATCTCCTGTCGGTGGATATCTTCTTCGATCTCCGGGCCGTTCATGGCGACGGCAGCCTTGCCGTTTCCGTCAGGCAGGCGGCGTTCGCGGCAGCCGAGGGGCAGGTCGCTTTCGCCAAGCTTCTGGTCGAAGGGATCAGCGTCCCTGCGAGCCTGAAATTCTTCGGCGGCATCCGCACTGAAGGCGGTCGCATCGACCTCAAGGCGGCAGGGCTGTTCGGCCTGGTCGCTGCAGCGCGCGCGATGGCGATTCGCTACCATGTGATGGGCCGGTCGACATCGCAGCGACTCGCGGGTGTAAAGGCCGTGGTTGGCCGTGGCGAGACCGATCTCGATGCGCTCGACGAGGCCCATGGTGTCTTTCTGGAACTGATCGTGTCGCAACAGGTCGCGGATGTGGCGCAGGGGACGCCGCCCTCCAATGCGGTGTCGGTCAAGCGATTGTCGGCCCGTGACCGCGAGCGATTGAGGGCAGCGCTTCAAGCGGTCGCCGTGATCGATGATTTGACCCGAGACCTGCTGTTCAAGGATTGATCAGACCCGCCAGCGACTTTTTGCGCTGCAGCATCAATTGGTTCGCGCGGCTGTGATTAACTGCCTTGCGACTGCGGGCGGAAGGTTGCCTTGCAAGACGGCTCCAGTCAGTGAACAATCGTCAATTGCTGCTTGATCAGCAACGAGTTGAAATTCTTTCCCGATCTTTCGTCGGCCTGCGGAACAGATGACTGCGACAGCCAATGCAAGCACCCACCTCGTCATCGCCGATGACCATCCGCTATTCCGCGACGCGTTGCGGCAGGCGGTGGCAGGTGTCCTCCCGTCGGCCAGGATCGACGAGGCCGGATCCTTCGAGGACCTGACCGGGCTGCTGGAACAGACCTCCGAGGTCGACTTGATCCTGCTCGACCTCTCGATGCCCGGGATCTCCGGCTTTTCCGGTCTGATCTATCTGCGCGCGCAATATCCGGCGATTCCGGTCGTGATCGTCTCGGCGTCCGACGACAGCATCACGATCCGCCGCTCGCTCGATTTCGGTGCTTCCGGTTTCATTCCAAAGCGTTTCGGCGTCGAGACGTTGCGTGACGCCATCCTCAAGGTGATGGACGGCGACGTCTGGGTTCCTGCCGACACCGACTTGTCCGCCGCGGCCGACCCCGACATGACACGCCTGCGCGACCGCCTGGTGACGCTGACGCCGCAGCAGGTCCGGGTCCTCATGATGCTGTCGGAGGGCCTTCTCAACAAGCAGATCGCCTATGAGCTCGGCGTCTCCGAGGCCACCATCAAGGCACATGTCTCGGCCATCCTGCAAAAGCTCGGCGTCGAGAGCCGCACCCAGGCCGTCATCGCCGCGGCGAAGATCGCCGGCGGCCAGTGGACGCAGGGCACGCCGACGGGGTGATATCGGTCGTTTCGGAGCCCTCGGCAAAGTCCTCGAGGGATGATCGGAGCAATCGCTTCGCATCCTCGATCGCGGTGCGCAGCTCCCAGGCTGCGGCGCCTTGGCGGCGGCTCAAACCCAGGGATTACATCAAGTAGATCTCTGATATGGATGCGCCGAGCAGCTGGAGCTGGTTCGGCGCGTCGCGGCGCGCCTCGGCGATCCCAAGGCTCCTGCTCAAGGCCACGCGCGCCGCCTCGCTGCCGCCGCGCGAGGAGGGGAGCAATCGCAAGCCATTCGATCAAGAGGGATATCGCGAGGAAGATCGCGCTGCCGCGGCGGCGAGCGCAATGCCGGTGCCGGCGTCGCCCCCCGCGCCAAACACCAGTCCAGCGTGGCACGCACGTTGTGAAGCGCGGAGAAGTGCTGTCGCCGCCAGGTGGCGCAGGCATCGGCACCAATCCCGAGCAATTGTTCGCAGCCGGCTGGTCGGCCTGCTTCGAAGGCGCGATGGAAATGGCAGCTCGCAAGCGGAAAATCGTGCTTCCCGGAAAAAGTGCGATCGATACGGAAATCGATCTCTTCTCGATGAAGGCACTTATGAGCTTCGGGCGCGCCTCAACGTCAGCCTGCCGGGTCTCGATTGCGAGGCCGCACAGGGCATCGTCGCTGAAGCGCATCAAACCTACCCTTACTCCAAGGCCGTCCGTGGCGACATCGACGTCAGGCTCGCGCTGGTCTGACGCAGCATCATCAACCAGCAGGAGGTTGCAACGCCATGAAGCAGATCATCGATGAGCACCGCCGCCAGTTTCTCGGCATCGCCACAGGGGCCGTCGCCGTCGGCCTCGGCGTGATCGATCTCGCACGCGCCGAGACGGAACCGCTACGATCCTCCGCATCGAATGCGGCCTTCGGGGCGATCACGCAGATCGACGCCGGCGTTCTCAACGTCGGTTATGCGGAGGTGGGGCCCTCGAACGGTCCCGTCGCGATCCTGCTGCACGGCTGGCCCTACGACATTCACGCCTTTGTCGATGTCGCGCCTATCCTGGCGAAGGCCGGCTATCGCGTGATCGTCCCTTATTTGCGGGGCTACGGCACGACGCACTTCCTCTCCAGTGAGACGCCGCGCAACGGCGAGCCTGCGGCAATGGCCGCCGACATCATCGCTCTGATGGACAAGCTCGACATCAAGAAGGCCGTCGTCGCCGGTTTCGACTGGGGTGCCCGCACCGCCGACATCATCGCCGCGCTGTGGCCGGACCGCTGCCGCGCGCTGGTGTCGGTCAGCGGCTATCTGATCTCCAGCCAGGCTGCCGGCAACGCGCCATTGCCGCCGCAGGCGGAGCTGCAATGGTGGTACCAGTTCTACTTCGCCACCGAGCGCGGCCGCGCCGGATACGAAAAGTACACGCACGATTTCGCCAAGCTGATCTGGAAGCTCGCCTCGCCGCAGTGGAAGTTCGACGACGCCACCTTCAATCGCAGCGCGGCGGCGCTCGACAACAAGGATCACGTCGCGATCACGATCCACAACTACCGCTGGCGGCTCGGGCTTGCCCAGGGCGAGGCGAAATACGAGCATCTCGAAAAGAAGCTGGCCGCAGCCCCGCAGATCGATGTGCCGACCATCACGATGGAAGGCGACGCCAACGGCGCGCCGCATCCCGATCCGAGCGCCTATGCCAGCAAATTCTCGGGCCGTTACGAGTTTCGCCTGATCACCGGCGGCATTGGCCATAATCTGCCGCAGGAAGCACCGCAAGCCTTTGCCAAGGCCGTCATCGACGCCGACGGCGGCGCCTGAGGATGTTGTCTGCCTCCGGTCCAGCCCGGCTGGACCGGAGGATATCCGTCGCTCCGAGCCTGTTGAGAGATCATGACCTCGCCCGAGCCCGAAAAGAAAACCTTCGCACTCTCCACGGTGATCGTTCTTGCCGTGGTTCTCGTCGTCATTCTGCTGACTTGCGTGCCGTATCTCGCCACGATCGTCTCGGCGCAGACGCCGGCTGAAAGCACGGCCGCCAACGCCTCGCCGATCTTCGGCGTCACAATCCCCGCCGGCTACAAGCAGTGGGAGCTGATCGCGCCGGCCGAGGAGGCTGCGCCGCTCGACGAACTGCGCGCTGTCGTCGGCGACCAGACTGCCATCGATGCCTACCAGGCCGGCAAGCTTCCGTTCCCGGACGGGACCGTGTTGGTCAAGCGCGCTTGGAAGCGGAAGCAATCACCTGAATTTGCATCCGCGACGATCCCCGGTGCTGCTACGACGGTCCAGGTGATGGTCAAGGATTCCAAGAAATATGCCTCCACTGGAGGCTGGGGCTTTGGCCGCTTCATCAACGGCAAGCCGGTTGACGAGGCCCAGCACCGTACCTGCTGGGGCTGTCACGAAGCCCGTGCCAAGAGCCACGATTACGTGTTCACGCGGCTCGCGCTTTAAGTCCTTTCGGAGACTGGTATGAAGACCTGGTTCATCAGCGGCAGTTCGCGCGGGTTGGGGCGCGCCATCACGGAAGCCGCACTCGTTGCGGGCAACCGGGTCGTGGCCACGGCTCGCAAGCTCGACCCGCTCGAACCGCTGCGCGAACGTTTCGGGGAAAGACTGCGGCTGGCAACGCTTGACGTGACTGACGAAGCGGCAGCGCAAGCGGCGATCGACCTCGCGGTGGAAGCCTTCGGCGGTCTCGACGTCGTCGTGAACAATGCCGGCTATGGCGATCTCGGTTCGGTCGAGGACACCAGCCTCGCCTCGTTCCGGCAGCAGATCGAGGCCAATCTGATCGGCACCATCATCGTCACCAAGGCGGCGATCCCGGTGCTGCGCAAGCAGCGCCGCGGGCACATCATGCAGGTCTCGTCGGTCGGCGGCCGCATCGGCGCGCCGGCCCGCGCGCCCTATTCGGCGGCGAAATGGGGTATCGAAGGCTTTTCGGAATCGCTGGCGCGCGAGATGGCGCTGATCGGCGTGCATGTGACCATCGTCGAGCCCGGCGGCTTCCGGACCGGCTTTGCCCAGACCTCGCATGAGACCGACGAAGGACGTCCGGAGTACGACGCGGTGGTCGGTGCCGCGGTCAGGATGCAGCGCGACTATGATGGCCGCCAGCCCGGCGACCCGGCCAAGGCTGCAGCCGTCGTGTTGAAGCTCGTCGACATGGATCGCCCGCCCTTGCGGATTGCGCTCGGCAGCGACGCCGTGAACGCCATTGCGGCCGCGGACAGGCTTCGTCTCGAGGAATTGGAGCGGTGGCGCGCGCTCAGCGTATCGACCGACTACTGACCCCTGCGCCTCACTCCGCCGCCACCATCTGCTGCGTGCGCCACTGACCCAGCAGGGCACGGAGCGAAGCCGGCTTCACGGGCTTGTTGAGCACCGCGATCTTCTCGTCCCGCGCGGCGACCTGCACGGCGGGGCTGCGATCGGCGGTGATCAGGATCGCAGGGATGGCATCGCCGAAGCGGCGGCGGATCTCGCGGATGGCGGCGATGCCGTTGCCACGATCGAGGTGATAGTCGACGAGCAGGCCGGTGACGCGCCGTCCGGCTGTTTCGATTGCGGCGATCGCGCCTTCGGGGTCGGCGACCGCGATCACCTCGGCGTCCCAGGCCTTCAGGAGCGTGCGCATGCCGTCGAGGATGGCCGCATCGTTCTCGATGCAGACGATCAGTGCGCCCGAGATCGGCGTGCGCGCCAGCGGCGTCGCGCTGGTCACGGCCGCGGTATGGGTGATTGCCTTGGCCGTCGGCACCGTCACGGAGAACACCGAGCCGCCGCTGGCATTGGCGTCGATGGCGATGCCGTGCTTGAGCACGCGTGCCAGCCGCTCGACGATCGATAACCCCAGCCCCAGGCCGCGCGCGATCCGCGCCCCCTGCTCCAGGCGATGGAATTCCTTGAAGATCTCGCCGCGCTTGACGGGGGGGATGCCGACGCCGGTGTCGTAGACGCGGATCTCGAGCGAGGTACCGCGGCGGCGGCAGCCGACCAGCACGCGGCCGCGCGGGGTGTACTTGATCGCGTTCGAGATCAGGTTCTGGAGCAGGCGCCGCAGTAGGAGCCGGTCCGACTCGACCGGCAGCGAGCAGGGCACGAAGGCGAGCTCCAGGCCCTTGGCACGCGCGATCGGCGCGAACTCGATCTCCAGCGACCGCATCAGGTCGCCGATCTTGAAGCTCGAGATCGAGGTCGTCATCGCGCCGGCGTCGAGCCTGGAGATGTCGAGCAGCGCACCGAGAATCTCCTCGATGGCCTGCAGCGATTCGTCGATGTTCTCGACCAGCCGCGTCTCCTCGCCATTGTGCTGGCGCTCGACCAGGCTCGTGACATAGAGCCGCGCCGCGTTCAGCGGCTGGAGGATGTCGTGGCTGGCAGCGGCGAGGAAGCGCGTCTTGGAGATGCTGGCGTCTTCCGCTGCGCTCTTGGCCAGTGCCAGCTCGGAGTTCAGCCGCGTCAACTCCTCGGTGCGGTCGCGCACGCGCTTTTCCAGCGTCGCATTGGCGCGCTCCAGCGCTTCCGCGGCTTCGAAGGTGGGCGTGACGTCGGTAAAGGTGATGACGAAGCCGCCGCCGGGCATGCGGTTGGTGAGCACTTCGATCACCATGTGGCGTTCCGGCAGGCGTTCGAGATAAGGCTCGCTGTCGGTGGTGTAGGCGGCGAGGCGCCGCTCCAGCAGGGCCTCGCTCTCGAGCGGATGCTCCGGATCGCCCACGCCGATGAATTCCAGGATTTCGCGCAGGGGCGTGCCGAACTGAATCAGATGCGGGGGAACGTTGAGGAGATCGCCGAACTGCCGGTTGGAGCAGATCAGTTGCAGATCGGCATCGAATACGGCGATGCCCTGGCGCACGTGGTTGAGCGCGGTCTGGAGGATCTCGCGGTTGAAATGCAGCGCCGCGTGCGAGTCGTCGAGCAGCTTCAGCGCGGCCTTGGCGGAGACCGTCCGCTTGCGCAGCAGCAGCGACATCACGAGGCGGGAGGAGGCGGCGCCGATCGAGGACGCGATCAGGTGCTCGGCGTGCTGCAGCAGCTCGAAATCGGCAGGTGCTCCGGGCTCCAGCCGCACGTTTCGCCGCGCCGAGAATGCCTCGAAGGAATGCCGCGCCCGGTCGGGTCCGAGATATTGCGCCACCGTGGTCTGGATGTCCTGCACGGTGATGCTGGTGCGCCAGCGGCGGAAGCTCGGGGAGATCGGTGCGAGCGTATTGGGCACGAACAGATCGGCCTGCAACAGCTCGATGGACGACGGCTGGCGCGCCAGCGACAGCAGCACATAGGTCAGGATATTGAGCGACAGCGACCAGATGACGCCGTGCATCAGCGGCGGCAGGTCGGCGCCGAACAGCGCCTGCGGCCGCAGCGCCTCGATGCCGAACGGGCCGTGCTGGAGCAGCATGATGCCTGATGTCGAGGAATCCATGAAGCTCGGAATGAACAGCGTGTAGAGCCACACCACAAAGCCCACCAGCATGCCGCCGATGGCGCCGCGCGCGGTCGCGCGCCGCCAGAGCAGCCCGCCGAAGAAGCTCGGCGCAAGCTGGGCGATGGCGGCAAAGGAGAGCAGACCGATGGCCGCGAGCTGGGTATTGCCGAGCGCGCGATAGTAGAAATAAGCCATCACCATGATGGCGAAGATCGCGAGCCGGCGCGAGCGCAGCAAGAAGTTGCTGAAATCGGCGCCGCCGGCGCGCCCCTCCGGCCGGCGTTTCAGCACCAGCGGCACCACGAGGTCGTTCGAGACCATGATGGAGAGCGCGACGCATTCGACGATCACCATCGCGGTCGCCGCCGACAGCCCGCCGACGAAGATGATGACGCTGAGCAGATCGGCGCCGCCTTCCATCGGCAGCGCCAGCACGTACATGTCGGGATCGGCGGCGCCGAACGGGAAGGTCACGAGGCCGGCGATCGCGATCGGGATCACGAACAGATTGATGGCGACGAGGTAGAGCGGGAACAGCCATCGCGCGCGGCCGACCTCGGCATCGGAGGAATTCTCCACCACGCTGACGTGGAACTGGCGCGGCAGCAGCATGATCGCGCACAGCGACAGCAGCGTCATGGTCAGGAAGTTGCCGATCGACGGCGAGTAGTTGATCGCGCGCACCGCTTCCGGCGTCTTCATCGCGCGCTCGATCAGCTCATGCGGCGAGAACATCCAGAAGGTGACGAAGATGCCGGCGGCGAGGAAGGCGATCAGCTTGATGATGGATTCGGTCGCGACCGCCAGCATCAGGCCGTGCTGGTGCTCGGTGGCATCGGTCTGCCGCGTGCCGAACAGCACCGCGAAGGCCGCCATTGACAGCGTCACCATCAGCGCCACGTCGCCGACGATCGGGATGTGGGAGAAGGCCTGGTCCTCGCTCAGGATCGTTTCGAGCGAGGAGGCAACCGCCTTGAGCTGGAGCGCGATGTAAGGCACCGAGCCGATGATCGCCATCAGCGCGACGGTCGCCGCCACCGCCTGGCTCTTGCCGTAGCGGGCCCCGATGAAGTCGGCAATCGAGGTGATGTTGTGGGTTTTGGCGAGCTGGATCACGCGGCGGAGCACGCCGGCCCCTAACCCGATCATCAGGATCGGGCCGAGATAGATCGCGAGGAAGTCGGTCGAGGTGCGGGTAGCGAAGCCGACCGAGCCGAAGAAGGTCCAGGAGGTGCAGTAGATCGCCAGCGACAGCGGATAGATCAGCCCGGAGGCACGACCGCGCCCGGCCGGCGAGCGGCGGTCGCCATGGCTCGCCACCAGGAACAGGAAGCCGATATAACCGAACGCGGCGGCGATCACGCCCCAATCGTGCAGCATGGTGAGCGTGCTTCTCTCCCTGGGCGCTGCCCGCGCCCGTGCTCATTTTCCCTGCAAACCTAGCGCGTTGGACGGTCGCAAGCGACAGCGAAATGCCGGGCAGCGGCGGGAACTGGGGGCGTCGTTAAGGGTGCGGCGCGAGCTGCCAGCTCTCCCTCGCCCCGCTTGCGGGGAGAGGGTGGGGTGAGGGGGGCTCTCCGCGGAGACGGTGGCAGTTGGACTCGCGGAGAGTCCCCCTCACCCGGGTCGCATCTGACCATGCGATCCGGCCTCTCCCCGCAAGCGGGGAGAGGTGAAAGAACAGCCTACTCCGCTGCCAGCGACTTCTCGCGCAGCGGCAGGCCGAGGCGATCCCACACCTGGAGCAGCGCTTCGGCGAGCTGATCGATCAGGCCGTCGTCGTGATAGGGCGAGGGCGTGATGCGCAGACGCTCGGTGCCCTTGGCGACGGTCGGATAGTTGATCGGCTGGATGTAGATACCGTGCTCTTCGAGAAGGAGGTCGGAGGCCCGCTTGCACTTCTCGGGGTCGCCGACGAACAGCGGCACGATGTGGGTGTCGCTCGACATGACGGGCAGGCCGGCGGCATTGAGGATCGCCTTGACGCGGGCGGCGCGGTCCTGGTGGCGCTCGCGCTCCCAGTTCGAGCTCTTCAGGTGTCTGATCGCGGCAGTCGCGGCCGAGCAGACCGCGGGCGGCAGCGCGGTGGTGAAGATGAAGCCCGGCGCGTAGGAGCGCACGGCGTCGATGATCTGGCCATTGGCGGCGATATAGCCGCCGAGACAGCCGAACGCCTTGGCGAGCGTGCCCTCGAGAACGTCGATGCGATGCATGACGCCGTCACGCTCGGCGATGCCGCCGCCGCGCGGGCCGTACATGCCGACGGCATGGACCTCGTCGACATAGGTCATGGCGCCGTATTTCTCGGCGAGATCGCAGATCCTGGCGAGCGGCGCGACGTCGCCGTCCATGGAATAGAGGCTCTCGCAGACGATCAGCTTCGGCCGATTTGGGCCGGCCGCTTTCAACAGCTCTTCGAGATGCGCAACGTCGTTGTGGCGGAACACGACCCGCTCGCAGCCGGACTGCCGGATGCCCTCGATCATCGAATTGTGGTTGAGCTCGTCGGACAGGATCAGGCAGTTCGGAATGAGCTTTGCGATTGTGGGGATGCCGGTCTGGTTCGAGACATAGCCCGAGGTGAACAGCAGCGCGGCTTCCTTGCCGTGGAGGTCGGCGAGCTCGGCTTCGAGCTGGACCAGCGGATGGTGCGTCCCGGCAATGTTGCGGGTGCCGCCGGCACCGGTGCCGACGCGCGTCGCGGTCTCGACCATGGCGCCGACCACCTTCGGGTGCTGGCCCATGCCGAGATAGTCGTTGGAGCACCAGATCACGACGTCGCGCTTGCCCTTGGACGAGTGCCACACCGCGTGCGGGAACCGGCCGGCCGTGCGTTCGAGGTCGGCGAACACGCGATAGCGCCGCTCAGTGTGAAGACGATCGAGAGCGGAATTGAAGAACTGGTTGTAATCCATCGGCAAGACCTGCAACGGAACCCGGCCATGACGGCCGCTCATTTTTTAGAGCTTTTCGAGCTCCAATGTCTATGCGCCAGCACACATTTGAGGCAAGGCGAGCGTGCCAATTGATAACCGCCGATCCGATGGCGATTGTTGATTTGGATCAAGCGCCTAGCACAGGCCTGCCGGCCGCGACCGGCCCGACCGGGGGGAGGCAGGGCTGCTGTGGACATTTTGTCCATGGCGCGCGCACCGTCCATGATGGCCAAGCTGGCTGCACCGACGCCATGCCCTGCCCGGCTGGGGCGGCGCCCCGGTCAGTCGGACAGCCCATGCGAAAGGAAGCCCCGATGAAGCGTGTCATGATCCTCAATGGTCCCAACCTCAATATGCTCGGCATCCGCGAGCCGCATATCTACGGCATGACGACGCTCGCAGAGGTCAATGCGAGCTGCGAGGAGGCTGCCAGCAAGCTCGGGCTCAAGCTCGCTTTCCACCAGTCCAACCACGAGGGCGTGCTGGTCGATCTGATCCAGTCGGCGCGGCAGGATGCCGACGCCATCATCATCAATCCGGCCGGCCTCTCCTTCACCTCTGTCTCGATCATGGACGCGATCAAGATATTCGAGGGCCCGGTGCTGGAGGTCCACATTTCCAACATCCACGCCCGCGACGAATATCACCGCCACTCCAAGATATCGTTCGTGGCGACAGGCGTGATCTGTGGCCTCGGACCGTTCGGCTACATCGCAGCGCTGCACGCGATCGCGAATATGAAATGAGTGGATAGGCAAATGGCACGCCCCGACAACGGTGCGCTCCCTCGCCCGGTTCTTACGGGGAGAGGGTTGGGGTGAGGGGCTGCTTCCGCAATCACGGTCACAGTCGGACTCGTGGAGACTCCCCCTCACCCGGTCGCTTCGCGACCGACCTCTCCCCGCAAGCGGGGCGAGGTGAAGAAAGGCTCACGTCGTCCTGAACTGCAACACGCCGTCCTTGGTCTCCGCCGTCAGGCGGCCCTCGACGATCATGTAGTTGACGTGGGCGACGAGTTCGCCGGCGGCAAAGCCCATCTGGTGCTCGTCCAGCACGTGCTTGTTGAACACGACGGGCACCAGGGCGCGCGAAGTTTGTGGCACCTCGCGGCACGCTTCCGCGATCAGGCGGCAGCGCTCCTCGTGATGGTCGGCGAGCTGCTTGATGCGGGTCTTCAGTCCATAGAACGGCACGCCATGGCCGGGCAGCACCAGCAGATCATAAGGCAGGGTTGTGGTGAGGCTCGCGAGCGAGGCTAGGTATTCGCCGAGCGAGTTCTGGTCGGGCTCGACCGCCCAGACGCTGACATTCGGCGAGATCTTGCTCAGCACCTGGTCGGCGGAGAGGAACAGCTTGTCGTCGGCGCAATACAGCATGACCTGGTCGAGCGCGTGGCCGCCGCCGGTGATCACCTTGAAGCGGCGCGTACCGATCACGACCTCGTCGCCGTGCGAGATGCGGCGATAGGATGGCGGCAGCACCGAGACGCGCTTGAGATAATCCTGGCCGCGCCCGAGCAGCTTCTCGGTCAGCGACTCGTCCATGCCGTGACGGCGGAAGAACAGCCGCTGCGCTTCGCGCCGCTCCTCGGTGCCGCGGTTCTGGTGATAGACCGATTGCAGATATTCGACCTGCGACATCACCAGCGGACAGTCGAAGCGCTCGACGATCCAGCCGGCGAGGCCGACATGGTCGGGGTGGGAGTGGGTGACGATCAGGCGCGTGACCTTGACGCCTTTCAGCGGTCCGTCGAACAGCTTCGTCCAGGCCTCGATCGTCTCCTCGTTGCCGAAGCCGGCATCGATCATCGCATAGCCGTCGCCGTCGGCGAGCAGGTAGATGTTCACGTGGTTGAGGCGGAACGGCAGTTTCAGCCGCGCCCACAACACGCCGGGCCTGATCTCCACGACCTCTTCGGGGCCGGGGTGTTGTTCCCAGGGGTAGCGCAGGGCCTCGGCCGAGGACTGTGCGATGTCGGTTTTTGAGCTCATGCTATCCGCTTAAACCCAGCGCGCGCAGGGCGCCAGCCGAAAAAGCAGGCCTGGCGGGCGCCGCATGGCCGTCATACCGGCCGTGTTTTCCGCCTCCCGGTTTGAAGTCGCCAAAACATGCCGTCATTCCGGGGCGCGCGTAAGCGCGACCTCAGGTGCGCGGTTGCGCATCTGAGAATCCGAAGATCGTGGTGCGGGATCCCGGCGTCGCTGCTTCGAGGTCGCCGGAATGACGATCAGGCCGCCCGCATGTCGTTGAGGAAGGCGTCGATTTCTCCGCGCAGCATATCGGCCTCGCGCCGGAGCGCGTCCGAGGCGCTCAGCACGTCGCCCGCCGCAGCGCCCGCTTCGGCGGACGCAGTGGAGACGCCGACGATATTGCTGGAGACTTCGCTGGTGCCGCCGGCGGCATGCTGGATGTTGCGGGCGATTTCGCGCGTGGCGGCGCCCTGTTCCTCGACAGCGGCTGCGATCGTCGTGGTGACGTCGTTGATCTCGCCGATGATCCGGCCGATGCCCTGGATGGCGCCGACCGCGGAGGTCGTGACTGACTGCATGCTGGCGATCTGGGTGCGGATCTCGTCCGTCGCCTTGGCGGTCTGGCTCGCCAGGCTCTTCACTTCGGAGGCGACCACGGCGAAGCCGCGGCCGGCCTCGCCCGCGCGCGCGGCCTCGATGGTCGCGTTGAGCGCGAGCAGGTTGGTCTGCGAGGCGATGGTCTGGATCAGGTCGACGACGACGCTGATGCGGCTCGCGCTGTCGGCGAGGCTCTGCACGGTGGCGTCGGTCGCTCCCGCTTCGTCGACCGCCTTCTTGGCGATCTCGGCGGAGGTCACGACCTGGCGGCTGATCTCCTGGATCGAGGAAGACAGCTGCTCGGTGCCGGCCGACACGGTCTGCACATTGACAGACGTTTCCTCCGCGGCGGAGGCGACTGCGTTCACGAGGGCGTTGGACTGGTCGGCGGTGTTCGACATGCTCTGCGCGGTCGATTGCATCGAATTGGCCGACTGCGCGAGATTGTCGAGCGCGGAGCGCACCGTGCTTTCGAATTCGGCGATCTTCGCTTCCATGCGCGTGGCACGCTCGGTCTTGGCGATACGGTCCCTGTCCTGCTCGCTCGCCAGCGCGCGGGCCTCGATCATGCTCTCCCGGAACACTTGCAGCGTGTTCGCCATCACCGAGATCTCGTCGTTGTGGTACTTCGAGCGGTAGATGTCGGTTTCGAGGTCGCCGTTCGCGAGCAGCTGCATCGATTGATGCAAGGCGCCGATTCGGCGCAGGATGCTGCGGCCGACATAGAGCCACACGAACAGCGCCGAGCCGACCAGCATCAACGTGCCCATCGCCAGCATGACCGACGTCGCGAGCGAAATCTCCTGCCGCGCCTGGAAGGTCGAGGCGTTGGTCTCCTTCTGCACGCCGTCGACGAGCTGCTGCACGCTGATGCCGAGACCGACATTGAGCTTGCGGGTCTCGTCCAGGATGGTCTGGCCGTAGTCGATGGAGTCGAGCTCCTTCTCGCGCAGATTGAACACGCCGGTCTTGCCGGTGCCGAGCGCGAGCAGCTTTTCCGCCGTCTCGCGCAGCATCTTGTTGCCCTGGTTGTCCGGCAACAGGTCGAGGTTGGAGCGCAGGCGTCCCTGCGCGGTCTTGAACTCCTTCTGGATGTCGTCGAGCTTGTCGCTGGTGTTCGCCGACAGCGCCGCGCTCATGTTGGCGGCGGCGAGATTGCCGCTGGCGACGACGTTGCCGAGCTGACCGACGGTCTGCGCGGCGTCGGTCGCGTCTGCGGCTGAGAGGTCGGCCGAACCGAGGATGGCGTTGATACGGGTCTGCGCGTCCAGCATCGCCGGGCTTGCGGCGCCGACGAACGCGCCCTGCGCGCTGCGAAGGGCATCATATTGCTTGTCGTGGAGGGCCGCGATATCGAGCCGTTCGCGGGCGGCCTTCGCCAGGCTCTGAGCCGCCTCGTTGATGCTCTTCATCGTGTCGCTGAGGCCGGAGACGACGCTCTTGTCGCCGCCGAGCTCGATGATCTCGTTGAGCTTTTGCTGCGTCTGCTCCTGCAATTCCCTGAGCTTCTTGGTGCGCTCGCTCAGGGCTTCCTCGCTTTGCGCCGCCAGCAGGGCAGGCCCCTGGGCCGCAAGGCTGGCGCTCAGTGCCGACAGTTGCAGGCTGGCGGCAAGGCGCGGAATGTCCCGCCCGCTCAGTTCGGTCATGCGCCCGCCGAGATTCTGCAGCGCCAGGCCGGCGCCGGCCGCGATCACGAGGCCCATGCCCGCGATCACTGCGAAGGCCGCGAACAGGCTGCCGCGCACGCCCCATTTCGGCATTTTGAAACGAGGACGGAAACGGCCAAGGAAACGGCCAAGGCCCAGACGGATCGCCATCGAAAATTCCCCCAATGTTCTTGCTTCTGTTTGTGAGCGCAGTATCGGCAGCACCGGTTAAAAAATCGCACTTGGCACAATTGGTTGCGTATGTTCCGCAGAGCGAAAAAAGAAGGGCCGGCAACGAGGCCGGCCCTTCATCGTGATAAGGTTTTGGTAACCGGTCAGTAGGGCCCGACCGCCGAGCCAGCCCAGTTGAAGCGGTAGTTGAGGCCTGCCTTGAAGGTATGGTCGTCGGTGGTGAAGTTGCCGGTGCCCACCAGCGGCCCCGCCGTGAAGTGCGCATCGCCGAAATTGTAGTACTGGTACTCGGCCTTGGCCGACCAGTTCGGAGCGAACATGTATTCCAGGCCGGCGCCGACGGTGTAGCCGTTGCGGTGATCGCCATCGATGATGAAGCCGGTCGGCACGCCGCTCACAGTCACCTTCTCGTTGTTGTCCGAATAGGCGTAGCCGCCCTTCACGTAGAGCAGACCGGGGCCCCAGGTATAGCCGACGCGGCCGGTGATCGAGCCGAGGCCGCGCTGGTCATTGGTATAGGCGATGCCGCCCGGAAACACTGCGCCGACGTTGCCCGTGAGCCAGGAATACTGGCCTTCGACGCCGACCACGAAGTTCGGGTTGAATTGCCAGTCCGCGCCAACCTGCACGCCGCCGAGGAAGCGGCCATTGCCGTTGCTGCCGGTGGAGAGGCCGTTGAAATTGTTGTCGCTGGAGAACGCGCCGCCGACATGGCCGCCGATATAGAAGCCGGTCCAATTGTAGATCGGCGCGGCGTAGGCCGGCGCGGGCGACTTGTAGTAGCCGCGGTTGCCGAGGTCGGCGCCGACGGCCGGCGCAGCCGCGCCCACCGCGAGCAGCGCCACGGTCGCAAACAGAATCTTCTTCATCGTCTTGAACTCCAACACGTAAGGTCCCCGGCAGGCGCGCTTTCCTGCGCCGTCGTTGGTTTTGCAGATAGCTCGCTTTTGATGAAAAATGCAGTCACATGCGTGGCAAAGCGACAGCCAACCTAACTTGTTGGGCTGTAAATGATTTTCGTGCTTAATGGCGGCTTAAGAAGTGGTGAAGGAAGGCTTAACTTCGCACAATCCAGGTAACTTGCGCGCGCCTCTTGTTAGCCAAGACGCCGCCGCACCTCATCGCGCATCTGTTCGCGAAAGGCCGCGCGCTTTGCCGGCCGGTCTTCCTCGCGCACGTCATGACGATCGAAGATGTCGAACTTCTCCAGGATCGGATAGCGCTCGCTCGCCATCGCGAGCACGCGCAGAACCCTGGTCGCCGCCGGCGTTGGGCCACTGACCTCCCAGCGCCGGATGGTGTCGGCGCCACCCTTCTCCGGCAATCCGCAAAGCTTGGCCATATCGGCCGCCGAGAGCTTTCGCTCGAGGGCATCGGAGAGGTCGCTGCGAAGCTGCTTCAGTTCGGGGCCGGTCATGCTGCTCGCGTCCAGGGAAGTGGCTGAACGCAATGCACTAGCGCTGATTCGGGTCCATCCGAAGGCGGCGGTGCGTACCCCGCGCTCCGACTTGAAATTGGCCCTCGGTCGGCATGTCCAACTCGGTCCCCACCTGCAGCAAATACTACGAGATAGAGCGAGGCGGGACCCCGGTGGCCGATCAACCCGCGCCATTCACCAGTCCGGAGAGCAGATAGAGCGCGATCAGCAATGTCGCGACCGACAGCATCGTCGTGATCGAGACCGTGGCCGCAACCAGCTTCTCCTCCACCTTGTGCTCATGCGCGAGGACATACACGGTTTTCGCCGTCGGTACGGCGGCGCAGACGACCGCCGCAACCGTGTACAGAGGGTTGAGGCCCATGACGACGCAGAGTCCGTACACGATGAGCGGCATGACCACCAGTTTCACCGCCGCGAGTGCAAACGACGCTTTCAGGTTAGACCGCAGGCCCTCGACGGACAGGCCGAGCCCGATGGCAAACAGCGCGCACGGCGTGAGCGCGGCAGCGACCATGTTGAGGTAGGCCGCGACCGGCGCCGGAATCGGCAATCCCGCTATCGCCCACGCGAGGCCAATGAACGTCGACAGCACCATGGGATTGAGCAGGATTTGCTTTGCCAGTCCCGTAGAAAGCGCGGACCGCCCGCGAGAATCGCGCTTTTCCAGCAGGATCACCGTGATCGGAAACATCACCGCGGCCACGAACACCGTCGCGACTGCCGCGGGCAGGACGGCGGGTTGGCCGTAGATCGCATGCAGGATCGGCAGCGCGACGAACCCGGTGTTGGTCATCGCGGCTGCCATCCCAAGGATGGTGCTGCTGGCGAGATCGTGTTTGCCGCCCGTGCGGACCGGCAGGAACACCAGGGCGAAGCAGATGAGTGAGCCGCCGCCGAATGCGAGCAGAAAGCGCCATTCCAACAGATTGCACGCCGGCTCCTGGGCGATCGTGACGATCAGCAGCGCCGGCATGGCCACGTTGTAGGCAAAGTGGACCAGGGCATCGGCAAGCGAGCGGGAGAGATAGCCAAGCTCGCCCGCGAGCCAGCCGGTGACGATGATCGCGAATACGGGAAGAACGAGGCTGGCGACCTCCATCCGGCTTCCCCC
Source organism: Bradyrhizobium sp. R2.2-H (assembly GCF_004346455.1). Classification (NCBI taxonomy): domain Bacteria; kingdom Pseudomonadati; phylum Pseudomonadota; class Alphaproteobacteria; order Hyphomicrobiales; family Nitrobacteraceae; genus Bradyrhizobium; species Bradyrhizobium sp. R2.2-H. Next base: position 79,936 of record NZ_SMBR01000013.1, read on the forward strand.
TCGCTGCCAATGACCGCAACAAGAGGTTACTCCGGGAATGAAGTGACGTCACTGCCCAACGTTCAGCGAGGAGCAGGCTTAGTGGCGTGTCCCGGACGCGCGAAGCGCGAGTCGAGACCCAGGAGCTGCAAGACTCGGCGCTGCGATGGGCCCCGGCTCTGCAGCGTACCGCTGCACCGGACGATGCTTTGCATCGCCGGGGAAGTGCTGCGCTGCGTCCGGGGCACGAGAACGGCTTACTCCGCCGAATCGAGAGGCCCCGGCTTAGATTCCACGGGCGGTCTGTTGGCCGATCACGCAGCGCCATCCAGCGAGTCGCTCGGCCGGATGCTGGTTCATCCATTCGGCGAGTTGCGACGCGCCCATCAGGCAAGACTGCACCGAGATTTGCGCAAAGTCCGATGTGGTGACGATCTGCTCGTGACAATTAGAGGGAGAGGCGAGGCTGCAAAGCACGGCGATGATCTTGATCACGATACGTTACTCCCCGTCGCGGCCGATGAACGTGCGACCGATCGCCGGTTCGTCCTGCGCCTCGCCGGCCGAGTCCGCCGGAGGAAAGATGCTGTCGTAGATGGCGCGCGCCTCCTGGATGAGACGCGCTCGCTCGCGCTCGGACTTTGAGACAAATCGAATGACTTCGCCCATGATGGCTCCCAATCTCAACTCATGAGTCTGTCATGAGATGACGCAAAACATTCAATCTTCATTTATGGTGGCCGCCATCGACCTAGAAGCGGCTTGGCGGTCACGACCGAATAAAAAGCGCGTGACCGCATATCCCAACGTCCCGGTGTTCTTGTTGGGTTGCAAGGCCGATTCACCACTTCATGTCAGTTGCGCAGCTTCAGCAGCCGAGCGGGGGAATGCTTGTGTTGGTCTGTCCTTGCGCCCGTCGGCAAGGAAAGTCTCACGAAGCAAATGCTGCCGGAGCGAATATGTTTCGCCTCTTGCGGCGTGCAAGTTTTTGGAACGATCTCGAACCCCGGTGCATCCGCCCGACCAGCCCCTCAGGCCGCCGGGGCTTGCTCGTTCCGTCCCGGCACCGCCGCGAGCAGCTCGCGCGTATAGGCATGCTCGGGCGCGGCGAACAGTTGGGCGGTCGGCTTCAGCTCGACGATGGCGCCGCGTTGCATCACCGCGATGCGGTCGCAGATCTGGGCTGCGACGCGCAGATCGTGGGTGATGAACAGCATCGAGAGGCCGAGACGCGCCTTGAGGTCTTCGAGCAGCTTCAACACCTGCGCCTGCACCGAGACGTCGAGTGCGGAGACGGCCTCGTCGGCGACGATGATCTCCGGCTCGAGCGCGAGCGCGCGCGCAATGCCGATGCGCTGACGCTGGCCGCCGGAGAATTCGTGCGGATAGCGTTCGAGCGCGCCGGCGTCCAGGCCGACCATCTTGAGGAGGTCGCGGGCGCGGTCGAACGCGACCTTCGGATCGACGCCGGCCGCGATCGGGCCGTCGGCGATGATGTGGCCGATCTTGCGGCGCGGATTGAGCGAGGCGAACGGATCCTGAAAGATCATCTGGATGCGATGACGCTCCGCGCGCAGCGCCTTCCCGGAAAGCGAGGTCAGGTCGGTCTCACCGATCCGCACCGTGCCGCGGTCGGCCTCGATCAGCCGCATCACCAGGCGCGCCACGGACGATTTGCCGGAGCCGGATTCGCCGACCAGGCCGAGCGTCTCGCCCTTGAGGATGTTGAAATTGACCGCGCGCGCCGCATCGACGCGGCGGTCCTCGCGAAACCAGCCGCCCGAGGTGACATAGGTCTTGTCCAGCCCGATCACCTCGACGGCCCTGGCCCGATCGTCGAGAGGAGCGCGCGCCGGCGGATCCATCGACGGCACGGCGGCGAGCAGCGCCTTGGTGTAGTCGTGCTGCGGCGCGCTGAAGACGGTCGCGGCGGGACCTTCCTCGACGACCTTGCCGTGCCTGAGCACCACGACCTGGTCGGCAATGTCGGCGACGACGCCGAAATCATGGGTGATGAACATCACCGCCATGTTGCGGTTGCGCTGGAGGTTCCGGATCAGCTTCAGGATCTGCGCCTGCGTGGTGACGTCGAGCGCGGTGGTCGGCTCGTCCGCGACCAGCACGGCCGGCTCGAGCGCGAGCGCCATCGCGATCATGGCGCGCTGCCGCTGGCCGCCGGAGAGCTGGTGCGGGTAAGCGCGCACGATTCGTTCAGGATCGGGCAGGCCGACTTCGCGTGCCAATGCGAGCGCCCTCGCGCGGCGCTCCCTCGGCGTCAGCAGGCCGTGCGCCTCGAACATCTCCGCCATCTGGTCGCCGATCCGCATCAAGGGATTGAGCGCCGTCATCGGCTCCTGGAAGATCATCGCCAGCCGGCGGCCGCGCAGATCGCGCCAGCCGTCGTCGTCGAGCTTGAGCAGGTCGCGGCCCTCGAACATGATCTCGCCGGCCGTGACGTCGACCGTATCGGGCAAGAGGCCCATCAGCGCGTGCGCGCACATCGATTTGCCGGAACCGGATTCGCCGACCACGCAGACGATCTTGCCGGCCCGCAGGTCCAGCGAGATGCCGTCGACGGCGTACGGCCGCTCGGCGCTCTTGGGCAGCGCGATCCGTAGGTTCTTGATGGAGACGGTGGCGGGGGCGGTCATGTCAGCGTCCCTCGCGCGACAGGCGCGGATTGAGCGCGTCGTTGAGGCCTTCGCCGATCAGATTGAGGCCGAGCACCGAAATCAGGATGGCGACACCGGGAAACACGGTGATCCACCACGCCTGGCGGATCACGGTGCGGCCGGCGCCGACCATGTAGCCCCAGGAAATCAGGTTGGGATCGCCGAGGCCGAGGAACGACAGCGAGGATTCCAGGAGGATCGCGGTCGCCACCATCAGCGAGGCCAGCACGATCACGGGCGACAACGCGTTCGGCAGGATCTCGCGTAGGATGATCCAGCTGTTGCTCTGGCCGGTGACCACGGCGGCCTGGACATATTCGCGCGTGCGCAGCGACAGCACCTCGCCGCGGACGAGGCGGGCCACCGGCGGCCAGCTCACCACCGCGATCGAGGTCACGATCGAATAGATCGAGGGCTGCAGGATCGCCACCAGCACGATCGCGAGCGCGAAGCTCGGAATGGTCTGGAAAAACTCGGTGAAGCGCATCAGGGCGTCGTCGACCTTGCCGCCGAAATAGCCGGCCATGGCGCCGATCGGCACGCCGACGATCAGTGCGACCAGCGTGGAGACGAGGCCGACGAGCAGCGAGACGCGGGCGCCGAAGATCATGCCGGCGAACACGTCGCGGCCGAGCGCGTCAGTGCCGAGCGGCACGGACGAGAGCGTGAAGGGCGGCAGGAACGGCCGCTGCACCATGCGCCACGGCGAGTTCGGGAACAGCATCGGTCCGAATACCGCGACGGAGATCGCAAGCAGGAGGATGACGAGCCCGATGACGCCGCTCGGGCTCTTCAGCATCGATTTCCAGAACTGTTTCATGAGGCGAATTCGATGCGTGGGTCGACCAGCCGGTAGACCAGGTCGGTGATGAGGTTGAAGATGAGGACCATGGCGGAGCAGATCACGAAGACGCCGAGCAGCAGATTGTAGTCCCGCTGCAGCAACGCGTCGTACATCAGGCGCCCGATGCCCGGCCAGGCGAACACGGTCTCGGTGATGACGGCGCCGCCGATCAGCGTGCCCGAATGGACGCCGGCGAGCGTCACGACGGGAAGCAGCGCGTTGCGCAGCACGTGGCGGCGCTGGATCACGGCGTCGGAGAGACCTTTTGCACGTGCGGTCTTGACGAAGTCGAGGCGCTTCACCTCCAGCATCGAGGCGCGCGTCATGCGGGTATAGGTCGCCATGAAGAACAGGCCGAGGGTCATCGCCGGCATGATCAGGTGCTTGCCGACGTCGATCGCATGGGCAAGGCCCGTATAATTGCCGCCGACCGTGTCGTAACCGAAGCTCGGCAACCAATCCATGGTGACCGAGAACAGCAGGATGCCCATCAGCGCCACCCAGAAGATTGGCATGGCGTAGAAGATCAGCGCGAACACGGTGATGGCGGTGTCGAGAAAGGTGCCGGCAAAGCGCGCGGCGAAGGTGCCGAACAGGATCCCGAGCGCGAGCGAGATCGCGAAGGCGGTCAGAGTCAGCAGCAGCGTCGCCGGCAGCCGCTCGCCGATCAGCTTTGCGACCGGCGCCTGCTGGCGGAAGGAGAAGCCGAGGTCGAGCGTCACGACGCCCTTGACGTAGATGAAGAGCTGCTCGGGCAATGGCTTGTCGAGCCCGAACTTCTCCCTCAGCTGCTTGACGAAGACCTGATCGGTGGCCCCGGCTTCGCCCGCCATCACCACTGCGGGATCGCCGGGCGCAAGGCGAATCAGGAAGAAATTCAGGACGACGATCGCGAGCAGGACGATCACGCCCTTCACGACACGCTGAGCAACAAAGGAGAGCATTTAGTGAGACACAATGGTGATGTGACCTGGAGCCACGGAGACGGAGTGACTCCCTCGCCCCGCTCTTGCGGGGAGAGGGTTGGGGTGAGGGGCTTCTCTCCACGCATGAGAATGCTGATGGACCTGTACCCCCTCACCCGCCACGCGCGAGACGATGCTTCGCATCGCTCGGGGCGTGTCGACCTCTCCCTGCAAGCGGGGAGAGGTAAGAGGCTCACTTGTCGAGCCATGCGTCCTTGAAGCCGTCATTGACCCCGATCCCCGTGGTAATCAGGTTCTTGACCTTACAGCGCATGATGGTCGGGAATTGCAGCTCGAGCATCCAGGCCACCGGCACGTCCTCGACCAGGATCTTCTGCGCCTTCTCGTAGATCTCCTTGCGCTTGGAATCCGGCGTCGCGACGGCGCCGTCGGCGAACAGCTTGTCGATCTCCGGATTGGTATAGCCCTCGACGTTGTTGAACATCTGGCCCTTGGCGATGTTGGTGGAGATGTAGTTGCGGCCAACCCCGAGCGCGGGATCGCCGTACTGGTAGAGATAGGTGAAGGCGATGTCGTAGTCCCAGTCGGCGATCTTCTGGTTGCCGCCGGCAACGTCGGTGGCGATCGTCTCGATGGTCATGCCGACGTCCTGGAGGTTCTGCTTCACCGCTTCACCCCAGCGCTGCCAGGTCTCGCCATAGGCGAGCGGCAGCAGGCGGATCTTCTCGCCCTTGTAGCCCGCTTCCTTCAGCAGCGCCTTGGCCTTGGCCGGATCGTACGGATATTTCTTCACGTCGTCGGTGTAGTACTTGATGGTCGAGGCGGACGGGCCGGTCGCGACCTTGCCGAGCCCGTTCCAGATCACGTCCTTGGCGAAGTCGCGGTCGATCGCATACATGATCGCCTGCCGCACCCGCTTGTCCGCGAGCGGCCCCTGGCGGTTGTTCAGCCACAGCCAGGCCAGCGGCGAGAAGAACTCCCAGCCGGCGCCGGTGACGCAGGTGTCCTTCAGCTTGGACAGCCGCGGCACGTCGAAATTCTCGACCGAGCCGCCGGGCAGCACGTCGACCTTGCCGGTCTCGAACGCCACCGAACGCGCGGCGGCATCGGGGATGATCTGCCAGTAGATCTCGTCGATATAGGGCTTGCCCTTCTCGTAATAGTTCGGGTTCTTGACCAGCCGGATGAAGGACCCCTTCTGCCATTCCTTGAACATGAACGGACCGGTGCCGACCGGTGCGTTGTTGTAGGGATTGGTCTTCCAGTCGGTGCCTTCATAGAGATGCTTGGGCACCATCGGCATCGAGCCGACCTCGAAGATGCCGAGGAACGGGCCGAACGGCTGCTTCAGCTTGAAGACCACCGTATGGTCGTCCGGCGCCTCGATCTTCTCGACCTGCGCGAGGTTGGTGCGGGCGCGCGCGTGTGTCTGCTTCAGCATCTCGATCGAGAACAGCACGTCGGCCGAGGTGAAGGGCTTGCCGTCATGCCAAGTGACGCCCTTCCGGAGCTTGAAGGTGTAGGTCTTGGCGTCCTCGCTCACCGTCCAGCTCTCGGCGAGCTCCGGCTGCGGCTCGAGCTTGGGGCTGTAGCGCAGCAGGCCCTCAAAGATGTTGCCCGAGACCATCTGGGTCGGGCCGTTCTGGATCTGCGCAAGCATCAGGCCGGGTGGCTCGGGCTGGATCACGGCATTGATCGTGCCCCCCGTTTTCGGCTCTTGCGCCAGCGCCGGGGCCGTGAGGCCGCAAGCCAGGAGAAGACCAAGCAACACTCGTTTTGACATGTCGAATCTTTCTCAAGCGAGGCCAGCCGTGAACGCTTCGCAACGTCCTGGCGCGCAAAGCGACGGTCGGCCCATCCCAGTCCCCATCCGATATCGAGGCTCACACAGTCTCGTTCGGCGCCGCAAGATGAAAGTCTCGACAGTGTCCGCACAAAAAATGTACAGCGCGTCCTGTTTCTGCCGCGGGTCCTTCTGCGACGTCAGGCTGGCTCGCGCCGGGCGACTAGGGGGCTCGCGGCAATGCCGGTCGTGATTGCACAAGCCTGCGCCTGCGACCAAAAGCATCAGGCCGTCATTTTACATCGAGCGCCCGCTGCAGCGCCGGCAAGCACCTCTGCCAGTTTGTCCGCAGTACGAAATATCGTCCTCGGAAAGGGCCGCGACGCCGCTGGTGAGTTCATGACCGCCCCCGCGATCGGTCAGTGGCGGATCCGCTGCGAATTTGATCCGGATCAAAGCCGAGCCACCGCTTTTGCGATCGAATGGCAACTGGCGGGACGCGGCACTGCGCGTCCCGTTTCCTTGAGCTGTGAGACGATCCATGGACATTCAGGCCACGACGATCCCAGGGGATGACGATAGCGGGCCTGACGTCGCCGGCGTCGATCCCTCGTCGGAGGCGGGCGTGCGGCACTGCCTGCAATTGCTGAACAATGCCGGCCTGCGTCCGACGCGCCAGCGCCTGGCGCTCGGCCAGTTGCTGTTCCTGGGCGGCCATCGTCACGTCACGGCGGAGAGCCTCTACGAAGAGGCGATGGCGACGAACGCGTATCTATCGCTCGCGACCGTCTACAACACGCTGAACCAGTTCACCGAAGCCGGCCTGCTGCGCCGGATCGCGGCCGACGGCATCAAGTCGTTCTTCGACACCGACACGTCCGTGCATCCGCACTTCTATCTCGAAGGCGAGGATATGCTGGTCGACGTTACCGACGGCCTGGCCTTCACAAAAGTGCCCGAGGCGCTTCCCGGCCACGAGATCGCGCGGCTCGACGTCATCGTCCACCTGCGCCGGAGGAGAACGTAGCGCCGCGTTTTAGCGCAAGCCTGCCCGCCGAAATCCCTCCAGATAGTGCTCGCGATCCCCGTCATTGGCCCACGGCAGTTGCGTCGCGATCCAGTGCAGCGAGATGTTCGGTTGGGTGCGACGGAGCTCGCCGAGCGCCGTCTCCGCAAGCACCCCGTCGCCCGTCATGCCGGCGGAGACCGCGAGCACCCGGTAGGCGCCGGTGAGGTCGCCGCGGTGGCGGATCGCCTCGCGCGCCAGCGCGATGGCCTCGTCATAATGCCGCTCGGTGAAGCGGGCATAGGCGGCGATTCCGTGATAGATCGCCAGTGACGGATCGCGCGGTGACAGCCGGATCGCCCTTTGCGCGGCCTCGAACGAATCCCGAGAACGTCCGGCATAGGACAGCGCCAGCGCGTAATAGCCCTGCGCCAGCGAGAAGTTCGGATTGAGCGCGAGCGCCTGCTCGAACTCGGACAGCGCGTCCGCAAGCCTGCGTGTCGAGAAGCAGACGCTGCCGAGCGCGGCATGCGCCCAGGCGTCCTCATGGTCGCAGCGCACCGCGGCGAGCGCGGCGGTTTCCGCGGCAGGGGCAACCGCCGCCAGCTCGGCCCAGCCGAGATGCACGCCGAACATGTCGTTCACGGCCAGCACCGACAGCGCTTGGCCGTAGTTCGGATCGATGGCAATTGCGCGCTCGAGCAGTCCCCGGGCGGCGTCGTGATCCTGCCGGGTCACGCGCCAATAATGCGACAGCGCACGCATCAGCAGGTCCCAGGCGTCCAGGCTCGCGGGCGGCTTGCGATGGGCGCGAAAATTCTCGGCCGCGTGGATCTGCGGCTCGATCGCCGCGGCGATCGCGTTGGTGATTTCGTCCTGCACGGCGAAGACGTCGACGAGCTCGCGGTCATAACGCTCGGCCCAGAGATGATTTCCCGACACAGCGTCGTTGAGCTGCGCGGTGATGCGCACCCTTTTGTCCGCCTTGCGCACGCTGCCTTCGACGACGTAGCGGACGCCGAGCTCCTCGGCGATCTGCCTGATGTGGACCGCGCGCCCCTTGTAGGTGAAGGACGAGTTGCGGGCGATCACCATGAACCAGCGCTGCTTCGACAGTGTGGTGAGGATGTCTTCGCTGATCCCGTCGCCGAAATAGTCCTGCGCGGGATCGCCGCTCATGTTCTCGAAGGCGAGCACCGCGATTCCAGGGCGGTCCGTCACGCGCGGGGGGGCCGGCTTTCCTTCCGTCCGGGCGGGCGAGGCAGCCGCTTCTTCCCGGACCTCGCCGACGAAACGAAAGCCCTTGCGCGGAATGGTCTTGATCAGCCGCTGGGCCGCGCCGTCGTCGCCAATCGCCTTGCGCACGGCGTTGATCCGGCTGTTCAGGGCGGAATCCGAGACGATGCGGTCGCCCCAGATCTGGCTGATCAGGTCACCCTTGCTGACCACACGCGCGCGTTGCGTGACCAGATAAAGCAAGAGATCGAACACTTGCGGCTGCAATGGAACGGCTGCTCCGGCGCAGGTCAATTCGCGCAGATCGCCGTCCAGCACGTTGTTTTCAAAGAAAAATCGCACGTTTCCGTCGTCTCAAGCAAAAATCAAAGTCGTCTCAGGCGAAAATCAACCCTCCGCGAAAGTTCCGGGACGACCGATCCGGCATGGTGCGACGACCAAACTGTGTCGATGTCTCGGCACAACGGAGCATTTCATGACCCAACTTGATCAACAGGTTCATTCTATCGGCCCGGAGGTGACGGGCTCTCGCATTTTCAAGTTCATCGCCTTTCTGTACGGAATTGCGGCATACCTCGTGTTTTTCGTCACCATTCTCTACGCCATCGGCTTCGTCATGGGGGTGATGGTGCCCAAGACCATCGACACCGGAAGCGACTCGTCGACGGTCGAGGCCCTCATCGTCAACCTCCTCCTGATGTCGCTGTTCGCCCTTCAGCACAGCGTGATGGCACGCAAACAGTTCAAGGCCTGGTGGACGCAATTCGTGCCCAAGCCGGTTGAGCGCTCGACCTATGTACTGTTCGCGAGCCTGTCATTGCTGCTCCTGTTCTGGCAATGGCGCCCGCTGCCGTCGGTCATATGGAGCGTCGAGAATCCGGATCTCGCCGTGACACTGGTCACGCTGTCCTTCGCCGGCTGGGTGCTGGTCTTCACCTCGACCTTCATGATCAACCATTTCGAGCTGTTCGGACTGCATCAGGTGACCGACCATCTCGCCGGCAAGGAGGCGGCGCCGCCGCGCTTCAAGACGCCGCTGCTCTACAAGTTCGTCCGCCATCCGATCTATCTCGGCTTCATCATCGCGTTCTGGGCGGCGCCGACCATGACCGCTGGCCACCTGCTGTTCGCGGCCGTGACCACGCTCTACATCTTCGTCGGCATCGCGCTGGAGGAGAACGATCTCGTCGATCTCTTCGGCGAGGAGTATCGGCAGTACAGGCAACGCGTCTCCATGCTTATCCCCTGGCGCCGGTCGGTATAGTCTCGGCCTCGCCCCGCGCGTCCACCGAAAGGAGAACGCGCGGGGCGCCGACGCGCAATGATGATCCCAAAAAAAGAACGGAGACGCCCAAATGAAACATGTCGGAAACTGCTTCTGTGGCGCGGTCACGGTCGAGGTCACGGGTGCACCGGAGGCGATGGGCTATTGCCATTGCCGCTCCTGCCGCTCCTGGTCGGGCGGTCCGGTCAACGCCTTCAGCCTGTGGAAGCCCGAGGCGGTGCGCATCACCGAAGGCGCTCAGAATGTCGAGACCTTCGTCAAGACGCCGCTCAGCCAGCGCAAATATTGCAGGAAGTGCGGTGGCCATCTCATGACCAACCATCCGCCGCTCGGTCTGGTCGACGTCTTCGCCGCCACCATCCCGACGCTCGCGTTCACGCCCGGCGTCCACGTCAACTACGCTGAGACCGTGCTGCCGATGCGCGACGGCCTGCCCAAGCTGAAGGATTTTCCGGCCGAGTTCGGCGGCAGCGGAGAGATGATGCAGGAGTAGCGGCGCCTTCAGTTGAAGGCTCCTCCCTGCGGCCATCCTTCGAGACGCCCGCTTCAGGCGGGCTCCTCAGGATGAGGACGGAGTGTGCGGCAGCAGCTTCAACGGGCGCCCGCGCCGATGAGCCTCATCCTGAGGAGGCGCGTAAGCGCCGTCTCGAAGGACGAGGCGTGCGTTGAGGCCTCTCCCAATGCCGAAGCTCTCTCTCCAGAGGGCGGCAGAGCGCCGCCCTCGCTGCCTTCTCCAATGGGGAGAGGGACGAAAGACTAGCCTCCGCGCGATTCAACGACCTTGCGGCAAGAGTCCGAGAGCTTCGACTTGTTCTCGCGCAGGCAGGCGTTCATCTGCGGCGGCTTGCCGACATGTTCGGCGCAGAATTTGCTGGCGTCGCCGCGGCAGGCCATTTGCTCCTGGATCGATGGGCCGGACTGTGCAGCAGCCGGCAGGGCGGCAGCAGTGAGCAGCAGCGCGGCAAGAACCGAAATTTTCATAAGGCACCTTTCTGGAATCGTGGTTGGTCCCGACCGGGATCACGCGGGCCGGACCATCTCGCGAAGCCCAGGCGTGGGTCCATGCCATGTTCATGGCACCGGCTAATCCTCCCGTCCGGGCAGGGCTATCGCATTTGCACCTTCACCAGAGGTCGTCATGCTCGGGCTTGTCCCGGGCATCCACGTTCTTGTGCTGCGTGGCAAGGCGTGGATGGCCGGGACAAGCCCGGCCATGACGATGTGGAGACTATCGTGCCCAAAAGTGTGCTGCTCATATGCGATAGCCCCGCCCGACCGCGGTACCCCCATCTTCATGGCATGTATCCCAGCGCCGACTTTTGCCATTCAGGCTGCACCTCGGCTGCGAAAACCGGTGACTGCATCGGGACGCCGAACGAGAAGCAGGAGAACAAGATGTCGAAGAGAGCTGGAGCGCTGAGCGCCGGGCTGACGATCGTGGCCCTGGCGGGCGCGGCGATGGTATCGCTGGGCACGAGCCCGGCGCAGGCGGTGGTCTATTGCAAGACCGTCGGGGTGCCCAAGGGCTGCGTGGTGCGGCCGACCACGGCGGTGGTGGTCGCGCCGGGAGCTCCGGTTGCGCGGGCTGCGGTGGCGACCCCCGGTGTCGGCGCGCCCGGCGTCGGCGTGCGCGCAGGTACGCCGATGAATCGCGGCGGTCCGGTCAATCGCGTCGGCGTGCGCTGACTGCTTCTCACCTCGCCCCGCTTGCGGGGAGAGGTCGAATTCGAGCGTAGCTCGAATTCGGGTGAGGGGGACTCTCCACGAATCCCAACTGCCTCCGTCCCCGTGGAGACTCCCCCTCACCCCGACTCTCCCAGCGCGAGCGAAGCTCGTCGCGGCCCCGCAAGCGGGGCGAGGGAGAAAAGTTCGGGCCAGCGGAGCCTGCGGAAGAACCCCCCGTCCTCCGCAGGCAATCACCCGGCCCGTCCCCTCTCTCCGTGCGCCCCACACGTCCGGAGAGGGGGCTTTTCAACCCGCAGCAATGTCGCTATCGGGAAAACGCTGCGGCAATTGCAGCCGCACGCGCGTGCCGGAGGCATCCGAGCTCAGGTCGAGCACCGCGCCGCAGCGCGCGGCACGGCTTCTCATGTTGCGCAGGCCGCGCGCGGTCTGGCCCGCGCCCGCGGCCTCGCAATCGCCGGCCAGCGCAAAGCCCCGGCCGTCATCCGTGACGCTGATCACGCCGTAAGGCCCCTGGCTCCCGTCATGCGTCTCGATGGTGACTGCGACGTGGCGGGCCTGTGCGTGCTTGACCGCGTTGGTCACGGCCTCGTCGAGGATGCGCACGATCTGGATGACGTGCCATGGCCTCAGCTCGGGATGCAGCGGCAGGCCCTGCGGCGTCGCCACGCGCCAGTCGAGCGCGATGTCGTGCGGCCGCAATTGCGCGGTCGCGCGCTCGCGCCAGGAGCCGAGCGCGAGCATCAGGTCCCCGCCGATGTCGTCCATGGAGTCGATGACGAGGCGCAGGTCCTTCAGCGCCGCGCGGGCCGCGTCCGTGATGGTCGCGCCCTCACTGCCGCGCTCGGACAACGCGACGATACTCACGAGTTGCCCGCCGAGGCCGTCATGCAGGTCCCGCATCAGGCGCGTGCGCTCGTTGGCGAGCGCGGCGGCGCGGGCACGCTCCTCCTCGCGGGCGAAGCTCGCCTTCAGCCGTTCCTCGGCTTCGCGCACCCGCGTGACGAGCTGGCCGGCAAAGCTGTCGACCTGGTTCAGCGCGCGGGCAAACCGCCAGGTCAGGCCGGCGCCGATCGCGACCAGCATCGCCGAATAGGACAGGCGCGAGACGAAGATGCGGTCGTTGGTCTCGATCTCGAGCACCGTAAGCATGTCCTGGATCCAGCAGACCAGCACGATGGTCACCGCGCAGCCGATCATGAAGCTCGCCGCGTCCTGCCGCCGTACCACCGCGGCAGCCGTGACGCAGGCCATCAGGAACAGGCAGAGCCCGACGGTGGGAATGCCGAGCACCAGGAAGAGGATCCGCGGCAGCGGCGGGCCCCCGATCAGCCCGACCACGAACACGAGGATGCCGGGCACGAACAGCAGTGTGCCGTAGCGCGGCCAGCGCCAGCCGAAGAACAGCACGCCGAACACGACGACCAGCGCGCTCTCGATCGGCGCGGACGCCAGCAGCACCGCGGCGAGCCGGGATGCGGTGGCCGGCGGCACCGGCGCCTGCGCGAACGCCTGCACCACGCCGAGCACCATTGCCACCGCCAGCACGCCATAGACCGGCTCGCGGCGCCGCATCAGCCACATGATCGCGAGGATGACGGCCAGGATCGCCTGCCAGGCGGAGAACACCACCGGCAGCGTGACGAACAGCAGCGTGCGTGTCTCGTAGGCCGGGCGCAAGGCGGCATCCGGCCCGACATAGACGGTGTCGAGGAAGCCCTTGAGCGGTCCCCACACGAACAGCCGCACCGTGATCTCGTTTCCGCCCTCGCGCAGCAGCGAAGCGGGGATGAGTGCGATCTGCGGCGTGTTGCGGTCGGGCCGGTTGGCATTGGCGTCGCGCCGGGAGTCGAGCACGACGACGCCGTTGACGGCGACCTCGACCGCGTTGCTGAAGCGCGGCAGGAACACCGACCAGCCCGAAGCTGCATCGCTGCTCTGGAAGGTGAAGGCGCCGGTGTAGAACGGCGGGTCTGCCAGGGCGTAGCGCGACGAGGTGAAATGCGGCAGCGTCACGGGGCGCGTGACGCCGTCCTCCCGCAGCGCGAATCCGCCGAGCGCAAAATCCTCGGGGTCGCTCGGCTGGAGCAGCCGCAAGCCGAGAATGGTGGCGATCACGATCAGCGCCTGGAACAGCAGATAGGGCACGAGGCGCGAGGCCAGCAGCCGGCGCCGCACGGGTTTGGCTGGTGCCTCCGTCGGTGCTTTGGCCGCGATCTCGCTCACAGCTTGATCAGGCCCTGCTGCACGGCCTCGAACACCGCTTCGCTCCGTGTGTGCACTTCGAGCTTGCGGTAGATGTTCTTGATGTGGCCCGGCACGGTCTGCCTGGACAGGCCGAGATGGCTCGCGATCTCGGCATAGCTGAAGCCCTTCGCGATGCCCCAGAGGATATCGATCTCGCGCGGGGTCAGCTTCGCCGTGTTGAGCGCTGGCCCCCGCGGCGGCTCCGCCGAGTTCTGCGCGACGCCTTGCGTTCTGCGCACGATGAAACGGGCGATCGAGGCCGAGATCGGCGAATGCCCCGCGACGAGTTCGCGAACGGTCGTGGCGATGTCGGTGGGAAAGGCGTCCTTGAGCAGATAGCCGGTGGCGCCGACCGTGATCGCGGAAATCACGCTCTCCTCGTCGCCGAGTGCGGAGATCACCATGATCTCGGTGTCCGGAAAGCGCTGCCTCATCTCGCGGATCAGCTCGACGCCGTGGCCGTCGGGCAGCCGCAGATCGGTCAGCAGCACGCGCGGCGCGGCGACGCCGAGGGCCTGCCGCGCCTCCGCGAGCGTGCCGGCGCTACGCACCTCGTAACCAGCCTTGACCAGCGCATCCTGAAGCCGCCAGCAGGTCGGCGCGTCGTCCTCGACGAGGAGGATGGTGATGGCTTCACCCGTCTCGCCCTGTTCGGTCATGATCATCGTCCCGCGACCCGCGTGTCCCCCGCGGCGCGAGGCAAGTTTAACCGCAGCGCGGATGCCGCGACACCCATAATCATGGGGGCGGCAAGTCTTGCGGAGTGCGGCGGATCACGCCGGTCATGGCTCTATTTGTTCGCGGGCGAGGACGCCGGCTTGTCGGGGACCGGTAGCCGCTGCACCGTCATCCGCGCCGTGCCACTGTTGTTCCTGTAGTACTGGTCGTCCGGTCCGAAATAGGCGGCGTATCTTGTCGGGAACATCCATCGCAGGAAGCCCGGAAAGATCTGCACGGCGTCGTTGACGTGGAAGAACAGCTCACCGGAGTCCGGTGCCACGAATTCGGCAACCATCCGGTCTGCCAGCTTCTGTGCGTCCCAGACCTTGCGGGCCGTATCGCTCTTCGGAAGCGCATCGAATGTGCTCATCCCGACCACGTCGCTCTTCAGTTTCTTCAGCTTCTCCGTGTCGGCGGGATCTGGCAGCTCCGTCGCATCTTCGAGATGGACGGGATATCTGTTCTTCGACTTGTCGTTGTCCTTTTCCGCGGGAAGGGTCGGATTCATCCGGCGGGGCAGCTCGTCGGAGGACATCGCATTCACGGCTTGCAGCGGTTGGTCGTTCAAGCCCTTCTCGCCGACGCGCACCAGCGGCTGAAACCAGTTCGCGCCGAACAGCCGCCGGAGCGGCAAGGCGAAGTAGTGATGGATTTCGTAGGTCTGGAATCCGTTGACGCCGGTCATGATCGTGCGGTCGAACCATGGGTCTTCCATATCGATCCAGACGCGGTACTTGCGGCCCTTTTCGACCGCGAGCCTGCTCGCCCAGCAGAACTGGTCGACCTTGAATGGCTCGGCCGCCTGCACGGCGTCGTCGCCTACTGGCTTGGCCGGCGCGATATTCGCCGGCACCTTTGCCCCCGTTCTCGTTTCCCTTTCCGCTTTTGTTTCCGGGCTCTCGCAAACCTGTCCCGTCGCGACGCGCCAGGTGAAGAAGCTGCTCGAGCCGATCAGAAGACCCAAGCCATAGATCGCGATGATGGAGACGACCGGAATCACGAACTTGGCGAACGGGAAACGTATCCAGCCGGCATTTCTCTGCATGAAGCCGCCGAATTTGAACAAGAAGTTCAGTCTGCTGAGGTTCTTCACGCTTGCCTTGCGGTCCGGCCGGTACCATGCGAGCCGCGCGCGCTCCTGGATGCCATCGCGCAGCCGGGAGTTCACATGCCAGACGCCCCACGCAAGCAGCACGAGGAGCGAGGTCAGGAAGGGATAGTAAAGCGCGATGTCGAGCCATGGTCCGGCATAGGACGGCAATACGTTCCTGAGCGTGTTGGCGATGGACCCGACCAAGGCGCCGAGACCCCAGTCGATGTCGGTGATGATCCGCAGCACGAGTGTATCGCGCAGGCCGTTATCCACCGACAGTTCGACGATCTTGCGCGCGATCCACGGCCAGGCGACGATCACGCCCGCCATGGCGAGGAGCGAGAAATAGGCGATGCGTCGCCACCACACCGCGCCGTGCGCGAGATTGACCATCTCGGCGTCGGGCGCTGCCATGGCGGTGAAGGCGCCGGCCCCCTCCTTGCTCGCCAGGCTCTTCGCCTTCTTGAGATAAGCCTCCTGCATCGCCTCGTGCGTGCCGCCGTCGGTGAGCTCCTGGATGCTTCCGTCCGGCATCAGCACGCGTGCATTCGCAGGAAGCATGATCGGCGCGTAGTCGTCGCAGCCGAACAACATCCGTTCGACCACCGCGAAGTGCACCACAGGCGGGCCGCCATTCTCCCGGCCACCGATGATCGGACGAGGATCGTATCGGTACAGCACCGCCGCGCCGCTGCGTGAATCATGGCGAGGTCCGATCGCCGACTGATAGGCCTGGAAATGCTCGATGGATCCATTCTGGAAACGAAGCTGCCCACCGAGCTGCTCGATCATCCAGACCAGCGGGACGAAGGACAGGGTGGCTTCCGGATAACCGCCGCCGATATCGGAATGCACGCCGGCGAACCACACCTCGTCCACGATCTGGTGCGTCTCTTTCAGTCTTCTCTGGTCGATGCGCAAGGGGTGGAAGCTGGTGCGCTCGTCATCCAAAGCGAGCGCGTGACAGGCACGTTTCACCGCGCGCGAGAGTTCGTGGTTGCGGAATGAAATCGGCCAGATCGACCAGTCGATCGCCGTGCGCAGTTCCTCGATCGGTACGCCGAACGCCTCGACTGTGTCGAACAGCCCGAGAAATTCGATTTTGACGTTCCTGCGGCCGGCCATCGCCTTGCGGACCGAGCCATAGGAGCGGTGCCTGCAGACGAAATGATAGATGAGGAGAAGCAGGTCGCGAATCCAGCGTGCAATCCAGATCGTTGGAAGGCTGCGATAGCCGACCGACTTCTTGCGGTAGGCCCGCCACGCGGCCATGGCGTTGCGTCCCATCTCGGCATGCGAGAGCGGCTCGCCCTTGATCTCCGCCGGCACCAGCCCCTGGCTTGCGATCAGCGCCGCCAGCGTGCGCGCGGTGAAGGCGCCGCGGCTGAAGCCGAAGATGTAGATCTCGTCGCCCTCCCGCCAATTCCAGCACAGGAAGCGATAGAGTTTTCGGACGTTGGATGGCACGCCGATGCCGGTGGCGCCGTCGAGCGCAGCAAGCGGGGCCCATCCGGCGGTCCCGACGCCCTTGATATAGTAGGCGATCTGGTCCGGCTCGGTGTGGTCGAGCGCCTCATAGAGTCGCCAGACGCTGGATTCCTGCGCGGTGAAGGCGTTGCCCGTCCCGTCGGCAAACAGCACCAACTTGCGCCGCGATGGGGCTGTGGCCGCGCCCGCATTCGAGCCGTCGGGTGCCTCGTGATGTCCAATGGGATCGCCGTTCGGCGCGCCGTCATTGTGCGTCATGGGCTCCTCCGACAATGCGACCGGAGAAGATTCAGGCCCGTTTCAGGCCGCATGCTCCGGTTTCAATCAATGCTTGCGTCACGGAAATAAAGGTGCATCCTGGATCAGGACGCCCTTAGGTAGCAAGCACGATCATGTAACCCTGGCGCTGCCCCGGCCTACGACAGGTCGACCCGTGGCGGCGGATAGCGACGCGCCAGCATGGCAAGCGACAGGTGTCGCTCGTCCTCCGGCAGTTCCAGATAGGCCAGCACGAGCGGCCGCTTCCAGTCACCGACACCGAAATCCATCGCCATCCATTTCTGCGGCTCGGGCCCTTCGAGCCCGCGGACCCAGACGAAATAGCGGGGCAGGTCGTCGGCGTCCGTATCCGTCGTGCGTCTCCTGGCCATCGAAGCTGTCCCGCTGCATCAACATCACTGCCAGAGGATATAGGTCTTAGCCCAGCGAAGTCGAACGCTTGGCGGCGTTCCGCGCAACGTCAATCGGTTGCGCGACGGTCGATCAGGCGCCGCCTTCCCGTGCTCGGGCAGAGTCAAGGGTATGGCAGAAAAGTTCCGATTGACCGAAATTCGGAAATATCGTATGTGTCGCTCACCCCGGCCCAAGGATAGGGGCGTTTCGCGATCGTCACGATACGTGGGCCGGGTGGCGGTGGGTGTGGAGCGCATCGGCGCGCCTGCGATCGCAGGGCGGGTTTGGCCCGTGAGCGGTTGAGCGGCGCGCACACGACCGGTGCGATTCGCGTACGGCAAAAGCGTGTGGTCCTGACGCCCGGGGGCTGTGCGTCAAGGCTTGCGGTGATGTGGCGGCCCGACCGGGTCCGCGCATCGGTCATCCGCAAGGCGACGGGGGCAATAGTGCATCGCTCCCCGGGGAGAGCGCGCCATAAGCCGTCAAACCACTGCGCAGGGAAAGGCCGGGATGTCCAGGCTGCCCTGTATGCCGCTGTGCATCTGTCTTCGCGCAATTTGCGCACAGCGGACCGCGGGTGCCAGCCGGCGCCCGGCCTTCCCTGCGCCCTTTCGAACGAGGGGGCGTCGAGAGAAGCAAGGCTCGGGCGCCATGCGTCGCGAGGCTGTACTGGCGTGTCCCGTTGTTTGAAAGTTGATCTGTGCCAGCTCGTCCTGCCAGTCACCGCCACAAGTCGCAGGTCGCCACGCGATTGATGTCGGCGAGGCGGCGGTCGGCGTTTCCGTGCGGATCGAGGCTGCCGATCAGCGCCAGCAGGCGTCGGTAAGCGCGATCGGCGACGTCGACCGGCAGCGGGGCCTCGTCGAAGGCCTCGACATAGCTGCCGACGAGGCCGCTCAACAGGCAGCATAGTCCGCGCTGGGCGGGATCGTCCCGGCCGAGCGTCTCGAGCTTTTGCTGAAAGGTCTGGAAGGTCCGCAAGCCGTGGTGTTGCTGCGAAAGCCACGCGTGCAGGTCGTTCATGTGAGCTCCTTCGAGTGACGGAAGAAGCTGCCGGTTTATACAGGGGGCATGGGAAGATGGCTAGGGTGGGGGAGATTGAGTGTGTTGAGCCAGTCCGTCTTCGCCAAGAGGCTTCGCCGGACACGCTTCGCCCTTCTTCGGGCTTCGCATGGCCGCGCCACGCGTAGCCCGAAGGGCGAAGCGTGGTGCCCCTGGCCGATAATTGCCTAGAGCCATAACCATTTGAATTTGAAGCCACTTTTATCGTCGATTGCTGCCGATACCAGCACAAATACCAGCAAGTGGCCGTGCTATTAACAGCTAAAAAATTTTTCAGCAGGCTGCCCGGTAGCGGCCATGCCCCATGCCGTTCCGTCGCGACAGTTGTTCCGACTGGAATCGAACCCGGCTCTGACCCGAAATCTCGGAGAGATCTACCGCGAGGTTAAGGGTAGGCTCGCGTCATGCGTGCCCCATCCATTGTCCTTCACGATGCCGAGGGAGAGACCTAATTCGTACTGGACGACCTGGGGGCGACTCGATTGCCGCTCGGAGCGGGACCGACGCCGAGAGCGCTGATCGCGCGACGCAGATTTTCGTACCGCGGTTAGCAACGTGCCGTAGTCGGCGTTCTCGCCAGTGCTGTATGTTTCGAACCGGGGAAGAAGAAAGTCGGTCGGCGGGGCCATGAACGAAAGAATGGGGAAAAGGAAACGCAGGCGTCTCGCCGCCAAGGGATTGCTTCCTTGTAAGAAGCCACCACGCTACTTCCATGGCGGCAACTTCGGCCTACAGATAGGCGAGTATATTTTGCCGCCGTCGGTGACCGACGTACCGCAAAATGGCGATGTTTCGCCAGATATCCGTCGGAACGATCGCATCTACATGGTGAAGCTATTTGACCAAGCTGCAATTTGGGCAGCTCACCACGAATATCCGCGCATTTATGAAGTTGAAGTCGAGTGCGTGGTCGAAGATGATCCTGACGCGCCAGGGACAGCTTTCCAGTGTGAGAAAGCACGCATCGTCAACGTCCACAAGATTCCGCCGGAAATGCTTTTGGCCGCGAGGAAAAGGCTGCTTCTGTGATCGGACAGCTTGCTACGATCCTTACGAGAAATCCGCTCGGGTGACCGCCGATTGGTAGTTCGACTGCGCAAATGCCTCTTCGAAGGGACCATCGAGAGCAAGGCGCATTGAGGAAATCATAGCTCTCGGTCCGTGACGAGCCTAACGGAGACGCGCGCTTGTGGCCCCAGCCGTCAACTATTCGAAGAACTTCGTCTCGAGCTCTTTGATGCTAAGCCACCCACGCCAGTCGTCGGCCGGGCGCCCGTTCGCAGCGTGAATCCAGCCGACAGCGTTTTGACCGTTCGTGAGCAAGCGACTTGCTCCTCCAACGAGGGCGGCGGTATATAGGTAGGGAATTCGCAAGACTGTTTACCGCTAGTTGTGCGGCATGCGAAGGTCAGTCAGGGAGCTGAACGAGCGTTGGAACGCTCGGTTGATAGATGGCATGGGTCGGCGGCGGGGAAAATCGACAAAGGGCGGCGAGGCCGCATTGCTTATCGTCGGGGCGATGATCGCTGCTGCCGTCGCGATCTACCACTTTGTCGTCGAGAACGCCGCTGTGATCGGAGCAGCCGCCATCGTCTGCGGTGGCCTCTATCTTCTGCTGCGCGCTCTCTTTTGGGCCACCCGGCGCGAGGCGCCGCCGAGACCGCCTGCACGCGAGCCAACCTTCAAGAACGACATTCGCCCTTCGCTAGCCGGAGGCAGTCCCTCTCGGCAGGGCAGTGCGCTGGCCCGATGGGTGCACGCCAACGAGCGAGTGACCTTTGGAAAGGTGGAGATCACGGGCGGCCTTTTCTACCTTGGTGATTGCCTCGCCGTGCCCGGCGGTGTGACCGCACAATACGCGATCAATCCCAATCTGTCTGCTCGAGCCCAGCGCGCGGATATTGATGGAAGCTCGATGCCATATTGGCCTTCCTACGCGGAGATGGATCCGGCCGCCCGTCGGGCATTCCTTGAGTGGATGCTCGGAGGTAGGCGGGATCCTGCTTACGGCATTGGGCTCATCTTCATGTTTTTCTATGGGCTCGAGCATCGTATGTTCGTCGAGCGGGGTGATGACGCTGCGTCACTGATCGGCGAGGTCAAGAGGCTTCTCGCGATCTACGGTACGAACGGGTCGTTTCACCATTACGCCAACCACTTTCTCAATATTGCTAACGTTCAATTGGCAGCGCCTATCGATTTGCCTGCACTGTCAGCGGAGCGTGCCGCGAACTCCGAAATGGACCTCGCGACGCGGTTGTATCTCGGTCAAAGACTGTTGGAGGCACCGGTCTTATCGTCGGCAGATGACGCTCTGCGGTGGGTTCTGGCCATGCCGGACACTCATCTCAGAACGCCCGCGGTGCGATGCTTTGACGAGTTTGTCACTCTGTGGGCGAAGCGCTTTGCTCAGCAATATCCGAGCGGTCTTTCCATACGGACGAACAAGCGGATCTCGCTGCAATATCGCGCTGCCAGTGGCGCATTCACCGTCGATGTTCACGGACCGCACGAACAGTATCCTGACGTGTCCGGCCTTACGAAGCAACTCGATGCCTTGCGAACCCTGGTCGAGGACTGCACAGCCGAGCTCGATGGATTCAGCCGCTTCGTCGGGCGCAAACCAAACCTCCGCAATTCCGTCGTGGCTGCGGGACTGTTACCCCCCGATATTTGGCAACAGTCGGGCTCAGCGGCGATCGATGACTTTCGTCGACAGGTCGAGACGGCACTGGGAGCCCAGGGCCGCGCGAGCACCACGGCTCAGATGATCTTCGAGATGGCGGGCTTTGATGTCGCCAGCAGCGGAAAGATCCCCACAGCTGCTGCTGAAGAGTTAGGACGAGCGTTGGATGTGATCGACGTGGCGCTCGAGCCGGACCCTAGATACGGCAGCAGTGTTCCTCGGGCCGACGAACAGGTCTTTATTTTCAGGGCCGCGAATGGTGGCCCTGTCGATCCCTCTCGGCCAGCGTTTCGAGCGGCAAGAACCCAGATCGAAGTCGCGGTGCTGGCAGCCGGCTCCGATGGAGACGCTTGCTATGAAGAGCTCCAGCGTACAATCAGCCGAATTCGGGCCACACCGGACTTGTCCGGCGTGGAGCAGGCACGTCTGATCGCGTTTGCCGTCACGACGTTTAACAGCCCTCCCAAGCAGGCGCGCGTCTTTCGCAAGCTGCAAGAGGTTGGGGAGGCCGAACGTCGGGCAATCGCGGACGCGGCTGTCGCGGTTGTGGGCGGCGGCGCGAGTATCGACATCGGCGAAGTCAAATTCCTGGAACGGCTGCACAAATCCCTCGGCCTTCCAAGCGAGGCGGTCTATCAGAGCCTTCATCGGGCGGCCGCCGAGCGGGTTGATGAGCCAGTCTCGATCAGCGACGAGGCGCGCGCCGCTGGCATCCCCATCCCGAAGGATCCCGCCAAGCCGGCGGAACAGATAGGCGGCGCTGGTATCAAGATCGATGCCGCCAAGCTTGCCCGCACACGTCGAGAGACCGAAGCTGTCGCAGGGCTCCTGTCCGATATTTTCAGCGAGGATGTGGCAGAACCATCGCCTCCCAAGCCTGATGCCAAGATTGCCTGGGAAGGATTGGACAGACCGTATACTGAGCTCGTTCAGCTGCTCGAACAGCGCGGATCGATGCCACGATCCGAGTTCGATTGCCATGCGAGAGACATCGGACTGCTTCCGGATGGGGCTATCGAGCGAATCAACGACTGGTCTTTTGATCGTTTCGATGATGCATTGATTGAAGATGGCGACGTCGTGGTGCTAGCGCCGCACCTCCGTGGACGCCTCTCGGAGATGAAAGACAAGGCTGCATGAACAAGAAGCCGATTAAGCCCAGAGAACGGGACACGATCATACAGGCTCTGTCCGCTGGTGTCGTCCCACGTCTCGGCCTGCCCCACATCCAAGTCGGCCGCGCGGGCGAAATCGGTGCACTGGTGCGCGACATCGATCGGATCGCGGATGGGGGAGCCGCCGTCCGCTTCGTGATCGGTGACTACGGCGCCGGCAAGACGTTCTTCGCCGGCGTCGTGCGCCTCATCGCATTAGAGCAGCGCTGCGTGACGATGCATGCCGACCTGTCGCCCAATCGGCGCATTCATGCAAGCGCCGGTCAGGCGCGCGCGCTCTATGCGGAAGCTGTGAACAACATGGCGACCCGCAATAAGCCTGAAGGTGGTGCGCTGCAAAGTATCACCGAGCGTCTGGTGATGGATGCGGTGAAGGAAGCTGGCGAGAAGGGCGTCGCAGTTGAAGGCCTTATCGACCAGAAGCTCGAGGCGATTACCCAATTCTCAGGTGGCTACGATTTCGCTACGGTATTGAAGGCCTATTGGCGAGGAAGCGAAGAGGCCAACGACGCCCTGAAAGAATGCGCTATTCGTTGGCTCCGCGCGGAGTATTCAACCAAAACGGATGCCAAAAAGGACCTCGGTGTCAGAAGCATCATCGACGACGAAAATGTCTATGAGTCGCTGAAATGTCTCGGCTGCCTGGTGCGGATTGCAGGTTATAGTGGCCTTTTGGTCATGTTTGACGAGATGGCTCATATCTACAAGCTTCAGAATTCCCAGTCCCGCAAGCAGAACTATGAACAGCTTCTCGACATAGTGAACGACTCGCTCCAAGGCATGACCTCAGGAATAGGCTTCATCATGTGCGGTACGCCCGACTTCCTGCTGGACACGCGCCGAGGTGTGTTTAGCTATGAGGCCCTGCAGTCCAGGTTGGCGGAAAACAGCTTTGCGAGCGGCGGGCTTGTTGATTTTTCTGGCCCAGTGATCCGGCTGCAGAGCCTGACGCCAGAAGATCTCTTCGTTCTCCTCACCAACATCAGGTTGGTCTTCGCAAGCGGAGATCCCGCGAAATTCCTGGTGCCGGACGAAGCGTTGACCGCGTTCATGGAGTATTGCAACCGCAAGATCGGTGAGTCCTATTTTCGGACGCCTCGTTCGACCGTGAAAGCATTCGTGCAGATGCTCGCTGTCCTTGAACAGAACCCCGGCGTCAAGTGGCAGGAGTTGCTTGATCGCATACCGATTGCCCCGGATGCTCCGGACGATACGGCATCGAGCGAAGAGAGTGGAGACGGCGATGAGCTCACCAGCCTCCGACTCAACTCTTGAGGGGGCCTACCACAAACTGCACGGGGCCATCCGCCGATGGATTCACGATCAGGGATGGGATGAGCTGCGCGAGATTCAGGCGCGCACAATCTTTGCCGTTCTCGACGATGACCGCGACGTTCTAATTGCTGCAACAACTGCTGCGGGGAAGACAGAAGCGACCTTTCTGCCGATCCTGACCGCGATCGCTGACAGGAAAGAGTTTGGATTCTCGGTCCTGTATATCAGTCCGCTGAAGGCCCTAATCAACGATCAGTTCAAACGTCTCGAGGGACTCTGCGAGAACATGGAGATCCCTGTCGTCAAATGGCACGGCGATGCTCCTCAGGGAGACAAGAAGCGGGCCCTTTCCAAGCCGCAAGGGATCGCGCTCATCACGCCGGAATCGATCGAGGCGATGCTCGCCCGGCGTCCGGCCGATGCAAAACGTCTGCTGTCGTCGGCTGACTTCATCGTCATCGACGAGGTCCATTCGTTCCTTCAGGGACCGCGCGGCCTCCATCTCGCAAGCCTGCTGCGCCGCATCGATGCCATGTCCCAGCGGCCAGCGCGGCGCGTCGGCCTGTCCGCAACCATCGGCGATTTGTTTCAGGCGGCAGCATGGCTCCGTCCAACCTCGCCGGAGACTGTCCGGATATTAGAAGCGAAGTCTGATTCTCCCGAACTCAAGCTGCAGATCCGTGGCTATGTCGAGCCACCCGAGCTTGATGATCCCGATCACGCCGAAGGAGGAACGGACGTCGAAGAAATGCCGCGCAGGATCGCACTCGACGATATCGCGGACCATTTGTTCAAGACCCTGCGAACTTCCAACAACCTCGTCTTCGGAGGTTCACGGCGTACCGTCGAGTCCACTGCCGATCGCCTGCGCAGGAGGTCGGACAAGGCAGATGTGCCGAACGAGTTCTTTCCCCATCACGGCAGTCTTTCCAAGACCCTTCGGGAAGAGCTGGAGGATCGACTTAAGGATGGAAAATTGCCGACGACCGCGATCTGTACCTCGACCCTAGAGCTGGGTGTCGATATCGGATCGGTCAAATCGGTTGCCCAAATCGGGGCACCTCGCTCGCTTTCGTCGCTGAAGCAGAGGCTCGGTAGAACGGGTCGGCGGAAAGGCGTACCGTCGGTCCTTCGTGTCTATGTGCGTGAGCCGAACATTGATCAACGTTCCGGCGTGATCGACCGGCTCAGGCCGAATACCATCCGCTCGGTCGCCGTCATTCGGCTGCTGCTGCAAAAATTCGTCGAGCCGGCCGGCCAGGTGCCGGAGGTCGCTTCAACCTTGATCCACCAGATCCTCTCTGTCATCGCTGAACGGGGTGGGATCAGGGCGCGGCCACTCTACGATCTCTTGTGCGGGGCGGGGCCTTTCGCCGCCATCTCGACCGGAGAATTTGCAGATCTCCTTCGTCATCTCGCTTCCGACACGATCCGCTTCATTGAGCAATCGGGTGATGGCCTGATCATGCTCGCAGAGAAGGGCGAGCAGACGGTTCAATCCCGAAGTTTCTTTGCTGTGTTCGAGTCAGCAGAAGAGTGGCGCTTGACAATCGAGGGCAAGACCCTCGGTACGCTGCCAATATCTTTCCCGGTCCATAAAGACGGTCTTGTGGTGTTTGCGGGCCGCAGATGGATCATCAACGATGTCGACGAAAAGACCAACACCCTCTTCGTGGCCCCGCATCCGGGAGGCGTCGTACCCCGGTTTGAACGTGCCGACGGCGAGCGCCTGCATGACCGGCTGGCTGCCGAGATGCGTAATGTCTATCTGTCCACTGACGAGCCACCATATCTCGACGATAAGGCGCGGGAGCTCTTGGCTGAGGGGCGAGAAACGTTCCGTGAGCTTGACCTCGAAAAGCGAAGGGTCGTCGAAGAAGAGCGTGATCTGCACCTGTTCCTCTGGCGGGGCTCCCAAGCAACCGCTGTGTTTGGAGCCGCGGCGGCCATGGCGGGACTGCCGGGGCAAGTCCATGACCTCGGTCTGACGCTTGCCAAGACAAACGCAACTGAGGCTTTGCCGAAGTTGCGAGGGCTAGGTCAACTTGATCGCACCAGTGCGATTGACGTCTCTGCCTTTGTCGAGAACATCGCCGCCGGTAAATTCCGGGAGCAGGTGCCGGCGACGCTGGCGCGATCTCTATGGGCTAGACAAAACGGCGCGGAAATAGACAATATACCGGAGATTGCAAGCGAGCTGTGATGCAGCGTCAGAATTTGGCGGGGGAAATGCAGAAGTTCGACGCCAAAATCAACCTTAGTGCGGGCGACCTCGTCGGGCACCTGAATTGTCATTATCTGACCAATCTCGACCTCAAGGTCGCTAACGGCGAGTTGGCCGAGCCAAAGATCTGGGACCCCGTCCTCGAAGCACTGGCCGCGCGTGGCGCTGAGCATGAGCAGGGCTATATCGATCATTTGAAATCGGGAGGGCTCGCGGTCACGCAGATCGGCGGGATCGGTGTCGACGGTACGGCAGTGGCAGCCACGCGTGAGGCGATGGCGCGGGGCGATGCGGTCATCGCTCAAGGAGCACTCCAGGTCGGCCTCTGGAACGGGCGGGCCGACATTTTGCTTCGCGTGGAGAAACCAAGTCGGTTAGGTGCGTGGTCTTATGAGGTTACCGATACGAAGCTGGCCCGGGAGACCAAGGGCAACACGGTCCTTCAGATCAGCCTCTATTCCGACATGCTGTCGAACATACAGGGCGTAGCGCCTGTTGCAGCCCATGTCGTGACACCTGGGACGAACTTCGAACCGGAAGCGTACCGGATCGCCGACTATGCAGCCTACTATCGCCATGTGAGAGGCAGTTTGGAGCGAGCGATCGCAGGACCGGCCGGCACTAGCGTCGGCCCCTATCCCGAGCCGATCGATCATTGTGACGTTTGCAGGTGGCGTCGGCATTGCGAAGAAAAGAGGCGAGCGGATGACCACATGTCCCTCGTCGCTGGTATCAGCAAGTCCCAGATCGGCGAATTAGAGAAGCGCGGCGTCGGCACGATGGCGGCGCTCGCAGCCGTGCCCATCCCTCTGCCGTGGCGACCCGATCGCGGGGCCGCGAGCAGCTACGAGAGGGTTCGCGAACAGGCACGGATTCAGGTCGAGGGGCGGACCGCAGACGCGATGTTGCACGAGGTCCTGCCGCTCGAGCCGGGTTTTGGGCTATTTCGTTTACCCGAACCGTCAGCGGGTGACATCTTTTTCGATTTCGAGGGAGATCCGTTTGTCGGTGATGGTGGGCTCGAGTTCCTGTTCGGCTACCTCTACGCCGATGACGGCGGGGTCTGGCAATATACCGGCGACTGGGCGTCCACGCGCCATGAGGAGAGGGCTGCGTTCGAGCGGTTCATTGATTTCGTCGTCGAACGGCAGAAAACCCATCCGAACCTTCACATCTATCACTTCGCTCCCTACGAGCCTGCTGCGCTGAAGCGGTTGATGGGACGGTATGCGACGCGAGAGAATGACGTCGACAACCTTCTCCGTGGAGAGGTATTCGTTGATCTCTATGCAGTGGTTCGCCACGCGATCCGCGCCAGCGTGGAAAGCTACTCCATCAAGAAGCTCGAGCCGCTCTACGGATTCAATCGATCGGTCCCTCTGGAGGAGGTCGGGGTCGTGATGGCGAGAACCCAGGCGCGGCTGGAGATGGCCGACCCCGAGGGCATTCCGGAGGACGATAAGGCGGCTGTCAAAGGTTATAACAATGACGATTGCGCCTCCACGGAGGCGCTGCGGCGTTGGCTTGAGGCCCTTCGAGCCGACCAGATCGCAAACGGGGCGACAATCGCCCGGCCTACCGCGGTGGTAGTTGAACTGAGCGAGGAGCTGACCGCCTGGCAGCAGAAGGTGGCAACACTTTCGGCTCGCCTCCTTGAGGGCGTGCCTGACGACGCCAACGAACGCACGGACGAGCAGAAGGGGCGATGGCTTCTTGCTTCCATGCTGGATTGGCACGGCCGCGAGAAGAAGGCCGTCTGGTGGGAATACTTCAGGCTGCGCGACCTGTCTGCCGACGATCTCCTCCATGAGCGCAGCGGCCTCGCCGACATCGTCTTTCTGGAAGAGGTGCCCGGGAAGGGAAAGGTGCCCACCCATCGTTACCGGTTTGCCCCACAGGATACCGATATTCGCACCGGGGATGACCTCCACACCATCGGGGGTGACAAGTTCGGCAAAGTCATAGCCGTATCACTTGAGGCCAGAACGATCGACATCAAGAAGCGCAAGGATACCGCGGACGTTCATCCGCCAGCGGTCTTTGCTCATAGTTCTGTCGATACTCAGGTACTGGCAGACGCCGTGATGCGGCTTGGCGAGCATGTGGCCGAGCACGGCATCGAGGCGGATGGCGACTATCGGGCGGCCCGCGACTTGGTCTTGGCCGTGGCGCCACGTCTGCAGGGACTGCCACCGCAGCAGGAAGGCGAAGCCAGTCTTGCCGCCGCTATTCGTGTGGCGCTCACGCTCGATCGGAGCGTGTTCCCGCTGCAAGGCCCGCCTGGTGCTGGAAAGACCTTTACAGGAGCCCGGATGATCTGCGGCCTGGCGAAACAGGGAAAGACGATCGGGATTACTGCAAACAGTCACAAGGTCATTCGCAATCTGCTGGACGAGGTGATCAAAGCCGCGGGTGAGGAGCAGCGAGCTATCCATTGCGTGCAGAAGGTTTCTGACGATGAGGACGATCTGCCGAGCCTGACCTTCACCAAGGACAACGGTGAATTTCTCGACGCGCTGGGCGGCACCGCTCAAGTGGGCGGAGCAACAGCCTGGTTCTGGGCCAGGCCGGACGCTTCGCAATGCGTTGACGTGCTCTTCATCGATGAAGCGGCCCAGATGTCCCTGGCAAATGTGCTCGCGGTCTCGCAATCGGCCAAAAGTGTCGTGCTTCTCGGTGATCCCCGCCAGCTCGAACAACCCATTCAGGGAAGCCATCCAGATGGCGCCGATGCCTCGGCGCTGGACCATATCCTTGGACCGCATGCCACGATTCCTGCCGATCGCGGCCTGTTCCTCCCGGAAACCTGGCGGCTGCATCCGACAATCTGCGCCTTCAATTCGGAGCTCTTCTACGAGAGCAGGCTGTTTTCGCGGCCTGGTCTTGAGAAGCAGCAGGTCAAGTCAACAGGAAAGCTCAGGGGAGCAGGCCTTCGCTACCTCCCGATCGAGCATTCCGGCAACCAAAGTTCGTCGCAGGAAGAAGCCGATGCCGTTCGTGACCTCGTGACGAACATCCTAGGAAGCGCCACGACTTGGGTGAACCGGGACGACGTCGAGGCTGTCATCAAACTGAACGACATTCTGATCATCGCGCCCTACAACGCCCAAGTCTTTGAATTGCAAGAGCGCATCCCGGGTGGGCGTGTGGGAACGGTCGACAAGTTTCAGGGGCAGGAGGCTCCGATCGTTATCTATTCCGTCACAACCTCGAGCCACCTCGATGCCCCGCGCGGCATGGAATTCCTCTACAGCGCCAATCGCCTGAACGTGGCGACATCACGTGCGAAGTGCATCTGCGTGATGGTTGCTTCGCCACGTGTCTTTGAAGCGGAGTGCCGGACCCCAAGGCAGATGCAGCTCGCCAATGCCTTTTGCCGCTATTTGGAGATGGCGACGCCAGTCTGATGTCGTTCACCAGATGTCTGTCGGCGAAACACGGACGTGGCAGTGTTTACCCCCGACGATCCCGAGCAAGATACTTACCTTGTTCTGGACGACTTCGGCGGTCGACTCGCGCTTGGCGCGCGACTGACATCGAAAGGCGCTGATCGCGCGCCGCTGATCCGCGATCTGCTACCTCCAATGACGATGGGTCCCAATGTCCGACAACACACTAAACGAGCCGTTGCAGATCTTGGGTTGCGATACTGAGTCCGGCGGCGACCACTACGCGCACGGCCGCTCGAACCGCGTCGATCTGCTCGACGAGGAAGGCGCGTTCGACGGCGATGTAGTGGAAGTCCAATTCGCTCACGACACGGAGAAAAAGCCACGGCGGCGCGACGAGGTGGTGCGGCGCTAGCTTGGCCAGGACGACAAAAATAAGCCCCGCGGATCTGTAAGCCTGCTGCCGATTGGGCTGGATGCGTGCATTTAATGTAGAGTTGGTCTGATCGCCTCGACGGTCTACCGACAGTGCGACCGCCGTCTCGCTGCGGAGATCGCCGGCCTAGCTCGCTCTCGTTTCAACCCTTGGCAGCGAAGCGTGATATTCATCCACACTGTCGAGATCAATCATGGTCTTGCCGCCCATTTTGTAAGCCCTGATCCTCTCGTGGGCGATTAGCTCATAAGCCTTAGTCTTTCCGAATTTGCCATAGCGGCAGCCGTCCTTGAACACGACGAGCCGGCGCCGGTTGTTGCTATCATTGTCAACCATGAGTCCCTGCATGTGCTTCGATGATTTCCCCCCAATCGGATCAAAGCCCCGCTGAGCGAGATGCGCATATCCATGGCGCGACGGTGTCGATGCGGGGCTCGCCAGAAGGCGCTGCCGTTCTGACAGTGACAGGCTCCTGCTGACCCGTTCGACACCATCTGCGCGTGCCCGAGATGCATTGATCTAATTTGTCTGCGATGCCCAACAAAGGGTTCCTGACGCCGCCGCCAAGTCCAGAGCGCTGTAGCGTGCAAATCGGACGGACTCGGATGCGCAGGTTGTGGTCGCTTACGTGGTGAGAGGTTGCGCTGAGAATGTGGAACAGGAGGTCGGTGGTTCGACCCCACCAGATTGTGCCACTCAAATCAATAGCTTAGCTCGAAATCACTATATCGTAGAATTCATTTAGCGGAGGCCATAGCGGAGATTGCGCAGCGTGCCCGCCTAA
Organism: Bradyrhizobium sp. R2.2-H; assembly: GCF_004346455.1. NCBI lineage: Bacteria > Pseudomonadati > Pseudomonadota > Alphaproteobacteria > Hyphomicrobiales > Nitrobacteraceae > Bradyrhizobium > Bradyrhizobium sp. R2.2-H. Next base: position 110,601 of record NZ_SMBR01000013.1, read on the forward strand.
TCGCAAGCAATGCTCGTAGGACTTTTGTTCCTCCCCGGCTTGTACCAAAGCGGGAAGCCACCACATCAGGTATGTGGGGTCACTCAACTTGGAATTTTGGGGCTTTATATGGGGTCTCCGTTTGATCCTCTCTTCGGCAGAGGGCTCAATCAGCCCTTCGGCACGGCGCTGCGAGGAACGTTATTGGGCTCGGGCAGCCCTTACGGTACCATCCTAGGCTCGCCATCAACTGCGCTCTAGCAGTCTGCCGAGCCGCTCCTGCAATGGATTTATGTCCGTGCTCGCTTTCGAGCCTTCATGGACAATCTGGCTATCACCCAAGCTCAGCTCGACGACGGCAATACCAAGCAAGGCGGCGTGCGCGCCTGCCTCAATCGTCACTACTATGACGTCTCCTCCGAGACGGCGAACAGCATTTTGATCGGCTCATGGGGCAAGGCGACCCGAGTTCGGCCATCTCGCGATGTCGATATCCTTTTCTTGCTACCGGCGAGCGTCTACACCCAGTATCAGGCCCGGACCGGCAATCGGCAGTCCGCGCTCCTGCAGGAAGTCAAGAATGTCCTGCTCGGCACCTATTCGCAGACCAGCATGAGGGGCGACGGTCAGGTTGTTGCCATTCCCTTCAATCAAACGCCCATCGAGGTGGCGCCGGGTTTCCGCTGCACCGACGGCAGTATCTTGGTATGCGACACGAACAATGGCGGACGTTACACCATCTCAACCGCGGAGGCCGAAGAGCAGTCGCTCAGTGCTTCCGATAGCTATTGCGTCGGCAATACTCGCGCTCTTGCTCGCATGATGAAACAGTGGCAGCGCGAGCATAATGTGCCGCTGAAGTCCTTCCAGCTTGAGCGGCTGGCCATCGAATTCTTGGGGACATGGTCTAACAATCAGAAAGATCATTTCTGGTACGATTGGATGGTTCGCGATTTCTTCGCGTTTCTGACCGGGCGCGCCAATACCCACATCTTCATGCCCAGTACGGGCGAGATGATCTGGCTCGGTGACGAATGGGTATTCAAGGCGCAACGGGCCCACAAGCATGCCGTGACGGCATGCGAGCACGAAAGAGCGAATACCAGATCCTCGCCGGTGAAGAGTGGCAAGCGATTTTCGGCAGTGCGATCCCGTTATCATCGTGACCGACAAGCTCGTAGAAGCGCTGACGGATGAATGTGAGCGGCAGTTCGAGAATTGCCGCGACACTGCTGTCAGTTTTATCGTTTGGTTAAAAGTTCTGCGCTGGACGCGGATTTTCTTCGTTGTCGCGCCGATCGTCTTCGGCGCCCTGGCGACCTGGAAGCTGCTGGCGGATGGTACCGGGTGGGCGGCGGTCTTTACGCTCCTCGCCACGGTGCTTCCGCCGGTGTTCAAGGCGATCAATCTCGAAGATACCATCAAGGACTATGAGAAGCTGGCGGGCGAGTTCATGAATTTGCGCGAACGCTTCCGGCAGGCGAAGCTTATCGGATCGCAAAAGCCCATCGCTGAATTCGAAGCCGAGGTGCACGCATTAATGGCGCGCATGGAAAAGGCGCGCACTCGCGTGTTAGCTCCGCCAAATTGGTCCTTCAAGCGGGCACGCCAGCAAATCGAGAGTGGGACCTATACGCACGATCACGACTTGGGCCAGCCGCCCGGCTCAAGCTCCAGCTAGAAGGGGTCTCAGGATGGATGCTATCGTTCCTATTGTTGCAGCAGTTGGAGTGGCCATTGCTTTTCTTCAGTGGTGGGCCGCGCGCCACAAACTGAATATCGATCTCTTCGAAAAACGATATCAAGTGTATGTCGATTTGCAGCGGTTCGCAATCGCGGCCCGCGACACCAAACGTGCCGAACTGATCGAGTTTAACGACATTCTAACGCGAGCAAAATTTCTCTTTGGTACTGATATACTGGGCCAGCTCAACGTCATGCACAATTCTATTTGTGGAATAAAAAGCAGCGGCTTTCCCAATGCAGGTTGCGAAATCCTTGAAATTTTCGAGGGAATGGAGCCCATATTTAAGCGCTACATGAGGCTGACCTATAAACTCCCAAGCGCCATCTGGGAGTTTCCAAAAGCGCGTCCGAGAACAATGCACTGGCGGTTCAAAATATGAGCATGCTTGCTGCGCTTCAGCCGAACTGATCGAGTCGACGCGATGCCTGCATGGATCACGGCAATGCCGAGTTGGATAACTCCACTCATCTCGGCCCTAGCGCTTGCAGTCTCGCTGAGCAGCTTTTTTGTTTCTTGGCGAATGTCGCGCCGCACGATCAATGCCGAGCGCGTGACTGCTTGGATCGAATTGGCTGCGACGGGTAGCTCGGAATGGCTGCTGGCCACCGTAAGCGTGAAGAACCCGTCTCATCTCGACATCAAAGTTGAGAAGCTCAGCATTGGTCTTCCCGACTTTCGCCTCGGCGATCTCGGCCAAGCGAGTGTCGATGACGGCATGGGTGGTCGCATTCTGCCGAAAGAGATCACGGTCAAAGATCATCATACGGCGATGCCATTCGAGTTGGCCGTCGGTGCTGGCGAGACGAGTATGGGCAGGTTCTTGATTTACCAGCCAGCGCGGAGCCGAAAGCGGTACGCGAAGGTTGCTGTCATGTACTGGACGATGGAGCCAAAGCCGAGGTGGCGCATTCTGCCGATCACCGTGCGCACGCGACTTGATTTTTAACCGCCCCAAGCGGGCCAGCAGGCATGAATAGTCGGGCCTCTAGGTATCGCTCAACGAAGATCGATGAAAGACCGAAGAGCAGGCATCACAATCTGTGCGGATAGAAACCGATCTCGATCTATGAATACAGCCCTGCGCTGCGATAACCTCCGCTTGATTCTGGCTAGGGAAAAGGCCCGGTGTCAGAACGATGACCGCTCTGATGAGAGGCGAGGGATCGCCCCGACAGAACCCGAGAGACCGATATGAAGACGTGCATCTATTGCGGCCAGAAGAAGGGCGGCAACGAATTTTCCGATGAGCACATTTGGCCGGATGGGCTGGGCGGAGATTTTCTAACGCCGGAGATTTGGCGAACCAATGATGTCTGCCAGCCTTGCAACAGTCTGTCCGGCGTATTTGTCGATGGCTCCTTCATCCGGAGCTGGATCGGAAACGCCGAACGTGCGACGGGAGCTCGTGATTATCTCTCTCCAGAAATAAAAGCCCCGCTCGGCGTGCTGCCGCTTGATTATATAGGCAAACTGCCCGAGGCCGCCACTTCCGAAGACGAAACAGCTGAATTCTGGACAGGTCCCTGCGGTGCGAACGTCGTCCACATTCGCCCGAAGGACAAAGAGGAATTGTGGGCCAACTATGTAGGCGGTGATCCACGGGCAAAGAAAAGGGCAGCGGGACGGGCGTACATGGCCCTAACCTCGCAGGAGCCATTCTGGATTTGGATCAGTCTGTCATCATTCAAGGCTCACTTCAAAAACGCCGAACGCGTCCTCGTCAATATGGAGGTCGCGCAGGGCCTGGAGAAATCATTCAATGCGCTCGACCGCGGAAACCCGGTTCATGACGCAGACATGAAAGTCGTAGACCCGATCTTGGAGGCTGGGCGGAACGGTACGAACTTTCGGGCTCGTGCGACCATACGGCCAGATCTCGGCACGCGTATGCTGGCAAAGCTCGGGCTCGCCCTGGGCTACAAGCTTTTCGGTGCACCGTTTCTTTCGACCGAGTATGCAGGCCAACTACGAAGGGGCTTCCGGGAAGCAGACGTAGCCAAGCGCCGGCAAATCCCGGTGCGTGGCTCCGGCTTCCTGCAAAATGCTGGATTGGGTGGAGCGGAAAGTACCCTCACTTGGACCGGCGGATGGGTGCTTCTAATCAAACGATCAGGCGATGTCATATCGCTGACGGTCGTTGCTCCTTCGGCCAAGTCAATGACGGTGGTTATAAGCGTTGATACAAGTAGTCTTCCTGCTGTTGACGCAGGATATGACGATGGACTCGTCTGGATCACGGTGCCATCGGCCGCGACCGCTATCGGACCCATCCCGCTGCTAGCTTATTTGGCCCACCAACTCGGGGAAAAGGAATGGCCTGCCTTGGCAGCTCTCGAGGCCCGTAGGACCGACCCATCCCGATTGCCTCCTTGCTAGCTTGGCGCGAGGGATGGTCACCCTATGGCCGCCGTTCCGGCCTGGCTGGCAACGGATACCGGTGAGCGCAAGCGAGCAGAGCTCGGGCAGCTACAAAGCCGGCGCGTCCTGTGCTAAGGAGACATCCAATGAAAACCGAGAAAATCAGCTGCCGCTTTATCGGCGACTTCAAGGTCGGCGACAATATGGTCTATAACGCCGGCCAGCTCTGCAAGCTCGCGGAGTCGGGCAGCACGTTCAACAAGCTGATGGTCTTGCAGGCCGGTGCAATTACCGAAGCGGCGCTCTGGGAGATCATTTACCGTGCGCAGAATTTCAACCGCGAGGGTGTGCCGAACATTTCCGAGGAGGACCGAGCGGAAATCGAGGGCAAGAAGGTCGAGCGCTTCAAGGCGATCATTGACGTGATGAAGAAATACAAGATTCTCGATAAGGCCGGTGCCGACATCTACGACGAGTTGGATAAATTGCGCGAGTACCGCAACAAAGTGCATATCCAGCTCGATGTGAAGCTGGAGGGGGTGCCGCGCGACGAGGACAAGGCCTTTACCGATCCAGTGCGTGACTGGGCGCTGAAGCTCAATGTGAAGGTACTCAAGTTCCTGACCGAGAACTTTGCGCGCCCCGTAGATTTGGCGCAGTTCGCGCATAGCATAACCGTGCCCAGCCCCTGACTTGTGGGGTCAGGCACCCGCTTAGGTCCGGGTCAGATCGCGGCCAACATCTTCAAGGCAGGAATCGCTTTCTGAGCTGAGCTTATCCCAGAGGATGTAGGCCTGGTCTACGCGATCGGCGCGCATGACCGGTTGATCGAGTTTTTCAAACTGATCGAACTGTGCGGTTGGCATCAGGCCGTTCAACCGCCCGCTCGCGAACAGAATATAAGCGGACATCGCTTCGGTAACGCGCGCCAGCGCCTTAATCGCCTTGGTTATCTTATTCGTTGTAACCAGCAGATGAGCCACTTCTTCACGTTTCTGCGGTGTGCCGGCGTGGGCAAGATACGCGTGGCTCCATTTCGCGAGTTCGTCCGCGCCGCTATTGTTCAGCCAGCCTTCAACCGTATCGATGAGGGCCAACGGCAATCGATCCTCGCGGTTGCGGTTGGTCGACGCAATGCCTGACAGTCTGTCGAATTGTTCGTGAGCCATTTGCGAGGTGCCCCACGCCTTTGGACCAGATGTATGGCCCCAAAACGCTCCGGAGCCCACGCGTTCCAGCATTTCGTTGTGTTGGACCGCTGCATAGTCGTAGGGCAGCCCGTCGTGGCAGACGTAGTTTTCCCGCGTGAACAGACTGAAATTTCGCCGCACATCCTTGATGAGGCGCCGCAGGGAAATAACATCGGAGCCGCTATCTACGAGACGGCGTATGGCCAGCACTTGCGTTGCGACATGGCCGTTTATGATTGCCTCGGCAACCAGTGAATTGCCAAGGCAGCTGGTCTCATCATCGATGGCGAATTGCGTCAGCGTCCGGAATGAGACGTCCGTCCACACCATTGCAGATAGGGTCTGCCAGATCCCGTGATGTTCGTCCGTATCTATCCAACTCAGCCATACCCTGCGTTTGCCACGATAAGACTCCAGAGCCGGTCTTCGCTCAGGCGGCACATCGCATTGCGATAGCGGCGTCTCATTGTCTTCGGTCATCGGGGCCAGCATATAGCGTGACGGCAGCACGATCATCATCAAAGAGTTCGTTCAAAACGGAGACCAATACCTGCGTACGGCGCTATACTCGAAGAATGCGAATCGAAAGCGCGATAGTGCGAACATTGGCAATTGTGGACAAGGCGCTCCGCAGTGAGTTCGGGGATGATTTTGACAAGCGTTGCCTCTATGCGGCTTTTGCCGTGTTTGCGTTGTTGCAGGATGAAGGTTTCGACGCCCGCCTTGCCGGCGGGGATTTCGTAGCGTTCGTTGTTGCCCGCTCGGGGGAGCGAGCCGGTCTGCAGGGGTTTGGCTACGGTAACGACCAGCCCTCGCATTTCTGGGTCGAGGTTCAGGATACTATTGTCGATCTCGGGCCGCATTATCTGCCGCACGGCTCGTCCTTCGCGGCGGCCGCCATGCCACTGGTGGCATGGCAGCTCTCTGATGGGTTACCGGTGTATCTGCGGTATCGCACGCATATGCGTTACGATCCCGCCGTACAGCTCCAATCCTTTCCCGACGTGATGCCGCGGAAGGATCGCTTCGTTGCCGGATGCCGCGCGAAGTATGCCGCCCAGCGTGGTCAGCCGCGGCTGCCATCCTGGCTGCTGACTGGTCCGGTGGCATTGGAACTGGCGGCGCGTGAGGGGGACGCCTGGGCCAAGAACGCCCTTAGGTTCGCGGCTGGAATTGACAGAAGCCAGCTCCCCTTTTGAATTTCAAAGGTTTATCGAGCAGGCTAGAACCTGATTTTATTAATAGAATATCAGCCTGTGACCTGATATTATGGCAATGAGCCAAGGCTATAACCTGAAAATAGACTTCTGGAATCGGGCTACACTATGAAAATCGGTACACGTCACCGCGCCCGAGAAAGGCTCGACGATCGTCTCCAGGGGCTCAAGCCCGTGGAGCGGTTCCACGCGCCGCCGAAAGGGTGGGTGCGAGCCATCCGTGATGCACTCGGCATGACGGGCGTGCAATTTGCACGAAGGCTCGCTGTCCGTCCGCAGAGCGTCGAGACGTTGGAGCAATCGGAAGAGAGTGGCAGCATTCAGTTGAAGACGCTGCGGCGCGCAGCAGAAGCCCTCGACTGCACGCTTGTCTATGCGCTCGTACCAAACGACTCCCTTGAAGGCGCCGTACTCGGGCGGGCGCGCAAGATCGCAAAGCGCGAGCTCGGCCGGGTTGCGCACACGATGAGGCTCGAAGCCCAAGAGACGGCCGACAGCAACACGGACGAGCGGATTGACGCCTATATCCGCGACAATGTGAAGGAGCGGGATCTCTGGAATGACCGAGACTGATCTGTTTCAGGAGCCGAACGACGCGACGCCGCTCGATCCGGCGCTGCGCGGCGACCTGATTCAGACATGGGTCACAACGCGCGCCGACCTCAATGAAGCCGAGGAAGGAAACATCCTAAAAGGAGCGGTGTGGGGAGGCCGTCGCCGCGGTGGCGCCGAGGCGCTGCTCGACGAAGGCTTTTCGAAGAATCTGCACAAGCAGATGTTCGGCGAAGTGTGGAAGTGGGCGGGAAAGTATCGACAGAAGGAACTGAACATCGGCATCGATCCACATCTGGTTGCCGCCGAAATGCCGGTGATGTTCGATAACGTGCGCTTCTGGGTAGAAAATAAGACCTTCCCGCCCGATGAAATCGCGGTGCGGCTGCATCATCGCCTGACGCAGATTCATGGCTTCCCGAACGGCAATGGCCGGCATGCGCGTATGATGGCCGATTTGTTGATCGAAAAGCTCGGCGGCAAGGCCTTTACTTGGGGCAGCGGCACCATTCACGAAACTGGCGCATTGCGCGACGCCTATGTCGCCGCCCTCCAGGCAGCGGACAATCACGATTTCGCTCCGCTTATGAAGTTCGTGAGGTCGTGAAGGGATGGTAACGAAGTCGATTCCGACGAAAACGACCGGACCTTTGCATTTCGAGGATCTGGAGCCCCACCGGTTTGAAGACTTGGTGCGCCGTCTCCTCTACGATTTCAGGCAATGGCGTGAGCTTGAGGCTACGGGGCGAACCGGGAGTGATGAAGGCTTCGACGCGCGCGGCTATGAAGCTGTGCAAGGTGACTTCGGCGGTGGAATTGATGACGACGACGATGATGATGGCAGCGAGAGCCGAACCGATAGCGACGTAAAGGACCGCGTCTGGCTAATTCAATGTAAACGCGAAAAATCCATTCCGCCGAAAAAGCTGGCGGCATATCTGGATGCGCTTCCTCGCGGCCAACAGCTCTATGGAATCATCTTCGCCGCCGCATGTGATTTCTCCAAAGCAGCGCGCGATGCTTTCCGAACCAGGACCCAGGAGCGTGGATTCCAGGAAGCATATCTTTGGGGCAAGGGCGAGTTGGAAGATATGCTCTACCAACCCAAGAATGACGACGTGTTGTTCACGTTCTTTGGTGTGTCAAAACGGATTCGCCAGCGTTCGCTAAGCGCAGAGGTGCGCCGAAAGCTGGTAGTCAAACGTAAGGTGCAACGATTGCTGCAGAGCATCGGCCTGGAAGTGCTGTTGAGAGACGCCAGCGATGACCGCTATCCATATGCCGATGAAACACAGCGTGAGAAGCTCAGGGCAAGACGATGGTGCATCTATCGGTACGAAGGCTGTCACCATGACGGACTGCACGTCCTAAGACACCGCCATCTCGCATTCATCGATGATGATGGCGTGGCTTGGGATTTTGCCGAATGCATGGACGACTCCGCCCCGCACAAAAATCCCTGGCGCACGGAGGACGACGAGAAACTTATGAATCAAGCCGCGGCCGCACGTGCCAATGCTATGACCATTTGGGACGCGCTGCCGGAGAAAAACAGGGCATGGTTTGAGGAGTACCTGGTACTTCCATACGAATCGGTCATCGACATCGACGACAAGGGCGATGAGTGGTTTGAAGGCCCGCACATTTACGTGGGCGAGTTCGATCCAGTGCGAGGTCCATTTCGTGACTACCGACGAGTGAGGCTCTGTACTATCGGGCAATGGTCGGCGCGGCATGCGGAAGCGAACCCGGAAGCGAGAGTGAAGAAATTTCCTCGCGATGAAGCGCTCGGTCCGTGAACGTGCAACTGCGCGAATATGAATTTGCGATCATTGGCACCCACGCTTGCACTGTCTCGATGCCCGCAAGTAGTTATCTCTTCATAGCGACATTCCAATCAATATCGAATCCCGCAGCCTGCAATTCACGGCTCAGGGCCTGTTTCCACGCGCCGCCGGCATCGAATGGTTCATAGACAACGCCTCCAAAGTCGGAGGGTACCTCGATATCGCCGCGCTTGAGCGCGCAGACGCGTGCTCGTCCAAGGCGGCCGATGAAATACCCTAATTCGAGCAAAACGTTCTGACGCGCGCGGGGCTGGAGATCATCACTGTTCTTCATGCCGCCGATGTCATCTGGCGTCAGCAAAATAACGGCAAAGCCGACTTCGCCGTGTGCTTCAATCTTCTCAATGATGGTGCGGCCTTGGTTGGCCTGTTCGTGCAGAATGATCGCCTCAAACCCGAGCTGTTCAAGAAATCGGGCGACGGACTCGCGCGCGCCCTCATCGTGGCCGTGGACGATGAAGACCTTGCGTGCCGCCGGACCAGAGCGGACCGGCAGCAGAGTGGCTTCTATCGTACCCGTGGCCGTCTTGACATGCTCGATGTAATCCCGCGCAAACGGTACGATCATCTGTGCGGCCATGTTCTGCACATTGGCCGTCAGCTTGTTCCCGGCATAGTAAAACTTGTGCGAGAAATCCATGGCCGCGTCAGGGGTCCGGGCGAATCTGTCGATCAGGAGAATGACCAGACCGAGCTCTTTTTGCTGATCGCTCGGCCATTCCAGCGTGGCGGTACCGACCATGCCGCCTTGTGTCGCTTCTCCTGACTTGATCCAGGCATCGAGATCGACATCCGCAATCAGAGCGCTCGAAATCGGTTCGAGCGTTTCCGAATGAAGCAGGCGCGACAGCTTTTTGATGTGCCGGTCGAACGTATTGAATTCGGCCGAGCGCAGGTCGTTCACGGTGTTTTCGATCTGCCTGAAAATGCCTTGGTCCACATTTCCGCCCACCGTCTTGCCTCCGTCCGTTAGTCTCGCTGCTGCTGCACGCGCTAGAATGTCTTCTTCATATTTCTGCTTGAGCTCAGCCACGAGGTTATCGACCATGGTGCTGCTCCGAAAGCCGCTCACCTTTTGGTCAATCGCCAGTTTCATGTCGGCGATGGCGCGCTCCACGCTCGTTTGATCATAAGGATCAAAGTTGGCCGTCGTGAGCTTCCCGTCGAGCGCTTCGGCGACCTGGCTGAGAAGCGTCATCTCGCGCTGAAGGTCATCTAGTCCCGTGATCTTGAACCCCATGGATGCTCCTGTGAATCACGCCGCAGCATGACCTGATCCCGATATTGAAGGGAGACATCAGCAACTGAACAAGTGAAGGTTTGGTGCTCGTAAGTGATTGTTCCAGACAGAGAATTGCGAGGGTGATAATGTATCTTACGAAAAATACGCGTCTATTTGGGTTTCGATTTGAGATTTAGGGTCACCTTGTTGCAGGCGCAACGCAGAGACTCTGGGATTGGTTTGGGCGAAGCGTAAAGCCACGAGCCGCAGTCATCGCAGCGAAAGCATTCGAGCAGGCTTTTGAACGCCGCGATGACGGGTTCAAAATCCTTTTTGCCGAAATTGGCCCATTCGTTGTAATGCACCGCCTTGTTGACGGCCCACTGTTCAACGCTGCGTGCGCCGTTTGACTCGGACAGCGCCGTCTTGCGACTAAGAGCCTCTTCTTTTGCCGCGGTATTGCCCCAGGATTGGGCGGCGTCCGCAGCTTTGCCGCAGAGTTCTCTCATGCGAACCAGAACGCTCGGCAGGAGTTCACCGAGCTCGTAATTTCCGTCGCTGCGGAATGCCGGCCGCGCCGCCAGCTGGTCTGCAAGGTGCCGAGACGCATATTCAAGATGATGCCGCAATCCATGCGCGGCAGTTTCGACCTTGCCGCGCGAAAGTGCTGCCGCGATTTCATCCCAGATTTCTTCATTTGACTCAACAAGCGGTCCTGTATCAACAGTCCAGCTGTGAAATGCGAGCGATGTCTTGGTGGTGACCAGGCCAGCCGAGCGCATCTGCTCCGCCCAAAGGCGGTCATGAGTCGTAATGATGAACTGGGTGTTGGGGAAATACGATTTTAGCAGCTTGCAGAATTGATAGCGATGTCCGGAGTCGACCGACATGACCACGTCGTCGAGCAATGCAAGCGTGAAGCGATCGCCAAACAGACGCTTCATGAGTGCCAGATAGAGGCACACGCCCATCCCGTCCTGATGGCCTTCGCTGTGATAGGCACCCGGCGGAAACAGGCCGCGCTCGTAAAAATTTACGTTGAAATCCAGCTTGCCCTCGCTTGGTCTGAGCTTTGCCGTGAATTTCACTTCGTCGTCTTCGTTAACAGCCTTATAGTAAGTGCTGAAGTCCTTCTCAACGCTGTCATAGAGCGCATTGAGCTCGGTCTCCATGACATCGCAGTAGGCGTCATAAGCGGCTTTGCCGAGCCTGGCTGCTTTTTGGGCTGCGGTGCCTTTACGCATCGCGTCGCGATAATCATCGAGGCGCAACTGTGCCGTCGTAAGAAAGGTATGCGCGTCTACATGGGCTGTCTGGTCGGGTTTCGCGTCCACGGCCGCTTTAATAGCAACCAACATTGCGGCGAGCTGACCCGGTAGACCATGCCAGCCGCGTTCAAGCCGCGATTTGATGCCGACAAGGCCCTGCAGGTCTGAGAGACCGCCTCTGAGGGTCTCAAGATCCTGCGCCCAGCGATCGAGCAGCAGGCGGGCGGCATCATTGTGCCCGGCTGCGATTTTGGCAACTGGCGCAATGAGCCCGCTCAACCGCGCGCTGTACTGTGCGAGGGTCGAACCAGCGCCGAGCATCTCGGCTTGAAGCTTGGCGGCTTCTCCAGATTTCGACAGCTTCGTTTCCAGATGCTTGCGCAAGTGATCTTCGTCATCCCAGGAGCGATCACAGAGTGGACACTCGGCGCCGTCCAACAGTTCAAGTCCCTTCTCGATCAGAGCGCGGCGCTGAAATGTATCTAGGAGCGAGGGATCGGCTTCAAGACGGGCGATTGCTGCCAGAATGACTGTGGCGGGTTCTGCGCCGGCAGGCCCAATCTTCTCCAAGGCGCCGGAAAGAGCATCAAGATCGCGCAATTGGGATGCCTTGTTGAACTCCGGCAGCTTATCGCCGCCGGAAAGTCCCGCATCGAGCTTGGTATCCGCTGCAAGCGTCGCGATCTCCGGCAGCCCGAGAGCCTTTCGCCGCGCATTGACCGCGCTGAGGAGGTCAGGCGCGCGGAATTCCGCAATCTGCAGGTGTCGCTGCAGCGTGTCCCGACTGGTATCGATCTGTGTCGCCGCGAGCTTTTGTGCGGATTGAAGTCTGTTGGCAGCGGTGTTCAGGGCTGCGCGCGTCTGGCCGATCTCGTCAAGCTTCAAGATCGCCTGAATCTCTTCCGACCGTTTGGTGGGTTCGATCAGGATGAAGCGCAGAATGTCGCGGCGCGACAGTGTGATTTCGGGATGCTCGGCGATTTCGTCGAAGGCCGCCCGGATATCAGGTTCGTTGGGATTGATCGTCGGCTTTTTTGGAGCGGAAACTTTGCGCGTGATGGTCGCCGTCTTCCCAAGTTCCTGGAAATGAACGGTCAGGCTGACGAAGGCCGCGTCCGGAAATTTGGTCTTATCGACATGGGGCCCATGCTCGGCCACGGACAGGCCCTTGGTGCCCGCACCAGTCAGACGACTCATCTTGCCTGTGAGCGCGAACTCGATTGCATCGATCACGCCGCTCTTACCGGATCCATTGGGACCTGATACCGAGAACGTATCCTTGCCGAACGTGATATCCAGCTTGCGGATACCACGTACCTCTTCGATATGGGCGCTCTCGAGCTTGATCATTCGATGTCGCCGGCGTCATCAGACGCGAATACCTTGGCGAAATCGTCGGCTTTAGGCTTCTTATCGGCCGCCAAGAGATCGGTAATCTGTTTGATCTTTCTTGAATCGAAGTCCTCGTCCTCGGCCAATTTGGCGAGGAACTTGTCTGCAATGGTCTTCTGCAACGTGCTCATGAGCCAATGTCGGCGATTCGTAGGTTTTACCGCTACCGAAAAGATATCTTGGTCAGGTTCTGCCGCCATTCGATGATGCGCGGCGCTGATACATCATCACAATACCACAGTGGGCATTAAGGATGGCCGCGGGATTCACGTCAAGCTTCGGATTGGCGAGCTTTGATAAGCATCATGGCGTCGAAGGCAGCGAGTTTGGCCTGGCGGTCAGTCGGGTAGGTCAGCCGAGCATATCGCTCGAAACCGGTTGACGGCTGGCTGATAACACCGCTCCAAGTGTCTCCCTTTCGGAAGACCGCGATGTGAAAGCCGTCGGTGTCGATGAAGAAATTACCATTGACCGACGTTTTCCAGCCTTTGCGATTAGGCCAGCTGCGTCGCCTTGCCGCCGCACCACGCATGGTCTTTTCGCGATTGCGGGCGCCGACCAGATCTTCTTCCATATGTCCGGCACATACGCAGCCGCAACGCAGAATGTTAGGGTAACTGGGATGTTGCATATAATGGACGTAGCGGATGTCCTGCCGCTCGCACATTTCACAGACGGCGTCGGCGGCTCCTAAATCCTCAATATCGATGCACGACCAACCACGATGCGGGACACCACGTTCCGCCCACTTCCCGGACCCGCCGAGTGGACCTTCCTTGGTCATGAGGTTCCAAATATTTCAGTCAAACATCGACCTTGGTCAGACCCAAGACGAATTTGCAGCAGTGACTACAGCTCGCTCGCCGCGAGGCGCGGGCTGAAATCGAGCACGGGCCAGTCCTTGGCTTCGACAGCCTCCCGCGTGAGGGCTGGCGATTCGGGATCCTACTCGAGACGAGCCGTGACGCCACGTTCCGACAACAGCGGCGCGCCATAAACAAAACGCTCCTCGTAACGCTGATAAAGCGTGCGGAAGAAATTCGTCAGATGCAAAGGACTCTCGGGCGGCGGAAACTCCGCAAGTACGCTACCCGCCTCCTCGCCGCGCGGCTCGATAAGTGCCATCGTCATGGCCTCGTAACGGCTGATCTCATCGCGCAAGCCGCGCCGCGACGTCATTTCGCGCAACGCCGCATGGAAGCGGACGATGCCTTCGACCACACTGCCATCCTTGAGGACGGCTATGTCGTTCGCCTTCATGCGTTCAATGCCTTTGGTTGACGCGGGCAATTCCGGGACGTCAGCATCCGATGCGGGCTCCGTTTCCGCGACCGTATCTTCCTCGTCGAGATCAGGTGCCTCGAGCGCGTCCTCGATAGTGCGGTTGGCACGAAGGACCGAGAAATAGCCGACGACCATCGCGGGATAGGTAATATGGAGATTGGTGCACTCGCCGATTGTTTCTTCCATACGGTTGGTCAGATTGCGGAACGCCTTTGTGACACCTTTGCACGACACCGCCAGCACCGGACCGACGTGAAGTTTGTTCACCACCACATCGACATTCTTGGTCTTCAATCCGCCAAGGATGACCTGCTCGCCGGAGCCGCCTCTTTGCGGATCAAAGTGGAGGAGATTACGCGCGCGACCTTTCCGGCCCCTCTTCTGCTCGATCCAAAACGGCGGGCGGGGCGTGATATCATCCGGCGCAAAGCCACCCTCCAGGACCAGCCGGCAGGCAATGTACCAGTGTAGCGGTTTAATGTGCCGTGCGCTCTGCGTCTTGCCCTCATGGGTGGCAAAGGCCTTGAATGCTTGCGGCCCGTTGATCCATTGGCAGGGCGAGGCGTCGTTCTTACTACGCTTCGCCATAGTGCCTCCAGGAGCGCATCGTCTGGATCGCGTCAGCGATCACGTCATTGTCCGCGCGCCGGATGATCGCAGGATCGGGAAGAAGGATTTGCGTCGCTTCACGGGGCTCGAGCTTCAGCATTCCGCCCCCGAGCGGATGGCCCTGGAGTTCGCAACTCAGATGTACGAATGGGCTGCCCCATGATGACAGATAGGGTCTGGCAGTTGCACTTTTGAGGCGGACGCTATGGACCGAGTTGGTGCAGGTGCAATTGGCATCATTGCGCACCAAGTTGGGTTCAAGTCCTGACATGTAGGACAGGAAAAAGTCCGGAACCTCACGTCGGGTACGGAGTACCAGGGATCGCGCACGCGACATTTATACGCCTGCCGGGCAGTCTGGCCGGCCTCTGTGTCTAGGTAGCGCCGAACGGCGCGGGGAACGTCGTCCATTTTTGGCAGTTTGAGCAGCAGAACTGCATCGTCGTTGCGCTTCCATCGTTCCACCACCGATGCTGTCACGCGGGACGGCGGCAGAGCGCGGCCATTGCGGACGGTCGGGTGCAGAAGCGCAGCAGGAATATCCCATTTTTCCGCTTCGCTCGGACGAAGATGAAAAAAGTCGTTGGCCCCACTGACGTAGCCGATGCCAACGGAGGCGAGATCGCCCAGACGCGGCGCTTTATTGGCAAGCGCAATATCGAGGTAGAGATCGCGCATTTGCTGTGAAATTAGGAATGGGCGCAGGCGGCGATTCCAGGCATCGCGCCATTCACGCACGCCAACTGTCACATATTCGCGCGGCGGCCGTGCCGATGGGCGGAAGCTCTCGAGCGCGGAAAAGCGGATATGTTGTGTGGTGGCGCCAAAGCCGTCCGCGTAGAGCAGCCAGCAATCTTCGGAGAGGTCCGGGAAAAGCTTGCTGCGGACCGCTACGACCTGGACCGTCGCAAAATGTCCGACAAGATAATCGAGCAAAGGGGCCGCGTATGGGGCATGACCGATTTCGGCAGGCACGACGAAGGCCATGCGGCCGCCTGGCTTGAGCAGCGCGGCTGCTGCGACCAGAAACGGAGCCGAGGATGCGAGCCCGGAAAAGTCGGCGCCCAGGCGTGTGCACAATTCAAGCGCACGCTTACGCGTTTCGCCGTTGAAGGTCTGGTAACGGATGAATGGCGGGTTCCCCGCCGCGCATTCAAAGCGCTCGGCGGTCTCGCCAGCCCAAGCAAAAAAGTCGCCCTCATGGACCAATGCCCATGGCGCGCGGGCCATAGCGGTCTGTGTGGCATGATAATCCTGCTCGATGCCGACCGCATTGCGGTGGCCGGCAATGAACCGGCCATCACCGCAGGAAGGATCGAGCAGGCGATCTTCCTCGCTGCGAACAGCCCATTTCAGGAGGCTCGTGACGACGGGGTCCGGGGTGTAGTAGGCTCCGGCCTCCTTTTGTGAAAGCCGTGAGGTCACGCGCTTCTCCTACCGATTCGCGCGCCGATTCTACACTGCCAGAAAGACTTTGAGCGGATCATTAGTGCTCCCTCCACCGATCATCGCGTCGGTAGGCGCGTGCGTAGAAAGCGACCAAGTCATGGACAATCTTGCCGCTGACGGCGGCCGGTTTTGCCCGTCACGCCGGCGACCCGGGCAGGTCTTCCTTGATACCACGGGCGACGACCCGGAGCGCTTCGTCCGGAAGCGGTCGCTGCAACTTCAGGGCCTCGTCCACAGGAGCCGTCATCCAGGACTCGACCTCGTCCGGCGTCATAAGGATCACAGGCATGGCCTTTGGATGGACGGCGCCGACTTCTGCGTTTGGCTCCGTTGTGAGGAACGCGTAGAGGTCGTTGGTGGTCTCACCTTCCTTGATCTTCCGGACGGACGTCCAGTTGGTCCAGATGCCAGCGAAGCAGGCCAGGGAACGGGTCTCATCGAGCGCGAACCAAATATCACCGCCCTCGGCCTTGTTGAACTCGCTGAAGGAGTTGAACGGCACCACGCAGCGATTTTCGACGCCGAGCCAGCGGGCCCAGTGTTTGCTCTTCACATTGCGGATGTTGGTCGTCCCGCCATCCGGCTCCATTCTGAGCAATTCCTTGAAATCCACTGCCTTGCCTTTGGCCTGCAGCTTCTCGGCTCGCTTCTTCGTGGCGTCCATCAGCGCTTTTGACGACGACGGCATCCCCCACCGCGCCGTAGCAAGTTCTCGGCCCTCAGCCCCGTTGCGCACGATCGACGCCTTGTAGTCGGGAAACACCCCCCGGCATCGGCGCCAGATTGCCAACGTATCGGTTCACGACGCGGAACAGCGCGCTGATCGCGGCTTGGTTGGTCGTGATCGAATAGAGATTGCACATCGGTCAGGATTCGGTTCGAGGGTGGCGCGGCTGCCACGTCAACTGTAGCAGAGTCGCGGATGGACGCCGGCCCGCCTTGGCGCATTTACGGCAGCGCAGCCGGCTGGCAAGATCATGCACGAACGTGGTCGGCGCGTGCTTCATCGCCGCGAGGTCGACGTCGCTCGGCGTCTTGCAGCGCGCGCACCTGATTTCCAGCCAGGGAAAGCCTCCGTTCACGGCCTGATCGATGGTCGGCGACGGATCAATCGGTTCGCCGTCACTCCACATCCGCTCGTTCCAGCTTTCGCACAGAAGCCTGTCGGCTTGCTGGATCATGGCCTCGCCCTTGGCCCGCATCTCCGCCGATTGGGTCGCCAGCATGTTCGCCATCGCGCGTGCCTTGCCGAGCTCTTTTGCCAGAGCCTTGCGATCGCCGCCCGACAGCGGCTTGGGGTGATACTTCGGGGCCATCCAGACATCCGGGCGCAAAGAGATCGGATCGGCAAATGCAGAACGGCTACGGCGTCTCGAATGCTGGCCAGCACCCGTCTTCTTCATGCCTGCCGGTGCGTTGCTGGCAGGTGTTGTCGAGCAACCGTTGCGCCACGTCCTTCCAGACCGCGTTGGCGCCATACAAGCGGACGGCATCGGCGGTCTGGATTTCCACGGTCCGCTCGCAGCGGCGGCAGGAGACGCGCAGCACGTGGGCCTTAATTTCCGAAAGACGTCGCTGCCGCTTCTGGGCTCCGCTGTCGTCGGCGCGAGGGTCTTTCAGGACCGATTCCCAATAGTCCGCCGGGAGTGGCGCATCTGGAGCCGCCGTGGCGGGGCCCGGTCTACGGGCGGCTTCCGCGGCCAGTTTTTCCATCTGCTTGGGGGGCGGCATACGCCAGCTCGCGGGTCGATCGGTCATTCTGAATTAGAACATAACAAGAACAAATGTCGAGTCCGCTCGGACCCTCATCCTGAAAAAATCATCCTTTTGGAAGGGGCGCGCTGTCGGAACCAAGCCGGCCCGTTCGTCTTGAATCCGGCACCAGTATGGAGTTCCCCCGCGATGGCCCCCCGCGCTAACTGGAAAGGCTTCCTGCGTCTTTCCCTCGTCACCTGTCCGGTAGCGCTCTATCCGGCCACGTCGGAATCCGAAAAAGTCTCGTTCAACCAGCTCAACCGAAAGACCGGCCACCGCATCAAGTACGCCAAGGTGGACGCTGATACCGGTGAGGAGGTCGACAACGAAGACATCGTCAAGGGCTACAAGGTCGACACCGACACATTTATTGAGGTGACGAAGGAGGAGCTCGAGAACGTCGCGCTGGAATCGACGCGAACGATCGAGATCGACGAGTTCGTCGACCGCAACGAGATCGATCCGCGATATCTCATTCGCCCCTACTACCTGCGCCCCGACGGTAAAGTCGGGCACGATGCCTTCGCCGTCATTCGGGAAACCATCCGCGAGATGAACAAGGTCGCGATCGGTCGGGTGGTGCTGACCAATCGCGAACACATCATCGCGCTGGAGCCGCTCGACAAGGGGCTGATGGGGACCTTGCTGCGCTATCCCTACGAAGTCCGTTCTGCGGATGAGTATTTCGACGATATCCAGGATGTCAAAGTCACCAAGGACATGCTTGATCTCGCCAAACACATCGTCAATCAGAAGGCGGGTCATTTCGAGCCGGACAAGTTCGAAGACCAGTACGAAACCGCCCTTATCGATCTCATCAATCAGAAGCGCGCGGGCAAGCCCATCGCCGCGAAAGCGCGTCCTCGAGGTGAGAACGTCGTGGACCTGATGGACGCGCTGCGCAAGAGCATCGGAAGAGAGGGCGCGGCAGCTCCAGCGGCACCCAAGAAATCAGGAAAAAAGCCGCGCAAGGCGGCGGCCGGGCAGAAGGAAATGCTGATGCCGATCACCGGCAAGAAGCCGGCGAAGGAGACCGCGGCGAAGAAGCCGGCGGCTAAGCCGCAGCGGAAGTCGGCTTAGGCGTCGTGAAGTATCCGGTGACGACGGACGGCCACTACTTCGTTGTCCGCGGCAGGCTTTGGCGAATGGCTAATCCCATTTCAACGAGGTCACCCGAGATTATATTGTCGGCCGTCTAGTGGCGGCCCGGCGGGTCGGTGCGCGCGCCAGCAAGGCGGCCGACCGCGAGGCCGAAGCCGCGCTGCATAGGGCCGTGGACGAGGCTAAGCAGCGAGCGCGGTCCAGTATGGCAGGGCGGCTCGCCGGCGCTCGACTGCTCTGCAAAGTAGGAGCGATATGGCTGCGGTGAACAAGACTTCCAGGAGATCGACCTTGAGCGCGGGCATTCTCGCATACCGCAAGGGAGCGCGGGGGCTCGAGGTACTGCTCGTTCATCCCGGCGGCCCGTTCTGGCGCAACAAGGATGATGGCGCCTGGTCCATTCCTAAGGGCGAAATCGATCCCGATGATGCTCCGGAGAACGTCGCTCGACGCGAATTTGCCGAAGAACTCGGCCCGAGCGCTTCGATTGGTCCGCTCCAGCCGCTGGGGGAAGTCCGACAGCGAGGAGGCAAGCGCGTCATCGCATTCGCCGGCGCGGGCCGTTTTGACCCGGCGGCGCTGATCAGCAATACTTTCGATATCGAATGGCCGCCCCGAAGCGGTCGACGGCAGACCTTTCCCGAAGTCGACCGCGCGGAATGGTTCGATATCGAGATCGCGCGGACGAAGATGCTGTCCGGGCAGCTAGAGCTTCTTGATCGTCTTTTGGCGATCGCGGTTGAGAGCGCCGGGAAATGACGTTCAGAATTGGAATCATTTCGGACACGCACGGCCTGTTGAGGCCCGAGGCGGAACGAGGCCTGGCGGGTGTCAATCACATCATCCATGCCGGCGACATCGGGCGCCCCGAGATCGTCAATGCGCTTCGCCGGATCGCGCCCGTCACCGCCATCCGTGGAAATGTGGACAGCGGCGAGTGGGCCCGCGAATACCCCGATACAAGACTCGTGCGCCTGGCGGGAAAGTCGATCTACGTTCTGCACGACCTTAAGACGCTGCAGGCCGATCTCGGCGCCGGCATCGACGTCATTGTCTCCGGACATTCCCACGTGCCGAAGATCGATACGGTCGGTGGCGTTCTCTACCTGAATCCCGGAAGCGCGGGACCGCGGCGCTTCAGGCTGCCGATCACGCTTGCGACGCTCGAAGTCACTTCTCAGGGCATGCAACCGGAAATCCACGATCTTGGAGGGGACTGAGTGCGCTACCGCGCAGGGAATTTACATAGGCGAATGCGCTAATTCGTTCCGCCTGCCGGTTACGCCCGAAGGAAAGCGTTATTTGCGCGGACGTTCTCGCTCACGCACGACGTCCTTCGCCCGCTTGTCGGACCTGAGCCCGAGGTAGACGGGCTGGCGCAGTTCGCCCTTGCTCGTCCACTCCGCAAATTTGACCTCGGCAACCAACGAGGGCTTGACCCAGGTCGTGGCAGCCTCGTCCTTCACTTTGGCAGGGAAGGGTGATCTCGGGGTCGTCAGCTTCATGAGCTTGGTGTGGAGGTCCTCCAGGACCTTGTGGCTGAAGCCAGTGCCAACATGTCCGATATAGCGCCATGTGTCGTCTTCCCGCACGGCGAGGACCAGGGCGCCGAAGTATGGTCTTGTACGCCTCGGCGCCGTGAAGCCCGCGATCACCACCTCCTGCCGCTTTGCTGTCTTGATCTTCAGCCAATCCACCGTCCGGCTTCCGGACGCATACGCGCTGTCGGCGCGCTTCGCCATGACGCCTTCCAAACCCTTCCGCTCGGCCTCGGCGAAGAATTTCGTGCCGCTCGCTTTGCGGTGACGGCTGAAGGTGATCAGCCGGTGACGCGGCAAGATCGCTTTCAGCCGTTCCCTGCGCTCGAGAAGAGGTTGTTTGCGCAAGTCAACTGTGTTCTGAAACATGAGATCGAATGCGCAATACAGGAGCTTCGCTTCATGCCGCAGTGCGTTCTGAAGTAGCTGGAAATGCGAGACGCCGTCCTTTCCGATCGCAACGAGTTCGCCATCGATCACGGCGTCGCCCTTCACGCCTTCCAGCGCTTTGGCGACCTCGATATAGCTGCGGCTGATGATCTTGCCGTTGCGGCTGTAGAGCGCAACCTTGCCCCGCCGGATTTCCGCGATCATCCGGAAGCCATCGTACTTATCCTCGAAAACCCAGTCGGGGTCGTCGAACGGCGCGTCGGTGAGCGTAGCGAGCATTGGCTGTAAGCGCTTGGGCAGGGTCGACGTCCGGCTCATTCAAGGGTCAATCCTTCAGTGCGTGTTGCGTCATGCAGGGACGGCACCTTATCGCTCGAGGTGGCCAGGGCCGGTTCGATGAAGCGGGGAAAGGCGCCTTGACGCCGATAGCCCACCGGCCTTTTACGCTGAACGCCACTGAAGAACTCCACGCTACAGCCGATTCAAATTGGCACAGTTCGAATCGTTCCGGAACCTGCGAATCCTTGTCGCGTTGCTTCGATGTCGCAACAGGAGGCACCAATGGCGGTAGCGAAGAAAAGCAAGACGGCACGCGGACGAAAGCAGGACCGGGCGCGAGTGGCAGGCGGGCAGAACTACGAAGTGCAGTACGAGGCGAAGAAGACCGGAAAGTCGGCACCCGCGGTGAAAAAGGCCGTCAAAAAGGTCGGTAACGCGCGCAAGCGCGTGGAGAAACGGCTGGGCCGCTGAGGCGGAGAAGGGTCGGGGTCGGGGCCTAGAGCCGGTCCTCCTCGTCAGGAGGGCATTCTGGGCAGGTATCACCAATCGAGTCCAGCGCGTCGCGAACCGCGGCCTCCGCTGCTTGAGGGGAGATGCCTGCTGGCGGATCTCGACGGGCGATGTCGAAGGCCCGCTCCCGTGTATGCGGATCGGCGCGATCCTGCATCCAGCCGTGGTCCTCGCATTCGCGGATGGCGCCGGCCTCGTTCAGCACGTTGATCGCCCAACCGCGCAGGGTGCGGATCGCCGGCCGTCTCTGCTTGGTCATCAGCATTGAAAGGTTCTCCCACGCTGAGACGAATCGTTTAGTCCCGCAGACGTTCCCCATCGCTAACACACGACTGGGATTCCGGATCGTGAGATCTCGTTGTCCTTCAAAGGCCGAATTTTCCGCCCGGCCAGGTGCTAGGGTGGCAACAACGAACTGAAGAAACCGTTTTCCGATACTTCAGACGTCTTATCCGCTTTGCGCGTGCGGCTGTCGCCGCACCGGGCTCTCGTGAACCGAGCCGCGCAGCGTCTCGGCCTTGCGGCTTCGATCCCTCGCGCACGAGCAGATCACGCCCTCGCGGGGCAGAAGCGAAAAACCGGACCTTTATGCAGCAGCCACCTGCACAAAGGTCCGGCCTTATCTCAGCGTGCCGCGATACCAAACGGCTGCAAAGGACGCTTCATATCCTTTGGGAAGGTCTCGCTTTTCATCCGGGTTGCGACCCGGAGGTGGCAATAGATCAGTAGCCGATACGGCTACTTCTTTTTCTTTGAAGTCTTCTTCGCCACCTTCTTGGTAGCTGATTTCGTCGTCTTCTTTGCCTTCTTCGCTTTCTTGGCCATGTCGTCCTCTGTAAGAATTAGCTCTCAGTGAACATGCCCACGACGTGCATAGACATGCGCACGAGTGAGACGTTATCACAAAAGCAAAATTAATACCAAGCAGACGTGAAGCCGCATTGAGTCGCTCGCCGGAGGCACTCGCCCTCGGGCCCGCCGTCATTGCATGCCGGCGTCGCTATCACTGCCCTTCGGGTCGGGTGCCTTCTTAACCGGTCTCGCGACTGCACTCGGTCCCAGGTCCCGCCACTACGTGTCGGCGCTATGCTGACCTTCCTGCGGGTGTCTCTTTCGCCGCGTCCGCGAGTGGTCTTCGCTTTCGCTCCGCCCATAGGCCTCTCTTCCACAATTGTGAGACTCCTGTGAAAATGCCGGGCGGTTCTCGTATCATTGCGTGCATCATGTTCGCTCAGGTTTTGGCGCGTGCGGCCAGGGCCGCACCGGGCTCTCGTGAACCGAGCCGCGCAGCGTCTCGGCCTTGCGGCTTCGATCGCGCTAAAGCTTTGGTGCTCCTCGCCGGGGGCACTCGGGAAAGGGGCTCGCCTGCGGCGATCGCTATCACTGCCCCGTTCCCGGGTGCCGCTATTGAACCGGTCTCGTCGCTGCACTCGGACCCGCGTGCCCCTTCGGGTCGCTATGCTCACGCTCTCCGGGTGCCGTTTTCCGTTGAGGCGATGCGCCCTGGCGCACGCCTGATCAGGGCCTGCGGTCCTGAGGCAGATTGCGAAGAGGCTGAGAGTAAGAGTGCAGGCTGGGTTTTTCCGCGACGGGTTACAAGCTGCGAGAGAGGCTCGCGGTGCCCGTCGCGGAGACCCGCGATGTCAAACCCTAATGCCTGCGCGCGCGCCGGCCAGGACCGGGCGAATCTCTATAACGAAATCACCGACAAGATCATCGCCGAGCTTGAGGCCGGACGCGTCCCCTGGGTCCAGCCCTGGGGTACGGCCGCGGCGAAAGCGCCGCTAGCCATGCCGAAAAACGCCTCGACCAACCGGCAATACAGTGGCGTTAACATCCTCATCCTCTGGGGAGCTGTGATCGAACGCGGATTTGCCGGTCAAAGTTGGCTCACGTTTCGTCAGGCGCTCTCGCTTGGTGGCCACGTTCGCAAGGGAGAGCGCGGTACTACTGTTGTTTACGCAGATCGTTTCGTGCCGAATGGCGAAAAGCGCCGCGCCGCCGAGACCGGTGAAGACGCGCAGGCGATTCCATTCCTCAAACGATTTACCGTTTTCAACGTCGATCAGTGCGCAGATCTGCCTCACGAGATTGCCACCGCTGCGCCGCCACCGCCGGCTGGCCTGATTGAACCCACGGTTGACGCCCTGATCAAGGCCAGCGGAATTCCATTTCGAATTGGTGGAGATCGCGCATTCTACGCAACAGCCGAAGACTATGTTCAGGTCCCGCCGCCGCAGGCCTATTTCGAACCCATCAACTGGCACCGCACCGCGTTGCATGAACTCGGTCATGCGACCGGGCATCCCTCGCGCCTCAATCGCGACCAGAGCGGATCCTACGGTACGAAGAAGTATGCCTTCGAAGAGCTGGTCGCCGAATTGAGTTCCGCGTTCAGCTGCGCATCGCTCGGGATCGTCCCCACCGTGCGCCATGCCGACTATATCGGCTCCTGGCTGGAAGTCCTGCGCGAAGACAATCGCGCCATCGTGCGGGCCGCCTCGCAGGCCTGCAAGGCCGCGGACTATTTGCTCGGTTTCGTTCCCGGGTCCATTGAGCCCGCATCGCTGGATTCGGCTATCGCCGATCACGAGGCTGCGTGATGCCTGGCCTCGCGCGAGAGTGAGAGGAGGGGAGCTGTTTGCGACGGGTTCGAAGCCGAGAGAGAGTCTCACGGCCGCCCGTCGTGGAGAGCTAAAATGACGAAAGCCGTACAAAAGATCACGCTGTCGCCTTCCCGGGACATTCCCTTCAACAAGCTCGTGCTCAGCCAGTCGAACGTTCGCCGGGTCAAGGCCGGTGTCTCGATCGAGCAGCTAGCCGAGAGCATCGCGCAGCGGACGCTACTGCAAAGTCTGAGTGTCCGGGCCGTTGTTGATGCAGATGGCAACGAGACCGGCATGTTCGAGGTGCCAGCGGGCGGCAGGCGCTATCGCGCTCTCGAACTCCTGGTGAAGCAAAAACGCATGTCAAAGACGCAGGCGGTACCGTGCGTTGTGCGTGAAGGGGGTATCGCCGCGGACGATTCGGTGGCGGAGAACGATGAGCGGGTCAGCCTGCATCCGCTCGATCAGTTTCGGGCCTTCCAGACACTCCGCGATCTCGGCATGAGCGAGGAAGACATTGCCGCCCGCCATTTCGTGAACCCTGCAATTGTCAAGCAGCGCCTGCGGCTGGCGTCGGTGTCGCCGAAGCTGCATGAGATCTATGCCGAAGACGGCATGACTCTCGAGCAGCTCATGGCGTTCTCAGTCACGGCCGATCACGCCCGCCAGGAGCAAGTCTGGGAGAATGCCAGCCGTTCCGGCTATGACGAGCCTTACCAGATCCGGCGCTTGCTCACCGAGAACACCGTACGCGGGTCCGATCGCCGCGCCCAATTTGTGGGCCTTGATGCCTATCAGAATGCGGGCGGCGGCGTCTTAAGGGATCTGTTCGAGCACGACGACGGCGGCTGGCTTCAGGACGTCGTGCTGCTCGACCGCCTGGTAACCGAAAAGCTCAAAGCCGAAGCTGAGGCGATTGCTGCCGAAGGCTGGAAGTGGATCTCAGTCGCCGTAGAGTTCCCCTACGGTCATACCCAAGGCCTAAGAGAAATCGAAGGCCAACCTATCGATCTTTCGCCCGAGGAGCAGGCCACCATCGATGCTCTCAACGCCGAGCAAGCCAAGCTTGAAGCCGATTATCAGGATGCCAACGAATTGCCCGACGAGGTCGATCAACGTCTCGGCGCAATCGAGTCGGCACTGGCGGCGTTTGAAGACCGACCGATGCTGTATGAACCGACCGAGATCGCCCGAGCTGGTGTCTTCATCAGCATCGATTCCGAAGGACGCCTCTCCGTGGACCGGGGTTACGTCCGGCCAGAGGACGAGGTTCCGGCGAATGATACTGACGTCGGGCAGGACGCCAACGTATCGTCGACTGAAGAGCAGGAACCTGACACTTCAGTTCAGCGCACGATCATCGCAGTCGCAGGTGGCGCTCCTGATGCCGAAGAGGATGATGAGGACGCCGCCAAACCTCTGCCGGATCGGCTGATCACCGAACTGACTGCGCATCGCACGCTGGCATTGCGGAATGGATTGGCAGAAAATCCGCCGATCGCGTTTCAGGCAGTGTTGCATAACTTCGTGCTGACGGCCTTTTACCGGTTCGCGTCCTCCGGGAGCTGTCTTGAGATTGGCCTTCGCACGCCGAACTTCCCAGCCCAAGCGCCAGGGCTGAGGGAAAGCGTCTCCGCTAAGGCTGTCGAGGCGCGACATGAGGCCTGGAAGGCCCGATTGCCGAAGAGCGAGACCGATCTCTGGAATGCGCTGACGGCTCTCGATGGTGGTGCACAGGCGTCGCTGTTCGCCCACTGTGCATCATTTGCCGTCAACGCCGTCTATGAACCAGCCAATCGCTACAATCAGGGGCACGTCTCCGCTCATGGTGTCCGCAGTCGCCTCGACCAGGCTGATGTGCTGGCGCGTGCGGTCGGGTTCGACATGGTGCAAGCTGGCTGGCGACCGACCGTTGACAACTATCTCGGCCGGGTCACCAAGCCGCGCATTCTGGAGGCCGTGCGCGAAGCCAAGGGTGAGTCGTCGGCGCAGCTGATCGACCATCTGAAGAAGGCCGACATGGCCAAGGAGGCTGAGCGCCTTCTGGATGGCTCGGGTTGGTTGCCGGAGCCGCTGCGTCTTGTCGATCCCGATGCGGCGTCACTGGAGCAGGAGGGCGAAGCGGGCCCGCTGCCCGAATTCCTCGCCGATGATGAGGATCAAGAGAACGCCAGCGACAACGATCCGCAACAGCTCGACGCGGCCGAGTGAAAACACAAAGCGGGACGGCTCCGGCCGCCCTGCAGTTGCTTGGGGACCGGTGCACAGTGCCGGTCCCCATTCTTATGGGCGAGGGCTCAGAGGGAGGGCTAGGCCGGGAAGGGTTTGAGCCGTTGGGGCGGAGGAGAGCGCCTGATGGTTCGACCCGTTCCTGCTCTCCGAAAGAAATCCTGCCATGACCGAATCTCTCACCGGCGGCGTCGCCACGCTGCTCTCCATGCATGCCGCTGCAAATCTCACCTCAGCCGCCGTCAGGGCCGCGCGACAGCTTCTGACTGAGCTCGAACGCGGCCGGCGCATCGATGCCGCTGTTCTGCGTAGCGCCATGGAGGCCGCCTTTGGCGCTTCGGACACGGCCGGCGTTTGGAACTGGAAGACCGCCTATGACGTCTGCGAGGCGGCAACAGTTCTGTTCCTTCGCAAGTTCGGCCCGGCCATGCGCGCCAAGGCCGGCTCGACCGTCGCCATGCTGCCGATGCTTGCGAAGGTCGCGAGCTGTTTGCCGACCCATACGCGGCGTTCTGAGGACAGCCAGACGCTTCAGCAATTCTCGACGCCGATCCCGCTCGGGCTGGCGGCATGCGCCGCAGCCGGCATTACGCGGGCCGATCGCGTCCTGGAGCCCTCCGCCGGGACCGGTTTGCTCGCCGTGTTTGCCGAGCTCGCCGGCGGTGCCTTGGTGTTGAACGAGTTGGCCGAGGCCCGCGCATCGCTGCTGGATCATCTCTTCGCGGGCGTTCAGGTCACGCGGTTCGACGCCGCGCAGATCGATGATCACCTCGACGCGGGTGTCACACCTAGCGTCGTCCTGATGAACCCGCCATTCTCCGCGGTGGCGAATGTCGATCGGCGCATGGCGGATGCGACTCTCCGCCATATCGCTTCAGCGCTCGCGCGTCTTTGCGACGGTGGACGCCTCGTCGCCATCGCTGGCGCGAGCTTCGCGCCGGATAACCCGACATGGCGAGATGCCTTTGTGCGGCTCCAGGAACGTGGGCGGGTCGTGTTTTCTGCGGCTATCGGCGGCAGCCTTTACGCCAAGCATGGCACTCGGACGGATACGAGGCTGCTTGTGATCGACAAGCTGCCCGCCGCAGATCCGAAGGCCTTTCCTGCCTCGCCAGGCGTGGCGGCCGATGTCGCGACCTTGCTTGGCTGGGTGAACCAGCATGTGCCTGAAAGGCTGCCCGTCGCCTCACCATCGGAGATCGCTGCTATCGGGCGGTCAGCGACGTCACGGTCGGTCGGCGCCGTTGCACCAATTTCCTCGTCCTCTTCGATAACCGCAGCACCAGAAGGTGTCGAACTTGCGTACGAGACGGTCGAATGGTCGCCGCCGGAAGGCGCCCGGCTGACCGATGCGCTTTACGAGGAGTATGGATTGCAGTCGATCCGTATTCCGGGATCGTGCGCACACCCGACCAAACTCGTGCAATCCGCGGCGATGGCTTCCGTTGCGCCACCGAAGCCATCCTATCGTCCGCACCTGCCGGTCAATGTTATGGCAGACGGAGTTCTATCGGATGCCCAGCTCGAGAGCATCATCTATGCCGGCGAGGCACATTCCGAGTTCCTCGCTCGTTTCTGGACGGTCGACGCGACCTTTGATGTTGTCGCGGCCGCGCGCGAGGACGCAGAGAATGCCGTTCGCTTTCGCCGCGGCTGGTTCTTGGGTGACGGCACCGGGGCGGGCAAGGGGCGGCAGGTCGCGGGGATCCTGCTCGACAACTGGCTCAAGGGTCGTCGTCGTGCGGTCTGGATCAGCAAGTCCGACAAGCTGATCGAGGACGCGCAGCGCGATTGGTCAGCGCTCGGCATGGAGCGGCTGCTTGTCTCGCCTCTGTCGCGGTTTCGTCAGGGCACTCCGATCCGGCTCTCGGAAGGCATCCTTTTTACCACCTACGCTACGCTACGGACCGACGAGCGTGGCGAGAAGCTTTCGCGCGTCAGGCAGATCGTCGAATGGTTGGGCTCGGACTTCGACGGAGTGATCGTCTTCGACGAGAGCCATGCCATGCAGAATGCAGTCGGGGGCAAGGGTGAGCGCGGCGATCAGGCGGCCTCTCAGCAGGGGCGCGCGGGCTTGAGGCTTCAGCACGCCTTGCCGAATGCACGCGTGGTTTATGTGTCGGCGACGGGCGCCACTACGGTTCATAATCTCGCTTATGCCCAACGCCTCGGCCTTTGGGGCGGCGCCGACTTTCCGTTCGCCACCCGTGCCGAGTTCGTCGAAGCGATCGAGGAGGGCGGCGTCGCGGCAATGGAGGTGCTGGCGCGCGACCTGAAGGCGCTCGGACTCTATGCGGCCCGCTCGCTGTCTTACGAGGGCGTCGCGTACGACCTGGTGGAGCACCAGCTTACGCCGGAGCAGGTTCGCATCTACGACGCCTATGCCGGTGCGTTCAGCGTCATCCATAACAATCTCGATGCGGCGATGCGAGCCGCCAACATCACAGGCGCAACAGGAACGCTGAACGGGCAGGCCAAATCTGCGGCACGGTCCGCCTTCGAAAGCGCCAAGCAGCGCTTCTTCGGGCATCTTTTGACGTCGATGAAGACGCCGTCGCTCATCCGATCGATCGAGAACGATCTTGAGGCTGGACACGCCGCGGTCATCCAGATCGTGTCGACGGGCGAAGCGCTGATGGAGCGCCGGCTCGCTGAGATCCCGACCGAAGAATGGGGCGACATCCAGGTCGACATTACGCCGCGCGAGTATGTCCTCGACTACCTCGCTCATTCCTTCCCAATCCAGCTCTACGAACCCTTCACCGACTCGGAAGGCAACCTCTGCTCCCGGCCTGTCTATCGCAACGGCCAGCCGGTCGAGAGCCGGGAAGCCGTCGCACGACGCGACCGCCTCATCGACAAGCTTGCCTCGCTACCGCCGGTACCCGGCGCGCTGGATCAAGTCGTCCAGCGCTTCGGTACCGACATGGTCGCCGAGGTCACCGGCCGCTCGCGCCGCATTGTGCGCAAGCGCGACCGGCTGGTGGTCGAAAACCGAGCCGGATCGGCGAACCTCGCGGAGACTTCGGCCTTCATGGATGACGTCAAGCGGATCCTAGTGTTCTCCGACGCGGGCGGCACAGGGAGGAGCTACCATGCCGAACTGTCGGCTCGGAATCGCCGCCTGCGAGTCCATTACCTGCTCGAGCCCGGCTGGAAGGCCGACGCCGCGATCCAGGGGCTCGGCCGGACCAACCGGACCAACCAAGCGCAGCCGCCCCTGTTTCGTCCGATTGCGACCGACGTGAAGGCCGAAAAGCGCTTTCTCAGCACCGTTGCCCGCCGGCTCGACACGCTGGGGGCCATCACGCGCGGCCAGCGCCAGACCGGAGGGCAGGGCCTGTTCCGGCCGGAGGACAATCTCGAAAGCCAGTACGGCCGCGACGCGTTGCGGCAGCTCTACACCCTCGTGGCGCGTGGCAAGGTCGAGGGCTGCTCGCTCGAGCGGTTCGAGGATGCGACTGGCCTCAAGCTGACGGATACCAATGGGCTCAGGGATGAGCTGCCGCCGATCACGACTTTCCTGAACCGTTTGCTAGCGCTCACGATCAATCTTCAGAATCTTCTGTTCAGAGCCTTCGAGCAGCTTTTGACCGCTCGGATCGAGGGCGCCGTCGCATCGGGTAGCTATGACGTCGGCCTGGAAACGCTCCGTGCCGAGAGCTTCGTCGTCACCGACCGGCGGACGATCTACGTCCATCCCAGCACTGGCGCCGAGACCCGGCTTCTCACGATCACCCAGCGCCAGCGCAATCATCCGGTGAGTCTGGATGACGCTCTTGGTCGTCTTTCCGATCGTCAGGCCGTCCTGCTTGTCAATGAGCGCTCGGGAAGAGCCGCGGTGCAGGTCCCTACGACGAGCGTCATGCTCGATGACGGTGAGATCGAGCGGCGCGTCCGTCTGATCCGGCCAATGGAGCTGCACACGGTCACCTTGAACATGATGGGGGAAAGCCATTGGGTCGAAGCAGATCGTCAGCGCTTCACTGCCGCCTGGCTGACGGAGCTTGCCGAGATCCCAGCGTTCACGGAAAGCACGATCCACGTCGTGGCCGGCTTGCTGCTGCCCATCTGGAAGCAGCTGCCGAATGAGTCGACCCGCGTCTATCGGCTGCAGACCGACGCGGGCGAGCGGATCATCGGCCGCAAGGTCTCGGCGACCTGGGTCACGAACGTCCTTGCGGCTGATGCGCCCGCGTTGACGCCGGACGCCGCCTTTGCCGCGCTGGTAGAGGGACGGACTGTCCTCGAGCTTACGGAGGGACTCCAACTTCGCCGCGTCCAGGTGATGGGTGCACATCGCATCGAGCTGTCGGGATTCAACGACACAATGCGCGATCGCCTCCGTGCTTACGGCCTCTTTGGGGAGATCATCTCCTGGAAGCTGCGGATGTTCGTGCCCACGGACGGCGTCGAGATCCTGTCGAATGTGCTCGACAGCTATCCGGTCGCGCGCATCAGTGAGCGGGAGGCTGCGTGATGTCGCGCGACGCCTCCGAACTGGCACGCCGCCTCGCGCGCGACGCCGAGGCGGTGTGCAGGCACTATCTCTCCCGCGGCAAGCGAGCGGGGCGATACTGGGTAGTCGGCGACGTTCATAACACCCCGGGCCGCTCATTGTTCGTGCGGCTGCAGGAATCGCCGAGGGGACCCGCTGGGAAATGGACCGACGCCGCGACCGCTCAGGGAGCGCGTCTGATCGGCATCTACGATAGCCAGGTCACTTTCGGCCAATCCCGGGTCCTGCTCGTCTGGACCCGGCTGATCCTGCCGAATGGACGTTCTATCGTCCTCGAGCGGCAGCCTGGCGCTGACGCTGCCGGGTACGCAGGCCTCGAGGATCAGGTCGATAATCACTGGGGTGAGCTGTTCAAGGCCGCGGCACTATCAACCTTTTTGGCTGTCGGGACTGAACTCGGCGCCGGGTCGGACACCAACAGCAACGACGGCGCCATCATCCAGGCATTGCGGCACGGCGCCTCGGACTCACTGAACCAGACCGGACAGCAGGTTGTTCGTCGCAGTCTCAACATCCAGCCTACCCTGAACGTACGGCCTGGTTTCCCGGTCCGCGTCCTCGTCAATCGTGATCTCATCCTTCAACCATATAGAGGCTAATGGCGTGCCAAAACTTAAGATCGGGATGGTCCCCGACGACAAACCGGTAAAGGTGAGCGCGGAATTGCCGGCTTCAGTCCATCGGGATCTGGTTGCCTATGCTGAAGCGTTCGAGCGAGAAACCGGTCAGCCGGTGGATGCTAACCGCTTGATCGCGCCGATGCTGGCCCGGTTCATGGCTACAGACAGGGGCTTTCTTCGGTTAAGACGCGGTCATCATCCGAAAACGGACGTCGACGGATAGCGCTCGGCCAGGAGCTCAACGAACCGCCGAAGAGCGGGGTTCTCATTGTTTGCGAGCCAATGAGCATAAAAATCGATTCGGCTCGGGCCGGCCCCGCTTTGTACCTCCCGATAAGTCAGGCCAGCAAGGCTGGCACCAACGTCTGATTCCATCACAAGGCTAACGCCAAGGCCCATGCTAACCAGGCTCTTGACGATGCCGCGGCTCACATCATGCCACTCGATATTCGGGCGTTTCGCGTCCACGGTCAGGTGAGATACCAGCAGGTCTTCTATGTGTGCTCCCGGATCACACATGCTCAGCAGAACCGTTTCATCGCTAAGATCAGTCCAGTAGATGATCTCGCGGGTGGCTAGCTGATGGTCTCTTGGCAACGCCATGAGAATACGCTCGCTCCAGACGGGAAGGCGTCGACTATCTGTAGAAGAATCTGCTCCCGGAATGATTGCAATATCGACAGTTCCGCTCCTGAGCGCATTCACGAGACGAGTGCGCGAGCGCTCCACGGCGGCTACCTCAACTTGAGGTGAGCGCTGTCTGAATTCGACCAGGCTCGCCCTCAGGTTGCCAGCGGAGATTGAAGTGCAAAAGCCGATCGAGAGGCGTCCGGTATCGCCTTGGCCGCTGGCTCGTCCCGTCACAACCAGGGTATCCACTTGTTCAAGGATCATGCGCGCTATTTGCAGGACTCTCCTACCAGCAAATGTCGGAACGACTCCTCCGCGTGATCGTCTGAACAAGGTTACGCCGACAGAGTGCTCGAGCTGACCGATTGAGCGGCTGAGCAGGGAATGGCGAATGCCGAGCGCTTCTGCTGCCTGACGAAAGCTTCCATGATCGGCTGCCGCAACCGCCGAACGGAGATGATGCAGGTCGATATTTTTTGCTCCAGCAATTGGCATATGTTTGTGCGCCTCGCCGCAGCTGTTGGATATCATTCGGCCAACGGCTGCGCGATCCGAACCGCAGGCAGACGGCTTCCCTCGACTCGCCGGGACCCAGAAGGTCCCGGCATCTTTCTGACGGCGTCCAGTCCTGTCGACGCTCCTCTTCAGCCGATCTCTTCGGATAGGGAGCGAGAACGCGTCTCGGGTGCGACGATTGCCGCGATCAGGCTTATCAATGCGAGGCCTGCGAGCCAGGCCGGAGCCGGCCAGTAATTGCCGTCGGCCCATTTCACGAGCGCCGTAGCGATCAGCGGAGTTAATCCGCCGCCGAGTGCGGCTGACAATTGATACCCGAGGGATGCCCCGGTGTAACGAACGCTGGTCTTGAAAAGCTCGGGTCCGAACGATCCCATGATTCCGAACAGGATTCCGTTCGATATTCCTCCGATCGCCATACCTAGGAAGACCAGCGACGTGATCTTCGTGTTCACGAGCCAGAACAGCGGAAAGGCGAACAGAATCGTAAAGATCGCGGACGCCATGAAGACCGGGCGGCGTCCGATTCGGTCGGAGAATGCGCAAACCGGAACAATGATCAACAGCTCGGTGATCGCGAATACCAAGACGCCATTGAGCATGAGCTCCCTCGACAGGCCGAGATTGGTCGAGCCATAGGCGACCATGAACGTCACGTAGACGTAGAAGCCGCCGCTGGTCACGAGAAACAGCCCGCCCGCGAGCAGAACTTCGCGCCACTGGGTGCGCAAAGTTTCCGCAAGCGGAAATGCGGCGATTACGTTCGTACGTTTCGCCTGCGAAAAGGCTTGGCTTTCAGGCATCGAGAATCTGGCGAACGCGCCGACCAACACCAGAACGAGGCTCAACAGGAAAGGCAGTCGCCAACCCCAGGCGGCGAACTGCTCGGTACCCAACATCGCGGTTGTCGCAGCAAAAATCAGCGTCGCGATCACCAGCCCCGCCGGAGATCCCAATTGGGGAAGGCTGCCGAGGAGCCCGCGCCGTGTCTGCGCCTCGCTTTCGGTCATCACCAGCACGGCGCCACCCCATTCGCCACCGAGGCCGATACCCTGAATGAGACGAAGCAGCACGAGAAGGACGGGCGCGAATATTCCGATCGCGTTGTAGTTCGGAAGGCACCCGACGAGGAGTGTAGCCACGCCAGTCAGCAGGAACGTCGCGATGAGCGTCGACTTGCGACCGATGCGATCGCCCATGTGCCCGAAGATGATGGCTCCGATGGGACGGGCGAGAAAGCCGACGGCGAAAGTGGCGAAGGAGAGCAGCGTCCCGGCCATGGGGTCGAAGTTCGGAAAGAACTGCGAATTGAAGACGAGAGCCGCCGCCAAGCCGTAGATCTGGAAATCGTACCATTCGATCGTGGTGCCGACGGTCGCCGCCAAAGCCGTTCGGGAGAGCGATCCGGCCGGCTGTTCGGGCTGGGCAATCGTTGCCTCCGAGATTTGCGTCATATTTCAACTCCTTACGCGCCAACTCGCGCTGTGACATTCCTCTTGATTTGTTATCGATATTAGATTATCGATAATCGAGGATCACGCGATATTGCAGGAATGTCAAGAATGACGCTCTCGGACGCCCTTAGCGGCATCTCGGCCGTGAAGCTCTCAACCTCGGACGTTATCGCCGAGCAATTGCGCCGGGCCATCCTGCTTGGGACGATCTCCGGCGGAGCTCAACTCAAGCAGAACGACGTCGCCGCAAGGTTTGGCGTCAGCGTCGCTCCCGTGCGCGAGGCGCTCCAGCGGCTGATCGCGGACGGGCTGGCAATATTGCATCCGAACCGAGGTGTGACCGTTTCGCCGACCTCGGAGCAGGATTTCCTTGAGATCGCCGAATTGCGTGCACTCTTGGAGCCGCATGCGCTTCGTCACTCTGCTCCTCGTCTCACGAGTGCCGACCTGCAATATTCCGAAGACGTTCTGTCCAAGGCTGCGCAGGCTTCGGATCCGCTCGAACGCGCCAATCTGCACTGGGAGTTTCACCGCAGCTTGTACAAGCAAGCAGAGCGGCCGCGTCTGCTGGCGCAGATCGGCGCCCTTTACCAGGGCATCAACCGCTACCTGCTTCCAGCATGGGCCAATTCCGGCCTCAGCCCCAGTTGGGTCGATAGTCATCTCCTTATCGTCGCGAAAATTCGCGATGGCTACATCGATGAGGCATGCCGCTTGATCGTCGATCAGACTGACGCCTCGACGAGGCGCGTGCAGGCGCATCTGCATCGGAAAGAACTTTCCAAGAAGGAAGAGAAGTAAATGCTGGAGTTCTCGAAATACAAGCTGCTGACGTTCGACTGCTACGGCACGCTGATCGACTGGGATACGTCCATCTCGAACATCGTGCAGCCCTGGCTCGTCGAGATGAGGTCTCAAGTTCCTCCAGACCTGGTCGTCAGCACGTTCGCGCTCATGCAGGCCAAGCATCAGCAGATGCGCCCGACATTGCTCTATCCCGAAGTGTTGCGACGCTCATGGCGGGATATCGAGGAGCAGTTTGGCTGGGACGAAAACCTGGCTCGCGCGGACGAGTTCGCTCGATCAGTGCCATCCTGGCGTCCTTTCGCGGATACGATCGAGAGCCTGCAATACCTCAGCCGACATTTCGCGCTCGGAATCCTTTCGAATGTCGATAACGCTTCACTTTCGGGCACGCTCAGAGCACTGGAGGTGCCGTTCCTGTTTACGGTCACTGCGGAAGACGTAGCTTCCTACAAACCTGGCGAGCCGCACTTCGATGTGGCTTTCCAGGAAGCCGCAAGGCATGGGATCGACAAGAGCGAGATCCTCCACACGGCTCAAAGCAAGCACCACGATATCGCTCCCGGAAATCGGCTCGGTCTGACAACTATCTGGGTGAACCGCCGTCACGGGAAGAAGGGTACAGGCGCGACCTTGGCCGCCACGGCCAACCCATCGTTGACCGTCAACTCGCTCGCTGAACTCGTCGACCTGCATAGATCGGCGCAGGGTGCCTCGCAGCCGGTATCGCTTTCCCAATGACCGTCGATAAGTTTGCCGCGCTCGCAACCGCCAACGCTCCTGGCCAGGAAGTTCGCCAAGCCGTCGACAATGTTGGCAACCTCATGCGCGGCGGAAGGATCGCCGGGCACCCGATCGATTTCTCGCACGGCGACGTCGACGCCTTTGCGCCAACGCCAGGTGCAGCAGAACGGTTCTCGGAGGCGCTGGTTGCGGGAGGACGGCAGGCCTACACTGAGTATCGTGGTTCGGCGGACATCCGTTCCGAGCTGTCCGAAGTGCTTGCAGCGTTCACCGGCGCACCGGTCTCAGCCGATAACGGCACGATCGTCACACCCGGCACCCAAGGCGCCCTGTTCCTGGCCGTCGCCTCGCTGGTGAACGCCGGCGATAAGGTCGCGATCGTCCAGCCGGACTACTTCGCCAATCGCAAGCTCGTCGAATTCGTCGGCGGGTATCCCGTCCCGGTGACGATGGACTATCTGGGCAGCTCGCCGGATTCCGGACTTGACCTCGCGCAGCTCGAGGACGCATTCAAAGCCGGCGCGCGCGTATTTCTCTTCTCGAATCCGAACAATCCGACCGGAGCCGTCTATTCCCGGCGGGAGATCGGTGAGATCGCCCGGCTTGCCGCCGCATTCGACGTGAAGATCATCGCCGATCAGCTCTACTCACGGCTTCTTTATGCGAACCAGAATTACGCGCATATCCGCGCCGCTGGCTTGCCGGAGGACCGTGTCATCACCATCATGGGCCCGTCGAAGACCGAGTCCTTAAGTGGCTACCGACTGGGCATCGCGTTCGGCGCACCTGCGGTGATCGAGCGAATGGAAAAGTTGCAGGCGATCGTCTCGCTGCGTGCCGCGGGCTACAATCAGGCGGTCCTTCGTACCTGGTTTCGCGAGCCAAAAGGGTGGCTTGAGGAACGAATTGCTCGACATCAAGCGATCCGCGACGATCTTCTCGGTCTCTTTCGCGATGGCAGCATGCCTACCCGCGAGCCGCAGGCGGGCAGCTATCTGTTTCCGACGTTGCCTCCGCTCGGGGTCGGACTCCAGGACTTCGTGCGGTTGTTGCGCCATCAGGCCGACGTTATTGTGACGGCTGGAACGGAGTTCGGTCCTTGTCCGAACAACATAAGGCTGAATTTCTCTCAAGATCACACGGCGGCGATGGCCGCAGGGCAACGCATCGTCGAAATGGCGCATCGGTATCGGAAGTGAGGGCGCCGGCGCCGAACGAACGTGGATGCGCGTTCTTCATTCGCCGCGTTCGAACAATTGCACCCATCGAAGCAGCCTTTCCGCATGATTTAAAGGGTGCCTTGGCGAGATTGCATGGTCGTGTCCAGGTTACCCTCACGAAGCGGACCTCGCGACGCTATGAGCTCGGATCGCCGATGGGCCATCAGCGGGCCTTGGCGGCGCAGTAGCGGGGTCTGCTTTATAATCGAAGAATAAGGTCTCACCTAATGGCGATGAGGCAGCCTCAATAAGTACCCAGAGTTTGTTCAGCCCAGATCGGGCCGGCGACCACAATTAGGCGGAATGATGGGGTGCGGGCGCCGGAGGAGCCCATTACTGCGCATTGCGGGCGGGAACTGCCGGCGCTTCGTTCGATCGGAGGAAAGGTTCCGCTTAAGCCGCGTCAAACCTCGGTCGGGGGAACTAAACGCAAGGCAATTCTAGAGGGACCAGCGATCCTCTCGTTTGACCGCTGCGCTCTGGTTAAGGCGTTGCGCTATATCCTCTGCCAATCGGATCGACTGCGCGTTGGCGCCTTTCGTTCCATCTTGGGTGACCAAGGCATTGCCATCGAGCATGAGAGGGAAATCTTCTGGCTGAGCTGCTGCCGGTTTGATGGACACCGGGTCGATCGCCGCTGTCCTTCGGCAAGCGCCGGCGTCGCGGCCGCGCCCGCAAGCCTTGCAGGCGCATTAGTCGTTCGATTTGGTGGAGGCCACAGTCCGCCCCATCGGCAAGCAGATCACGCCACACCCGGCGCGCACCGTAGGTGCGGTCGCTCGCCATGAAGCTTGCCTTCACCTTGCCGCCGAGCTCTTCGTCGCTGCGGGATCTGGCGCTGGGCGAGCGATTCAGCCAGGCATGGAAGCCCGACCGCGACACCCCCAGCGCATCGCATAGCCATGCCACCGGCCAGATCGCCCGGTGCTTCGCGATGAAGACGAACTTCATATCGCTTCCTTCGCGAAGAAGGCTGCGGCCTTCCTAAGAAACAGCCGGATTGGCGTCCCCCGGAATGGCCTGCAACAGGAAGCCTAGCGATTTGGCCCTCCGCTGAAGGTTGGCGACGACGCGGTTGCGATATTGTTGCTCATATTGGGTGGCACCCGGATCCCTGTAGCTCATGCCGTACCGGAGCGTGTTGTAGAATAAAACCGCAATCTTGCGGGCGGTCGCCGTTACGGCCTTCGACTTACCTGCCCGTGAGGACAGCCGACGATAGAATGCTCCCAGCGCTGTATCACTTCGACCGACCGTTGTGGCCGCCAACCGCAACAGCGCGGCTGCCCGACTGGAGGATCGTCGCGTACGCGAAGACAGCACCTTGCCGCCGGAGATCTTGTTGCCCGGTGCGAGGCAGAGCCAGGAGGTGAAGTGCTTGGCGGTCGGCCATGCCCTCAGATCTGTGCCGCACTCGCCGATGAGCTTCAAGGCGAGCGACGGACCCAACCCATGGATTTCGGTTAGATCGACGCCGAGCACACCATACAGCGCGGTCCTGACATCGAACGTGGGTGTGTTGACCTGCTTGGTCTTTACGCGTGGCCTGGGTAACTTTCTGCCCGGTTTTGTCCCTCTGTTGCCCAACGCAGCGATCAAGACTTCGAGCTTGCGATCGCAGTCCAGCATCTTCGCCTGGTAGACGTCGTAGAGTTCCAGCGATTGGGTCAGGGCGAAGACATGTTCATGTCGGTTGTTGTCCACCAGTGCGGCGCGGATCGTCTCTATGGAAGAATGGCAGCGTGCATCCCGGTAGGTCGCCAACACCTCGGGATTGCGTTTGCCCGCAACAATAGCTCGGATGATCCGCATGCCAGTCGCACCCGTGATATCCGAGACCACGTGATGAAGCTGCAGGTTCATCTCCATGGGCCTTCTGCATATGCTGGATATGGGCAGCGGCATATTCCACCAACCGCTCCCGCTGGCGCAAATAGACGCGCAGGGTTGCAATCTCGGCATCAGGTCTGAAGCTGCCGCGTAACAGGCCATAGGAATGAAGCTGGCGCAACCATGCGGCATCGCTGACATCGCTTTTGCGCCCGGGCACGTTCTTTGCGTAGCGAGCGTTGACCAGAATGACCTCAAACCCGCGCTGCTCCAGGATCTCGTAAACCGGGATCCAATAGACCCCGGTGGATTCCATCGCGACACTCGTCACGCCGCAGGCCTTAAACCAGTCTGCCAGATGATGCAGGTCTTCTGTGAATGTGCCGAACGTGCGCACCGGCATATCAGTGCAGGCTGGGTTCACCGCAGCCATGTGCATCTTTGATCCGATGTCGATGGCGGCCGCGCCGACATTGACCGGCTTCAGCTCCGGGCGGTCACCGGTCGTCCTCTTGGGCATAAGCGGGTCCTCCATTTAATGATGGGCAGGAGGGTCTGGGTTATGCCAATCGTCATCTTCCTAATCGGAATCGCCGCCGGAGCAGCGTCACCACTCCCAAGTCCGCATGCACCCATGGACCACGTTTTTTAACGGGGATTTTGCCTCCAATAAGCTGACGGCCGCTACCCTCCCAGCCAAGAAGATAGCACAAGGCTGTTTCTACCCCGCGCAGGTGCGCCACAACGCTGGACAGTTTTTTAGGATATCCCGCTCGGCCTTTAACTTGGCGACCTCACGGCGCAACCGCTCGATCTCCTGCTGCTCCGGCTTCATCTGCCCGTGGCCGGGAAAGGCCTGCACCGGATCGGAGCCGAACTCTTTCACCCATTTGCGCAGAACGTTCTCATGGACATCCAGGTCGCGCCCGGCCTGCGCCACCGACACCCCACGCTCCCTAACCAGCTTGATCGCCTCGATCTTGAACTCGCGACTGAACTTCCGTCTCTTCATCGCCCACCTACGGCTTCATGAAACACCTAATCCCGGTGTCCATCAAACCGGCAGCAGCTCAGTCGGAGACGGTCGGCGCGTACTGCGATCTTTCCAAGGATGGATTTGAGCAAGAGCTCAAGTTATTCCAATTGGTCGGTAGGTCGCGTGTGCACGACGTGTGCTCCGGCACTCTATCTTGTAGCTCCACCTCGCCGAGGTCTTGCCCGCCGGACGTTGGCCGCGGTCGTCATTGCGCGGCATCCGGGCAGCCAAAGTATAGGAACTGCGCGCAGGTGCGCCGGTTTCCACGTCATGAAGAAACCCTTGGCGCCCCATCCACAAGCTGCACCCGGGCTGACGCGAGCGCTTGAGCGGAATATCCACGCTCTGGTCGAACGAAGGAAGCGCGAGCAATCCGACGCGTCCATTCAGCAAAAGGTCGCCGACGCAATAACTTCGTTCACCGGCAGCATGCAGTTTGTTTACCTGCACTCATTTGCTTTTGGATTTTGGATAGCCGCAAACCTTGGATGGCTTCCAGGAGTTGTGCCATGGGACCAGAGCTTTGTAGTGCTCGCTATGATCGCCTCTGTAGAGGCAATCTTTCTTTCGACCTTTGTTCTGATCTCTCAAAATCGTATGGCGGCCGAAGCCGAAAGAAGGGCGGAGTTGGATCTGCAGATCAGTCTCCTCGCCGAACATGAGATCACGAAGGTGGTCGCGCTCCTGAATGAAGTGGCCCGCAAATTGGGGATCGATTCCCAAGAGAACAAGGAGCTTCAGGAAGCCGCTTCAGATATCGCGCCTGAGCGTGTTCTCGACAAGATCGAAGAAAGCAAGAACTGAAGTGGGCGCAACAGCGTTCCTGCCGCAAGACGCCAGAGCCGGAATGAGCGCTTCTGGCTCTCAGCTGGCTATTCGGAGCTGAGCAGGCTGCGCGCCGGCCCCCTCCTTCGCCGCGCGAGAGCCGGCACTGGTGTCGGGGACTCACCCGCAATGCGCAGTGCGAAATAGGCGATCGTAGCTTGGAGACCGTCCTTCAGCGCGACACGCGGTCGCCATCCAAGCAACCGCGAGGCGGTGTCGATGACCGGCTTGCGGCGCTTCGGATCGTCCTTCGGCAGCGCCTCAAAGCGGAGCGGCGCGGCCGACTCGGTATACGTCAGAACCTCGCGGGCGATGGCTTCAATCGTGACCTCGTGAGGATTGCCGAGGTTGCAGGGGCCGGTCACCGATGGGGGGCTTTCCATCAGCAGTTGGAGGCCTCGCACGAGATCGTCAACAAAGCAGAAACTCCGGGTTTGCGTGCCGCTGCCATAGATCGTGATCGGCAGGCCGCGCAGGGCTTGCACGATGAAGTTGGAAACGACACGGCCATCGTTCTCCAGCATGCGGGGGCCGTAGGTATTGAAGATGCGCGCGACCTTGATCTCGGTCCCGTACTTGCGGTGGTAATCAAACATCAGGGTCTCGGCAGCGCGCTTGCCCTCGTCGTAGCAGGCGCGTGGCCCGATCGGGTTGACGTTGCCGAGATAGGATTCAGGTTGGGGGTGCACCTCCGGATCGCCGTAGACTTCGCTCGTGGAAGCCTGCAGGACGCGGGCACCCTTGCGGTGCGCGAGCTCGAGCAGGTTAATTGTGCCCAGCACGCATGTCTTCATCGTGCCGACCGGATCTCTCTGGTAATGCCGCGGCGAAGCCGGGCAGGCGAGGCTATAGACGCGGTCAATTTCCCCTTCGATCTCGATTTCCTCTTGCACGTCATGCTCGATGAAGCGGAAGTTCGGATGGTTCAGGAGCGGCCTGATATTGGCGATTCTGCCTGTGAAGAGATTGTCGAGGCAGATGACGGCGTTGCCACGTTGCAACAACGAATCGCAGAGATGAGAGCCGATGAAGCCGGCGCCGCCGGCGATGAGCACGGTCGGCGAGCGGCGGAGCGTAGGGATACGGGTCTGGAGTGTCATGGCAGGCTCTCTTTAGAGTTCGGCGACTTGAACCGAGCGGCCGGCGGCAGGGCGCGAGGATTTGCGACGGCGGCGTGCGGCTGCTTCGGCGTAGTAACCCTCCAGCTGGCGGGCGCGGTGGTCGGCGGTGTGATCGGTCAGAACGCGCCGGCGTGCGCTCTCCGCAACGGTGCGCCGACGCTCCTCGGGCATGTCGCGCAGGATTTCGATGACGTCGCGCGGGCTCGAGGCCAAAAGAATCTCCCGCGCCGGCGCGAAAATGGTTTCGATGCCCGGCCAGCGGTCCGAGATCACCGGCGTGCCGCAGGCGGCGGCTTCGAACAGGCGAACGCTCGGCGAGAAGCCTAGCGCACGCATGTCGGCGCGAGTCGCGTTCAGGGTGAATCGCTGTTCCGCATAGAACGTCGGGTGCTGCTTCGGCGCAAGGTGCTCGATCCGCAGGACATTGTCGGGCCAGACGATACCAGCGGGGTATTGCGCGCCTGCGACCGCGAACTGCTCTGACGCCAGCGCGCAGGCCGGGGTCAGCAGCAGCTGTTCGAGAATCGGCTGCCGGTCCTCGCTGTACGTCCCGAGATAGCCGAGGGCCCATCGCGCCTCCGCTTGCTGTGGCGCGTAAGCCTCGGTGTCGGCGCTGCAATAGAGAACCCGGGCCATCGGGCTGCCGAACCGCTCCTCGATTATGTCGGGCACGGGACCACCGGCGAACGACAGATAAAGATCGAACCGCGGGATCATCGCGGCTGACAGATAGTCGAGGCCTTGGTCGAGCTTCGCGAGCGTTACGGGTGTGTCGATGTCGTAGAACGCAGTGATTCCACGCGCCTGGCTCGTGATCCACTCGGAGATGGCAATACCGTCGGGCACATAAGAACCGATGATGACGAGGTCGGCGTCCCGGATCAGCTTGCCGAAACGGCGAGGCACGTCCTTCAGAGACTGATAGAGCTCCACCGTCCACGATGTCGGGTCGGTGAGATCGCGATGCTCGCGATACCAGGCGACGTCGCGCTCGAGGAAGGTGACGTGGTGGCCTCGTCGTGCGAGGGCCCCGATCAGAGCGCGATAGGTCGTCGCGTGACCATTGCCCCATGACGATGTGACCGAAAGACCGACGACGACAATTCTCAGGTTCATTCTGCTGCCTCGATGCGCGAGCTGCTTCCGTCGAAGAGATCGTTGAACTGGCGGGCGCGGTGCCGATAAGTGTGTTGGCTCAGGATGCGCGCGCGGGCACGGCTCGCGATCGCGGCGGCACGATCCGGGTTGAGAGCGTCAAGATGACCGGCAATCTCGGTTCCGTTCGCGGCCACCAGCACCTCGCGATCTGGCTCCAGGAAATACTCGATGCCGGGCCATTGATCCGTGATCAGGCAAGCGCCGGCACCGATCGCCTCGAATACCCGCGTCGGCGGCGAGAAGCCGAAACGCGCCATGCTCTCACGATTGACGTTGAGCGTGGCCAGGCCGGAGCCGAAAAACGCGTTGTGCTGGCCGGTGCCGACATGCCCGACTTTGCGGATGTTCGTCGCGGTGTTCTTGGTGTCCCAGCCGGAACCGCCGAGAACAAACTTCTTCTCGGGGAGCGTGCACGCGACGTCGAGAAAGAAATGTTCAACGCGCTGCTCGCGATCTGGCAGGCGATTGGCCAGCAGGCCGAGATCGCAGGTAAACTCGGGTCTGGGCGAGGAAGGAAAATGCGTCTCGGGGTCGAGGGCGTTGTAGATCGGGACGCAATCCCGCGCACCCATGGCGCGATAGGCCGATACGACGCCGTCGCCGCCGCCGTAGGTCAGAACCATGTCGTAAGAGGAAATCGCACGACGCAGATGATGCTCGGCATCGTTTGCCATGGCTTCAAGCGTGGCGGGGGCGTCGACATCCCAGTAAATCCGCATGGTTCGGGAGGGCAGGGCCGCAACCGCGACCTCCAGCTCGGAATCGAAGACGCCGACGCCGCTGGCCTTGATCAGCATGTCGGCCGATCGCGCCGCCGCGTCAAGTGAGCCGCGCCAGCCATCGGCTGTGGCGGGGTAGACGACGACTTTGGCCCATCCGGGATCGGCGATGTCGCGATGGGCCTGCCGCTCGAAGGCGTCAGGTTCGAAGAAGGTGATGTCGTGTCCAAGCGCCGCAATCTGCTTGAGCATGCCGCGATAATAGGTTGCGGCACCGTTCCAGTAAGACGAGACGAGGCTGGATCCGAAGAAGCAGATTTTCATGCGGAGGCTCCGATGTATCGCAAGGGCCGGGACGAGCTGTCGGAGCTCCGAATGTCATCCACGATGTCCACGAGCTGCTGTGCGCGATGACGGCACGTATGGCGCTCTCGGATCGTTCGGAGCCCTGTCGCTACCATGGCGGCTGACAGGTCCCGATCATCGAGAACGGCACGGAGGGAGCGCTTCATCTCGACGCCATTGGCGGCCTGGAGGTAAGCGCCCTCTGGAAACAGGCCTTCCACGTCGGCCCAGGGAGCCGAGATCAGGGGAATGCCGCAGGCGAGCGCCTCGAACACGCGAATGGTGGGGATACCCGGAAGCGACCGCACATAGGGACCGCGGGGGACGTGAACGGTCGCGCGCGCGCCGGCGAAGGCGACCGGCGCCCAGTGCGCCGGCAACCAGCCGCCATAGCGAATGCCCGCGGCCTGGATGGTCTGCAGAGCGACATCGGAGTAACGGACGCCGTAAACGCCAGCACGCAAGCCCAGTTCAGCGACGGGCGCGACCAGAAACTCATTGAGCTCGGCACTGCGCTCGCCATCACCCCAATTGCCGATCCAGACCAGATCATCCGTGCGCTCGACATGCGGCAAAGGATGATACATGGCGGTATCGGCGGCCTCGTGCCAGGTATAGGCACGATCAGCCCAGCCGAG
Organism: Bradyrhizobium sp. R2.2-H; assembly: GCF_004346455.1. Classification (NCBI taxonomy): domain Bacteria; kingdom Pseudomonadati; phylum Pseudomonadota; class Alphaproteobacteria; order Hyphomicrobiales; family Nitrobacteraceae; genus Bradyrhizobium; species Bradyrhizobium sp. R2.2-H. The sequence goes on from NZ_SMBR01000013.1 coordinate 155,302, forward strand.
AGTCACATAAATTTGGCGCAGAACTTCGCCAAATGCGAGCACGCCGTCGAATGCATCGAGGTCGAATTGTGCCAGTTCATCCGGCGCAGTGACCGCGCGGTGATGGGTGTCGTGAAACAACAAGGTGAAAGGAGCGCCGTGCGCGCGCTGGGAGCCGATCTTCTCGATCACATCAGGCGAATTCCATTCGTGCACAATCACGAGATCGGCGCCATCAAGAGCTTCGTCGAAATCGAGTGAGGCATCAAAGCGACGAATGGAAACGCCGGGGAAGAGTTGCCCGATGTCTTGTAGCGCCCCACTGCCGCTTTCGCGGATGGCATTCAACCGACTCCAGCCATCAAACGGCTCGAACACGACCACCTCATGTCCGAGCGCGTGCAACTCGCGGGCGTATCCGCGCAGGAAATGAGCGTTGCCGTTGTTCCAGCAGGAGGTGAATGCGTGATAGAACAGGACGCATCTCATGCGCGCACCTCGATCTGCTTGGCTTGGGTTGTCGTGCGGGTGGAAGCGAGCAGTCCTTCATAGAGCGTCTGATAGGCGCTGGTCGTGCGGGCCAGAGAATAGCTCAACGAGTGTTCATAGGCGGCGCGTTGCAGGCGCGTCCTTTCGCGCTCGTCGGCACTGAGTTCGACGAGAATGCGATGCAAAGCCTGACTATCGCTTGGGTCAAAAAGCCGCGCGGCTCCGCTCCACAACTCCCGGAAGGTAGGAATATCCGACAGCACCAGCGCGCAGCCGGCAGCGGCCGCCTCCAGCACGGAAAGGCCGAACGGCTCGTACAGCGCGGGGCTGACAAAGATCGCTGCGTGCTGGAGATGATCGCACAACGCGCCGTGCGATAATGGGCCCAGCCAGGTGATGCCGGCGGGCGGGTTGCCGTCGGTAGGGCCTGCGATCTCGACCGGCCAATCCAGTCCGTGCGCAGCCGCGGCAAGAGCTTCGATATTTTTGGCACGATCCCACAGCCGGCCGGCCGCGAAGATCAGCTCCCGCTTTGGATTTGGCGGCGCGCCAGCCGCAATTCCATTCCAGATCACGGTACCGGGGGAGCGGGGCTGATAGATCTCCACGATGTCATCGTGGAAGGACTGGCTCGGACAAACCCAGGCTTCCGTGCTGTCGAGCGCCGCGGCCACCCATTCCGTATAGCGCATCCAGCGGGGCTCGTTGAGCCAGGCCGAATCCTTGCAGGCTCGCGCCCACGAGTTGACGCAGGAATGCGCCACGAGAATGGTCGGCGCGCGCCACGGCAGCGTGGCCTCCCGGAGACTATTGAGGTGGACGATGTCCGGCCTGAACCGGGCTTGCAAGCCGGCGAGGGTGCGCCTGGCGTGAGGGAAGTCGTGTCCTTCCGGATCCTGCCATTCAAGCGCGAGATCCGTTTCGATCAGCCGGACTCGCGAGTCGCCCAGCATCTCACACTGGTCGGCGCGTGGGGGCGGGCCCATTGTCGCTAGTATCACCTCGGCGCCCGAAGCGGCAAGGCTCGCGGCGAGCGCGCAGGAATAGGTCCATACGCCGCCGACCGTGTCGGTCGTCATCAGGATCCTGATGTCCGCTCCTTTCCTCATGGCGCCACCGGATACTCGAGGGCCTCGAGCGGAATGGGCCGGTCGTTCTGCACGTCGCTGAACTGGTCGAACATTCTCAGATAGTGCTGATGCGCGCGCTCCCAGGCGAAATCGTCGGCTTCGCCCCAGAGCTTTCGGTAGTCGGGCGAGCCGGGATAGGGGTAGAGCGGGACCGGGTCATTGGCCCAGATTCCGGCATCCTGCATCTTGTGGCGCCAACGCTGCACCACAGGGTCGTCGTCTTCGGGAACCTCGATCAGATTGGCCTGTACGAACCGAACGTGGCGGCGGGCTTCGACCAGCCGGTCGGCGAGCTGGTCGGTGGTCATCTTGCAGTTCTTGGCGAGCGCCGCGCGGCCCTCGACGGTGAGGCTCTCGATCCCTGCCTCGATCGAGACGCACCCGGCGCGGCCCAGCAGGGCGAGCATATCCGGTTTCCAGAGATCGATTCGCGTCTGCACGCCGAATCTGAGGCCGCGCGTGCTCAGCCCTTCAAGCAGCTCGGCGTTCGGCAGGAAGATCTCGTCGATGAAGTAGACATATTCGACGCCTTGCCCGCGCAGGCGATCCACTTCGGCGAGGATGGTCGCCGGAGGCCGCTTGCGGTAGGCGTTGCGGAAATTCTCCTTGGCGCAGAACGTGCAATTGTAGGGGCAACCGCGCGACGCCTCGACTTCCGCGCCAGTCCCTGCCGGCTCGGCCTCAAAGCGGTGATGATGGTGGTAATGACGCCGGATCATCTCGTCCGGCCAATCGAGCGCCGGCTGATCCCTGAATTCGACGGCCTGTGGGCCGCCATTGACTCGAACCGAGTCGCCGTCTGCAAAGCACAGGCCGGAAAAGTCGCGCTCGCCATTGGCGAGGCGCAGCAAAGACGCTTCGCACTCGCCCATCACGACGATATCGACGGCGAGCTTCTTGAGAGCCGCCCGCGGCGTCGTCGAGCCGTGCGGGCCGACCGCGATCAGGGTCGGTGCAAGATCCCGCACCGCCAATGCAAGCTCCTGCGGAACGCGTAGTTCCGGCGGGGCGCAGCGCCAGAACAGGTAGGTCGGGGCCGTGGTGATGACGATCAGGTCGGGGCCGAACGCACGCAGCTCGGCTTCGATATCCCGGAACGACAGGCCGAACATGTGCGCATCGAGCAGCAGCGTCCGATGCCCGGCCGCCTTCAGGTAATGCTCGGAGATCCCGAGCTCGAGCGGAAGGTGGGGGGATCGGCAGCCGAAATAGATGCTGCCGCCAAAATCCCAATTCGGATTGATCAGGGCGACGCGCGTCATGCGAGAGCCTCGCGGCTGTCGTGAGCGGCTCCGAAGCGAGTATCCAGCCAGGCGTGGAGAGAGTGAAGACCCTCGGCGATGGAGACCTGCGGCGACCATCCGAGAGCGCTCGACAGCGCACGCGTATCGGTGACGTACCAGGGCTGATCGCCCGGACGCCAATCGGCAAAGCGGTAGGTGACCTCACGGCCGGTCAGTTCCGCAATATGGTCGATGAGCTCGCGAAGGCTGACCGCGTTTGCGGGGCCGCCACCGAGATTGAACACGCGTCCGCGCGCGAGCGCGATCCGGTCAAGCACTGCGAGCCACGCAGCCGCCGCATCCGACACATGCAGGGCGTCGCGAACTTGATGGCCGTCGCCGTAAATCGTGAGTGGCTTGCCGCGGAGCGCGCTCAGCAGGAAATGCGCGATCCAGCCCTGGTCTTCGGTGCCGAACTGGCGCGGTCCGTAGATGCAGCTCATGCGCATCACCACGGTCTGCAGGCCGTAGACCCGAGCATAGTCGTGGACGTACTGGTCCGCCGTTCCCTTGGAACAGCCATAGGGGCTGTAGAAATCCAGCGGTGCGTTCTCGGAGATGCCATCCGCCAGCAGGGGGCTGGTGGGCGTATAGCGGCGGCCGGTGAGCGTAATCTCGCTGTCCTCGATCAGGCGGCCATAGACCTTGTTGGTGGAGGCGAATATGATGGAGGCGCTGCTGTTGTGCAGCCGAACCGCTTCGAGCACGTTGAGGGTGCCGCGTGCATTGATCTCGAAATCGGCAGCCGGGTCGCTGACGCTGTCGGTGACGGCGACCTGTGCTGCCAGATGCAGCACGGCGCGAGCCTCGCGCACGGCATCGATCACGGGAATCGGCTCCCGAATGTCGGCCACCGTAATGGTCACGAGATCACCATATCTGGACTTCAGCCATTGCGCGTTCTCGCGCACGCCGGCACGGGCCAGATTGTCGAGAACCAGAACCCGCTCACCGCGGTTTGCCAGCCGGTCGACAAGATTGCAGCCGATGAAGCCGCAGCCACCGGTGATCAGGACGGGCCTGTTGTCTCGCTCATTCATCACGCGACCAATCCTCGTTGCAGCAGTTCCTGGGTCGCCCGCTCAGCCTGGTCGTCGGCGATTTGGTCCGCGAGATAGTCCGCGAGCTCCTCGAGTCCATCTTTGAAGGCGACGTGCGGCTCGAAGCCGAGCAGATCGCGCGACTTGCCGATGTCGGCGAAGCAGTGCCGGATGTCACCTGCGCGGTACTTTCGCGTGATCTCGGGAGCGATGTCGCCGCGGCCCATGACCTCTGCGAGGTCCTCCGCAACCGACAGGATGGTTCGGCTTTGGCCCGAACCGACGTTGAATACGTCCTGCGTTTGCTCCGCTTCCAGCGCAATGCGGCAGGCGCGGGCAACGTCGTGGACGTGGACGAAGTCGCGCCGTTGTTCGCCGTCCTCGAACACGAGCGGCGGCCGTCCGTTGAGGAGGCGTGCGGCAAAGATCGCGAGCACGCCTGTGTATGGATTCGACAGCGCCTGGCGCGGGCCAAACACGTTGAAGAAGCGCAGCGCCACGGTTGGGATTCCGTAAGCCTTGCCGGTGATCAGGCACATGCGTTCTTGGGCGAACTTGTTCAGGGCGTAGACCGAGCTGAGCGAGGGCAGCTTGCTTTCTGGGGTTGCTGCGGGGATGAGCGGATCGCCTGCAGCGTCGCGCAGCTCCCACTCGCCGCTGCGGAGCTGCTCGATCGAACGTTCGTCGCAGGAAAAGACGCTTTGATCCGGCCTGCGATAGAGGCCTTCGCCATAGATGCTCATGGAGGAGGCGACCACGAGCCGCTCGACCGGACGCTTCGACAGCGCCTGAAGCAGCACAGCGGTACCGAGCTCATTGGTTCGCACATAGGATTCGATGTCGTACATGCTCTGTCCGACGCCGACTGCGGACGCCAGATGCAGGACCATGTCGGCGCCGCGCAGGGCATGTTCTACGGCGACGCTGTCGGTGACGTCACCGACGATGAGTTCGGCATCGTCGGCGAGATAGGAGGGGCGCTGGCGGTTACCGCCGTGGACCTGGGGCGACAGGTTGTCGAGCAGGCGAATCTCGTAGCCGGCGGCGAGCAGCACATCCGCCGCATGAGAGCCGATGAAGCCGGCGCCGCCTGTAATCAATACTCGAGTCATCCATCGCTCCGTACAACTTCAAGACCGACCCTCCCGGGTTCGATCGATGATGTCTGGTGAAGCGCACTTGCTTGGTGGTCGGACGACCCGCGCGCCGGTCACGTTTGGAGTCAGAAGCGATGCAAGGAATGTTCGTTCCTCGAAAATGTACAAACGAATATTTCTCTAACCTGGATCAATAACTCAGGTGAATCGGCGGGCTGCCGTTGGCTAAAAGTGCGCCCCTTGCAGGGCGGCAGGCAGGCCGAGATGCCTTGCCGCGGTCGCGCCGATATCGGCAAAGCCGGTACGCTCGCCGATTGGCGAAGATGATTGCGTCGACCAGGCAAGGATTGGTACCTGTTCACGGGTATGATCGGTGCCGCTCCAGGTCGGATCGCAGCCGTGATCCGCGGTGATGATCAGAAGATCATCGCTTCGCAGGCGGGTCAGCAATTCCGGAAGGCGACTATCGAAGGTCTCGAGCGCCACCGCATAGCCGGCGACGTCGCGTCGATGGCCGTACAGCGTGTCGAAATCGATGAAGTTGGCGAACAGCAATCCCCCGTCGGCAAGGCTCGCCAGCCCTTTGAGTGTGGCATCGAACAGCGCCATGTTACCGTCGCCGCGCATGTTTCGCCCGGTCGCGCGATGGGCGAAGATGTCGTCGATCTTGCCGATCGTCACGATGTCACGACCGTCGCTTGCGGCGAGGTCAAGCATGGTGGTTCCGGGCGGCGGTACCGAATAGTCGCGACGGTGCGCGGTCCGCTTGAAGTCCCTCGCGTTTGTGCCGATGAACGGCCGGGCGATGACGCGGCCGATGTTGAGGGAATCGATCAGCCGCCGCGCAATCGCGCAGATGCCGTAGAGACGTTCGAGGCCGAAAGTCTCCTCATGCGCCGCGACCTGGAACACGCTGTCGGCGGACGTGTAGCAGATCGGCATTCCCGTCCGCATGTGACGCTCGCCGAACTCGGCGATGATCTCGGTCCCCGAGGCGTGGCAATCTCCGAGGATGCCGGGTAGTCCGGCTTGCTCGCAGAAGTCTTTCGTCAATTCCGCGGGAAAGCACGGCCTCGTGCGCGGGAAATAACCCCAGTCGAACGGAACGGGCACACCGGCGATCTCCCAATGGCCTGAAGGCGTGTCCTTGCCCTTCGAAATCTCGCTGGCGCATCCGAATTGCCGGTGCTGCGCTTGACCCTGTAGCCCTGGCGGTACGCGCCCCGTAGCGAGGCGGCAGGCCTCCCCGAGGCCGAGCGCCACGAGATTGGGAATCCGGAGCGGCCCCTCGCGCAGGTTGCTGTCGGCGTGTCCGGCCGTGCAGGCTTCCGCAATGTGACCGACGGTGTCCGCGCCTTCGTCGCCATAACGGGCGGCATCCGGCGCGCCGCCGATGCCGACGGAATCCATAACCAGGATCAGGGCACGCATGTTGGCTCTCTGATCGGAGGATCGGCCGACGCTGGGAAGGATGCAAGACCGGTTTTCGTGCAGTAGCGATCGACCATCGCCGCGCAAAAATCGGCAAATTCGTTCACGTCGAGCGGCGGGCTGGTGTGATGGGGCTCGATGCCCCGATGTTCGGGCGTGAAGCAGAACGTGACCGTAACCTGGAACTCCGCCAACGCCTCCATCTGGCGGTCGAACCAGTCGATGGCATTGGGACGGAAGCTGTCGGCCCATGACAGGCCGGTCCGCAAGTGAGTCGCGCCCAGACGGCGCATCCAGTGCACCGCGTCGTGCAATCGATGATCCTCGAAGTGGAACCATTGGCACAGGCCCATGGCAGGCGCATAGGCGCCAAACACGTCGGCGGCCGCTTTGGGCGTCCCGTCCTCGCGCAGCAGGCCCATGTGGAAATGCCGGTAGTAGGAGGACCCTTCGGCTTCCTTGTGGCGAGTCGTCGCTTCCCAGGCAGAGGGAAGGTCGTAAAGGCTGTACCAATGGATACGCGGAGCACGGCCGATCAGCAGCTCGGCGGTGCGCGACAGGCCCCAGGCTTGCACCTCCTCGGCGCCGAAGGAGGAGACGCCGACCTCCGTCACCCACACAGGCAAGGTGGTGACCGCCTTGATCTCCTCGAGCTTGGCGGGCCACTCGCCGATCTGCCACAGGTTCCAGTCGAGCGGAAAGCCGTGCACGGCGACGGCATCGAAATGGTCGAGCACGCCGCGGCTCTGCATGTTGCGCATGAAGGACGGATCGATCGGCGAGATGCCGCCGAGAACGACGGGAAGTGGAGGCCTCGTGCTGCGGATCGCCTTTCCCGCTGCGGTCGCAAGGTCTGCGAACTTGGCCCAGTCGGGATCGATCAGGAGATCCCAGTGCGACTTGTTGTTCGGCTCATTCCAGATCTTGGCCGCCTCGATCATCAGCTTGTGCTCCGGGATGGATAGACGGGTCCGTCGACTTGTGGCCGTTCCGTCCGCCTGCAGAGATAGACTTCTTCTTCGGGATGCGCGGCGATGGCAAAGCCGGCGCTGCGCAGCATGGCCTCGACGCAGGCCCGGTTCGGCACCCACCAATTGGTGGGATCGTCGGCGTATTTGTGCTCGATGAAGTGCAGCCTGGGATAGCCGGCGGAATCGAACTGGTCGGTGGTCCAGAAATCGTAGTTCTTCTCGACCGCGTCGACATGGCTGGCGCCGCGCTGCATCGACTGGAACAGCAGAAGATCCTTGGCGACGTGCTCGTGGATGAGATCCAGCGCCAGCAGCGGATGACGCAAATGATACAGCACGCCCATGAAGATCACGAGATCAAACTTTTCACGGAGCTGGCCGACATCATAGGCCGACATCCTGCGGAATTCGATCCTGAGACCGTTCACTTCGGCGGCAAAGCGCGCCTGCGCCAGGTATTCCTCGTCGGTGTCGAGCCCGAGCACGCGCTCGGCGCCCCGCCGCTTCATCTCCATGGCATAGAAGCCGGCGTTGCAGCCGATATCGAGCACGGTCTTGCCTTCGAGGCGGTCCGGGATGATCCCCGAGAAGCGCCGCCATTTGACGTTGGGATAGTCGCCGAGAAAGTGGGTCGGTGCGGTCGGCACGCCGTTGAGGTCGAGGTTGTGAAACCACGGGCCGAGCGCGTGGACGCGCCTGCGGATTTCCTCACGCGTGAGCAGCGCTCCAGTCATGCGGTCGCTCCATTGTCCATTGCATGGGTCGGTCGAGGCCCATCGGACGAGGCGCCGGCCCGCAACCGCGACCGGCTGTCGGTGCCGGTGCTCTCGGCCAGAAGCGCCATCGCGGTGCGATAGCCGTCGACGGTCCCGACATCGACATAGGATTCGCCAGCCTTGATCCCGATGCCGAGGCCGCCGGCTCGGAGATAGGCATTGACCAACGTGCCGAAATATTCGTCTTGTTTGTCCCGCTCGTGCCAGAGCCCGTGCAACTCGCGAAAGCCCTGGGCCGACATTCTGAAGGCGCCCCAGATCCAGCGCGATGCCGGGTTCGGCTGCTTAACCTGGATTTCACGCACGCTGTCCCCCTCGAGAACCACAGCATCGAAAAACTCCGGGCGCTCGACCGGGAAGAGCAGGAAGGAGAGGTCGGCCTCGGGCAAGGCCTGCAAAGCGGCCTTTGGAAACCAGACCGTGTCGGGCAGGCCGACGACGACGTCTTCATCATGGCCGACGACGGTGCCGGCCTTGAAGACGGCGTCGCACAGGCCGGAGGCGTCGGGCTGGACGACATAGGCGAGCTGGGCGCTGCCGTAGTGATCGCCGAAATATTCGAGAATGTCGGATTTGCCCGGCGAGATCACGAAGCAGATCTTGTCCGCCCCGCCGAGGATCAGGCGCTCCAGCAGATACTCGGAGACCGCACACGGACGCTCGGTGCCGTCGTCGCGCCGGCTGCCGACGGGCAGCAGTTCCTTGGAGAAAGCCAGCGGCTGGATACGACTGCCGCGGCCCGCGGCCGGAACGATGCCCCACATGTCAGGCCTCCTCGGATTGCTGACGACGCGCGCAGCCGGATACTGACTGCTCGAGCAGCGCCACCAGCTCGCGCGCGCGTTTGTCGGACGTATGCTGATCCATCGTGCGCTCATAGGCGCGCCTGGCGATGGACTGCAGGTCGGGGCTCGACATCGCCAACGCGCCTAAAGTGTCCTGCGCATCTTGGGCGATCAGGATCTCGCTGCCGGGCGTGAAGAACTCCTCGATGCCCGGCCAGTCGTCGCTCAGGAGCGGAACGCCGCAGGCCGCCGCCTCGAACAGGCGGCCGGAGGGGCACCAGCCCATCTCCGCCATGGCCTTGCGCGTGACGTTGAGGGTCATGCGTGAGGACGCAAAGAAAGGCGCATGCTCCGACGGCGGCAGATGCCGCACGAAATAGATGTTGGGCGACCACGGGAAGTCATCAGGATATTGCGCTCCGCCGATCAGGAAACGCAGGTCTTGCCGCGCTCGCGCCGGTTCGACGAAGAGCGCCTCGAGCCCGCGCTGGCGGTCTTCGGAGTAGGTGCCGAGATAGGACAGATCCGCGCGATAGTGCGGCTCGTGCGGCACCGGGCGATGAATATCGCTATCGACGTGGCCGTACAGGGGACGGACGTCGCGGGCGCCGAGCCGGTCGCGAAACTCCTGGACGACGCGTGGGCCGCCGGTGAAGCTGAGGACGAGCGCGAAATCGCGGAGGCCTCGCGTGCCGATATAAGCAACAGATTCTCCCGCCATGAGCCGCGCCAGCGTGATCGGGGTATCCAGATCATAGAAGACGGGGCTGGCGCGACCTTCGGATATGATCAGGTCGGTGGCCGCAATTGCGTCGGGACAGTAGGACGTCACGATCGCGACATCGGCATCCGCGATCTCATTGCGGGCGAGGGAGCGGGTCTCCTCCCAATTCGAAAAAAGCCGCAGTTGCCCGCCGGGCAACTCATTGAAGTCCCGGGCGCCAGCATAGTAGGGCACGTCGCGCTCGAAGAAAATAACAGTATGGCCGAGACGTCCAAGGTGCTTGCAGAGGCCGCGCCAGAGCGTCGCGTGGCCATTGCCCCAGGAGGAGGAGATGGTCAGGCCGAAAATGACGATCTTCACGCCGGCACCCGCTGGTTGATCCCGGTGATCCTGAACCCGCGTCGATCCGCACTGAGGGTGCTGACGCTCGCGGGATCGACCGTGATCGAAAGAAAGTCGTCAAGCCGCATGCGCGCGTAATGCAACAGCGCCGCGCGAATGGGCTCGGCGTGGCTGATTGCGATCACCGAGTCTACGAGAGAATCAGAGCGCAGCTGCTCGAGATGGCGGACGATGCGAGTCTGGAGCGAGCGCATGCTCTCGCCTCCGGGCGGGTGAGTGCTGCCGCGGCGGCTGTTCCAGCGCGACCATTGAGGATCTTCGCTGAGCTGCATGAAAGACCGGCCGGTCCATTCGCCATAGTCGAGCTCGTCGAGAGCAGGAACGATCTCGACGGGCAATCCGAAGCGCGCAGCGAGGATGCTGGCCGATTGCATGCAGCGCCTCTGCGGGCTCGACTGGATTAGCGACGGCCGTGGGGCGAGATTGGCTGCACACCGGGCAATCTCCTCGCAACCGATGTCGTCGAGCGTGACGCCGCACATCCGGCCGCACAGCGTGCGGCCGAGCAGGGCATGGTGGCCGTGACGCACGAGATGAATGATCCTGGCCATCAGCTGAAAACCTTGTCGTCGATGAAGGCGCGCGTCCGCCGTCCGGCCTCCTCGTCGTTGAATTGCTGCGGCGGTGATTTCATGAAATAGCTGGAGGGGCCGGTCAGGGCGCCGCCCTGGCCGCGGTCCATGGCAAGTTTTGCGCAGCGTACTGCGTCGATCACCACGCCGGCCGAGTTCGGCGAATCCCATACCTCGAGCTTGACCTCGGCGCTCAACGGCACGCCGCCGAACGTCGTGCCTTCCAGCCGGATGAACGCCAGCTTCCGGTCAGTCAACCAGGGCACGTGATCGCTCGGCCCAACGTGAATATTGTCGGGGTCCATCGGGACGTCGAACTGGCTGGTGACGGCCTGCGTCTTCGAAATCTTCTTCGATGCCAGCCGCTCGCGTTCGAGCATGTTCTTGAAATCGGTATTGCCGCCGACATTGAGCTGATAGGTGCGATCGAGCCGCACGCCGCGATCGCGGAACAGATTGGCCAGCACGCGGTGCAGGATGGTGGCGCCGACCTGGCTCTTGATGTCGTCACCGACGATAGGAAGGCCCGCATCTTCGAATCTTCGCCGCCAGTCCGGGTTGGACGCGATGAAGACGGGAATGCAATTGACGTAGCCGCAGCCGGCCTCGATGGCACGCGCAGCATACCATTCACTTGCGCGTTGCGAGCCGACCGGCAGGTACGACACGAGCACATCCGTGCGTGACATCGCCAGAACCTCCGAAACGTCGGCTTCGGGTACGTCGGCCACGGGGACGTCATCTTCGAGATAGTGCCCGATGCCGTCCATGACCGGGCCGCGCTCGACGATCACCCCGGTTTGGTCCACCTCGGCGAAGCGATGCGTGTTGTTCGGACGGGCGAAGATGGCATCGGCGACGTCGCGCCCGACCTTGTCGGCGTTGACGTCGAATGCCGATGCGATTTGAATGTCGCTGATATGGTAGCCGCCGAGATCGACGTTCATCAGGCCGGGTACGGGTTCATTCGACTTGGCGTTGCGGTAATAGGTAAGCCCCTGGACGAAGGAGCTTGCGCAATTGCCCACGCCGACGATGCCGACGCGCACGCGACGCCTGTCCTGAAGACGGGAATGCATAGACGAGAAACCTCCGGGAAAGCGCGTGGCGACAGCGTAAGTAGGTCGGCGAACGTGTCGGAAGGTATGTTCGTTCCTGTGCCGGAGCGGCCGCGTGTGCGCAGGGAGCGATTCAGGCAAACAAAATGCAGGGCGATTAACCTGGATTAGAATCGCCGCTCGCATCAACGGAACGAAGATCATCGTTGATGATGATGAAGAAGATGAAGTGGTGGTCACGCGCGTCACGTTGTGCGACGAAGAACAAATCTTGCCGGCTCGCGTTTCACCGCAAATGGCTCCAGCAATGACGGCGTCATTGCCCGGATCTGCACAAGAGTGAGGTGCGACATGACGTCCGGAACGCAAAATAGCGAGGCCGAACAGACCACTGATCACGCCACAATCCGCAATCGGGTCGACGAATCCGGCGGGCAGCCAGCGACGGTCAAAGCGACGGAAGAGGATGGGCACGCCGGCGTCTTGCGGGTCGATTTGGATCCGCCGGATGAGGGACTGAACCGCATCGGTTGGGACGAGATTCTCGACAAATTCGATGAGGCCGGTCTTGCGTTTCTGCACCAGGACCGGACCAAGGAGGGTCAGGTAAGCCGGTTTTATAAATTCGTCCGACGCTAGTGAGGCTTAGGACGTGAACAGCTGGGTCGAAGCCATGCGAGCGGGTCATTTCGCCCGCGCCTGGTCCATCGCTGACCAAGATCTCGCGGTGCTGCAGCATCCGCCCAAACACACGGGCCCGCGTCATGTGCAGCGGATTTGGCGGGGCGAGGCTCTCGCGGGCCGGCATGTCCTGGTCAGATGCTACCACGGGCTAGGCGACACGATCCAATTCCTGCGTTTCATGCAGCCTCTTCGGGACGTCGCACGGAGTGTCACGGTTTGGTGCCAGCCGGAACTTCTGCCACTGACCGAGCGCACGGCAGGCGTCGATAGTGCTCTTGCTCTGCACGACGGCACACCCGAAGCGGATTTCGAGGTGGACATCGAAATCATGGAGGTGCCGCATGCGCTCAAAGTCGGGCGGGAGCAGGTCGCGTGTGGACCCTATTTGACGCTTCCGCCGAGGGCATCGGTGCCGATCGACGGCAACAGTCTGGCTGTCGGCCTGGTCTGGGAGGTTGGCCGCTGGGATAAGCGGCGCGCCGTCGCTCCTTCAGTGTTGCGCCGGCTCGCCGTTCCCGGCGTTGTACTTCATTCGCTGCAGAGAGAGGCGACAGCCGAAGAGCTTGCACAGATCGGTGCTCGCGACGTCAGCACGCCCGATATCGCATCTCTCGGTCATCTTCTTCATGAGCTCGATCTGGTCATTTGCGTCGACACCATGGTCGCGCATCTCGCAGGAGCGCTGAGTTGCGAAACCTGGGTCCTGCTACACGCCGACTGCGACTGGCGCTGGCCTCCGTCAGGGAGCCGCTCCCTTTGGTATCCGAGCCTGCGGCTGTTTCATCAAAGGACGATCGGTGACTGGGAAGGTGTCATCGCGGAAGTGAGATTGGCCCTGCAAGAGCGCGCCAAGTTCAGGAAGAAGGTCTGAGTTGTCAGGCCATCGCCACGGCGGCTTTGGTCTCGTCCGGTTGCGCCGGTCGTGTGCCTCGATCGCGCGGCCGGATACCAAGGTAGGCAGGATCGAACTCCGCCAAGCGGACCAATCCGGGCCAGTCCGTAATCAGCAGGGTCTTACCTTGCCAATTCAACAGGTTGCCGCGCCGCAATTCCTGAATGGTGCGGTTGGCGTGGACGGGAGAGATGCTGCAGGCGGCTGCGAGGTCTGACTGGGTGAAGGGCGACGACAACCGGAAATCCTTGGCGAGCCCGACATTTTGCAGGCGCGTCGTGATCTCGCAAAGCAGGTGGGCCACGCGTGTCAACGCATCCCGGCTGCCGAGATTTATGGTCCAGTTGCGCTGGATAGCGTGGTCACGAAGCAGCATCAGTAGCAGAGTACGGGACAATGCGGGCGAGCGTGTTGATAGCTCGCGGAAGAAGCGATGCGGCACGAGCGCGACGACGGCGGGACCGAGGGCAATGAGGTTGCCGTCGATGCGCGGCCGGTAGAGTGTCTGGAGATCAGCGATGTCGCCGGGAACGGAGATCGACGTGATTTGCCCGCTCGCCCCTTCGGCGTCCTGCCAGGACAGATAACCTTGCAGGACCACGCAGCATTGATGGCTGTCATCGCCGTGGCGCAGGATCGCTTGATGGGAATTGAGGTGCGCGATCGCGCTTGGCATGTCTGCCAGCAGGTCGAGGTCGCTCGCCGTCGCGTCACCGAGACTCGCCAAATGATCGGCGAGCTTGGAAAAGGCAAATCCAGTCTGCATTGGTCTTCCGATCGCCCTCGCCTTCACCAATTGTGACTCAAATGGAAAACGCCGGACAATAACCTGTGATACGATCCATCGATTTCACGCGTAGGCATCAGCGGACACAAAGCAACCTCAGCTTTGATGTTCCCTCTGCGAGCAGGATCAAAGTGCACGCCGCTGCAAACCACCCGCATATTTTTATCGGCAAGTTGCGCTCTTTAACAATGTTAAATCCTTCGTCCTCCCCGTTGCCTTAGTCTGAGGTCTTTCAGGCTGGAGCCGCTTCAATGTTCGACACCGATACAACGGCGCTTTTGCGGGCCGTGCTCGAAGAAGTGTGCGAAAGCATCTCCCGTCGCGAGATTAGTGCCCGGACCTACGTAGCCTCTAAGCTTCTGGAAGCAGCGACAAACGGGCAGACCTCTCTTGAGGACCTCAAGCAGGCCGGTTCCAGGGCTTTGTCCGAGGCCTGCGCCGCGCGGAGGTCAGTGTAAGAGGAACGAGCCTCCTATCCGGGGACTTGAGCAAGGTCTCCACCGGAAAACGCGCATGCACGAATTTGATGGCGCTTCATCGACTGCGACCCTGACGAAGGCCACGAACGACATCTGGATTGTCGACGATCGACCCATCAGTGCAGCGGGCTTGCGTCTGCCAGTTCGCATGACGGTCATCCGGTTGCTCAACGGTGACCTTATTCTGCACTCCCCGGTGCGATATTCGGTAGCTCTGCGCGATGAGCTGGAGCGTCTGGGTCCGATCAAATATCTGATGGCGCCAAACGTTGCGCATTGGATGTTCCTGCAAGCTTGGCAAAAAGAATTGCCCGAAGCACGAACTTTCGCGGCGCGCGGACTTTCGGCGCGGAGGCAGGTTCGCGAAGCAGGCCTCCGTATCGACCGCGAGCTTGGCGCGTCCACTCCTCAAGACTGGGCGGCCGAACTCGAGACGGTGCCAGTCCAAGCCCCGATGTTTTCGGAGGTGGAGATATTCGACAAGCGGAGCCGCACCTTGGTGCTGACGGATCTCGTGGAAAATCTCGATCCTCACCACCTTCCACCCTCGAATCAGGCCGTCGCAAGCCTGCTTGGTATTGCCAAGCCCCACGGAATGGCACCCATCTATTTGCGGATGTTGTTGCGCCTTGGCGGTCGTTCGGTCCAGGCCGCGGCAGAGCGGCTTGTCGGCCTTGCGCCTGAACGGGTTATTTTTGCTCATGGCGACTGGTTCGAAACTGATGGCACCCAGCGTCTCCGCCAGTCATTGCGATGGCTGCTTCCTGCCAGGGCGTCGCGAGCGCCAGCCCGGTCAATGGCGGACACGCGCGTTGTCATCACGGGAGCGTCCAGCGGAATAGGTCGGGCTGCGGCGCTTGCGTTTGCCCGAGAAGGTGGGAGTGTAGTGCTCGCCGCCCGGCGTGGCGAGATTTTGGCGCAGCTCGCGGCGGAGTGCGAGGCGCTGGGAGGCCGCGCATTGGCGGTCCCAACCGACGTCACCGATGCCGACGCGGTGCGACGACTGGCCAGACAGGCGGAGGACGCGTTCGGCGGGATCGACGTCTGGATCAACAATGCCGGCACGGGTGTATTTGGCCCCTATCAGGACGCCGATCTCGCGCTGCATCGCCGGACGATCGAGGTGAACTTGCTGGGCACCATGAACGGCGCCTTTGCAGTCCTTCCGATCTTCCTGCGCCAGAAGCGAGGCATCCTGGTCAATAACATTTCGCTTGGGGGATGGGCGCCGACACCGTTCGCGGCCGCTTACACCGCCAGCAAGTTTGGCCTGCGTGGGTTCACGGCAAGCCTCAGGCAAGAGCTCAGAGCACATCCCCACATCCACGTCTGCGGTGTATTCCCGGCGATGGTGGATACGCCGGGATTCGTCCACGGCGCCAACATGTCCGGTAAGACGCTTGATCCAGGGCCGATGTTGTACCAGTCCGAAGACGTTGCCGAGACCTTCTTGAGCCTGGTCCGCGCGCCGCGCGATGAAGTGGCCGTCGGCTGGCCAGCCCGAGCGGGTCAGATGGCCTATGCGATCGCGCCGAAACTCACCGAAGATCTACTGGGAAGCGCATTCCGGTTCCTGCTGTCGCGGGCGAAGCGCGCACCGATCAGCGAGGGAAGCATGATCGAGGCATCGCCGCCGGGCACGTCGGTCGACGGGGGCTGGCTGGTGCGGAAACAGCTTCCGCCGGCGGGGGTCATCAGCAAAGGGCTTGCTGTACTTGGGATCGCGGCGTGTGCGGCTGTCGTGGTCTCGGCACTTGCACGCCCACGCCGGCAGACAAGGACACAACGGCGCCGAGCGTAGAGGGGCTTACCGACGGGTATCAAGGCAGCGCGTAAGCGCGCACGTAGTCGCCGAGCTTGGTGCCGAACGAGCCGTGGCCGCCATCGACCGTGACGACATATTGCTTGCCGCCTGCCTCATACGTCATCGGCGTGGATTGCCCGCCGGCGGGAAGGCGATCCTGCCAGAGCTGCTTGCCGTCGCGAACGTCGAACGCCCTGATGTAGTCGTCCATCATCCCCGTGATGAAAATGACCCCGCCCGCTGTCACGATCGGCCCGCCCAGCATGGGAACGCCGAGCTTGAACGGCAGCGGGAGCGGCGCCTGGTCGCGGATCGTGCCGATGCGGTGCTGCCACACCACCTTGTGGGTTTTGAGGTCGATGGCGGCGATATTGCCCCAGGGCGGGGCGAGGCAGGGTATGCCGAGCGGGGACAGGAAGATGCCGAGATCGACGCCATATGGGGCGCCATACATCGGCTGCACGCCGAGTTCGGTGCCCGGGGGATGCGCCGCGTTTGGTGCTGCCGGATTGTCTTTTCCGCGCGGCACGAGGCGCGAGATGAACGGAATGGACTGCGGATTGGCGATGGCGATCTGCCGCTCAGGATCGATCGCGATGCCGCCCCACTCGAACATGCCGAAATCGCCCGGGAAGACCAACGTGCCTTGCTCCGAGGGCGGCGTGAACGGCCCTTCGTAACGCAGACGCTTGAATTTGATGCGACAGGCGAGCTGGTCGAACATCGTGCTGCCCCACATCTGCGCATCCGTCAGCATGCCGGGCGGACGGAAGCTCAACTCCGAGAAGGGCTGGGTGGAAGACAACCGGTCGCCGGGCGCGGCTCCCTGCGGTACAGGTTTTTCCGGGGCAGGCACCAGCTGATGGCCGTCGCGGCGGTCGAGCACGAAGATGTCGCCGGTCTTTGCCGGAATGTAGATCGCCGGCGTGGTGCCGCCATTCGAACGCAAATCGACCAGGCTCGGCTGCGAGGGCATGTCCATGTCCCAGAGATCATGGTGCACGTTCTGGAACGACCAGCGCAGCTTTCCGGTGGCGATATCGAGGGCGATCAGCGCTGAATCGTAGCGCTCCTTCTCCGGCGAACGGCCGCCGCCCCAGATATCCGGCGAGCTCGAGCCGAGCGGGACATAGACGAGCCCCAGCGTTTCATCGACTGCCGAGATGCTCCATGAATTCGGTGATCCCGCTGTGAAATGGTGTGAGTCCGACGGCATCTCGTTCGGATCGGGATTGCCGGCATCGAAGGCCCAGATGAGTCGGCCCGAATAGATGTCGAAGCCGCGGATGACGCCCGACGGCACGCGATCGGAATAATTGTCGATGACAGCCCCGCCCACGATCAGGACCTTGTCGGTCACCACGGGCGGCGAGGTGCCTTCGTAGAAACCGAGCGTCTTGATCTCGCTTCCTCCTTGAGGTCGATCTGGCCTTTGTCACCGAAGCTGACGCACGGCGTTCCGCTCCGGGCGTCCAGTGCGAACATCCGGCCGTCATTCGTCGGTACGAAGATGCGTTCCGGACAATCGCCTGGTGCCGGGGTGCCGTAGGCCGTAACGGAGCCCTCCTTCGTCGCGTGATAGGACACGCCACGGCAGGTCATGTGCTGGAAGGCTTTGTTGTGCTGAACCTGCGGGTCGAACTTCCAGCGTAGCTGACCGGTCTTGGCGTCGAGCGCGAACACGATCTGGTGCGGCGAGCAGATGTAGAGGAGGTCGCCGATCTTGAGCGGCGTCGCCTGGTTGGTGATCTCGTCGGGATCATCAGCGCCCTTGTGATCGCCGGTGCGGAATTCCCAGGCGAGCTTGAGATCCCCGGCGTTGGCTGTGGTAATCTGGCTGAGCGAGGAATAGCGCGTGCCAAAACTACTACCGCCATAGGCCGTCCAGTTCTCGCCGGCGATGGGCGGAACTCCATCCGCGGAGGCGATGGCACCCGTCATCTTGCTCTCCGCTATTGTACCGGCTAAGTCGTGGCGATCGCGCGCCAGAGAGAGGCCGAGCACGCCGGCCGCGACGATCAGGACGAACCCGAGCGCCCAGCGCGCGGCCCGCAAATTGGGCGCCAAACGTCGGGCTATGAACGGCAACAGCAGCCAGACGCCGAGTGGCGCAAGGATGTCGCCGCGCGGTGCCAGCGACCAGAAATCGAATCCGGCTTCCCAGATCGCCCACGCCATCGTGCCAAGCAGCAGCGCGGCGTAGATCCAGAGAGCCTCGGCACGACGTCTTATCAGCAGCCACGCCGTGAGCAGCAGCATAATTCCGGCGACGAGATAGTAAGCGGAGCCGCCGAGCATCGCGAGCCACGCACCACCGCCGACGAGGCCCAATCCCATGATGGCGATCATCACGATGGTGACGGCCAGCAATGGCGCATCGCGAAACAAGCTTGCAGGGCGCGGTGTGGGATTCATGTGGTCTACTTCAGCGTATAGAGAAACGCCGCGATGTCGCGTGCGTCCTTCTGCGAAATGCCCATTCTCGGCATGGCGTTGCCGGGCAACGCGCGCTGCGGATCTTCGATCCAGTCAGCCATGTTGTCCGGCGAATTCCGGATGTACCCGGCGATATAGGTGCGCGTGCCGATCCGGTGCAGGGGCGGGCCGACGTTGCCGTCGGCGCCGGCAATCCCGGGAATGTCGTGGCAGCTGCCGCAATGGTAGTTCTTGACGAGATCTGCGCCGCGACGTACGTCGCTTTCCGGGCCGGTCGCCTTACCGGGTTCGCAGGCTGCAGCCGTCATGGCGAGCAGCGAGCCGATCAGCAATCGTGTCATTGGACTGATCATCGGCTGCTCCGCTTCCTCAATCAGGGCTTTTGACCGAAATTGAAGGACTTGGTGGCGGACCACGGGTCGGTCGTCGAGACCTGCTCGCTCGGAACCTGCTCGAGCTCAGGCGACAGTGGGTCCGCCGAGAACGTGCGGCCCCATTGTCGGTTCGGCTCGTTGCTGATCATGCCGATATAGGTGACGAGGTCCCAGATCACGCTGTCGGGCAGCACACCGCCCCAGGCCGGCATGCCATTGGGCCGTCCCTGGTAGATCGACAAATAGATATTTTCGGGCTGCGAGCCGTAGGTGAAGAGATTGTTGCTCAGCGCCGGCCCCATGCCGCCGCCGCCATTCGGCGCGTGGCAGCCGACGCAATTGAAATTGACGAAATAGGTCATCCCGCGCTGCTCGGCATTGGGGTCGCCCTGGACCGGATTCTTGATCACAGGCGGATCCGGCTGCGCGCCCGGGAACAGCGTGGTCACGGGCACCTGCATGAATACGCCCGGCCTGCCGTTGCCAACGCTGCCGCCGAAGTTCGGCCGCGGCGCCAATGTCGGCATCTGTGCCTCCTGCGATTGCGGCAGGGTCTGCTGGGCAAGCAAGGGACTGTTCGGCACCGTCGCCAGCAGTAGCGATAACACGCTCGTACGCAGCGGCAATGCAGACATTACCCGGGTCCTCCTGAAACTGTCACAGGCTCCTCCACCAGGGGCACGCCGTAGCTGCGCAGCAGTGCAGCGATCTCGGATCGATGTGCATCGATGAACGCGTTCAGCTGGTCGCGCAGCGCGTGGTCCCCCTTGCGAACGCCCATCGAAATGGCGAACTGGAATTGTTGGGGTGCGAAACGGTCGCCGTCCCGGATCGGGGTGACCGACAGCGGCACCTTGGAATGCGCGGCGAAATAGCCGCCGAGCGGCCCCCATGCGGCGGCGACGTCGATCTCGCCGTGTTCGACCGCCTCGATCAGGCGTGCAGGCGGATCGGCCTGACGATAGTCGCCATAGATCGAGTATCCCCGGACATTGTCGACGATCCCGAGCTGGCCAAGTGCCTGTGCGGGCGGTGGGTTGTTGCCGTCGTCGCCGACGAGATGCACGCCGATCGTCAGGCGATGCAGGCGGGGATCAAGCAGGGACGAGAGATCGAGATGCTCGTCCTCACGGCTCACGAAAACATAGGTCGAGCGATAATAGGGCTTCGTGGTCTCTACGAGCTCGTAGCCGGCAGGCACGCCCATCACGACGTCGCATTTCTCGGCCCTGAGCGTGTTGCGGATGAAGCCCCGACGCTGTGCCCACCACGTATAGGACACCGACCGTCCCAGCGCCTCGGCCACCATCGAAGCGAGCTTGTTCTCAAAACCGGCTACGGCGCTATTGGAGAACGGCAGATTGTTCGGGTCAGCGCAGACGCGAAGCTCGCCATTCGGCGCGGCGGCTACCGAGGATGCGATCCCGATCGGGCCGGCAAAAGCGAGAGCAACAGTAAGGACGGCCCAATCACTGCGGAGACGCATGGCTGCTGTCCTGATTGCTGGTGCCGCCGAGCTTAAACACCAAAAGCTCACTGCCACCTGCCGTGTAGAATGGCAGGTCCTGCATCGCACCGGTGAAGCCGAGCGCGCCGTTGCGCACGCGCTGATCCACCTCTGCATTCGCCACTACACCAGGCCAGCCGCCGACACCGGAGAGGATCGCGATGTATTGCTGCCCATCGGATCCCCGATAGGAGATCGGCTGACCGATGAACCCGGAGCCCGCGCGAAACTGCCAAAGCAATTTGCCGGACTTCGCGTCCACCGCCTTGAACAGACGGTCCATCGTTCCGTAGAACGCGACGTCGCCCGCGGTCACCAGCGCGCCGCTCCAGACCGGCAGCTTCTCGTGAATCTCCCAGACCTTCTTCCGAGCGACCGGGTCCCACGCCATGAACTCGCCGCGATGGCCGCCTGGGCCGGCATACATATCGACATCGGCGCCGATATAGGGCGTGCCGGCGATGTAGCCGACCTGCGACGCCTTGAAGTTCATGCAGAGATGCTGGTGCGGAACGTAAAGCAGCTTGGTGCGGGGTGACCAGGCGGACGGTTGCCAATCCTTTGCGCCCGGCGCGGTCGGGCAAATGTTCTCGACGGTCTTGCCGACCAGAGGGGTCTTCTCCTCATTGGGGATGATCTTGCCGGTCTTGAGGTCGACACCCTTATAGGCGTTCACGAACTCATAGGCGTCCGCCGAGATCACCTCGCCGGAGGCGCGGTCCATGACGTACATATAGCCGTTGCGTCCGGGGTGGATCAGCACCTTGCGCGGCTGGCCATTGAGCTCGAGGTCGACCAGCACGTTCTCGTTGACTTCGTCATGGTCGAACAGATCGTGCGGGTTGACCTGATACGCCCATTTCGCATGGCCGTTGTCGGGATCCCGCGCGAAGATGGTGGTGCTCCAGAGATTGTCGCCGCTGCGCTGGTTCGCATTCCACGGGCTGGGATTGGCGGTGCCGTAATAGATCAGGTTGAGGTCGGCGTCGTAGGAAATCCATCCCCACATGGTGCCGCCGCCGACCTGCCAGCGGTCGGCGGGCCAGCTCTTGACGCCGAGATCTTTGCCTTTGAGGTTGTCGTAAAAGGGCTTGAAATCGTCGCCGATCAAGACGTCCTTGTCGGGGCCCGTGGCATAGGCGCGCCAGGCGATGGCACCGGTGTTCTCGTCGAGCGCAGTCACCCAGCCGCGAACGCCCATCTCACCGCCGCTGTTGCCGATGAGCACCTTGCCCTTCACGACGACCGGCGCCATCGTGATGGTCTCGCCCTTGTTGATCTCTCCGAGTTTCGTGTGCCAGAGCTCCTTACCGGTCTTGGCATCGAGCGCGACCGAGTGATTGTCCAGCGTATTGAGAAAGATCTTGCCGTTATCGAAAGCGAGCCCGCGATTGACGACGTCGCAGCAGGCAACGCCCGCTGCGGCCGGCTCCGGCTTCGGCGCGTAGGACCATTTCAGCTCGCCTGTCGTGGCATCCAGCGCGAAGACGCGGTTCGGGTAAGGTCCGGCGTAGGGGCTGACCACATACATGGTCCCGTCAACGACCAGCGGGGCGGCCTCCTGGCCGCGATCGGCTCCGACTGAAAACGTCCAGGCAAGTTGCAGGCGTGAGGCATTGCTGGCGTTGATCTGGTCAAGTGCGCTGTAGCGCGTGTTGGCGTAGTCCCGCGCCGCCATCGGCCACTGGCCGGGATCCTTCATGCGGCTGACGAGATCAGCTTGGGCGAGACAAGGCGACAGCAACATGCCGCAGGCGGTGGCCGCACTCAACGTTCCCCACAGCAATCGCCTGAGGCCGAACATTAACATAAGTGAAGATCTCCACGGCTTGACGAGGCCGTGCCGCGTTGCAGGCCGGTTTGCGAACGTACAAACGTCGCACGCACGCTTGGTTCCTAAGTTCCGAGAGTCTGGCTATCTGACGACGTTTCCCGAGACGCCGGCACCAAGATCGACCGCAATCTGGTCCTCCCTGCCGTTGCACTTGGGATGACCGTAGCCCGACGGGCTTTTGCCGTCTGGTCCGATGTCGTAGATGATCGCGTCCTTCATGTTGGGACTGACGCCGGCCGGCACATGATCGAGCCCAAGGAGGTGGCGCACGCGCCAGGCGACATTGTGGTCCGCACAGGAGCTGTCGCCGCTGACGCCGAGCGCACCCGCAATGCCGTTGCCATCGTAGAGGGCGAGCCCACCGCCGAACACGACCACGCCGCCAACGGGTTTGCCGACCATCGGATCTTTTGCCGTGCCGAACTCGTCGGGTGTGCCGGCATAAATGACCTCTGGAGAGGGCGGATTGCTGAGCGCCGCACCAAATAGAAGGCCGCCGGGCTGTGCGCCCGCATAGAGATTGGCAGTGGCCATCGCCTTGTCCTTCAGGCTGAACGCATTCGCAGTGTTGGCTTTCTCGGCGGCGATAGCACGGCTTCCGAGCCACTGATCGTCGACCTTGCTGCCGCTGTAAGCGACGGCGCAAACCACCCCCTGGCGATTGACGACGGCAGCCCATTCATTGTTGTCGAGGCCGCCATTGCTGGGGCCGCCGCCGGGCTTGACACTTTTCTTGAGAATGTCGGCGAGCTGATCATGGTCGACCGGACACGACATTCCCGCGCGCGGCTGATCTTGCGCGATGGCACCTTGCGGCCGCGCAAGGGCGGCTGCGAGCATGACAGTCGCTACGACGGTTCGTTTGCGCATAGGGCCTCCACGGAAATGTCGCGCGTCAACTGGCGAACGTTGCAACACACCTGCGGTTCCTATGTTCACAGTGCCCCCGGATCGTTCAGCCAGCATGGTGAACCGCCGGCATTTGGGAGCGCGCGGGGACAGTGTTGAGCCACCGATAGGCGAAGAACAGCGCAGCGCCGGTGTAGAGAATCCCCATCGGTACCCACATCAAGATGCCCGCGAGTTGCTGATCTTCCAGGGGAGATAAGTCGAACTCGCCGGCGAGAGCGCCCTGGCCGGGAATCCAGACGCGCGTCGACAGCGTCAGCAGCGCTCCGAGCACGCCGGAATGAAGAACAGTGACGAACAGGCATCCGATCGCGATGCCGTCCCGCAGCCGCAGGCTGCGTCCGACGCCGCGGCCATGGAAAAGTACCCACCAGAACAACAGCGCGGTGGCAAAGAAGCTGATGTGCTGGAGGCGATGAATGGCGGTGTTTTCGAGCGCCAACGCATAGAGCGGCGGCGCATGCCAGGCCCAGAGCGCCAAGGCATGCAGGGCGGTCGCGGTGATGGGATGGCTGATGACGGCCCATGGCCGTGCCACAATCGACCAATTCAACAGATGGCCCGCCGCCGGCCGCAGCGAGGCGGGCAGACTCCACATCATCGGCCCATTGATCCGGGCGTAGGCCATCAGCGGCGCGCCGACCAGCATGAGCAGTTCGTGTTCGATCATGTGCGCCGTGAACAGGCGCTCGCCGAGCCAATGCAACGGCGAGGTGAGGGCGAGCGCGACGATCAGCCAGCCGGTCCAGAACGCACCGACCTGACGGAAGCGGACGCCGCGGCCTCCACCCGCATGGCGCCACAGCCGTTGCGTGCCGATGTAAAAGGAGATGCCGACGACATAGAGCGGGGCCAGAAGCCAGGGATCGGAGTTCCAGAGCGAGCCCGTATCGACCTCGGAGATGCCGTGCGCCGTCGCAGGCGCTGCCAGCAGGCCGAGCAGAATTGCCAGGAGGCTCAGCGCAGGCATGGGCTGATCATCAACGAGGCCGCGAGCTGGTTCGCGATGACCAGCGCGAACAGAACGCCGGAGCCGACGCCAACCCAGGCCATGAACGTCCGGGGGCCGCCGCCTCGCACATCGCTCCATTCCGCACCGGCGCCCCGACGGATGGCGCAGGCGGATATGGCCGTGCCTGCGAGGGCGATGCCGGCGAGCACCGCGCTCATGATCGCGCCGCTGAACTTGGTCGATTCGCATGAGAAATGAGCGAGCGCGTAGATCCCCTGCAGGTTGATGCCCCAGGCTAGGGGGCCGAGCGCGACGCCTGCCCAATAGAGTATTTTCGCGTGTCGTGCGGTATCGGTCATAGACGGGGCACCCAGTCGAGTAGCGCGTAGAGCGGCAGCCAGGCAAGCACGACGAAGTTCCAGTAAAACACGTTGTCGGTGACGTCGCTGAACCTACGCGGCTTCGCGTGCAGCGTGAACATCAGTACCGTCAGCACGACGGTGTCGCCGAGATCGGTGACGAGATGGGTCGTGTGTAGCCCGAGGATCAGCCAGACGATCGATCCGTAGGCGGAATTGTCCCAGCGCGTGTTGAGATGGGCGAACTCGAACCCGCGCAACACCAGCAGGGCGATGCCGATCAGCGACATCACGATCAGGCCTGTGCGTACCCTGGCAAGATCCTGCCGGTGTGCCGCGCGGTTGGTCATCTCGTTGGGAATGATGCTCAGGAGATAGATGATGACCTCGGCCGTGCCGGGCCAGAGATCGGGCGGGGTAGCGCCAATCGGCCAGGTGGGATTGACGGCGTAGAGATAAAGATAGGCGCCGATGGCAAGTGCAAACCCCATGCCTTCCAGCGCCATGAAGCCCATGGCGCCCCACCACGGACCGCTTTGCGGACCGTAACCATAGGTCGGCAAGTCACCGACATTTCGAACGATGGTCTGCCTCACTCCTCGTCCTCCTTGTGGCCGGCCGGCCAGAACCAGCCGATCAGGGCGACTGCCATTGGGGGGGTACCCCACAGCACGGCCCACGGCGTGAAGATCGAGCCGATGAAGAACACGGTCGTCGCGATGGCTGTCAGCAGAGGCCAGATGCTCGGTTCGGGCGACGCCTCTCGAATTTGCGGCTCCGCTTCGGCGAGCGACGTCAAGAGCACTTCGCGGCGCTCCGCGCTGAGACCTGCGACCACCGGCAAGCTTTCATTGTCGAACCAAAGGGGATCGCGGTGCTTGACGACGGGAATGCGATCGAAATTCTGCGGCGGAGGGGGTGAGGATGTCGCCCATTCCAGGGTGGAGGCGTCCCAGGGATTGTCGCCCGCGAGCGCGCCGTTGCGCAGACTGTGGATCACGTTAGCGAGCAGCAGCGCGAAGCTGAGCGCGAATATGAGGGCACCGCCGCTCGAGAGCAGATTGAGATGCGCCCAGTCCATGTCGGCGGTGTAGGTGTAGACGCGTCGCGGCATTCCGATCAGTCCGAGGATGTGCATCGGAAAAAACGCGACGTTGAAGCCAACGAAGGCGAGCCAGAAGTTCCAGCGTCCCAGTCGCTCGCTCAGCATCCGGCCGGTGATCTTGGGAAACCAGTAATAGACGGCGCCGATCAGCGGGAAGACGGCGCCGCCGATCAGCACGTAATGGAAGTGGGCGACGACGAAATAGGTGTCATGCACCTGGGTGTCGATCGGCACCGAGGCGACCATCACGCCCGACAATCCACCCATGACGAAGATCACGATGAATCCGATCACGAACAACAGCGGCGTGCGGTAGACCGGCCGACCGTCCCAAAGCGTCGCCAGCCAGCAGAAGATCTGCAGACCGCTGGGAACGGCGATCAGCATGCTGGAGGCCGTGAAAAGCCCGGCGCCGAGCTGGGGCAGACCCGTGACAAACATGTGGTGGACCCACAGGCCGAACGACAGGAAGCCCGTCGCGATCAGCGAGAGGATGACCACGGGATACCCGACCACGGGACGCCTGGCGAACGTCGCGAGGATCGCCGAGACCATGCCGGTGCCGGGGATGAAGATGATGTAGACCTCGGGATGGCCGAAAAACCAGAACAGATGCTGCCATAGCAGGGGATGCCCGCCGGAAGAGGAATCGTAGAAGCGCGTGTTGACGAGGCGGTCGAGGATAAGCGACGTCGACGCGACCATGATGGACGGCATCGCGAACATGACCAGGAAGCTGGTGACCAGCATGGCCCAGACGAAGAGGGGGATACGATCGAGCGTCATGCCCGGCGCGCGCTGCTTGAACACGGTCACCACGATCTCGACCGAGACGGCCAGCGCGGCCACCTCGGTGAAGGTGATCATTTGCGCCCAGACGTCGGGCCGTTTGGTCGGCGTGTACTGCAACGAGGACAGCGGAACATAGGCAAACCAGCCGACATCCGGTCCGACGTTCAGGGCGAAGGAAATCCAGAGAAAGCAGCCTCCGAACAGAAACATCCAGTAACTGAAGGCATTCAGGCGCGGAAACGCAATGTTTCGCGTTCCGACCATCAGCGGCACGAGGTAGACGGCGAAGGCCTCCATGACTGGCACGGCGAACAGGAACATCATCGTCGAGCCGTGCATGGTGAAGATCTGGTTGTACTTGTCCGCCGAGAGGAACGTGCTCTCGGGCTTGGCGAGCTGGACGCGCATGAGCACCGCGAGAAGCCCTCCGAGCAGCAGGAATGCGAATGCCGTGACGATGTAGCGGCGACCGACGACCTTGTGGTCCACCGACATCAGCGCGCCGGAAAATCCGGATGGCGTGCGCCAGATGCTTTCCATACGCGTCGAAAGCTGAAGGCCATTCAGCGCGTCATCACGCAACTCGCGTTGCTCGGCCACCATGCTCACTTGAGCTGCTCCAGGTAATGAATCATCGCGATGAGCTCGCCCGACTGCAGTGGCATCTTGGGCATGTTGCTTCCGGGCTTGATGTGCTGGGGATCGGCAATCCAGGCGCCGAGGGTTGCCGAGGACATCGGCAACGTTCCGGCCGCGATCGTCGTCCTGCTGCCGACATGCGTGAGATCGGGGCCGAGCTGGCCGCCCGCGAGCGTGCCGCGGATCGTATGGCAGAGCGCGCAGCCTCTCGCGCGAAACAGCTGCTCGCCCTGCTTGCCGAGCGTGTCGGTCGGGCTGGTGGCGCTCTGGTTCTCGTGATCCCGCCAGCGCCCGTACTCGTCGGGCGGCAACGCGAGGACCGCGAAGGCCATGTGGGCGTGCTGAAGGCCGCAGAACTCAGCACACTGGCCGCGGTAGACGCCGGGGTTTTTCGCGGTGAATTGAAGCTCGTTCTTCTGCCCGGTGATCAGATCCATCTTTCCGGTCAGGCTCGGCACCCAGAAGCTGTGGATCACGTCGGCGGATTCAAGCTCGACTTTCACCGGCTGGCCGGTGGGAATGCGGATCTCGTTTGCGGTCACGAAGCTCTGATGGGGGCTGTCATCCTCGTAACGGATTTCCCACCACCATTGATGGCCGATGATCTTGAGGGTGAGGGCATGCTCGTCCTTGGCGAACACAGTGCGCTGGCCAGCGTAGCTGACGATCGAGAGACCGAGCACGATGATGAGGGTGACGAGCCCCAACCCGAAGACGACGTAACCGCTGGTCCGTTCAAAGCCCTGATGCAGCGCGAGAGGCTGGTCGGCGTGGCGCTTCCGGCGCAGCAGGCCGATGCACAGGACGACGACGACCGCGGTCCAGATGACGGCTGCGACAATCAGGAAGATGAACAAAGTCTGGAGAATCTGGTTGGATTGAAGTCCCTGCGGGTCGAGCGCCGACTGCCGGCCGGCGCAAGCGGCCAGCGGCAACGTCGCAAATGGCACCAGAGCCGTTCGCATCCGGACAGGCATCGATGTTCGCCGTGCTCCCCTGTTGGAGGGCGAACCGGTCAAACGTATGAAGGTTCCTATAGGTCGTCGGAGCGGTTGGTGTGGAGGGCGCTGTCGGAGCGGTTGGTGTGGAGGGCGCTGGCTTGGTGACGGCGACCCTCCCTTCGGCTCCGGCCTAGAACGGCCATCCTCTGGCCGCGATGAAGATGGCCGCGTCGGCTGCTGCCATCAGCGCCAGCACGATGAGAACGGCGATGATCGCACCGGGCTGCATGATCGCGCGCAGGTCTTCGAGCATCCGTTATCCTTGCCTAGGTGGCTGCGTCGTTCGTCGCCCGTGGCGCTGTACGGCTTCGCGTTCTGAGCCGGCGGACTGTGCTCGCGGGAGCGCGGTTGCCATGACGCTATTGTTGCCCAGGTGGACTCCGGCTAGATAGGCAGTAATGCGAGCGCACTGCCGGGGTTCCTAACCCCTTGGGATTCGCAGTCCGCCGGAGGGGATGCCACTTTGAAGATTGGAGTGATTTCGGATACGCATGGCCTGCTCCGGCCGCAGGTGATGCCCTGCCTCGCCGGCGTGTCGCATATCATTCATGCCGGCGATATCGGTGCCGAGCGCATCCTCGACGAGTTACGCCGGATCGCGCCGGTGACAGCCATCCGAGGCAATGTCGACGTCGGCACCTGGGCGCGCGAGTATCCTGAGACAACGACCGTACGCCTCGGTGGACATGGCTTTTATGTGTTGCATGATCTGAAGGAGCTGGCCGCCAAGCCCGCGCCCAGCGGGATCAATGCGGTGATCGGTGGTCACTCGCATCGGGCGGGCGTGAGGGTGATCGACAGCGTCCTTTATCTCAATCCGGGCAGCGCCGGGCCGAGGCGTTTCAGGCTGCCGGTCACGCTCGCAACCGTCGAGATCGGCGAGGGGGGCGAGCTTCGGCCGGTCATCCAGGCGCTCGATTGATACGCTTGAAAGGTTGGACCGACGGACTTGCCGGCGCGCCTAATGGGTATTCGATTTCTGCCACTTCTCTAGATCGATCGGAGGCCGCTTTGGATCAATCTGATCCTTTTCCGGATTACCCTGCCAGGGTTGGTCGGTTTGGCGATGCGTAGGCATGTCGGTCTGCTGCCGCGGATCGTCGGCCGGCGTCTCTCTTGGATCGTGGTCGACGGACTTTGGTGCCTTTGGCATCGTTTCCTCATTCGGTTGGGAATGCAGGGGCTGTCGCCTGTGCCACCAACCCTCCAGGAAATCGGTCGTTCCAGCCGATGCGAGCTGTGGCGATACCACCTGAACATCACGGCGACGGCTTTGCCGGTGTCCAATCGAGATCAGCGTCATCGTGAGCCTCGGGATCGGGAGCGCACGGTTCGATCTTCAACTCGTCCTCGAGCACGGGGCGTGCGCCGTCGTGTTCGACCAGCCCTGCTTCGTCGGCCTTCTCGAGCGTCTCCTGCTTGGTCGAGAACGTCCGGCTCAGCTTCTCACCATCCTTGAACACGGCATATGGCATGACAACCTCTCTCGCTTCTGTTGGGCCGTTTAAGTAGGGCGCCGGTGTTGGTCGCCGCGGTGTGCTGTGAAGTCCAAGCGTCCCGCCATGTTGCGCCCTCAACATGTGGGCGACAGACGCGTTGGCCGCAGCCTTTGTTCCCAAAGATCCGATCGCGATCTGAATCTGGGACGTCGCGGTCGTTAACGCATGTTTTTGCCGGCGCGCGTACAGATTGCGATCCGTGGGCATCAACGAAGCGGAGGCGCAAAATATAGGAACGTCCGAACAGTGCGATGACTTGCCCCGCATCTTTTGCGCCTTGTGTGAGTGCATCAAATGCAAGACGAGAAGTCCAATGGCTTTCCGACATCCGCAGGCATACTTCTAGGGCTTGGGCTGGGTGCATTCTTCGATGGCATCGTGTTTCACCAGCTGCTGCAATGGCATCATATGTTAAGCGGCTGGTATCCTCTCAACTCTCTCGACAACATCAGGCTCAATACGCTCTGGGACGGCCTATTCCACAGCGCAGCCTACGTTCTGGTGCTCGCGGGCCTCTATTTGCTGTGGCAGCGGGCGCGGAAGGATGGGCTGGACTGGTCGAACGAGCGATGTCTTGGCGCGATGTTGCTCGGTTGGGGCATCTTCAATCTGGTCGAGGGTGTGATCGATCACCAGATCCTGCGGCTGCATCAGGTCAACGAGACGGCGCCAGAGGCGCAGCGGGTGTTTTGGGATATCGGCTTTCTGTTGTGGGGAGCTGCGATGCTGGCCATGGGTGCCAGGCTGGTGCGCTGAGCGCAGGGGAAAGTTCATGGGCAAGGCGATCTACAGCCTCATTAAAAGAACACCGCCGGGGCTCGTGTACGCACTCTTCCTGCTGCTGCTCATGCTCGCCACGGCGCCGGCCTTTCGTATTGTTCTATTCGGGCTTTCGTTGGACGATGTCCTTCAGCTGCGCTGCTTCGGATCCATCTGAGTTTGCGCTTGCTGCTCCAAATGCCGCTGCCCGAAGCGCCTCAATCCCGGCGAGGCCATTTCCGCCCTGCGCCTCAAAATGGTGGAGGATGTCTAATGGGTGCGCCCACGCTGTCCGCAGGAACCATGGCGTTATGCCTTGCTTATCAACCCATTGGAGATACCTGATGGGCAAGAAGCAATTCGCCGCGCTTCCATTTCGTCTGCACAAATCCGAGCTTCACGTGATGCTGATCACGACGAGACGCAAACGCAGGTGGAGTGTCCCGAAGGGCTCTTTGATGCCCAACACGGAGCCGCACCGCACAGCTGCGCTCGAAGCCTACGAGGAGGCCGGGCTCGTCGGTGTGATCGCGAAGCGCGCGTTGGGTAGCTTCAAGCATCGCAAGCGCAAGGGCGAGCGCAAGCAGACCATGAATGTCGCGGTGTTTCCCATGAAGGTGCATGGCCAGGAGCGCTGGTGGCCCGAGAAGGGCGAACGCGATGCGATCTGGGTCTCGGCCAAAACAGCGGCCCGCCTGGTCCACAAGGCCGAGCTCCGGCGGCTCATCGTGCGCTTTGCGACACGGACGGGGAAGGGCGGGCCTTTCCTCAGTCGATGACGGCCGCTTTAGGAACGCGCCGCCGTCATGACCAGACATGACGGCACGTCGCTGAGAACAGTAGGTCGATATGAGCGTTCCTACGTTGGGACTCTGTTTGATATCGTGCTATCGCAGGTTAGTGTCAGGTCCACGTCGGGAACACGCGAGCTCGCAACCATGGCCGAGCGAGCGATCTAGGAACGTTCCTGCCAAGCCGCGTTTGCGGCAAGGAGCTACTCAACCGAAGGACAGCAAATGGCGAATGCAGCTCGCGATACATTCGTGGTTGGACTACACATGCGATGGAGGTGCAGGCGAGGGAGTTGATGGAGCGTCAGTCGGAGCGGCTTGACGAATATCCGGACGTGAAGGCCAAGGGTCGTCGCTCACCTCGAAGAAACCAACGAGCAACTGAGGCGCCTCGAGCAATGCCTGGAGGCCTGTGGCGAGAGCACATCCACCCTCAAGGACACGGCTCAGTCCGTGATGGCCAACACGCAGGCCATGGCGCATTCGGCAGCCAACAACGAGATTCTCAAGAATGCGTTTGCCAATAACGCGTTCGAAAACTTCGAGATCGCCGCTTACAAGTCGCTCATCGCGCTCAGCGGTCCGGCAGGCGTTGCCGAGGCTAAGGAGCCGCTTGAAGCCTCCTTGAAGGAAGAACGGCGCATGGCCGCCTGGATCGATTCAAACGTCGAGAGGGTGACGATGGAGTTTCTGGTCCATCCGCGCCCGGTAGCATAGCGGTCGCCAGGTTCAGACTGTTGCGAGGTGCCCGGTTTCGTTCGGCCCGCCATCCGCCGCATCTGTTTGCTGAAGCCTAAGGGCCTTATGACTTTATCGGCTCGCCGAAGCGAGCTTCCCCGCGCTCAATTGACGTTGTCGGCGAACATGTTGCGGACTGCCGCGGCGACGGCCGCGGCGCCGTCCGCGGCGTGCATCAGCGCGATCTCGCCCTGCTGCTCGTGGCGAATGGCGTGGGCCATGATGCGTAGGCGCGGATCGCCGCGGCTTTGCCACATTCGGTCCGCCATCCTGACCGCGCCGGCATGATGCTTGCTCATCGCCGCTATGAAGGCCGCGTCGAACTGGTCGGACGACGCGGTCTTGACCTGTCGCATGTCGGCCGGCGTCAAGTAACCGGGCATTGCAGTACGTTCATCCGTGCTGCAGTCGGGCATCTCGGTGTCGAACCAGCTCAGCCACCAGTTCTCGAAGATCTGGTTTTCGCCGGTCTGGCTCGCGACCATCAGCATCGCGAGCTTGCGCAGATGCGGATCCTGGGCGCGCTCGGTAGCGAGCCGCGCAAGCTCGATGCCCTGGGCGTGATGCGCGCTCATGTGCCTGATATAGATCTGGTCCGCATCCCTGTCGCGACCGATCCATGGCAGCTCGTAGCCGTGGGCGCCGAACAACGCGACCGTCCCGAGCAGCACGATCACGACAAGCGCGCCGGTGCTCCACGCATTGGTGAAACGAATGTCGCGCACCGGTGCCTGGCCGCGGCGCCAGCGCAACCGCGCGTACAAGGGATACATCATGGCCGAGCAGCCATGGACCAGTAGTCCGATCCAGTAGGGCTGCTGCAGTGTGAACAGCGGCTGCCAGAACGGAAGCAGTGGCACCAGCACGAACCATTCCAGGCTCGAGGAGAACAACGCCCAAGGCAGCGCCAGCAGCAGGATCATCAACGGTCGCAGATCCGCGGTCCAGCGCCCGAGCACCCCGAAGAAGACCAGTGCCCAGGAGAAATCCGCCCATTGGTGAAAGGCGATGCCGGTGAGGATCGCGCCCCACGACGGCTCCGCGCTGAGCGCCCAGTCACGCGCGGGAATGGCCGCGACCGTCATCCAGTCGACCGCGGCATCGCGGCCGATGCGGGCGGCGAACAA
Organism: Bradyrhizobium sp. R2.2-H; assembly: GCF_004346455.1. NCBI lineage: Bacteria > Pseudomonadati > Pseudomonadota > Alphaproteobacteria > Hyphomicrobiales > Nitrobacteraceae > Bradyrhizobium > Bradyrhizobium sp. R2.2-H. Next base: position 188,507 of record NZ_SMBR01000013.1, read on the forward strand.
CTGGCTCAGAAGCGTCGAGAAGGTGCTGCTGATCAGGCCGAGTTCGGCGGCGGCAATCCAGCGCGAGCACCGCTGCCGCTCCCTGGGCCGCAGCGTGTCTCCGCCGGCAGGCCGCGCTGTATCGGAAGTGGCGGATCGTGGCTCCGCGTTCACGTCGGCTGCTTGGGCTTCTTCAGCGGATCGATCTCGCCCGGCGCATCCTGTTCGTCGCGTCCGCGCTCCGCCTGGGCCTTGCCTTCATCGTGCAGGGTCTGGTCGCCGATGATCTCGCCGACGGCCTGCCTGGTCTTGCCGACGATCCGGTGTTGAAGTCTCGTCGTCTTGCTCATGAGCTGCCTCCGGGCTCACGCCGCCAACCCCGGCGCGGGGCAGTGCTGGGGCCGCGGCTTCGTGCGGTTCGCCTCCGGCAGCGGGATGGCGGAGGCGTGGATCAGACGTTCTGATGCGCGGATGGTTCCTGCGGTCACCGCGCTTCAATCGCAACGATCACGCCTTCGTTGCCGCGGAGCAGGATAGCCGCGTCGAGCAGCGGTTCGGACGGCCGGTCGAGATGCGTCGACATCGACAGGCGGTCGCGACCGAAGCGGGGCTCAAATGTCCGCAGCCGCACCTCGTCCGGCCACTGATCCGCATCCACGGCAACATGGTGGCCGCAGTGGCAGTAGACCAGGACGCCGCGCAAGCCCATCTCGCGCATCCGGCCGAAGGTGATCTTCATCGGCCGGCCGTCAACATGCGTGGGCGTTGGGCGTCGGGCGGGGTGGGGCATGGCGGAGCAGAGAAGTGGTGGGCGTACCCCCAAATTGATTTCCGCGGAGGGAGGTTGGAGGCAAGCCGCTAGCCCTAGCCGGTCCCGTGACACTGGGGTCAAAACGTTGGTCAAGGACCAGCGGGCCGCCCTCAGAAAGTATTTTGAAATACCGAAATTCCGCTTGCTCCGTCGGGCAAAACAGTGGTTCATAGGGCGCTGGTTCAGTAATGAGGATCAGCGCATATGGCCGATGAAATAGAGGCCTCTTCCGAGCTCGCAAAGATTGCAAAGCTCAATGGAGACTTCAGGAGGAACTACGGCGCACTGCTGGGCGCGTTCCTCTATTTGCGGTCGATCAGCGCGGCCCGCCGTGCATCGAGTTGGGGCGGATTGATCGTGGCCCTTGCGACAGCCATTCTGACCTGGGTGGTGAAGTATGGGTGCTCGTGGAGTAGCCCGTCCTAAGACGTGAACTTCACGCCGCTCGCTGGCCGTCGTAAATTGCCTAGGCGCAAGGTGAGGCGACGTCCGATGATCAACGCGCTCATTCCGCACAAAGTCTCTTTACCCAAAGCACAGCGGACGCTCTGCGCTGCGCAATACGTTAGAATGTCGACGGACCACCAGCGCTACTCGATCGAAAATCAAGCTGCGGCGATTGCGACCTACGCGCAAGCGCGCGGACTAGAGATCGTGCGAACTTATCGCGACGACGGCGAAAGTGGTCTCGGGATCAGAAACAGACCGGGTTTGACCAGTTTGATTACGGACGTCCGTCAAGGCCGCGTGAATTTCGATCACATCCTCATCTACGACGTCAGCCGCTGGGGGCGCTTTCAAGACATTGATGAAAGTGCTCACTACGAATTTATCTGCAGGGAAGCAGGAATGACCGTTTGCTATTGCGCAGAGCAATTTGAGAACGATGGGAGTGTCATTTCGGGCATTATTAAGAACATCAAACGGGTGATGGCAGCTGAATACAGTCGAGAACTTGGGGTCAAGGTACACACTGGCGCGTGCCATCTCTCAAGGCTTGGCTTTCGACAGGGCGGCCACCCGAGCTTCGGACTTCGCAGAGAACTGATTGATGAAAACGGCCGATCCAAAGGAATAATGGAGACCGGACAATGGAAGTCGCTTCAAACCGACCGCGTTATCCTACGTCCAGGACCGCAACACGAAATCGAGATGGTGAGGCTAATATTTGATTTTTTCGTAAAACGTCATCTTACCGAGACGAAGATTGCGCGGGAGCTCAATCTTGGTGATGCCCGCAATCGGGGACGGCCATGGACCTTCGCCCAAATCCACTACCTGCTACAAAACGACAACTACATTGGCACCAATCGTTACAATCGCCATAGTGCGAGACTGCGAACAGTCCGAAAAGAAAATCCTCCGGCAGATTGGATCAAGAAGGAAGACGCTTTCGAGCCAGTAGTCGACAAGGAAATTTTCGCGAAGGCGCAGCAGATACTTGAAGATAGACGACACTGCTGGGGGGTGTCCGATGAGGAAATGCTCAAGCGATTGAGGGTCTTGCTTCACCGAAGAGGGCGGCTGAGTAGGGACATTATCAATGAGACAGAGGGTATACCTAGCTCGGTAGCATACCTGACGCGTTTTGGCAGCTTGAGGGCGGCTTATCGCCTGATCGGCTACAGTCCTAAGCGAAGCTACGAGTACGTCGAGTCTCGAACCGTTCGCCGCGATATGGTCAAAGCCCTAGCCCGAAAGATCGCGGCGTGGCTCGCCAAATCTGGCGAGGATGTCAGGCTCAATCAAGCTCATCAGATACTCAAGATTCACGCCGTCGCAATATCCTTTCGCGTGGCGCGCAGTCGGCTTTCTCATGGTGCGACACATCCGAGTTGGGTCATCATACGTGGCCGGCATCTTCCTCCCGGCCTGGTCGTCGTGGTCAGATTGAATGAGGGTAATCGAGAGATAAAGGACTACCTCCTGATGCCTGCGTCTCAATTGGTTGGTCGCGAGTTGCGTTTCAGTGAGAGAAACCAGGAGCGTTTTGGGTTGCGACGATATGGGACTGCCGCCGGAATAATGGAAACGATCAAACGACGTTTAAGCAACTTGGCTTTTCTGACCAAGCCGACGGCATCTGATCTGGATCGGTCCACAGAAACTACGCAGTAGTGATCGGTCCGAACCAGGCAGTCAACGCCTCCGCAAGTCCCCGCTCGCTCCCATCTCCTACCCAGGCCACATGGCCGTCCGGCCGCACTAGCACGGCGGCGGGCGCGGCGACATCGCCGATGGCCGGAAGCTGCCATGGGCCGTCATAGTCGCCGTCGACTACAGCGATGCGATCGGCCCAGGGCGTTGCCCTGACGCTGCTGCGCTGTCCGAAACTGAGCAGCACGCCGCGCGCGCCGTGCAGCAGCGTGAACAGTTTGAGCGGCCGGCCGTCAACCATAAAATCGAGATCGGGCATGCGGCGTCCGAGCAGCGCGTGGTCTGCGCCGAGATCATAGCGAATGTCGAGCCCGCTCATCATCGCGCCAAGACGGTGTCGCGGCTCGTCCATGGCGAGCAGCTCGGAGATCACCTCGCGCGCGGCCTTGCGGCCGTCGTCGCCGCGGCGGAGTAGGGCGATCTGCGCCATGGTGTTTTTCAGCACGCGCGCGGCCACGGGGTGGCGCTCGTCGTGATAGGTGTCGAGCAGGCTCTCGGGCGAGATGCGCTTGACCACCTGCGCCAGCTTCCAGCCGAGATTGACCGCATCCTGCACACCGAGGTTAAGGCCCTGGCCGCCCACGGAGTGGTGGATGTGCGCGGCATCGCCGGCGAGCAGCACGCGGCCCTTGCGATAGGACTTCGCCTGCAGGGCGGCATCGGTGAAGCGGGAGATCCAGGCGGGGTTCTGCAGACCGAAATCGGTGCCATAGACTGCATTGAGGGCCCCGCTGAGATCGCGCAAGCCCGGCTCGCCGCTGCGCGCGAGCGTTGCTTCCGTCACGACGACCAGCACGCGCCCGCTCTCGGTCTTGCTGAGTCCATGGAAGCCGAGCGCGTCGTGGCGCAGGCCGAACCTAGGGGCCTCGCGCATCTCGACCTCGGCCATGAGATTGCTCAGCGTCGGCTCGAAACCGGCGAAGTCGATGCCGGCCGCCTTGCGCACCACGCTGCGGCCGCCGTCGCAACCGACGAGATAGTTTGCGCGCAGCACCTTGCCGCCCGAGAGCGTGACGTGGACGCCCGCCTCGTCTTGCGCAAAACCTGATACCTCGGTGTCGCGATAGACCGCGACCCCGAGCTCGGTGGCCCAATCGGCCAGGATGCGCTCGATGTGGGCCTGTCGCAGCGCGAGCCCGTAGGGATACCGCGTGGGGAGGTCGCTGATGTCGAGCCTGGTCCAGGCGAAACCCGCGAGCTGGGTGATCTGGCCCTCGCGCAGGAAGCGATCGGCGATGCCGCGCTGATCAAGGATCTCGAGCGTTCGCGCATGCAAGCCGCCGGCGCGGGTCTCGACCAACGCTTGATCAGCGCGCCGCTCGATCACGGCCACGTCGATTTTGGTGAGCGCGAGCTCGGCGGCCAGCATCAATCCGGTGGGGCCGCCGCCGGCGATGAGGACGGCATGATCGGCGCTCGCCGCGGCGCGCGCGCTGGTGCGATGGGCCTCGTGGTTTGAACGCGACTTTGGAAGCAATACGGGCATGTGCCCCCCTCAATGTCGTTGGCTGGGTCACGGGTTCTACGGCAGGAACAGGGGCTTGAAGCAAGCCCGTTGCGCGCCACATATCAAACTGGGAGGAAGGGCGCGCCTTCTTCCGCGTTCGCCGCGACGGGCAAAACACCGGCACAGTGGCATCATCGAAAGAGTTCGGTTCAGCTCGCGCGGGAACATCCGCTGCGGGCTTTTCTTTTGGCAGCTGTCTTTTGCCTGCGTTCAGCTGATCCGCTTCATGACGCCGGCGAGTTCCTCGAACGAGAACGGCTTCCTGATCATCGGGAGGCCACCGCGCCGGGGCTCGCGGCCGGACAGTTGCAGCACCTTCAGCTTAGGACGGACGCGTCTGGCTAACTCGGCCAGCTCATGACCGTCCATGCCGGGCATGCTGATATCGGTGATGAGAATGGAGATGTGTTCGTTCTGTTTAAGCCGGTCGAGCGCGTCCGCGCCGCTTTGGGCGCGGATGACTTGGCAACCGAGACCCTCCAGCATGTCCCCGATCGCGTCAAGGACTGCCGGCTCATCATCAACAACCAGAACAGTTTCGCTCATCGCGCGAACGTTCCTTCAACCACGAAAATCAACGCGCTTCTCGCCAGATAGGTTCCAAGCCAGCCTAATCATCCCTAGACAAATCGCCGGGCTTGGTGGGGATGTCGATAGTGCCGCCTTCTCCGTGCAGGAGGTCGCGACCTCCGTCCTTAAACTCTTCGGACTCCTCGATGATCGACTCCTGAGATGCGCCTTTGCGGTCGATGTTAGGTTTTGCACGGGACTTATTGCGCGATGGATAGGGTGTTGTCATGGCTCGATCCTCGAGATCATTCAATGTTTGCTCGGCCATTTCGTTCGGTCAGATGACGCGTTCAGCTATACTTGAGGCTTCATAAGTTGCCGCGGAAGCACGAGCACTACATTGATCTGGCGATTGAGGATTGAGCTGCTGCCGGTTTGATGGACACCGAGATTAGGTGTTTCATGAAGCCGGAGGTGAGCGATGAAGAGACGGAAGTTCAGTCGCGAGTTCAAGATCGAGGCGGTCAAGCTGGTTAGGGAGCGTGGGGTGTCGGTGGCGCAGGCCGGGCGCGACCTGGATGTCCATGAGAACGTTCTGCGCAAATGGGTGAAAGAGTTCGGCTCCGATCCGGTGCAGGCCTTTCCCGGCCACGGGCAGATGAAGCCGGAGCAGCAGGAGATCGAGCGGTTGCGCCGTGAGGTCGCCGAGTTAAAGGCCGAGCGGGATATCCTAAAAAAGGCCGCAGCCTTCTTCGCGAAGGAAGCGATATGAAGTTCGTCTTCATCGCGAAGCACCGGGCGATCTGGCCGGTGGCATGGCTATGCGATGCGCTGGGGGTGTCGCGGTCGGGCTTCCATGCCTGGCTGAATCGCTCGCCCAGCGCCAGATCCCGCAGCGACGAAGAGCTCGGCGGCAAGGTGAAGGCAAGCTTCATGGCGAGCGACCGCACCTATGGTGCGCGCCGGGTGTGGCGTGATCTGCTTGCCGATGGGGCGGACTGTGGCCTCCACCAAATCGAACGACTGATGCGCCTGCAAGGCTTGCGGGCGCGGCCGCGACGCCGGCGCTTGCCGAAGGACAGCGGCGATCGACAGCTCGAGGCCGTGCCGGCGAACCTCCTTGACCGGCAGTTCATTGCCGAGCAGCCGAACCAGAAGTGGATCGCCGACTTTACGTATCTCTGGACGGCCGAGGGCTGGCTCTACGTCGCAGCAGTGATCGACCTGTTCTCACGCCGGGTGGTGGGTTGGTCGATGAGCGCCGCCATGACAGCTCAGTTGGTGACCGATGCCCTGCTGATGGCCGTCTGGCGACGCGGCAAGCCGGAAGCACTGTTGCACCACTCCGACCAGGGCAGTCAGTACACCAGCGAGCAGTTCCAGCGTTTGATGGCCGACCACGGCATCGTCTGCAGCATGAGCCGTTCCGGTAATGTCTGGGACAACGCGGCGATGGAGAGCTTCTTCTCGTCGCTCAAGACCGAACGGACGGAAGGCAAAACCTACAGGACCAGAGACGAGGCACGAGCCGATGTGTTCGACTACATCGAACGATTTTACAACACGATCCGCAGGCACTCGACCATCGGCTATCTCAGCCCGGTTGAGTTCGAGCGCAAAGTGGGATTAGCTTAACTCGGTGTCCATCAAACCCGCAGCAGCTCAGATCTTCGAGGCAACGATGGAGATGTGAAGCGCGAACTCGTCTTCCATTTCTGCCGCCGCATCTTCGTCTTGGGCGTAGACGTAAAGGACATCGCCATCCACTTCGTCGAACCGGACGGCTCGAAAGAGTCGATCGAACCGGTCTGCACCGACAATCAGCGCCATTCGGGCAGCTATCGCCTGGTCTTGGATTTCGGTCACAATCATGGCTAGACGAGCCTAATTTCCGCTACCATAGTCCACTGGAAAGACTTGGTAGAATTGGCCCGGCATGGCCTGCGTGAACACAATCTCCAATGCCACGATCTCCCTATATCCCTTGATTTGGTCGCCGGTATTGATGAGGTCGACCGCGGTAAGCCCTTTGCCGGTGTCAAAGTTGGAGGCGGGTGCACCGGGAATGCGGATGAGGCCATTCATGGCTGGCCCTCGGGTCTGAATGGCGACCTTGATCTGTGGCGCCGCTCGGACGGAGAGTCGCTCCGACCGGAAGTCGATCCGTTGCCATTGATGGAGATCTCCTGCGACTTGCGACCCATACACGGGCTCCGTCGTTGGATCGATGGCGGCGTGAGTAGGGACGTCGAGCGTCATTAGCCCGATCAAGAGTGCGACTAGGCCCGACCTAACGAAGAACTCGCGCCAGCGGCTACTACCGACTTGCGGTACCTTTGGCAGCATGCGAGCGATCCATCAATGACTGGATAGTTGCTCCTTTGACCGCAGCATCATCCGATCCCGTGGCAACGTTCTCGGGTGTACAGTGTGTGGACGGCGGATAGCCACATTGACGCGCAAGCGCCTCCCAGCCGACGCACTTTCCAGACTGGTTCCGATATCCTGGGCCACCATTGTCTCCGCACGCCGCAACTCCAGGCATGCATGCGCTCGAAAGGAAAGCGGCGGCAACAGCAAATATCTTTAGAGAGCGTACCATGCTATCCGAGCGACCAAACGATCGCACGCTGCCTCATGTTGTTCACCTGTTCAGGCTCCGGCTCTGCTCTGCGAAACATCGATAATATGCCGGTCGGGGCCCACCGTAATGACGATCGTGTAAGACTTGGGTCCTCCGTCACCCTGATCGGTCGGCGGCGCAAGGTGAAGTTGACCCCCGTACCATTCGCCGGGCAGGAGCGTATTGTCCTTGATCACCGCTTGCTCGAGCACGGCCATGTTGCGCTGGCCTGTTTCGATAGTGGCAGAGATCATCGCTTCATTTTGAGCAGCCGCGTTGCCTTGAGCAATTGCCGCCGCCGTCGGGCTGTAGAACGTGCCCGTGCGCCCGCTAGGCGTGGTGTAGTGGCCATAGCCAGCCTGGGAGGCGCTATATGCATTGGCGCCGGCCGCGACCTCTGTGAGGAGCGCGGCTGCAACCTGGCGGTTTCTTTCCTCCTGAACCAGCATCTCGTATGTCACGACCTTCATTTCGAAGTCCGATCCCGCGGCGTGTTGGACCGCTTCGACCTGTCCGACCCGAAACTCGACAGGTTGGCGGCTCATATTGTTTATGCCCACCACGAAGACGGGCCGTCCGTTCGCTTGTAGCTGACGGGCTGCCGGTCGAACCAACACCAAGGAGTTTTTCTGTCGGGAGACGAGGGCGGGCTGCCCGTCCCGCATGAGAGCTTGCTGCTGCGGATTAGATGCCTTGAACGAAACCGTCTCCCCGGCTGTCATGCAGCCAGCCAGCGTGGCGCAGGCGGCCGCCATCACCAAAATGCGCATGCTAAAAAATCCCCCGTCGAAAGCACCATGCAAGCGCAACTGCTGCGGGAGAGCAAGTGGAGTCTGCGCGCGCGGACGGAATCCGCTGTCAAAAAGGCCTAAGCAGAGCCCGCATACTAAGCCGCCCGCGCGATATCTGCGGAAGGGCGGGCCTCCAAGGAAGGAGGTAGACGCCCGGCGGTAATCTTGGCCTCAAGCTATTCGCAGAGGCGGCGGGTAGGGTTCGGAACAGTTTACCATACGAAAATCCGAATTGTTTCGTGAACGGTAATGCGGCCCGTGCTGTCCCGGCGCGACGGGTAGTTTCTATTTCCTGCTGCCACGTTGAGTCGCGCGGTATGCGCAACTTGTCTCAAGAACGCCTGAATCGAAAGCATCCCGGATGTGCTCCCACGTCCTTTCGTGAGAGATCACCCGGTCCAAGTTCGACATCAACAAAAAGTAAACTGGTTGCAATGCAGCAACCAAAAGCCCGGCCAGAAGTATGGCCCTTTCATTCTAAGAATTTCTGGATCACTGGCGGGGACCGCTTCACAGACTGCTATTCGCTCGGGATAGGGCTCCAGCCAGGTGTTGACGCGGGCGCCGCTGGAATCACGGCTTCTAGACCCGTTTCTGAGCGGCATTCCTGTGATGACCTAAAGGCGGCCGCTGCTGACCCAACGTCCGTCACATGGCACCGGTACTCTCGCTATTGGCAAGGCTACCGGCTCTACGGCGCACCGCTGGCGTCGGCTGTTCCGATCCTGGTGCTCAAGCTTCTAAATCTGCTCGTTCTGCTGGTTTTGGCTGTCTTCTTCTGTTCTGAAGCGGCCAAGCTGATCGGTGTGGCCGCGACGATTGGACTATGCGCGCCGATGTTATTCATGTCGGACTTCGTGCGCATCTGGCAAATCACGCCACATGCCGTTAGTACGGGCGTTATCCTTGGGGGCGCCGCCATCTTCGCCGCCGCGATCAGGAAGCGGGCGGCGGACCTTGTCTTGATTGTGATGGCGGCCGCCTTCGGCACACTTTTCAATTTCGTCGACTTCTTGGTCAACCCGCCGTGGATGCCGATGCTATTGGCGTTCTTTCTTGTCGCGGCTGGTCGCGGCGCTCCGATCGCTTTGATCTGCGTCGCGACTTGGTTTTCGGCCTATGGCGCTACCTGGGTAGCAAAATGGGTGGCAGCCTTTATCGTCGAGCCATCGTTCGATATTAAGACTGACGTCATCGATACCGCCCTGTTCAGGATTAGTGGTGCCAACGTCAAGGTATGGCATTTCCCACTTGCGGCGACGGCTAAGGTCTTCACCAACGCATTCTTGAGTTGGGGGATGCTGATACTTCTGCCGGTACTGTTGATCTTCCGCTTACCACTGCGGCGACCTCCACTGTCGTTGGCTTGGCCGGCTCTGATCCCTATCGTGTGGTTTGAGATTTTGAGCAATCACAGTCAGATCCACGCGTTTTTTGTATCGAGAAGCGCAGCAGCGGCGATCGGCGTTGTAGCGGCCGCGGCCCTTATGGCGGCCCGCGTGACGGACGTTAGGCAGATCTTCGTAGCGGCGCGCCGATGGTCGTCGCGAGACGGCTTTCGAATGCGAGAGATTCAATGAGCCTCTCACAGCTCAAGATCGCCGTCTTGGTGCCATGCCACAATGAGGAGGCGACCGTCGGCACGGTCGTGAGAGATTTCCGTAACGCCTTACCCGGTGCCGAAGTCTACGTCTACGAGAACAACTGTGCTGATCGCACTGCGGCGATGGCGGTGGAGAGCGGGGCGGTGGTGCGCAGTGAGCGCGCTAAGGGAAAGGGACATGTGGTCCGGCGGATGTTTGCCGACATTGAGGCCGACATCTACGTCCTTGTCGATGGCGATGCTACCTATGACGCATCCAGCGCACCGTACCTCATTCATAAGCTCATCGCCGAACAGTTAGATATGGTGGTTGGCGTTCGTGTGGATCAATCCGAGGCAGCGTATCGGCGCGGCCACCGGACTGGGAACCGGATGCTGACAGGCCTTCTATCGCTGATCTTCGGCCGAGCCTTCAAAGATATCCTATCAGGCTATCGCGTCTTTTCACGTCGGTTCGTGAAGTCCTTTCCAGCGCTGTCGAACGGATTCGAGATCGAGACCGAGTTGGCCGTGCATGCGTTGGAATTGTCGCTGCCAGTTGGAGAGCTCGAGACGCTCTATTTTGCGAGGCCTGTCGGGTCGCGTTCTAAGCTCAACACCTGGAGAGATGGGCTCCGTATCGTTGCCACGATGCTGAAGCTATACCGGTCGGAGAGGCCCCTTCATTTTTTTACCTGCATCGCCGCAGGGCTCGCAACAATGTCGATTGGGTTTGCCGTACCGATCATCATCACGTTCCTGGAAACCGGATTGGTGCCGCTGCTCCCCACGGCGGTATTGTCAATGGGACTGATGATCATGGCCATGCTGTCGATTTCTTCGGGCCTGATCTTGGATACCGTCACCCGCGGTCGTCGCGAGATGAAGAGGTTGGCATATCTGGCCCTCGGCGTGCCGGCGTCCTCACGTGCCGCCAGGCTGATTAGTCTGGAGAGTCCAGGCGAGATAGTCTGCCTGCGGTCTTGAAAGCCGTCACTCCTTTAGGATGGGGCGCGACTCCTCGGCTCTCCGCCAAAGGGCCAGGTTCAGGTGAGCTGGGTCGCGTGGTTCTCTTGGGTGCAGGACACGTCGCTTGAGCCTGAGCCGGTTAACGTGTCTAGCTTTGATTGCTCCTCGCTCAGGCGCCTTTCGACGAACTGCCGCTCGAACTCCGTCAGAGTGGTTTGCAATAAGAAGCGATAGCGTTGAATATTGTTGCGATGTGCACGGGCCAATTGGTCGTCAATCATCATTGTCGTCTTCCTGTGACTGACATACCAATCCATTCATCATCTGCTTTGGTGGGGCAGGCGATCGAGAATCATAGCAAGACGTCGCAGGAGTGAAGTGTCCTCGCCCGCGCTTCCCACGGTAGTGAGCTTTTCTTTCCCGATCTGTGAACTAGTTCACAACTGCCATCGATCGTGCCCCGCAATCGTCTGCCCGGATTCGAAATCCTGCTTTCTGATGCGGGGTGACAATATCCCGAGTGCGATGGAGTTGATTGTAGATGGGAAGGTGAGGCTCCGAGGCTTGAGGACCTGAGGATTCAATGCGGCATATGGCAGTTGAAGCTGAGGCCGGGGCATAGTGCCGTCGGAAATTTCCAACCCATTTGGCATTGCCCAACCTGGTAACGTTCGAAAACATGCCGGATCATTGAGGACGTTCCCATGGGACTTTCTATCCGCTTCTACCTTTTCGCTGAGGATGGGTTTCAGGCGATCTCGCAGCGCGTGATGATGGGCTTGATCCGCGGCAAGGACGCAATGCCGCAGTACGCCGGTACAAGGCAGAAGGTCGCTGACGTGATCCTTGAGAGCGAAGGAAAGAAGCCGGCTCGCATCGAGCGGACACAAGGAAGCTATCTGACGTTCGACGAGAACGGGCTCGATGAAGTCGGCGAAGGGCGCGTTCGTCCGATCGCCTTCCGTTTCCGGCCTTGCAACGCCACTGACCAACTCCACCCAACAAAGAGGTAGATTCGAGTGGTTTGGAGTTGATTCGTTCCGGCGATGACGGCGAACCATTTAGCGGGCTAGGCAGGCGTCGGTACTAGCGGCTAAAAAGATAGGGCCACCTTCGCGGCGGCCCTTGGGAAGTTTGAGTGGCTCGGACAATACTAAGGTTCACAAATGCCAGCCCCGGGATCCAAACAGCTAAGGATACAAACACGTGACCCGGATGCAGCATGAAAGCAGCCGATTGTTTCAGCAGTATTTCGTCTCGGCATGGAATTGTTGTTCCGCGTAAGGAACTAAGGCGTGTTCTCAAAAATGAACTGTCCGCCTGCCGTCCGGTTTGCCGCCAACATCAGTCGAAGAGCAGCTGGCCTTCGAGGTCGCAGATGGGCCACCGCACAAAGTCGCTGCGCTCCAGCCCGCTGCGCGGGGGCAAGAGCCGAGAGAGCGGTAGTCAGTCGAGAGGATCCCAATAGCCGTTGGAGAGCTCCGTCCTGAGAATCGAGGTGTCGTCAACCTCACCCAGGATGGAGCTCCCATGAGCGAGACCAATGTCGTCAGTCCGCTGCGTCAGCGTATGATCGAAGATATGACTGCGCGCAAGCTCAACCCGCACACGCAACGCAGCCACATCCAAAGTTGCAAGCGGTTCGCCGCCTGGCTCAAGCGCTCACCCGATACGGCGACACCCGATGAAGTGCGCCATTTTCAGCTGCACCTGATCGAGGGTACCAGCATCTGCAACCGTAATCGGATCATGACCGGGTGCGGTTCCTGTTCCGCGTCACGTTGCGCCGTCACGATTTGGCGGCCGAGGTCTGGCACATCAAGGAGCCGCAGAAGCTGCCGCCGGTGCTGAGCCCCGAGGAGGTCAAGCGTGTCCTGACGATGGCGACGAGCCTGAAGGCGCAGGCGATGCTGACGCTGGCCTATGGCTGCGGTCTGCGTGCCGGCGAAGTGGTGCGGCTGCGCGCGGGCGACATCGATAGTGCGCAGATGATCATCCGTATCGTGCAGTCGAAGGGCCGCAACGTGATGCTGCCGTCGGAAGTCCTCGACCTGTTGCGGCAGTGGTGGAAGGTGCGACCGACCAGGCATGATGCCGGCGTCGCGCCGGAACAGCGCTGGCTGTTTCCCGGCCGCAGTCAACATCGGCCGCTGACCACGCGTCAGTTCAGTCGGCTGTTCAAGGAGGCGGTCAAAGACGGAGGATTGCGCAAGGCGCTCTCTCTCTCCACACGCTCCGGCATAGCTTCGCGACCCATTTGCTCGAGCGCGGCACCGACATTCGCGTGATTCAAGCGTTGCTCGGACACGACAAGCTCGAGACGACGGCCCGCTACACCCGCGTGGCGACAGGGATGATCGCCAAGATCGAGAGCCCACTCGACGGCCTGCATGCACCGCGGCGTAGGCGAGCGAAGCGGGCCACCACGGAGCCGCCGGCGCTATAGCGCCGCCGGCTATGGTTCGACCAGTTCTGGAACTCGCGGACATTCTCCGCGATCACGGCCCAGCGTGGCGCGAGGCCAATCGCGGGCATGTCAGCCTCGACCAGTTGAAGGTGATGAGTGCCATCGAGCGCTGCCGCACGGCGGCGCTCGGCGGGCATGTCGCACGCTGCGAGAACGTAGCATGCGGCCATACGGAGATCGCCTATAACTCCTGCCGCAACCGGCATTGCCCGAAGTGCCAGGCTGCGGCGTCACGCCGATGGCTGGCCGACCGCGAAGCGGAGCTGTTGCCGGTGCCGTACTTCCACGTCGTGTACACGCTGCCGAGCCAGCTGCGCGACATCGCTTACCAAAACAAGCGCGTGGTCTATGACCTGCTGATGAAGGCGGCGGCCGAGACGACGCTCGCCATCGCCGCTGACCCCAAGCGCCTCGGCGCACGGATCGGTGTCACGGCCGTGCTGCACAGCTGGGGCTCGGCGCTCACCCACCATCCACACGTGCACATGATCGTGCCGGGCGGAGGGCTGTCGTCCGACGGCGCACGATGGGTCACCTCGCGCTCCAACTTCCTCGTCCACGTCAACGTGTTGGCGCGCCTGTTCCGCGGCAAGATGCTGGCGATGCTCATGGATGCGCACGACGCCAAACAGCTGACGTTCTTCAACACCCATGCCGGGCTCAATGACATGAAGACGTTCAAGCGCTTCATCGCGCCGCTGCGGCGCATCAAGTGGGTGGTCTATTGCAAGGCGCCGTTCGCAGGACCCGAGCAGGTGTTGCGCTATCTTTCCCGTTACACCCATCGGGTCGCCATCTCGAACCGCCGCCTCGTTGCGGCCGACGACAACGCCATTGCGTTCCGCTGGAAAGACTACCGCATCAACGGCACGGACCGCTGGAAGACCATGCGGCTTCACCCGCACGAGTTCATCCGCCGCTTCCTGATGCACGTGCTGCCCAAGGGCTTCCACCGCATTCACCACTACGGGCTCTTTGCCAACGCCAACCGCGCCGAGAACATCGCGACCGCCCGCGCACTCCTCAATGTCACCCCGCCCGCCGCCGACCCGCAAGAGCAGCCGAATAGCGCGACGGATGCGCCACGCGTGCTGCCTTGCTCATGCCCTTGCTGCGGCGCCCGTATGATCGTGATCGAGGTGTTCGCGCGCGGCTGTCAGCCGAAGTGGCGTCCTACGCCGAATAAGATCGACACCTCATGACCCAGGCCTCCCGTCGACCTCCCAGCTTCCCGCTCCGATGGCGCTGGCTCCACGCCGGCAGCGCCCGCTCTCGATCCAACGGTCATCAATATCGTGAGAGCTTGTTGATGCACTCCGAGCAGTCGCTGAGACACCTATTGCATGCTCCCGACCTCGCCCGCGACCCTATCCGCAAGTCGCATCCTGCCTCCGTCGCGTCCACCATCGAAATCTGCGCCGCCATCAAATCCCCATAGCGCTCGCTGCCCAGCCGGTGCCAACTTCCCGCGACTTCGTGCCTTGGCGCTTTTTCGACGCCGGTCAGTTGAGCGGCCGGAGCCCCATCGCGGCGTCCAAAAACCTGCACACAAGCGGAAGCGCACTGAAGGGCGCATCTGTCATCAGATCGATGGACGCTGGTGCAGGTAGATCTTTTCGAACTGGCCAACTTCCTCAACTTTGGCTTGGTCAAGCAAGTGGAAAGTTCTGCGCTCGGTCGCGACGATTCCTTCTTGGCGAAGTTGTTGGAGAGTTCGGTTGACGTGCACCACGGACAGGCCGAGGCAGTCTGCCAGCTCGATTTGCGTGATTGGCAGCTCAAACGACCCGTTTAGCGTCCGCCCGATTAATGCGAGGCGCTCGTGGAGTTCCGCAAGCATGTGTGCCATTCGAGCGCGCGCTGGCCTGCGGCCGACATTGACAATCCATTCCCTGAAGATTGCGGAATCGACCAACGTCTCACGCCAAAGCGCAGCCGCCACGTTCGGACGCATTTTGATCAGTTCACGTAACGCATCGTGTTTGATGAAACCGAGCGTGCATTCTGTGAGCGCCGTTAGGTCATGGTCCATGACGTGCAAGTGAAGGCTTTGAAGGTCCGGGATTTCTCCCGGAATATGGAGTGACAAAATTTGCCTTTGTCCGTCTGGCGTTAGCTTCGACCGGAAGGCAAATCCATCAACGATCAGGCAGGACTCCGAAGGGCGGTCACCGTCGCGCACAAAGCGGTGCTGCGCAGCGACACGCTTGTTACGGATGGAAAGCTGTTGAATCGCCAAGATGTCGTCCTGGTCGAGCCGATTGACCTTGCTAAGCTTCTGAACGAGTGTAGTCGTCAATGTCCCAGGCATCACACCAATCCGGGCTTGAGGAAGTTGAGCCGGAAAGGGAAGTCGCCGCTCCGGCCGCTCAGGCGGGAGCGCAAAACTCTTACCCACGGCGCCATAGGGTCTCAGCCGATGATAGAGGGTAAGTACATGGTAGGGGGGAAGGTTCCAAACTTAACTATGTTAATCCAGTCGGATATGTTCGATCTCGAAGCGTAAGGCAATCCGCAGAACCGGGCCCAGATCATCACGAACTTCGATCGCAAGCGTTCTGATGACAGAGCCAGGCAGCACATCCTTGGCAAGTTCGGTCAATGCCGTCGTCGCCTGGGCCTTCACATCGTCCAAGGAGGCGAAGTCAAGGCCGTCATGGTCGGCGATGAAGATATCGTTGTCTCGTGAGTCGAAGTAATAGCGGGGCATCTTCCACAATCAGGAACGCTCACGTCCGTTCCTAGCCTTCGTCCGCTTTGGGTTGATTCTGTTGAAAAAGGCAGCGGTTGCGACGCAGAGGTATCAGTGATTCAGTCTGTCTAATTGGCAGGACTGAAGATCATGATGGGGCATCGGCAAGTCGAACAGGCTGCGTTGTTCTATGAGTTCTCACTCGAAAGGCACATCCCTGCCGACTACTTGCTCCGGTCGATCGATAGATTTGTCGACCTTGAACAGATTAGGCCGGACCTGGCGCCGTTCTACAGCAGTATTCTTCGATCGATCCCGAGCTGATAATCCGGATGCTCCTGATCGGCTACTGCTTCGGCATCCGGTCGGAGCGGCGCCTGTGCGATGAGGTTCACGTCAATTTGGCCTACCGGTGGTTCTGCCGGCTCGGTCTGGATGGGGCGGTGCCGGATCATTCGACCTTCTCCAAGAACAGGCATGGCCGCTTCCGGCAGAGCGATCTCTTCCGTCGCGTGTTCGAGAGCGTGTTGCGCGCTGCATCGAGGAACGACTGGTCGGCGGTGAAGGATTTGCAGTCGATGCGAGCCTGATCAAGGCCGATGCCAATCGGCAGAAGGCGATCGAAGGCGATAAGGGACTTCCGCCGGAGGCTGTCGGCCGAGCGATCGATGAGTATCTGGCTGTCCTCGATGATGCCGCTTTTGGAGCCGCGACCGAGGTCACCCCGAAGTTCGTGTCGCCCTCCGACCCGGCGGCGCGCTGGACGGGGGCGCACGGCGGTCAAGCCTTTTTCGCCTACTCGACGAACTACCTGATCGACATCGAGAACGCGATCATCGTCGATGTTGAGGCAACGACGGCTATCCGGCAGGCGGAGGTATTGGCCGCAAAGCGCATGATTGAGCGCTCGCTGGAGCGGTTTGATCTCTATCCGAGCCGGCTCCTCGGTGACAGCGGCTATGGCTCGGCCGAGATGCTCGCCTGGCTGGTCTATGAGCATGGCATCGAGTTGAACGTTACCGTCTTCGACAAGTCGGCGCGCACAGACGGGATCCTCTCGCGCGACGACTTCACCTATGACCATACTGGGGACATCTATCGTTGTCCTGGTGGCAAAGTTCTTACCACGACCGGAACGTTGGTGAATGATGGTGCCACCATTTACCTCGCCAGCAAGCGCGATTGTGATCTATGCGCATTGAAGGCTCGGTGCTGCCCCAAGCAGGCATCACGGAGAGTGCCGCGTTCAATCTACGAGGGCGCTCGCGACATGGCGCGCCAAATCGCGAGATCGTGGGAGGGAGGCACCTCGCGCCGGCTCCGCAAGAAAATCGAGATGTTGTTCGCCCACCTCATGCGCATTCTCAAGCTCGACCGTTTGCGTTTACGAGGTCCAAACGGCGCGCGCGACGAGTTCATCCTCGCAGCCACCGCCCAGAACCTTCGAAAGATGGCCAAGCTGATCCCGATGCCCACCCCGAGGCTCGCATAGAGGCCGGTAGCGGTTCGGCCACATCGCGACGGAGCCATTACAACGAAATACTGCCGGCCTTTTTCAACGGAATCGGTCAAAATGCGAAGAACTCAGGTTGAGCAAATCTGGGCCGCTCTAGCTCATCGAGCGGACCACCGACCAGCGTGGCGCAACTTCGCCGATGGGCCAACTGCCGACGTCTCAAGGAAACAGTCGCAGCCATCGGAACTTGATCAAGCGACCCAGATTGAAAAGGGCGCGTAGACGACCCGGATACTGGCAATGCATCCCAAGGTGACTTTTCTGGGTGTTGAGTCTTGTGACTTAACGACCGCCCTGCCTGTGGCCGATGTGATCTTGTTCGGCGCATCCGATGCTACGCCGCACGCTTGAGGCCAGACCAGCCATTCCGCCAATGCGCCCCACTTCATTCGTCGCGCGCTGAGTCACTATGAGAGCGATCTTAATCGGTGGGATTTTGATCAAGAAGCGGAGCTGCTCGCGCCAAGTAAATTGAACGTGTTGGATGGTGGAAACCTTGTGACGGATCCCATGACGCCTGAGAACAACCGCGACGCGATCAGGACGACCACGCAAGCAGTCCTTTCGGCCGGCGCGGTTCCGATCCTGCTAGGCGGCGATGACTCCGTTCCGATACCATTCTTCGAAGCATTCCGTGAAAGCAAAGGGCTCACAATCTTGCAGATCGACGCCCATCTTGATTGGCGTGATCAGCGAAATGGATCGGGCTATACATTTTCGAGTACGATGCGACGAGCCAGCGAATTGCCCTGGGTCAAGCGCATCGTGCAGGTTGGATTGCGCGGCATTGGCGGCTCTGGTCGTGCCGAATATGACCACGCAAAGGCGTGGGGCGCGAAGATCGTCACCGCAAGAGATATTCGGCTTCATGGGATCGCAGGCGTTCTTGAACTGATAGAGGACGACAGCGAGTGCTTGATTACAATAGATTGCGATGGTCTCGATCCATCAGTCATTCCAGGCGTACTCATACCGCAGCCAGGCGGATTGTCCTATTTTGATGTGATTGATCTCATGCGGGGGGTCGCGTCAAAGTGCAGAATAGTCGGGCTGGACATCGTTGAGTTCGTTCCCGAGCGCGACGTGCAAAATCTGGGAGCGATTGCTATCGCACGGATTCTCTGCAATGGCCTCGGTTGCATTCGGAAGCGAGCCATATAGCCACTCCTTTTGTCGCCATGCCCAGTTGCCGCTTTCGTCTGCTATGGGTCTTGGTCGTGTAAAAACTCTATTCCGGGGAAGCCGGGAGAAGGCCGGACCGGATCGACCTCAGGCCGCGATCGCGGCCATCAACGGCTTGGTCCCAACGATGTTCATAACCCGAGTCAGATTGTAGGCGAGGACCGAGAGGGCCATTTCGGCAGTTACTTTTGGGAGGGGTTTTGGTCAGGAAGTGCGCCGCACCAGCGCGCTTTCATAGTCCCGAACGGATGCTCGACGGTCTCGCGACGTAGTCGCATGGCGAGCGGGTTCGCATCGAGCCGCTGCTGCACGGCGTCGAGCAGATGCTCGTGTTCCCATCGCGTGATCCGTCGCTCGGACCAGGGCGTGCACTGGGATTTGATCGAACAATCCTTGCAGGCGTTGGTCCAGTAGCGCCGCAGCATCTTGTCGGCTTCTTCGTTTGTATAGCGATACGGAAACCGCTCCCCGGCCGGACAACGATAGGCGTCGTCCTCCGGCAAATACACAAAGTCCTGCTTGCCGAAGCGTCCATCCGACTTGGCGCCCGAAGTCATCGGCTTGGGCAGAGTTACCGTGACGCCGGCCTCGTGGCAGGCGAGGATCTCCGGGCTGCTGAAGTAGCCGCGGTCGGCAACGGCCGCGAGGCTCTCGGTCTGCAATACAGCCTTTGCCTGCCTGGCCATATTGGCGAGTTGCGCCCGATCCGAGCCGCTGTTCGTCACCTCATGAGTAATGATCAGGTGATGATCGGTATCCACGGCGACCTGCACGTTGTAGCCGACGACACCCGAACCGCGGCCGCTGGTTGCCATCGAGCGGCTGTCGGGATCGGTCAGAGATACCTGCTGGTCGGGCGAAGCCAGCATCTGCTTCTCGTAGACGGCAAGCTTGCCCATTTGCTCCTTCACCTTCGTCAGCTTCTCCTTGAGCCTTGTCACTTTCGCGGCCAGCGCTTGGGTCGGCTCTTGCCGGTCGGCGGTGTCAAGCTGGCTCAGATAGCGGGCGACGCTCTCTTCCAGTTGGGCACGCCGCCGCTCCACCTTTGCCCGCGTAAAGTTCCTGTCCCGGTTGTTGACGGCCTTGAACTTGCTCCCATCGATGGCAACGCTTGCGGTCGCGAGCAGACCCATCTCACGGCAGAGCTCGACAAAACGAGCACAAACTTTGCGCAGCCCAAGGCCGTTGTCCTACGGAAGTCCGCGATCGTCTTGTGATCAGGCACAAGCCGGCCCAGCAGCCACATCACCTCGACATTGCGCCCGGCCTCTCGCTCCAGCCGTCGGCTCGACTGCACCCGATTCAGGTAGCCGTAGATGTAAAGCTTCAGGATAACCGAGGGATGGTACGACGGCCGTCCGGTCGCCGCCGGGTCCACTCCATCGGAGCCCGTTTCCGCCAAATCGAGCGCATCGACAAACACGTCAATCACCCGAACCGGGTTGCTCTCGTCAATGAAATCATCGAGGGCATTCGGGCAGCAGCGTCGATTGCCCACGATCCGCCTCTTCAATGAAGCGCCTCATCAATTCTCTCCCGAGAATCATCGAGAGAATCATAACAGCGCAATCGCGTTTTCACACAGCCAGGGTCAATCGCGTCGGTCCGGCTCGACCAAACCTGCGTCCGGTTCCCCCCCACGACCGACTTAGAGGAGTCGAGCGGAGTCCGTCGCGATGGGCCACAATCGGACTTGTCGTGCATAAAAGAGGCCGCGAACTTAGCGAGCCCTACCCACTCCGGCGCTGCTGCTCCAGCGCCCGCAGCGTCTTCCCCGCTCGATCTAGAACGGCAGTGCTTTTGGCGAGAACGGAGTAGCTGCTAGCCAGAGCTTCGAGTTGGGACCGTGCGACTGGGTCGCGAGCGGCATTCGCAGCTCGGGCGAAGCGGTCAGCATGCGCCAAGTAGTCCGCGGCCGTCATCGTGGGCGCCAAACAAACGCGGGTTCAAAGCGTTCCTACGGTGGGCTTGGCAGGGCCCAAACTTCCTCGCGACAGCCATAGGGTCGATAGATTGGCACTAGGCCGTCGCGCTTCACGTCCAGGATAGACATCGTGTAGCGAGAAGGCATTTTGCACTTCGGACATGGCGGCCCAGCTGCGGGGGCAGAGGCGACGACGGCTCAGATTCCCTAGTTTCGGACACGACCCACCTCTGCAAAGGCGAGTTCCTATGTACCAAAGTGGACATATGTCTCTCAAACCCTGGCCAAGCGACTAACCTAATTCCGTTTGTGAACGACTGCTCGCCATACTAGCCTAGTGGAAACTCCCGAGGTGCGACCGGTCAGATGAACCTTGAAGACTTGTACCGGCTTCTGCGCAGCGAGCACGTCCAGGCGCAGGGGATCGTTGACACACTTGAAGAGCCCCTCCTTGTGCTTGACCAGGGCGGTTGTGTCCTCACCGCAAATCGTGGGTTCTACGAAACCTTCAGGGTGGCTCGGGATGACACCGTCGGACGCAGTCTATTCAGCCTTGGCGACGGTCAGTGGGACATACCCGAGCTGAAGCGCCTTGTGGGCGAGATCATACCCCGGACTACCGCTATCGTTGGTTATGAGGTGACTGCCGATTTCCCGACGATCGGTCCGCGTACAATGCTGGTCAGTGCGCGTCGCCTCGTTCACCCTGACAATAACAGCACGAGCATCCTCATCCTGTTCGAGGACGTGACCGAAAGGCGGCACAGCGAGGCCCAAAAAGACATTCTCCTCGCCGAAACGCGCCATACGGATGAAGAACCTGCTCGGGATCATTCGCTCTCTGGCCAATCAGACCGATGTGGAAGGCCGGTCAGCCAAGGAGTTACGCGATGCTTTCTTGGGACGGCTCCAAACTGTGTCCGAAGCCGAGACCCTCGGGCTGGCCGGCGGCACCGAGACCGATCTGAGTGTTCTGGTGGAGCAGTCGTTGAAGGTCGCGAGCCCGGAGCAATGCCGGCTGGTGGCGGGGCCAGCAGTTCGGCTCAGACCACGGCAGGTCGTGCCGATGAGCCTCATTCTGCATGAACTCGTCACCAATGCCTTCAAATATGGTGCTCTCTCCAAGCCCGGAGGGCTGATACACCTCAGCTGGCGCACCTCGGACGATCAGGGCAAATCCTTGCTGCACATCGACTGGCGAGAGGAGAACGGCCCACCCGTCACGCAGCCAACTCGCTCCGGCTTCGGCTCCAAGCTGATCGAACTCAGCGCCACGCAGGACCTACGCGGCTCCGTGGAACTGAAGTATGAGCCAGCCGGTTTGAGGGTGTACATCACCGCGCCTGTGGAGGCTTGAACCCTGAGGCCCAATTGCACGACGCTCCCCAAATCCTGGTTGTCGAAGATGAGTACCTCATCGCACTGGAACTCGAAAACCAGTTGAGAGCGGCCCGATGCGGCCATCCTCGACGTCAACCTTGCCGGGGATTGGGTCACCCCGGTAGCCGAAGTGCTCAAGGCGATGTCCGTACCCTTCGTTCTTGCCAGCGGCTACGTGACTGCCGATCTCAAAGGCGTCCCATTATTGCGCGATGCAGCCAATGTCGGGAAATCGTGGAGGTCCGAATATCTGATCAAGACCCTCCAGAGCACCTTGGACCGGACGTAGGGAATCTTGCTGCGAGGCTGGTGGGATCTTCATCTCAATCGACAATCCTGGCTCTGGGTCACCGGCCGCTTATCACTGGCTCGAAGCACATCGGAGTCGGGCCACCTGTTGCGCCTCGCTGCAACCCGGCGAGAACTGGCATCTGGCGCCAGAGCCCCCCTCTAGATCCGACGCATTCTAACATGCCTGAACCTCAGACCGGCAAACTCGACTAGAATGCGACTTTCCCTGATTGGGGGCATCTCATGTTCGACACGGCAACGACCGCGGTTTTGCGCGCGGTCCTCAATGGAGTACGCGAAAGCGTCTCGCAGCGCGAGATTGGTGCACGCGCTCACGTCGCATCGAAGATTCTGGAAGCAGCATCCAGAGGCGAAGTTTCTCGCGAGGGGCTTAGGCGGGTTGGCCGGGAAGCCTTGTCGCGCGCGCCCACGATGTGGCGCTGATCTGATCCGAAGTGGGGCGTGAACTTCCAGGTTACGGTCCTGAAGATCCTCGTGGCCTACCCCGACCGTTTTGCCGTCATGGCGGACCTCAAGAGCGACATGGCCATCCCGGCGACCGGCGGACGCGACTGGGCGGACCGGACCACGTGGGGCGCGGGTCGCCGACACGGTTGGAGCGGCACAAGGCGGGTGAGCTACCGTTCGGTTCGCCTGGCTGAAGAGGTGCCTCGCGCCAAGGCTGCCGGTCGAGACCCCTTCTGGGCTTCAGCTAAGCACGCATGCACAGCCGCTTTCAGTGAAGTGACGTAATCTGCACCGAGCCGCCGCTTGTTTCGCCGCTCGGCGCGTATGCGACGCCAACGAAGCAGAGATTCAATACGCCCGTGTAATGTAGCCTACACTCAGCAGGTCAAACCGGCAGCCGCGCCAAGCTCCAGCTCCAGCGGATCGCGCTCACCGCGCAGACTGAGACAAAGCAGATTGAGCGCAACCTGACGCCTGTTGCGAGGCGTGCGCATTCGGCTCGGAAGAGAGTCGACGACCAGATCGTAGATCGCTCCAAGTAACGACAATTCTTCAGGCGAAAGAACATTCCCTCCGAGCATCTCAATATGTCCACTGTCCCATCTGATGTCTCACCTCAATCACACGACCGTAGAGCGGGCGTTATCATTTGAGACTTTCGCATTGCGTTTCTACATCCACGGTTGGCCGCTACCACTTGTGTTAAGGAACGAGCCTCCTGTTCCACTCCGAGGAACGATTGTGTCTGCGTTGCTTTGTCGTTCGCAGAGTTCTGGTCGCCAAGGCTGCCATGGAGGACGATTGAATGCGCATCCTTCTGGTTGGGGGTACAGGGCTCATCGGGTCGGCCATCCACGCCAAGCTGTCCGCGGCAGGACATCATTGCATCCTGGTGTCGCGTCATCCGGCGGCGGCGAGCGATCAGCGCCACATCACGCTCGACGTCGCCCGGGCTACGGACGTGTCGAAATGGACGGGCCTTCTTGCCGGAATCGATGCCGTAATCAATGCGGCGGGCGCCTTGCAGGGACAGGACATGCGGGGCGTTCATGTCGCCGGAAGCGCGGCGCTCTACAGCGCCTGCGAAAGCGCAGGCGTCCGCCGCGTCGTCCTGTTCTCGGCCATCGGCAGCAATGTCGATGCCCCCAGTGATTTTTCTCGCACCAAGCGGGAGGGCGAAGCCGCCTTGATGGCGCGCGACCTCGATTGGGTCGTCCTGCGACCCTCCGTCGTGGTTGGTCGCGCCGCCTATGGCGGCAGCGCGCTGTTGCGCGGGCTGGCGGCCCTGCCGGTTCTTCCGGTCATGCCCGACACGGCGGCGATTCAACCGGTGCATCTCGACGACGTCGTCGAGACCGTCCTCTTCTTCCTGCAGCCCGGCGCGCCTTCGCGCGTCGCCATCGATCTGGCCGGCCCGCGGCAGATCGCCTTCAGCGACGCGGTCGCGCTGTTTCGGGCCTGGCTGCGCTGGAGGCCGGCGTACCGCCTGCAACTGCCCTCCTGGGTGGCTTCAGCCGCTTACCGGGCGGGAGACGTTGCGCAGATGCTGAGATGGCTAACGCCCGTCAACACGACGGCACAAGCGGAAATGCGCCGCGGAGCGACCGGCGATCCCGAGCCCTGGCGTCGGTTGACCGGCACTCCACCGCGCGATCTCGAAGCCGCGCTCGCGCGCGAGCCTGCGTCGGTACAGGAGCGCTGGTTTGCACGGCTGTATGCGCTCAAGCCATTGATCTTCGGCATCTTCGGCGCGTTCTGGATCGCCACAGGCATCATCTCGCTCAGCGCGGGCTGGAACATTGGCATGTCGTTGCTGCTGGAAGGCGGGCTGCAGGGCAACGTCGCGGCGGTCGTCGTCACCGCAGGCGCGCTCGCCGACCTCGTCATCGGCCTTGCCATCCTCTCGCGGCCTCTGAGCCGCTACGGGCTCTGGGCAGCACTGATCATCTCGCTCACCTATGCCGTGATCGGCACCGTCCTGGTGCCGCGGCTGTGGGCCGATCCGCTCGGCCCGATGCTGAAGATCTGGCCGGTGATCATGCTCAACCTGGTCGCCATGGCGATCCGCGAGGATCGCTGATGCTCTACTTCCTCGTGAAGATGGCGCACATCATCGGTGCCGCCGTGCTGCTCGGCACCGGGGCCGGGATCGCCTTCTTCATGCTGGTGGCACATCTGCGCGGCGACCCGCGCGAGATCGCGGGCGTCGCGCGGACAGTCGTGCTGGCCGACTTCCTGTTCACGGCGAGTGCCGTGATCCTGCAGCCGATCACGGGGACATGGCTCGCCTGGTCGAGCGGGTACTCCCTCGGCGAGGGCTGGGTGGCGGCGTCGATTGCACTGTATCTCGTGACCGGCGCTTTCTGGCTGCCGGTGGTCTGGATGCAGATGCAGATGCGCGATCTCGCCGTCGCAGCGGTCGCCAGCAACAGCGAGCTGCCCGCCCGGTATCACCATCTCTTCTGGTGGTGGTTCACCTTCGGCTTTCCGGCGTTTGCAGCCGTGCTGATGACCTTCTGGCTGATGATCGCCCGCCCGGCCGTTCCATTTTGGGATTAGGCCGGTCCACTCCAGCTTGATGGGCTGCTCATTGCGCCCGTTTCCAAATGTCCCGGGCCGGATTCGGCAAGCTGAAAGGCAAGCTTCAGGAACAGAACCCGACTGGCCGAGTTCGACCTGTTTAGCGCTACCGAGACCTGTTTAGCGCTACCAAGGAGTAACACGATGAGCCGCGGAATGCCGTCGATGACCGCACTTCTCGGACTGCTCGCAATCGCGGGGTATCAGAATCGGGACAAGCTGGCGGAGTTGCTCAGAGGCCCGGGGGCCGGATCCCTCGAACCGGCCAGCGCCCAGCAACCGCTCGGGGGCCTGCTCGGAAATCTGACGGGCATGCTGAGCGGGGCAGGTGTTGGAGGACTG
Source organism: Bradyrhizobium sp. R2.2-H (assembly GCF_004346455.1). Taxonomy (NCBI): domain Bacteria; kingdom Pseudomonadati; phylum Pseudomonadota; class Alphaproteobacteria; order Hyphomicrobiales; family Nitrobacteraceae; genus Bradyrhizobium; species Bradyrhizobium sp. R2.2-H. The sequence goes on from NZ_SMBR01000013.1 coordinate 214,278, forward strand.
TTGCAGGGAGGAATTGGCGAGCTTCTGGAGAAATTCAACGAAAACGGCCACGGCAATGCGGCCCGGTCGTGGGTCAGCTCGGGGCCGAACAAAGATATCTCGCCCCCGCAATTGCGGGAAGCGATCGGGCCCGACGTGCTCGACAAGCTCGAGAAGGAGACCGGGCTTTCGCAACAGGAAATTCTCGCGAGGTTGTCGCGCGAGCTGCCGCAGGCGGTCGACAAGTACACGCCGGAGGGGCGTTTACCGAGCTGACGGCCTTGTCATTGTCGCCATTGATTGATCAGAAGGAGTGGAGAATGAGCATTATTTGGACGATCGTTATCGGCTTCATCGCCGGCGTCATCGCGAAATTCATCATGCCGGGTGACAATGAACCCTCCGGGTTCATCCTCACGACGATCCTGGGCATCGTCGGTGCCTTCGTTGCCACTTACCTTGGCCAAGTCCTAGGCTGGTACCGTCCCGGAGAGGGGGCCGGGCTGGTCGGCGCGGTCGTCGGCGCCATCATCGTCCTCTTTGTGTATGGTCTGTTCGCCGGACGACAGCGGCGCGCGATCTGAAGAGCAGCAGGCCCGTCCGTAGCTACGTGCGTGCGAGCCGGTGCCAACATCCCAGCGAGCGAAGGGGCGCGCCATTGACGGCGAGCGTGCCCCTCGCCTTCGTCTCAAGGAAACTTCACGTCCACACGGGCAGCCGTTGCAGCGTCCATGCCGGCTTGCTTGACCTATCAACAACTTCTGCGCCGGTGTCGCTGATTTCTGCGACGACCGTATCCGAGGCTTCGCGCAGGGCCTGCGAGACCGCCCCGGCGCGCCGATTCAGGTCGGCCTTCACATCGTCGCTGACGTCGCCGATATATCTGTTTTCGAGCTGGGACGCGCGGAACGCGCCTGCAACGGCTGCACCGATCGCGACCCCTACGACACCGAGGACGAGGGGTTACCGTTCAAGCATATCGGTGAGTGACGATTTCGCGCTGTCGATCGCTTCTTGATCCGGGAAAGAATTGCCGAGCTTGCCGAATTGCTCCTGCGCGAAGGCGACGCCCTCGTCGAAGCGATCGCGGATGCTCTCGGCAGTTCCCGAGACCGCGTCGGAAGCGGCAGCTTTTGCGCCGCGAAACGCTTCTCCGACGCCGTGCGAGTCGTCGTCCATTTCAGGCGCGGTCGGACGCGCTACGGTCTGCTTGATCGCAGACGCCGCCGACCTCACACCACGCGACCCGGCCTCGGCGACGGGTGCGATAGCGTCGGCAGCCGAACGCGCCGCACTCTTCAGCGTCTGATCGCCGGTCAGCAACCAGAGCGCGCCACCTCTGATGAGCGCGGCGGCAAGCGGGTTTTCCCGGGCGGCGGTCACCAAACTGTCCATAAAGCTGATTTTTGTGCTGCTCATCGCACCATTCCCTTGTAGGCGCTGTTCAGCGGCCACCTACCGGATGACGGTGTGATCTGCGAGTCTGCGGATCGGTTTCGACCGTTAAGCTTAGAATGGACACAGTGCATACTGCTATCACGGAGCCGGTACGGCGGCTTGAAGTCTTCACTGGAGCCGGTCGTCGGCGGAAGTGGAGCGACGAGGACAAGGCACGGATCGTCGCGGAGATCGTGACGAGTGGCGACTCGGTGTGTTCGGTGGCCCGACGGCATGGATTGTCGCCTCAGCAATTGTTTGGTTGGCGCCGCCAATTGCGAGAAGCGGCAGGCGGTCATTCCGAAGAGGACGAAGTTCAGTTTGTGCCGGCGTTGGTGGACGCCGTGGTGCCGGCGCCCGCTGCTCGCCCGGAGCGCAAAGTGGTGCGCAAGGCAGATAGCGGGATCATCGAAATCGAAGTCGACGGCATCACGATCCGGGCCGGTCGTGGTGCGGACCCAACGATGATCGCGTAGATCGTCCAGGCGCTGAAGGCGAGTCGGTGATCGGTCCGTCGGGTGCGGTCCGGGTGATGGTGGCGACCAAGCCGGTAGACTTCCGCAAGGGAATGGAGGGGCTTGCGACCTTGGTGCGCGAGAGCATGGGGGCTGACCCATTCTCGGGTGCTGTCTATGTGTTCCGGGCCAAGCGGGCTGACCGGATCAAACTGGTGTTCTGGGACGGAACGGGTCTGTGCCTGTTCGCCAAACGGCTCGAGGATGGGATCTTCCGCTGGCCAAAAATCGAGGACGGCGTAATGCGTCTGTCGGCGGCGCAATTGTCGGCACTGTTGGAAGGGCTCGACTGGCGGCGTGTCCACGAGGTACGGGAGACGCCGGCGCCAACGCAAGCCGGATAGTCGTTGGTAGCGCCGCGGCGAAGTGAATCAGGGGCGTCGAGCGCGTCGCCAGATGACGGCGAATATGCTCTGAATTGGGTGTGAACGAAGCCCTGCCTGACGATCCCGAGACGCTAAAAGCGATGCTGCTCGCCGAGCGATGCGAGAGCGAGCGGCTGCGTCAGATCATCAAGGAATTGCAACGGCATCGGTTTGGCCGGCGGGCAGAGACGTTGCCCGAAGATCAGATGTTGCTGGGCCTGGAAGACGTCGAGCAGGTCGCCGCGTACAGCGAGACAGCACATGACGTCAGTGCACCCGAAGGCCCTGAGGCGCGGGGTCGCAAGCGCCGCGGCAACCGTGGTGCCCTGCCGGCGCACCTGCCGCGGATCGAGGTCGTCGTCGATATCGACAATAAGTTCTGCCCCTGTTGCCAGGGCGAGTTGCATCGGATTGGCGAGGATAGAAGCGAGCGGCTGGACCTGGTCCCGGCGCAGTTCCGGATTCTCGTCACCCGGCGTCCCAAATACGCCTGCCGGGCTTGCGAGGACGGCGTCATGCAGGCGGCGGCCCCGGCCAGGCTGATCGAGGGCGGGTTGCCTACCGAAGCCACGGTCGCCCAGGTCCTGGTCTCCAAATATGCCGATCACCTGCCGCTCTACCGGCAGGCGCAGATTTACGCCCGCCAGGGCATTGAGCTCGATCGTTCGACGTTGGCGGACTGGGTAGGACAGGCAGCCTTCCATCTGCGTCCCCTGCATGAGCGCCTCCTCGGCAAGCTCAGGCAACGGCCAAAGCTGTTCGCCGACGAGACGACGATGCCAGTGCTCGATCCCGGCCGTGGGCGCACCAAGACCGGTCAGCTCTGGGCCTATGCGGCGGACGATCGGCCATGGGGCGGCGTCGATCCGCCGGGCGTCGCCTACGTCTATGCCCCCGATCGCAAAGCCGACCGACCAATCGCCCATCTGGCAGGCTTCAAGGGGATCCTCCAGGTTGATGGCTATGCTGGCTATAGCAGGCTCGCCGAGCGTGGCAACGTTCAGCTTGCATTCTGCTGGTCGCACATGCGGCGTAACTTCTACGAACTGGCCACCCCCGGTCCCGCGCCCATTGCGAGCGAGGCGCTCAAGCATATTGCCGAGTTCTATGCCATCGAGAAAGACATCCGCGGCCGCAGCGCGGAGGAGCGTCGTCTTGCTCGACAACAGAAAAGCCGGCCGCTGGCGGAAGCCTTCGAGCGGTGGCTCCGCGCCAAGCTGGCGCTGATCAGTCAAAAGGGCAAGCTGGCCGACGCCGTCCGTTATGCGCTCTCACGCTGGGAGGGGCTGACGCGCTTCATCGATGATGGCCGCATCGAGCTCGACAACAACGCCGTCGAGCGATCCATCCGCCCGATTACGCTGAACCGGAAGAATGCACTGTTCGCAGGCTCCGACGGCGGCGCCCAGCACTGGGCCATCATCGCCTCTCTGGTCGAAACCTGTAAGTTGAACGACGTCGATCCGCTTACCTGCCTTACCGACGCTCTTACCAGGATCGTCAATGGTCATCCGAATAGCGAGATCGATCAGCTGCTGCCCTGGGCCTATCGCGCGCAATCCCTCAAAGCCGTGGCCTGAGAACGACGCTTACATTCCCTTCACGGTTTCCTTGTCCTTTTCGAGTTGGCCGATCGTTTCCTGGGGGGCCAGCTGACGCGCATCAAGCCGCTTGATGCCGATTGCGACCAGCACGGCGGCGATCGCCCCGCGATGATTGCCGAAGTCAGATAAGAGACGGGCTGCGACCATCCCGCCGAGATCAATGCGGCGGACAGAGCAAAAAGCGCCATCACGATCGCCGGGATCACCAGAACGGCGCCACCCACGATCAAGCCCAGCGCGCCGCCAATCTTCTGAAGCTTCTCGCCAACCTCCGCTTTGGCGAGGAAAGGCGGTAGCGCTCCAGTGACTCGAACCCCCGACGTGTGCCTGGACAGAAGCCCTTGGAACCCGAGCCGACTGGATTGAGGTCACGCTGCCCGCCGAAAGCTTTCTTGCTCCTCGCCGAGATTGTTTTGCTTCGATCGGAATTTGCTCACAGCTCTTCGGCTCGCCCGATGACCGAGCCAATCGATCAGAGCTCCCTGTTCTGTGCACAACTTACCGAGTGCGGAAAACACGACGGTACTGATAGCTTGTTGCTGGCTGCGCAGATGGTCCTCAACTAGCTTGTGTCGAGTGACATAACGGCACTATTTCCATCGGTCTCGGCTTGTCCGGCCTTTCCGTATACCGACTACCCGCAGGACAGCCGCCGGCTGTATTGGAATTGGGCACCTTGCCGTGAATCGTGGGTTTGACTCCCACTCTCTCCGCCAAGTTCAGCACCTAAGCAACTGATTTCAATAATGATTCCAAAAATGGAAAATTCGTGCCCCTACTTGTGCCCTATATCGGTTTGGCGGTGCTCCTTTTGCACTGCCAAAAATCGATAACGGGAATGTGAGCGTCGCCGAATATTGTTCGGGTCGGTACAAAAAGCCGACGGTGCGAATGGGGTGCCTCTGCCTATCGGTGCGCGCACGGCCACGCCGCCTTGCTCGCAACCAAAGCAAGAGTCGCGTAGCTCTGATGCATTTGCGATGGGTTGTTGTCGATCCATCGCGTAATCACCAGGATGATCGTAGCGCTGTCCGGTACGCAAACCCTCAGCGGCTCCTGATAATACTTTCCGAACTGCTTCAGCATTAATGCCATCCCCATACAGGCTCCGCCGAAGAAGTCAGTGGAACGCTGAAGGACCGCTGCCCTGCACTTGGGCTGCCAAAAATTGGCGCTGTTCGTGTCCTCTTCGCTGAATGCAGCGAATGGCCAAAACAGTGATACCAGCAGGATCAAAATCCACTTTGGACATTTTACCACTCCGCTAGCTGGAGGGTCCCGTCGATGATGGCTTTCGTGGTTTTGTCGCTGTTAGGCCTGTCGCCGCTTCTTGCTGCTTCCTCTGTCCGGCTATTGCCGCAAGTTCAGCCTGCTTAGCCGGCGCTTGATCTTCCTGGACCAACAAATAGCCCTTCTCCGCCATGCACCCGCGCTGCACCGTATCTGCGGCAGCCGATCGTTCCGTCGCCGCCGCTATGCCGGCCATCCCGCCTCCAGCAACGGTTACACCCGATAGGCTAGCCTTATTGCGCTCTCCCAAACAGGCGGTGCTATCCAGCTCGAATTGGGTCTGAAGAGATGGATTGTCGATTGCGCGCTGACCATCTGCGCGAAGCCAAAGCATCTTTGGTGCGGCGGCACAGCCAACCAACACAGCGCAAAACGCCGCAAGGATTAAAGTACGCATCTCCCCCCGAAATCGGGATATCCAAGCGCAACTTTCGAGCGAGGGCAAGACGCGGCTCAACATTTCAACTTAGGATTCGGCGCCTGTTGTGCGGCGTTTGCCGGATCGCCTTTTGAGCCTGACCCCAGCACCGCCACCGTTCTCCGGGATGAACTCGACGCCGGCCTTTTCGAGGGCAGCCACAAGCGCGTCACCGGTCTCGGCCCTGCCGCCAACGTCACCATCCGCAGCTTCCAATCTCTTGACGGTCGGAACCGATACGCCTGACTGATTGGCTAGATCATCCTGCGACCAGCCGAGCAAAGCCCTGGCCGCTTTAATCTGCCGAATTGATACTTTTAGTATTGAAATAGGCTTCGTCCTTGTGAGATACTTTTAGTATCAGATAACAGGTCAACGAGCAACCCAGATGAGCAACAGCACCTCCACGGTGAACGGCGAAGCTATGCCTTCAACCATCGTCATGGTTCGTGAGCCCTTTTTGGTTGCCAAGCCGCGATCGTCGGCCAACGCGCTCCGCTCCAAGATCATGATCGAGGCCCACGCCCGCGCGAAGGCCGACTATGCCGATGAACTGTCCTGCCGCGGTCGCGCCCATCACGTGAACCGCCCCTACAGCTATTACCTCGGCCTGCAGATGCGCAGCGGCTTCGCTGAGGCCCGCGTTGCGCGGACTGACATGGCGCCGGCCTTCGAGCTGCCCGCTCAGCGCTGGGCCTGAGGAGGCCCCCATGATCATCGAGACCACCGCCAACCAATTCTACCGCGTCACGGAGACCGGAAACCCGGACCTCGCTCACGTCTGGAATGGCGTGCAGGTCAAGCGCTCAAAGGGTGCTTGGGTCGACAAGGCCAAAGCCCGCATCGAGCTCGTCCGCAAGGCCGGCTCCAAAATCGTGGAGAAGTAGACCGATGCTTTCCCCTGTCACCAATACCTTCCGCGTTCGCGTTCCAGCTCGCCTGCTCCTCAAAGGCGACGTCATCAGCTCCGGTGAAACCGTGATTGCTGTGGAGAGAGGTAGCCGCACGCCTAGGGGCAAAGTTGAAGTCCTGCTGGAAAAGAGTGGTCGTCGCCGACTCGCCCTGTGGGGCGCGGGCACGACGATCAATGTTCAACGGGAGACCTCGAATATGACTACCGTACCAGCCACACAGGACACGTCCGCAATTCCGCTCTCTGACCGCTTGCCGACCTTTGATGAACTGGCAACCTTCGACGCGGGCGCAGCATGGGACCGGCTCTCACCGGAGCAGCAACGCACGATCGGCATGCTGGCGTTGCGCTTTGGCACCGTTGGCCAGTGCGAGGAATTTTATCACGAGACAATCGAGAGCGTCCGTAAGGGCTTCATGTCGAGCCATTGGACGCCCCAGGTTCAAGCAACTGCGGTTTGGCCGCGCTTGCATGTCCAACTGATCGCCAGCGCAGCGCAGGAAGCGTTCCAGTCGCTCTGCGATCACTTCGATCCCCTTTGGCCGGAACTGTTCGGCTGGCAAGCCAGAGATGAGGTGAAGTAATCGGCCTGCCATGACTCGCGACGGCTGAGCGAGGGCGGAACCATCCGCTCGGCCCGCGCACTTCACCCCACCACATGACAGCAGGATGACGCCAGCAAAGCCAGTACCGACGCGGACGATTGCGGCGCCCGCGTCGGCTTCACCACCGATTTTCAACCCGGATAGGATTTTCACGATGGCAATGGAAGCCAACTCCCAAAATGAGCAGAGTGCAATCAGCAACGTCATTGCATTCCGCCCGACGCGCCCGGCGCTGCCGACCATCTCGTGCAACGATACCGTCTATGTCCCTCGGAGCGCTCAGATCCGAGAATACACTACGGAGAGCGCGCGAAACCTCTTTCTGCGCCAAGAGCGTAGAAGGTCATGGCACATCGGAATGCTGCGGGTGGGCTACTATCGGGCAGCACTCGACATGGAGCACGCTATAGGCTGCATGCATTACTGGAAAGGGCCGGAGGCCCGCCATCATCCGAACTACGACAAGGCTGCTCGCGACGAGATTTCGCGCCGCCATCGCAGAGCAAATGCTGCGCCCGGCTTCAAGATTGTCCGATGTCGAGTGGAAGCGGAGACAGCTCGGCCAGAACCGGTTCAAATATTCCGGGCTGAGCGAGGAACGCGCTCGGCAGGCTATCAGCGAAGATATGGCATTTCTGGATGCCCATCCTGTGAAGAAAGCCAAGCGTGTCTAAGCCGGCCGGCGGCTCGGCTGACACGGGGGCGCCGCGAGGCGTCCCCGTTGCGGCTCACCGGCTTTAAGACTCATCACGAGCCTACGGGACTGCGCTTTTCTGATGGCGCGGCGTGCCGTCGGTAAGCCCCGACTCAGGCGGTCAATCAGCCGCCGGCGCTTCTGCCGGCATCACCCAATGAGAAAGGCTTGGCTATGAACATCGAACAGCAAACAAGCGCTCAGTGTGCGAGTGCTGCACCGTCAAAGAGCGGTGAGCAGTTTCTCTCCAATGTCTACGCGTCGCGCAGGGGCCGCTCCCCGAGCGAGCCCAAGGGAATGGCAAACGCTGACACCGTCATGGCTCGCCTTGAGAGTGGCCTGCCGTTGAAGGACGCGTTGATGCCCGGGGCCTCCTATGACGGTTGGCATTCTCACTGCAAGCTGTTTCCGGAATGGGCGGCGAAAGCCAAAGCGCTGGTGGAGCGCAACGCCGAGGCGGGCAAGGTGAGTAAGCTCGAGAAGTTAGGAGTTTTCCGCAAGCGCGCAATGACGCACTGCAAGCGCGGGCACGAGTTCACGCCTGAAAATACGCTGCTCAGGAAGCTGGGTCGCGAATGCAAAGCCTGCAAGATCGAGCAGCTTACCACTAGGGGGCCATCGCTAAGTCCCGCGCAGAGGGCAAAGGTTATCGAGGCCATGAGACGCGGCCTAACGTACTGGGCCATGAGAAAGCTAGTCGATATGAACGCATTCTATCGCACTCGGCGTCGCGACCCAGAGTTCGATGCCATTTGCCGCGAGTGGGCGTCAGGCGCCCGTAAGCGGATGCTCAGGCGCAAAGTTGCGAAGAACGGTCGTCAACAATACGAATGGATCTTGGCACTGATCCCGCAGCATCTGCCGCGAGATCATAAGGACGAGATCGTCGGGTTGGTGATCGAGGCGCACAAGCGCCGAACCTTCCGGAAAAAGCCGTTCGGCATTAGGCGCACCAAAGAGCGGATGAAGGAATTTGTCTCAGAGTTTTACAGGCAGAACCCCACGCAGGCTTACGGCGGGATAGACTCGCCTTGGTCGTTAGATGCGCCTATCGGTCGCGAGACGGATACCAAGCTTGGCGAGACCGTTTCGGAAGGGCTCTGGTAGAGCTCCCGCACTCCGTCAGCCTCAACCGTCCAAACTTACTCTTCACATCCGGGCACTGGCCTGTCGGCCAGTGCCTCACGCCGGTCTTTCAGTTCCGAGACACGATGGTGTCTCGCATTGTATCGCATGGCGCTCCGTGGCGAGGCCGCCGCCACGGGATACGGGAGTGTGCATGGCGGCGGCCACTGACCGGCACCACTGGGACGGCCCGGCCGGCTGGCCATCCTATCGAGCTCGTGGGGCCTGTCCACCTCAGCCGGCCCGCCGTTCAGAATCGCGCGCGTTGTGGCCTGGACGATCGCAAACATACGGGAGTGATCGTTCAACTCATTGCTAACCATCCCAGTCGCGGGCCGTATTTGCCCGGCTTTACTCGACCCTGTTTGACGGTTCTCCTTACGCTTCGGCTGCATCGCCAGCTCAATTGCGGGTAGGAAAAGTTTTTGAAGCCTGGGATGAAGGGCGTAATCGCAATGGTTCGAGTGTACAGATACCTTCTGCAGGATGGGATCTTTCTCCTCGCTTTGGCTTTCATTGGCCTCGGCATAGTCGTGAACTTCGAGGTGTTTACCGGCGAAGCACAGATGACCACGGCATTAGTCCAGTTTGATGAGGCTCTCGCTGTTGGTCTCGTGGTTTGCTTCGGTCTATGTTGGCGTCTGTTTGCCGCACAGCGGCGCGAGATGATCCGACGCGCGAAGGCGGAGCGCCGAGCTCGGGAGCTGGCGCATCTAGACCTCCTCACTGGCCTTCCCAATCGCCGCCAGTTCGACAAGGATCTGAAAAGTGCCATTGCGGCTCCGCCGAGCGCGGAAGCGATTCATGCAGTATTCTTGCTGGATCTGAACGGCTTCAAGCGCATCAACGACGTGTACGGACATCATGTTGGCGATGATGTCCTTCAGCAAGTGGCCCTCAGATTGAATGCGGCCGTGCGACAGGGTGATCTGGTCGTCAGATTCGGCGGGGATGAGTTCGCCATTCTTGCGCGGCAGCTTAGCAGTGCCGAACAAGCAACGAGCATCGCGCGTCGAATCATAGCCGAGATCGAAGCTCCCCTGCGAATTGGCAATATCGAGCACAAGATCGGTATTGGGATCGGCATCTCGCTCTTTCATGACAGGAGAGACGAACCAGCAGAAGTGGTGCGACGTGCCGACGTCGCACTCTACAGGGCAAAAGCAGAGCACCGCTCGGCAATGCGCTTCTATGATGAAGAGATGGACGCGCGACTGCTGGAGCGAGATCAGATCGAACGTGACTTACGCGTCGCCGCGCTCAATGGACAGATCCATCCATTCTATCAGCCAATCGTGGATCTGCGAACCAACAGAGTTACCGGATTTGAGGCGCTTGCGCGGTGGTTCCACCCTGATCGCGGCGAAATTACGCCAGACCGCTTCATTCCAGTAGCGGAGTCGTGTGGTTTGATCGATAAATTGTCTATCGACCTTCTACGCGAGGCCGCCAAAACAGCGACGTCATGGCCGGCGGACGTCTATCTTTCCTTCAACATCTCCTTACACCAGCTGAAAGACCGCACATTCGGGCTCAAAGCGTTGCGTGTTCTGGGAGAAATGGGGCTTGCTCCGCAACGCCTGGAGATTGAGCTCACCGAATCTGCATTGGTGCAGGATCTCGAGGGGGCGCAGGCGGTACTCGGAACGCTTCGGGACGCCGGCGTGAGAGTTGCGCTGGACGATTTCGGGACCGGCTATTCCAGCCTTTACCACCTGCGCAACTTCCAAGTCGACCGGATCAAAATTGACCGAAGCTTCATCAGCGACGTCGCGGATGCGCCAAACTTCGTTCGTGCCCTATTAGGGCTGGGCCGTGGATTGGGGTTAGCTGTGACCGCAGAGGGCGTTGAGCAAGTTCATCAAGCTGAAGTGCTGCTAGAGCAAGGCTGCGAGCAGGCGCAGGGTTATCTTTTTAGCCGGGCTGTGTCTGCCCATGAGACAACCAAGTTCGTTCAGCTCGGCCGGAATGCCGCCTAAATCTAACTTGCTCCGTCGTTCAACGCATGGTCCCATATCTGAGCGTCGCATCTGCATTCGTAGAGGCACTCGGACCCATATGGCCGCGGATTGTTTTTCACAAGGCGTGGCCATCCCTCGCGCCGAGGGCACCTGAACTCTCGACGCCTCATCCGCCTACACTAAGAGACAACCCTTCGAACATCAAAGACATCGTTCGCTCAGTTGCAAGACGAATACAAACGAGACCGCCATCTTTGGCTATCCCTCGCGAGCGCAAAGAAGCGGGTCTGATCGACCTTGGCTATCTGCTACAGACGCCGCGGCGAGCGGCGGATGGCGATCTCTCCAGAAGAGATCGTCGTCGGCAGTTTGACGTTCCTGCATTCGAGCGCATTCTTTTTGTGCAATCCAGGCGCGCGGGGGTTCTGGCAAGCTATTTGCTAATCACACAGGATGCCCAACTTCCACTTCAAGCTCACGGATACCAGGATTGTCTCGGATCACGGCGTTCACGATCTGGCAGACAACACCTCAGCTCAGATTGAGGCAATCGAACTAGCTCGCTCGTTGCGCGCGACACGGCCGGAATTGGCAGGCCGCGGCTGCTCCGTCTCAGTCGTTGACGAAACCGGCAAAACGATCTGCCTCATCCCTATTGATGATATCTGATGCACAATCCTCCAGCGCGCCGCGGGCCAAACGCAGACGTCGCTGGCAGTTTCGATGTTAACGCCATTCGATTTCATATGCATCAATGGGCTGCTGAAAGCCTTTGAGATGGTGGGCGCCCAAGCTTGACACTTGCACGCGATCCTGGATGCAATCCTGCACAGCCTTTGACACCAGAATGGCATCGGGTTTGGCCAACTGACACAAACGAGCAGCCAGTTGAACGGTCGCACCGAAAAGGTCATTGCTGTCAGCAATCGGCTCGCCGACATCGATGCCAATTCGCACCTGAAGCTTCTCCTTGCTCGCCAGATTGAAGGCTTCAAATGCGCGCTGGATGGCGCGGGCGCATTGCACGGAGGCAGATGCGTCGGCAAAGGATGCCATGATACCGTCTCCAGTATGCTTCACCACATGACCTCCCTCGTCCTTCAAGGCCCGGCGCACCAGCGCGTCATGAGCCCGAACCATCTCCACTGAACGGGCATCGCCAAGTCGCTCTGTCATGCTGGTAGAGCCAACTATGTCGGTGAACATGATAGCTCGCAGCGCCGAATCGAATTTGACATCGTCTGCCCCGCCGCTAGGTGCCGGGTCGGACACCCTTCCCAGAAAAGCCTGGACCGCCGAGAGGTCTACTTCGATGACATCTTTCGCTACGTCGCCGTGAGCTTCGTCATGAACCCTCATCGCCGTTCGGATATCCGGTGCGTCAATGAGACAGAAGCCCGTACCGCGCGATTCATCAAACCAGTACGTTAGAAAACGAACGCCGTATCGATCTTGCACTTCCAAATCTTTGCGATGGGCCTCGGCGATATCGGCAGCGGTCAGCCCCGAGAGATCATGTCGGTCAAGGAAAATTGGCATCGGCAGCACCGTATCCAATTCTTCGAAATATGGCCTGAAGTCTGCACCAAGCTTGGAGTACCGAAAGTGCCAATCCCTGCGTCCTGATATCAGCTCGGGCCACATGGTGCCTATGATAGCCCATGTGACGACTCCATGGCGGACCTACCACAAGAGCCCACCCGATGATCGCCCGCTCTATACCCGGCGCTGAACGATCCAGCACGTACCGGGGAAGCGGGCGGGACTTGAAGACTTGCCTGGCTCAGGTGCCAAGCGCCGAAGGTGGCCGCTGTCCAGCTCTATGACGATCCGACAGGCTGAAGAGTCACTCACCAACGTCTTGAGGACCGTTCCGTCTCCTAGAAGAATCGGCAGGTCCACGCCACGAGGTGGGACAGTCTGGCCTTTCGCGGCGGAGATGAGCCATACCGATGCACCGGTCTCAAGCGTCCAATGATGCGTGTGCGCCGACCAATTCAACCGCATTCCTCGATCGTGTCCCCTGGCGTGGTGTAGCTGGCGGCGGGTTACCGCGTTCTCCGGCGAGAGCCGGGCTGGTCAGCTGGCGATAGCCTGAAGGCTGAC